>JACKJU010000004.1 GCA_020637805.1 Nitratireductor sp. | reverse complement strand
CGCATCATGCTGCTCGTAAGAAACGGCATCGGCGGTCTGGTTCTCGTCGTCGCGACGCTGTTCATCTTTCTCAACGCTCGCATTGCCTTTTGGGTGGCTGCCGGGATTCCGGTTGCCATGCTCGCCACCATCGGGGTGATGATGCTCATGGGCCAGACGATCAACATGATCTCCCTGTTTGCGCTGATCATGATGCTGGGTGTCATCGTCGATGATGCAATTGTCGTGGGCGAGCACACCGCCACCCGCTTCGCCGAGGGCGATGGCCCCTACGAGGCGGCGGAAAACGGGGCAGGCCGCATGGTGGCGCCGGTAATGGCGGCGATGACGACGACGATTGCCGCCTTTGCGCCCATCCTCCTGATCCGCGACACCATTGGCCAGATGATGGGCGTGATGCCGGTCGTGGTCATGGCAGTGATCATCTCCAGCCTGATCGAGTGTTTCTTCATCCTGCCGGGTCACCTTGCGCATGCTCTCGAACCTTCGAAGCGCCGGCGCTGGTCCTATTGGCGCCAAATGCTGGTGGCGCTCGTGATCGGCGTCTTCGTGCTGTCGCTGGCCACGCGTTCTTCAGTGGGAGTAGCGGAAACCGCCTCGCCATTTGCCGGCCTCGCCGCGCTTCGGGATGGCGTGGCGCTGCCGCTCTTCATTGCATTGGTCGCGATCGGTTCGCTTCTTGTGGGCACACTTCTTGAGGCCTTGATCCAGCTGGTGGCGCGCTTTGCCAGTCGCCGCAGACAGGGCAGGCAAAAGGTTTCGCTGGAAGAGGAAAATTTCGTCCGCCGGGCCTTCGACCGGGGCTTTGCAAAGTTCAGGGATGGCCCGTTCAACTGGCTGGTAGAGCACTCATTCCACTACCGCTATCTCACCCTGGCCATCGCCGTGTCCATCTCGATAGCCGTTGCCTGGGGACTGTATATCGGAGGGCAGCGGGTCGGCTTCGTCTTCTTCCAGTCGCCTGAGGCGGAAAACCTCAATGCGCGCCTCGAGTTCAATGCGGGCATCAGGCTGGAGGAAGTCCAGCGCGTCGTGCGGCTGGTGGAGCAATCGCTGGACAAGACGGAAAAGGACCTCGCGCCCAAGGATGAACGGCTGATCGCGGCAACATTCAGCACCATTGGCGCGTCCGGGCGCAACGAGGGTGACAACCTTGCCGACATCCGCGTCCAGCTCACCCCGTCCGAGGAACGCACGGTGCGAACCGCGGAAATCGTCCAGGGCTGGCGCAAGAACCTGCCGGACATTCCGGGGCTGAAACGGGCGTCTATCTCGGCAAGCCGGGGCGGGCCGCCCGGCCGCGACATCGATATGGAACTTACCGGTGCCGACGTTGCGACGCTCAAGCGCGCTGCAGGCGAAATGATTGAACTGGTTTCCGCCCTGCCGGGTGCTACCGGTGTCAGCGACGACCTGCCGTTCGGCAAACCGGAACTGGTCATGGAACTTACCCCGCGCGGCAATGCGCTCGGCTTCTCGCTCGAGGACGTGGCCCGTCAGGTTCGCAACGCATTCGAAGGCAGCATTCCGCGCCGCTTCGCGCAAGGGGATGACGAAGTCACCATCCGGGTCGAGCGCCTGAACCGCCAACAGGGCACCGCTGCGCTTCGAAGCTTTGAACTGCGCAGTAGCACGGGAGAGTTCGTTCCGCTGACCGAGGTTGTCACCCTCACCGAGCGGCAGGGCTTCTCCTCCATCCGCCGCCAGGACGGCAAGACCATCGTCTCGGTAACGGCCGATCTCGACACCGATATACTGACCACCGAACAGGCAATCAGCCAGTTGGAGGATGCCGGCATCGCCCAGGTGGCGCTCAGGCACGGTGTCGACTACCGCTTCGGCGGGCGCAACGAGGAACGCAAGAAATCCTTCGAGGACCTGCGCACGGGTGTGTTCGTCGCGCTGGCGGTCATCTACATCATTCTTGCCTGGACATTTGCCAGCTACTGGCGTCCCATCGCCATCATGCTGATCATCCCCTTCGGCTTGGTCGGCGCGATCTTTGGCCACTGGCTGCTTGGCTTCAAGCTGACGATCATGTCGTTCATCGCGCTTCTCGGTCTTGCCGGAATCCTGGTCAACGATTCCATCATTCTCGTTTCGCGACTGGATGAGCGGCTGGCCGAAGGCGAGACGTTGTTCGAGGCGGCCACCGGGGCAAGCCGCGACCGCTTGCGCGCTGTCCTGCTGACCTCGCTCACGACCATCGGGGGCCTCGTGCCGCTGATGTTCGAGAAGAGCGTGCAGGCGCAGTTCGTGCTGCCCATGGCTGCGACCATCATTTTCGGCCTCGGCCTTGCCACCTTGCTCGTGCTGTTCCTCGTCCCCGCAATCGTCGGCGTGGGAGCCGATATCCGCAACCTGCTGATAGCGGTTTTCTCGCGCACGGGATCATCCACCCGGCCCGCGGAATAGAGGCACAGCCGGGGTCGCGCCTTCTCAATTGTAGATCGGATCTATGTCCGGCAGGTCGAGGGAGAACGCCGGTATCTTCACCGTTAGGGTGGAGCCGTCCTTGCGTTTCATCAGGTAATGGCCCGCCATTATCCCGGAAGAGGTCGTAAGCGGACAGCCGCTGGTGTATTCGAATTCCTCACCGGGTTTGAGAACCGGTTGCTCGCCCACCACACCTGCGCCGGTTACCCGCTCCTGCTTGCCATTGGCATCCGTGATCAGCCAGAAGCGTGAAATGAGCTGCAAGGTCTCCTGGCCATGATTGCGTATCACCACCCTGTAGGCCCAGAAATAGCTGCTCTCTTCCGGGTTGGACCGTTCGTCGATGTAGACCGGCATGACCGACACCTCCACGTCATGGGTCACCTGATTGTACATCGTCGGCAAATCTCCAGTCCCGGTACACATTTGTGCGAGCGCTGCCTGATGGCCTTTCGCGCTTCATGCCGAAGTTATATCGTTCTGCCATCGCCAGACAAGGCACCTGCAGGACAAGTGGCCTCCAAGGCGGGCCGCCTTCAAGAATGGGTGCGTCACAAACGGGAACGCGCATGCTGGACGGCACGGCCAGAAAACTCATTGACCCGGCACTGGACCGCATCGCGTCACGTATGGCGGCAGCGGGCATCTCCGCCAACGCTGTCACCCTTGCCGGGTTTGCGCTCGGAATTGCTGCCGCCGGCGCAATTGCCCTTGGCTTCTTCATTCCCGGACTGTTGCTGATCCTCGCAAGCCGTCTGGCTGACGGGCTGGATGGGGCGGTTGCGAGGCACGCCGGAGCACAATCGGACTTCGGCGGCTATCTGGATATCGTGCTGGATTTCGCCATATACGGCGCGGTTCCCTTTGGCTTCGTGCTGGCCGACCCGGCTGCAAACGCGGTTGCGGGAGCCTTCCTCATCCTGACTTTCTACGTCAATGGCGCAAGCTTTCTGGCCTACGCCATCATGGCCGAGAAGCGGGACCTGAAGGAAATGCCGAGGGGAGCGAAATCGCTCTATTTCACCACCGGGCTGGCGGAAGCGACAGAGACGATCGCAATGTTCGCACTCGCCTGCCTCATGCCTGCCTGGTTTGCCGTACTGGCATGGGTATTCGGCGCGATCTGCCTATATACGGCATTGTCGCGCATATTGCTTGCGATGCGTGTCCTGTCCGACTGAGTGATGAGAAGATGGCCGCCCGGTCAGGCCTTCAAGGCTGCATCCAGCGCCTGTTCCACATCACCGATCAGGTCTTCGGCGTCCTCCAGCCCGACGGAAAGTCGGATCAGGCCGCCCGATATGCCCAGTTCCGCCCGATCCTCGTCCGAGAGGTTCTTGTGCGTCGTGGTTGCCGGATGGGTGACGAGGCTCTTCGCATCGCCCAGATTGTTGGAAATCGCGATGATGTCTAGAGCGTTCTCGAAGGCAAAGGCGGCTTCCTTGCCACCCGCCATCTCGAAGGCAAGCAGGGTAGATCCGCCCTTCATCTGGCGGCTGGCCAGATCATGCTGCGGATGGCTCTCATGGCCCGGATAGAGCACCCGGGTCACGTCCTTGCGGCCGGATAGGAAATCGGCGAGCCTGCCCGCCGTTTCCGTTTGCTGGCGCACGCGCAGAGAAAGCGTCTCCAGCCCCTTCAACAGCACCCACGCATTGAAGGGTGAGAGTGACGGGCCGGTATGGCGGAAATAGTCGTGCAGGTTCTCGTCGATCCAGTCCTTCGAGGAAAGCACGACGCCGCCAAGGCAGCGTCCCTGGCCGTCGATATGCTTGGTTGCGGAATAGCAAACAACGTCCGCGCCCAGTTCCAGCGGCTTTTGCAGAACGGGTGTCGCAAACACGTTGTCGATCACCAGGGTCGCGCCGTTTTCATGCGCAAGATCGGCAACCGCCTTGATATCCACCAGTTCCAGCGTCGGGTTGGTTGGGGTCTCGAAGAAGAAAACCTTCGTCTCCGGGCGAACAGCGGCCTTCCACTCGTCGAGGTTCTTGCCATCGACCAGCGTGCATTCGACACCGTATTTCGGCATCAGCTTTTCCACCACCCAGCGGCACGAACCGAACAGCGCGCGCGCTGCAACGATGTGGTCGCCCTGTTTCACCTGGCAGGCAATCGCTGACGCGACCGCTGCCATGCCCGACGCCGTGGCGCGTGCATCTTCAGCGCCCTCCAGAAGGCACATGCGCTGTTCGAACATGTCCACGGTCGGGTTGGCGTAGCGCGAATAGATGAAGCCGTCTTCCTCGCCCTTGAAGCGTGCCTCGGCCGCTTCGGCGCTGTCGTAGACGAAGCCCTGGGTGAGGAACAGCGCTTCTGAGGTCTCGCCGAATTGCGAGCGGCGTATGCCGCCATGAACGAGCTTTGTCGATGCTCCCCAGTTCCTGCCTCTTGCCATGTCTCTTCTCCTGCAACAAAAAAACCGGCCGCGTGCTCGCAACCGGTTCCGTAATCCTGCATTCAAGATCGACACAGGCGGCCCTTTTAGCGAGTTGTTTTACGTGGCTGCAAGCCGGCCGGCCCAAATCACCACGGGTAATAAACCGTGATTTACTCCGAATGGTACTTTGCGTCAATGGTACTGGTTGCTACATCGGTGTCCGCATGCTGCCGCACTCCGAACAGCGCCAATGGGAGAGGAAATGACCCGCACCACAGGTATCCTGCCGGACGGAAAAATCGCCGGGCTTTTCGAAAGCGGGGCGCTGAAGAGCGCCCGCCCGCTGGATGATGACCAGATACAGCCTGCGAGCCTCGACCTCAGGCTCGGGGAAAAAGCCTATCGGGTGCGTGCTTCCTTTCTGCCGGGCAAAGGGTCGTCGGTCCAGTCGAAACTCGACCGTTTCAAGCTGCATGAGTTCTCGCTGGCCGAGGGCGCAGTGCTCGAGACCGGCTGTGTCTACATCGTGCCGCTGCTGGAGAGCCTTGACCTGCCGGAAACGCTGGCAGCTTCCACCAACCCCAAGAGCTCCACCGGCCGCCTCGACATCTTTACCCGCGTGATCACGGACAACTGCCAGGGTTTCGACCTTGTCGAGCCCGGCTATAGCGGCCAGCTCTACCTGGAGATCAGCCCGTCCACGTTCCCGGTGGTCGTTCGCACCGGTTCGCGCCTGTCTCAGATACGCTTCCGGCAGGGGCATGCCCTGCTCGCCGACGACGAGCTACTGGCCCTGCACGACGCCGAAATCCTTGTCGCCACCGACATGCCCAATATCCACAATGCGGGTATAGGCCTGTCCGTCGACCTGACCGGCGGGCCGGACGGGCTGGTCGGCTATCGCGGCAAGCGCCATACCGGCGTTGTCGACGTGGATAGAAAGGCGGCCCTTGAGATCCACGACTACTGGGAGCCGATCTACGATCATGGTGACCGGGAAATCGTGCTCGATCCGGACGAGTTCTACATTCTCGTCTCGCGCGAGGCAGTGCATGTACCGCCGCTCTATGCTGCCGAGATGGTGCCCTTCGACCCGCTGGTCGGCGAGTTCCGCGTGCACTACGCCGGTTTCTTCGATCCGGGCTTCGGCCACGACGCGGCTGGCGGCAAGGGCGCGCGCGGCGTGCTCGAAGTACGCAGCCACGAGGTGCCGTTCATCCTCGAACATGGCCAGCTTGTAGGCCGTCTGGTCTACGAGCACATGCTGGAACGACCCAAGGCGCTCTACGGCCAGATCACGACGTCCAACTACCAGGCCCAGGGCCTGAAGCTGTCGAAGCATTTCAGGGCGGGGTGATGTTGGGGAGCCCTTGGGTCGGCTCATCTTCAGGTGGAAACGGCCTATAGCGGCAAGCAACTGAATTTATTCGTAAAATTTCGAATTCTGTGATTCCGTCAAGATCGAAGTTGCTCCGAATGGAGCTACGTCAAACGGCATCGACGTCGCACCGGGCCGCAAGACGGTGCGAGCGCGTCGAAGGCGCTTGCGAGCAAGAAGGAGAAATGGTGCTGCCGGAGAGATTCGAACTCTCGACCTCTCCCTTACCAAGGGAGTGCTCTACCCCTGAGCTACGGCAGCGAACTGATGGACAACCGTTGAGTCGATAATTTCCACGGCGGCGATGCGCAAACGGGTGGAAAAATCGCGTGCGTTCTGCCACACCGGTTACCGTGTTGCAAGCACTTATATTGGGACGGCGGATCAAAATCCGGATTGCCGCTCAAACTGAGGCATAAGTTGTTGCGGGCCTTGATGCCGGTCACCATTCGGAACGGTCTACGCCGGACGGAGGCAATAAGGGCACAGGCGCACAACACTGCAACGAGAGGTCGATATGCAGGGATCGGACAGGGATGGAACAACCGGGCGCAGGCGCCAGGCACTGCGCGAAAACCTCGCGCGACGCAAGGGCCAGGCGCGCGCGCTCAAACCGGATCCGGCGGGCGCAGAAGATGATCAGGATAGAATGGTCACCCGCAAGCGAAAGCTTGACGCACTGCTCAAGCCCGGCCAAGGCGCGCAGGAAAATCCGGGCGGGGAATGAACATTCGTCCTTTCCCCGGTTAATGGTGAATCGGCATCCTGCCTTGAAGCGGCCACCACTTTGCACTAGGAAGTCGCATCCTCCTATCGGGACATAGCAAGAGCGGGCGCATCGGCGCCACGGGGAATGCCAGCATGGACAGCATTGTAGTCACGGGCGGAAACCGCCTGAACGGCACCATCCGGATTTCCGGAGCAAAGAACGCGGCTCTGCCGCTGATGATCGCGTCGCTTCTGACAAGCGAATCTCTGGTTCTGCAGAATGTGCCGCACCTGGCCGATGTGGAATCGCTGATCCGCATTCTCACCAATCATGGCGTCGATTACAGGGTCGAAGGCAAGCGCAAGGACCACAACGGCCAGATGGGCCGCAACATCTCGTTCCGTGCGGGCGAGATCGTCGATACCACTGCGCCCTATGATCTGGTGTCGAGAATGCGGGCCAGCTTCTGGGTAATCGGGCCGCTCCTTGCGCGCATGCACAAGGCCAAGGTGTCGCTGCCGGGTGGCTGCGCGATCGGTACGCGGCCGGTCGACCTGTTCATCGACAGCCTGCAGGCGCTGGGTGCAACGATGACGATCGAGAATGGCTACGTCATTGCCGAGGCGCCGGGCGGGCTGAAGGGCGCGACGTTCAGGTTTCCAAAGGTCTCCGTCGGTGCAACGCATGTTGCCATGATGGCCGCAACCCTCGCAAGCGGGCGTACCGTTCTGGAAAACGCCGCGCGCGAGCCGGAAGTCGTCGATCTCGCAAACTGCCTGATTGCCATGGGCGCAAGGATTTCCGGGCACGGTACCTCGTCGATCACCATTGACGGCGTGGAAGCGCTGCATGGTGCCACACACACCGTTCTTCCGGATCGTATCGAGACCGGGACGTATGCGATGGCGGTGGCCATGACCGGTGGTGACGTTCTTCTGGAGGGTGCCAGTGCGCCACTCCTGCAGAAGGCACTGGACGTGCTGGTGGAAGCCGGCGTCGGTGTCGAGGAAACCAATGAAGGTATCCGCATCACCCGGAATGGTGGCGCGCTCAAGCCCGTCAACGTCATAACCGAGCCTTTCCCGGGCTTTCCGACCGACCTGCAGGCCCAGTTCATGGCCCTGATGACAATGGCGGAGGGCACCTCGCGCATTACCGAGACCATCTTCGAAAACCGCTTCATGCACGTGCAGGAACTTGCCCGTCTTGGCGCAAACATCTCGCTCGATGGACAAACGGCCATCGTTAAGGGCGTGCGTCAGCTAAAGGGTGCTCCTGTCATGGCCACCGATCTGCGCGCCTCGGTTTCGCTGGTCATCGCCGGGCTCGTGGCGGAAGGCCAGACCACGGTCAACCGCGTCTACCATCTCGATCGCGGTTTCGAGCACCTTGAACAGAAGCTCTCCGGCTGCGGCGCGATAGTCGAACGTGTCTCCAGCTGACGGGCAATTTGTCCTGCTGCGGCGCGCTTTCCCTTGAGTTTGCGGGTTACCTCCAATATTTGAGGTCTCGACACAGGACTTGTCTGGCTCCACGTTTGTGGCGGCCCGGCGCAACTGCCCTGCCGGGCCGGATTTCCGATGAACCAGAAGCGATTGAAACTTGTGGCGCTTGACGCGGAAGATCTTCAGGTGATCTCCGCCCACTGTCAGGATGCGGTGCTCAAGGTTTCGGGTTTGAAATACCTGCAGCGCGAGCGGCGGTTCATTCTGGAGCTGAACCGCTTTGTCTGGGAACGCGAGGTGGCAGGCGACGCCGAGCATGAACGCCGCATGTCGGTCCTGCATTTCGAGCGTGTCGGAAAGGTTTCGTCAACGGGCATAGACCGTTCGGATGGTGAGACGGTGCTTTCGCTCCTTGCCGTCACCTTCGAGGAAACGGACAAGCCTGCCGGAGTCATCGAACTTGTTTTTGCCGGGAATGCCGCAGTCCGTCTGGATGTCGAATGCATAGAGGCGCAACTCAGCGACATGAAAGCCTCCTGGGCGGCACAGTCCGTGCCCAGACACACAGATTGAGCACACAGATTGAAAGGGTACGTGACGTGGTAGTCCGCCTGTCTTCCTCCGATGCCGGTTTCGAGGCTCGCTTTCGCGATCTGCTTGCCGCAAAGCGTGAGGTCAGCGTCGACGTAGACGATGCCGTCAGAGATATCATCGCAGGCGTTCGCGAACGCGGCGACGAGGCATTGCTCGAATATACTGCCCGATTCGACCGCCTAGAACTGGCCGGCCCGGAAGGGTTGCGCGTCACCGATGCCGAGATCGCCTCCGCACGTGCCGCGGTGAGCGCAGACGATCTTGCCGCGCTGGAACTCGCCCGCGACCGCATACGCTCCCATCACGAACGGCAATTGCCGAAGGATGACCGGTATACGGATGCCATAGGCGTGGAACTCGGTTCGCGCTGGACGGCAATCGATGCGGTAGGTCTGTATGTGCCGGGCGGCACAGCAAGCTATCCAAGTTCGGTGCTGATGAATGCCGTACCTGCCAAGGTTGCCGGTGTTCCGCGCGTCGTCATGGTGGTGCCAACACCCGAGGGAAAGATCAATCCGCTGGTGCTGGCTGCAGCCGACATGGCAGGGGTTGATGAAATCTACCGCATTGGCGGTGCGCAGGCCGTTGCCGCGCTCGCCTATGGCACTGCCACGATCGAGCCGGTGGCAAAGATCGTCGGTCCCGGCAATGCCTATGTCGCGGCAGCAAAACGCCGTGTATTCGGCACGGTTGGCATCGACATGGTTGCTGGACCTTCGGAGGTTCTCGTGGTTGCCGACGGCGAGAACAATCCTGACTGGCTGGCCATCGACCTGCTGGCGCAGGCTGAACACGACGAAAGCGCCCAGTCGATCCTGATCACGAATTCGCCGTCTCTGGCAGACAGCGTCATCGAAGCGGTCGAACGCCATCTGCGGACGCTGCCACGCGAGAAGATCGCGCGGGCAAGCTGGGAGAACTTCGGGGCGGTGATTACCGTCGAACGGCTCGACGATGCCCTGCCGCTCACCAACCGGATTGCGCCGGAGCATCTGGAGATCGCCACCGCCGACCCGGAAGCCTTTCTGGCGGGTGTCCGCAATGCCGGCGCGGTTTTCCTGGGTGCCCATACGCCGGAAGCCATTGGAGACTATGTGGGCGGCTCGAACCACGTGTTGCCGACGGCGCGCTCTGCCAGGTTTTCCTCCGGTCTTGGCGTGCAGGATTTCGTCAAGCGCACCTCGATACTCAAATGCGGTCCCGAACAGCTTGCCGCAATTGGCCCAGCAGCAGTTGTGCTGGCTGGCGCCGAAGGATTGCAAGCCCATGGCCGGTCTGTTTCAATCAGAATGAATCGCGGCTAGTACTTCCTATTCGTTCCATTCACACATTCGCGCCGGAAATTGCCACAGTGTCCGCAAGCTCAACATCGAAAGACAGGTTGATCGACGTCCAGCTGGACGGCGAATCCTTCGAGCGCGCCACGCCCGACGTGGAACACGAGCGTGCAGTGGCGATCTTCGACCTGATCGAGGAAAACAGCTTCAAGCCCATCGGAGACTCCGGCGGTCCCTACAAGCTCATTCTGTCGGTGGTGGAAAAGCGGCTCGTATTCCGCATTCTGCGCGAAGACGGCAGCGATGTCGTTTCGCACGTGCTGTCCCTCACACCCTTCAAGCGGATCATCAAGGACTACTTCATGATCTGCGATTCCTACTACGAGGCCATACGTACATCCTCCCCGCAGCAGATCGAGGCCATCGACATGGGCCGGCGCGGGCTGCACAACGAGGGCTCCCAGACCCTCATGGACAGGCTGTCCGGCAAGATCGAGGTGGATTTCGATACTGCCCGTCGTCTCTTCACCCTTGTTTGCGTGTTGCATTGGCGTGGATGAGGGGCTTGGGCGTGGCCGACTTGCCGGATATTCAATCAGGTGACGACACCTCCGCCGGCAAGACCATGCCCGGGATTCCGGGCTCGGTTCTTTTCGTCTGCGGCATGAACTGCATCCGCTCGCCCATGGCGGAGTACCTGACGCGCCATCTGTTCGGCTCGATGATACATGTGGCCTCGGCAGGCGTGAACAGCGGCGACCTCGATCCGTTCGCCGCTTCAGTCATGGAGGAAAGGGGCGTGCCGATGAAGGCGCACCACTCCAAGACACTCGATGAACTCGAGGAAAGCTGGTTTGATCTCGTCGTCACGCTCACGCCTGAAGCCCATCACAAGGCACTCGAATTGACGCGTACCCAGCCCGTCGAGGTTGAATACTGGGCAACGCTCGACCCTTCCACAGTGGCCGGTAATCGCGAGCAGATTCTTCAGAGCTACCGCGAGGTGCGCGACCGTCTTGAGAGCCGCATCCGGGAACGATTTGGCAACCGGGGATAAACTCCCTATATATGCCGCGAACCTCCGGAATTGTCCGAAGTCAGTTTCCGCTGATACCATCATCGCGGGCGCACGGTTTTTTTGCCGTGCGTCCGTCTTTGCGGTTCACAAACTGACTGGCCTGTTATAGTTTCCGGCAAAATTTGAAAGCTTGCGAAGAGTAAGAATGGCAAAAGAAGAAGTACTCGAGTTTCCGGGTGTCGTAACGGAGCTGCTTCCGAACGCGACGTTCCGCGTGAAACTGGAAAACGATCACGAGATTATCGCTCACACGGCAGGCCGCATGCGCAAGAACCGCATCCGTGTTCTCGCGGGTGACAAGGTGCTCGTGGAAATGACCCCCTACGATCTGACCAAGGGCCGGATCACCTACCGTTTCAAGTAATCCGGCAGGCGGAAAATCATGGCGGGGAAGACAAAACTGGTACTCGCCTCGGGTTCCCCCCGGCGTCTGCAGCTTCTGCAGCAGGCAGGAATCCGTCCGGACAACCTTTGCCCGGTGAACATCGACGAAACTCCCCACAAATCCGAGGCACCGCGCAATCTGGCCAAGCGCCTGGCACGCGAGAAGGCCGAGGCCGCAATCGAGCACATATCGCGCCAGCCGGAACTGCACGGCAGCATGATCCTGTCTGCCGACACGGTCGTGGCGGTCGGACGCCGCATCCTGCCCAAGGCCGAAATGCTGGATGAGGCCTCCTATTCGCTGAAAATGCTCTCGGGCCGCTCGCATCGGGTATATACCGGCGTCACGCTGGTCACGCCCAAGGGCGCCATGCGCCATCGCCTTGTCGAGACGCGCGTGCGCTTCAAGCGGTTGAGCCGCGAGGAAATGGAAGCCTATCTTGCCTCTGGCGAATGGCGGGGCAAGGCCGGCGGTTACGCCATACAGGGCCTTGCCGGATGCTTTGTCGTCAAGCTGACCGGCTCCTATTCGAATGTGGTCGGCCTGCCGCTGCAGGAAACCGTGTCGCTGCTGGTTGGCGAGGGCTACCCGGTTCACTTCAACTGGGTAAACGGTTAGGACGCGTCATGTCCAACCGGCAAGACAAGCCTGGCGCCCAGGAGCACCTTGACCCGGAGGCGCTTGCCTCGCCGAAGGTCGAACCTCTCAGGAAACCGCGCAAGTGTCCGTCCTGCGGCAAGCCATCCGAGCGCAAGACCTATCCCTTCTGCTCGAAGCGCTGCGCCGATGTAGACCTGAACCGCTGGTTTACAGAAAGCTATGCCATTCCCGCGGCAGAACCGGGAGACGGTTTCGAGGGACAGGAATAGCATTTCCGGATTCGCGGTGTTGCAGGGTCAGCAGGACCTAGGCTTCTGCCTCTATGCGGTCGACCAGAGCCTTCGTTTCTTCCAGCGTTGCGCGCAGGAAGGCATCCAGACCCATTTCCTCGACAAGCGGCTTGTCCGGGATCTCTATCGAAATCGGGACGTCTTTCGGCAGTCGCTTCATGATCGGCGCGAAGTCGATGTCGCCGCGTCCGGGAATGAGCCTGGCCTGTCTTGCAACATAGATCAGCCCTTCATCCGACTTGTCGTAATCCGCAAGTGCATCGCAAAGCTGGACATAGTTGATCTTGTCGGCGGGAATTGCCGAGATGTCATCCAGCGTCGAGCCGCAGCGGTCGAAATGGAGCGTGTCGAACAGGATGGCGGCCGATTTGCTGGTCGTCGCGTCCATGAATTCGAGCGCATCACGGATGGTCTTGCAGCCTGTCCACGGCATGAATTCGAGCTCTGCGGCGATGCCATAGGGTTCAGCCATCTCACATAGCCTGCAATAGGCGTCGATCGCACGCGCACGGTCGGTGTCATCGATTGCGGTCACGATACTGGTAGCACCGAGTTGCGCTGCGCGCTCCATCAGCGGCTTGAAGTGCTGGAGATCCGTACCCTGCGCCAGACGCATCATCTCGACATCGATGATGCCAAGGCCGTTTGCCTTCATGGCGGCTAGCGTTTCGGCAAACAGCTTGTCGTCTTCCAGCAGCGGCGGGGGCGTGTCGCCCGGCCCGGCGGGCAGGAAGCGGTAGGAGACCATGTCGTAGCCGGCTTTCGCCGCGGCCTCGGTCGCGGTGATCGGGTCCGCGCCATTGCCGGTGAGATGTGCCATCGAATACTTGTGCATGCTTCGGCTCCCTATTTCAGCGGTGAGAATGCCATCGGCATGGCGATGGTCGAGGTCATGTCAGGCGTAAGCCAGTCCGGTCCGCCTTTCGGTGGCCAGTTGCCGTCGGTCACCGATTGTGCACGCGCCTTGCCGCGCTCTTCCAGAGACTTGTACGGCCATATCTGCGTCAGCCGGGGCGATCCGTCGAGGCCGTACATTGCGGCAATGCAGGGTGAATATGCATTGCGCGCGGGGAGGGCCGCCTCCCATTTTTCCATTGTCGGCATCAGACCGTTCAGCTTCATCCGGTATGTGCGGATCTCGTAGACAGGCCCCATTTCGCCGGATGGCACGTCACCCATGAAATCGAGACCCTTGTAGCTTTCCGCCTCGATTCCAAGAAGAAGATCAAGGCAGCCAAACGGGTTTGCTGACCGGTGCATCCGGTCGCGTTCCGCCATCATGTCTTCGATGCCTGCAAAGCTGCGCAGGATGTAGACCTCGTTCAGGCTGCCGATGTCGGAGAACCAGGCACCGTGAAGCTGGCCATTGCCTTCACTGATCCACTTCTCGATGGCAGAGGCTGCCTTTCCGGCGCCAAAGATCACCGTCTTCAGTGTTGTCAGTTCAAAGTACTGCGTCATTCATGGTCTCCTCATCTGTTGCCTTTTGTGGAACGCAGCAAGCTGTGACTCCCGTCACCGGTAGTTCCGCCAGAACGCGGGCTGCGATGTATCCGAATGTCATTGCCGGTCCGAGCGTAATGCCGCCCGCCGGATAGTTGCCGCCAAAGATCGAAGTCATGTCGTTGCCTGCCGCGAACAGGCCGGCTATCGGCTTGCCATTGCCTTCCAGCACACGGGCGCATTCGTCCGTCTGCAATCCGGCAAAGGTGCCGAGACTTCCCGGTACGATCCTGACCGCATGGAGTGGGCCTTCTTCCAGAGGGCGCAGCGAAGGGTTCGGCTGGTTGCCCGGATCCCCCTGAATGCGATTGTAGGCAGAGCGGCCGCGCATGAAGTCGGGATCCTCGCCCTTTTCGGCATGAAAGTTGAAGCGCGCTATTGTTTCCGCCAGTGTCTCCGCGGGCAGTCCGGTCTCGCGGGCAAGTGCCTGCGGGCTGTCACCGGATTTCAGATAGCCGCAAGCCCTGTAGGGGCCAAGCGGGAAGGGGAAGGGTTTCGCCCAGCCGAGGCCGAAGCGCCTCTGGGCGGCGTGATCGGCGATCAGCCATGCATGGGGTGAAGTTGCGCCGGGATAGGCGGCAAAAAGCGCCGACATGAAGTCATGGTAGGAATCAGCTTCGTTGACGAAGCGTCTGCCATCGGGTCCTACTGCGATGAAACCCGGCTTTGCACGCTCCACCAGATGCGGAAAATTACCCGTGGTCCCATCCTTGCGCGGGACGAGCGAAACCGGGGACCATGCGCCGGCGTGGAAGAAATCCTGCGAGACCGTGCCTCCCGCAGATTCGCCAAGGCGCAACCCGTCGCCAGTGTTGGATGCAGACGCCGCAGAATGGTGCGAGCTCTCCTCGTTGACATGCTCGAACATCTCTCCATGGCGTTTGCTGTCATGGGGAAAACCGCCCGTTGCGAGTACGACACCACGTCTCGCATGTATTTCCACTCCGCCGCAGATTGCTCCGGTCACTCGGTCGTAGGTGCGCAGGATTCGTTCGGCAGGATGGCCGGGCAGGATCGTGACATCCAGATCGATTGCAGTGCGCAGCAGCCTGGCGACAAGCGCATTGCCGTTGACCAGGTGCATGCCGCGCCTGTGCATCAGCAAATCGAGACCGTGGCGGGCAAGACGGCGAAATACATGCAGAGCGGACTTCGGATTGCGCCTTGCATTGAAGAAATGACCGAGATCCGAGCCGGAAGCTATGCCCATGCCCGCGAGGCTGACAATGTCCAGCGGGGGTTTCAGCTTTTCGATCCAGTTGCCAAGCTTGCGCCCGTCATAGGGCGCTGCGGTCACCGAGCGGCCGCCCTTTGCACTGCCTGGCGTCTCGTGGAAGTCGGGGATGCTGTTGCCCGGCAGCCATTCCATTTCCGTGTGATCGCGGAAGAAGGACACCATTTCAGGTCCGTTCGCGAGAAATGCCGAGACGCGGGGGTCGTTTGCCCTGTTGCCCGTTTCGGAGCGCAAATATTGAAGCGGAGCGTCTTCGTCCTCGACGATCCCCGCCTCGAGGGCCAGGGGGTTGCGCGGTATCCAGAGCCAGCCGCCCGACCATGCAGTGGTGCCGCCAAGCTGGTTGTCTTTTTCGGCAAGAATGACTTTCAGTCCGTGATGGGCAGCAGTCACGGCAGTGGCAAGACCGCCTGCACCCGAGCCTATTACCAGCACGTCGCAAACGAGCACATTGTCCTGACCGGACATTCCTTCTGCCGCTTTTTCAGAGGTCATGCGGCGCCCCGTTCCGCGAAGGAAGGGCTGCGAAAGGCAGCAAAGTAGTGCGAGGCATTGGCCGCTTGGCCGAGTTCGTTAGCGGCAGCGCTCAGTGCCGGATGGAGTTCCTCGATACGTTGCTCGGTGAAACGGACGCTCGGCCCGGCTATCGACAGGCAGCCAAGAGGCAATTCATGACCTTTGGCCTCTATGGTCACGGCCATTGCGGCCATTCCCTGAAGGTAGGAATCGATTGCCACCGAGTAGCCGCGCTTGCGCGTGGTCTCCAGAATGTTCATGAGTTCTGCGATGCTTTTCGGTGCCTTGCTGCCGTGTTTGAAATCCGGTTCGAGCCCCTGTTCTCCGAGCATTGCAAGCGCCATGCGCTCGGGAAGCCGGGCAAGCAGCGCGCGGCCCCCGGCAGAGGAGGCGAGATGGACAACGACGCCTTGCTCCCGCCCTGGATCGTAGCGCAGGCTGGAAGTGGCGCCCTGTGCAACAGCGACCCAGGTAAGCCTGCCGCTATCGAAGACCGAGAGCCGGATCAGTTCGCCAGCTTCCCTGGCAAGCCGGTCGAGGATGGGCTGGGCGATGTCGGTTACACCCGACCGGCCCAGAAACCCAAGGCCGACGGCTGCGAGGCGAATGGTCAATGTGTAGTTACCCTGGCTCTGCTCCTGCCTGACATAGCCAAGGCGTGAGAGTTCCTGGAGCTGGCGGTGCACACCGGATGCCGGCAGTTCCAGCTCCTCCGACAGCTGGCTGACCGACATGCCTTGCGGCGTCTGTGCCATCCGCTCGAGAAGGCCGAGCGATTTTTCGAGCGCGCTGCTCACAGTCACCTCTCCCTTGGACGCCTGTACCGGTTCTGGCAGCCTTCGCCAGTGCCTGGCCGGTACTCCTCCCGAAACGCCCGGCTCGCACCTGTTGAGGCCGACTCGACAGGCGCGCCGATTGATCGCATAATGGCTCAGATAAAATATCTTTTCAATCTTGAAACTCTTTCAATTTTTGTCTAGTTGGTGGTGATAGCTCAGGCCTGGCGTTGGGAGGCGCGATCCGTGTCCACTGAAAATCAGTCGGTAGAACTACGCGATACATATGATGTCGCTGTGCTCGGAGCGGGTTCCGGCGGCTTGGCAGCGGCAGTGTTCGCGGCTCTTGAAGGTGCGCGTGTTCTGCTCGTCGAGCGTACCGAATATGTAGGCGGCACCTCTGCCTATTCAGCGGCCACCACATGGGTGCCGAATACCAGGCTTGCCGCCGATGTGGATGCCGAGGACAGCCCCGAGAAGGTCAGCGGATATCTGGACAGGGCAATTGGCAACCGGTCCCCGAAGGCCATGCGCGAAGCCTTCCTGGCGAACGGGCCGCAAGCCATACACACGCTGATGGATCACACGGATGCACAGTTTCGTGCGCGTCCCTTCCACCCGGACTATCTCTATGAAATCGAGGGATCGACCAGCTGCGGCCGCGCGATTGAGCCGGTTCCATTCGACGCCAAGCCTCTGGGCCGCGATCTGCAATTGATCCGGCCAACCATCCCGGAATTCACCATCCTCGGTGGGCTTCAGGTGGATCGCGACGATATCGGCCATCTTCTGAAGATGGGCAAATCCCTGAAGTCGCTAGCCTACTCGATCAAGCTGATCGGAGGCTACTACATCGACCGCCTCCGCTTCGGCCGCGCCACCCGTCTCGTCATGGGCAATGCGCTCATTGGCCGGTTGCTTCTTTCTGCAAGGAAGCTCGGCGTGGACATCGTTACCCAGACTCGTGTCGCTTCGATTGTTCCGGACGGTGACGGCCACCTGCTCGACCTTGAGACGCCCGATGGCTCCCGCCGGATACGCGTTTCCGGCGGCATAATCCTCGCTTCAGGCGGGTTCGCCCGCCATGCCGAGCGGCGGTCGCAGATGCTGCGCAAGCCGACGCCGGAGTTCAGCCCTTCGGCCCCCGGCCATACCGGAGAATTGCACGATATCGTTCTGGGCCTTGGTGCGGTATACGGAAAGGGCGCTGCCGAAAACGCGTTCATGGCGCCTTGCTCGCTCCGCAAGCGCAAGGACGGCACGACGGCGGTTTTCCCGCACTTCGTCTTTGACCGTTCGAAACCCGGAATTATTTCGGTTGGAAAGGACGGGCGCCGCTTCACCAATGAAAGCCGCTCATACCACGAGTTTTCCATCGCCCAGTTCGAGACGGGCAATATTCCGGCATTCCTGATTGCGGACGCCAGGAGCATCGCCAAATACGGGATTGGAATGGTCCGGCCCGGGACAAGCGAAAAGGGTCTCGCGCCTTTCCTCGATGACGGCTACCTGGTCTCCGGCACCACGCCCGGCGATCTCGCCCGGAAGCTTGGGCTTGATGCCGAAACCTTCGAACAGACGCTGGCGCGCTTCAATACATTAGCCAAGGCTGGCAAGGATGAGGATTTCCATCGCGGCGAGACCGTCTACGAATGCGGAAACGGAGACCCGGAACACAAGCCGAATGCTTCGCTGGGCGCACTTGAGACCGGACCGTATTATGCCGTGAAGCTTTTCCCGTCCGATATCGGTTCGGCAACCGGCCTGGCAGCAGACGAAAATGCTCGCCTGATCGATGCCGATGGCAATCCGATTGACGGACTCTATGCCTGTGGCAATGACATGCAGTCGATCATGGGCGGCGTTTATCCGGGGCCGGGCATCACGATCGGGCCGGCCATAACCTTTGGCTATATTGCCGCGCGCCATGCAGCGGCGAGAGCGAAATCCGGGCAGCAAAAACAACAATCCAAACTTGGGGAAGAGGCGGCATGAACGTTCCGCAGGCAGCAGCGCCGACAAGACTTGACGGCGAAACGAGGCTTTATGTCATCATCGGGGATCCGATAGGGCAGGTGAAATCGCCCGCCAATCTCACGCGCATTCTGCAGGAACGTGGTGCCAACGCGGTGCTCGTTCCCGGCAACATCAAGCCGGAAGGCGTGGACGCATTCATGGCCGGAGCCGTGGCCTGCCTGAACATGGACGGTGTCATTGCGACCATCCCCCACAAGCAGGCACTGCTTAAGCATTGCGGCCGCGTCACGAAGCGCGCCACGGTGGCCGGAGCCGTCAACATCACCCGCCGCGAGGGCAATGCATGGATCGGCGACAATACCGATGGCCAGGGCCATGTAGATGCGGTTCTGGCAGAAGGTGGTGCCGTCGAAGGTTCCAGGGCACTGCTCGTTGGAGCGGGTGGCGCAGGCAGCGCAATAGCCTACGAGTTTCTCGACCGTGGTGTGAAGTTTCTCGGCGTGCATGATGTCGACCAATCCCGCCGCGACGGTCTGATCGCACGCCTGCAGGAGGTTTTCGGGGACCGCGTCGGCGCAGGCAGCAACGATCCGGCAGGCTACGATATCATTGCCAACGCCACGCCGCTCGGCATGCGCGAAGGCGACCCGTTTCCGGTTGATATGGAAAAACTGACCGCTGAGCAGTTCTGCTCCTGCGTCATCACTAAGCCGGATCCGTCGCCCTTCATCGTCGCGGCACGTGAAAAAGGCTGCAAGACCAGCACGGGCGTCGACATGTTCAATGCGCAGGCAGGCTTCATCGTCGATTACCTGCTGAACAGGGTGTGACGCGCGTCGGAAAAGGAAATTGCCGGGTGTTCCGGTGAAATTCGCATTTGCATGGAATGCCGGGTATCGTCCAATGAAGGTGCAGGTCAAACAAACTGAGGCATTGAAGACTACATGACTACCAAGCGCGCTTTCGTCCTGGGCCATCCGGTTTCCCATTCCCGTTCGCCGATGCTGCACGGCCACTGGCTTGCCTTGCATGCCATCGACGGAAGCTATGAAACGAAGGACGTTGCGCCGGACGCAGTCAGTGACTTCATTTCCGGCATGCGTGCCGAAGGCTGGGCCGGCGGAAACGTCACCATTCCGCACAAGCTTGCGGTAATGCGCTATTGCGACCGCATCGACGATGCCGCGCAGCAATTGGGTGCGGTCAACACGCTCTGGTTCGAGGACGGCCAGCTGGTTGGTGGCAATACCGACTGGATCGGCCTTGTCGGCAACCTGGACGAACAGGCGCCGGGCTGGGATGACGATGCCAGGAATGCCGTCATACTCGGGGCAGGCGGCGCAGCGCGCGCCGCGATATATGGCATGCTCAAACGCGGTCTCTCCGTTCAGGTGGTCAACCGGACGGTCGAAAAGGCGCGCGAGCTTGCAGGCCATTTCGGTTCGCAGGTATCGGCCCACGGTACGGATGAAACGGAAGTGCTCCTTGCCGATGCCGACCTGCTGATCAATACGACCAGTCTCGGCATGAAGGGCCAGCCGCCGCTCGAAATCGATCTCTCCGGCCTCAAGGAAGGCGCGGTCGTGTATGATGTGATCTACGTGCCGCTGGAAACCGCCCTGTTGAAGCAGGCAGCCGCAAAGGGCCACCGCACGGTGGACGGATTGGGAATGCTGCTGCACCAGGCCGTGGACGGTTTCGAACACTGGTTTGGCGTCAGGCCCGAAGTTACCCCGGAACTGAGGCAGTTGATCATCGACGATCTGGTGGCGAAGGGGCAGGCAGGGTGAACAGCACCGTCAAATGGACAGGGCGTGAAAAGCCCAGGCTGACGCTTCGCCAGATCGAGGTCATCCGCGCCGTCATGGTTGCGGGCACGATCGCCGGTGCCGCGCGTCTCCTGAACGTTTCTGCGCCAGGCCTCAGCCGCCTCGTGAAGTATGCCGAGGAAAGCGCTGGCGTGCGCCTGTTTGACCGGTCGAAAGGGCGCTTCGTGCCGACAACGCAGGCGCGCAACATCTTCAACCTGCTGGACATTGTCTACGGCAAGGTCGAGGATCTCCAGGAAGCGATCAGCGTCATGCAGCGCGGCGCGGGGCAGGAACTGACCTTTGCGAGTGTTCCTTCCATTGCAAATGTGATGGTGCCACAGGCAGTGGGCCGCATGCGTTCCCGCTTTCCCGAACTCAGGTTCAACATAGACCTGATCAAGATCGAGGAAACCATCGACTACCTGCTGATCGGCAGGGGCGAATTGATGGTGCTCTCCTCCAGTCTGGATCACTCGGTCATCGAGGTGGAGCCGCTGACCAGCGGCCGGCTTTTCTGCGTCGTGCCCGCGAGCAGCAAACTTGCCCAGCGCGATTCCATCAGCGTTCACGAGATGATCAGGCATCCGCTGATCGGCATCGACCCGAAAGACCCCTATGGATCGATCATGACTCGCGTGTTTCGCGAAGCCGGGTATGAGCCCACGGTCGACATCATGGTTCGCTTTGGTTCTGTTGTTTGCCGGATGGTAGCGGAAGGATTGGGGATCGCCGTCATCGATGAATTCACGGTGGCCAAGGAGGCCGTTCCGGGAATCAAGATGCTCGAAATCGAGCAGGCCGATACACGCTTCGAAACCTACGTGGCCTATCGCAATGACCGCGCTCTATCCGGACTGGCCGAGGAATTCATATCCCAGTTGCGGCAGGTGATGCAGGCATCGGTAGCTGAACGGGAAAGGAAAATTCGAGCATAACATCATGTTACGCATAGGTCTGATATTGGTATTTGACGTTAACACGACGAATTGCTGAACTTGGACTGTTCGCAGGTCCTGACTCCCACCGGAGTAGCCGTTTTCCAGGCGCTATGTGGAGGAGGAAGGAAACTTTTTCAGCGATCAAAAGGGAGGAACCTGAAGATGAATCGCAGAACAATTATCGGGCTTGCCGCATCCGCAATGATGCTGGGTACAAGCTGCATTCCGTCATTTGCAGAAGATCCGATCAAGATCGGCGCTGTCGTCGAACTTTCGGGCGGTGGTGCAGTGGCAGGCACCAATTACCGCGATGGCGCCATGCTTGCGGCCAAGGAAATCAACGCCAGCGGCGGGGTGCTGGGCCGGCAGCTTGAGGTCACCCAGTATGATACCGCAACCGATCCGCAGACCTCGCGCGCACTGGTGCAGAAGGCCATCGATGAAGGTGCATATGCCATCTGGGGAACGGTCTATTCCTCGTCGACCATCGTCAACATGATGGTCGCCCAACAGGCTGGCGTACCGCAGATCACCGGTTCAGAGGCACCGAACATCACGGCGCAGGGCAACCCCTACATCTTCCGCAGCTCCTACGGTGCCCAGAAGGGCGTTCCCGCGCTTACCGCCTATTTCAAGGATACGCTTGGCGCCAAGAAGGTTGCCGTTGCCTGGGTCAATAACGAGTTTGGCAAGGGCGGTCATGACGTGTTCATCGAGGAGATGAAAAAGGCCGGTATCGAGGTTGCGGCAGACATTCCCTCTGAGGCTGGTGCTGCCGACTTTGCTTCCGACGTTGCGCGCATCAAGGATTCCGGTGCGGATGCCGTTTTCGTCTACTTGCACGAGGAGGAATCTGCCCGCTTCCTGCGTGAAGCGCACAAGCAGGCCATTCCACAGCCGCTCGTCGGTGAAGTAACGCTCACGGGCCAGAAGGTTATCGAGCTGGCTGGCGAAGCTGCCAACGGTGCCGTGGCCCATGTCGGCCTGACCGCGGATGCGCCACTCGAGACTTTCCAGAACTTTGGCAAGGCCTTCGAGGCCGAGTATGGCCGTACTGCAGACCACAACGCGATCAAGGGCTATGTTTCGGCTTACATGCTGAAATACGGCACCGAGAAAGCCGGTGAGGTGGACCGGGAAAAGTTCATCAACACCATGCATGGCCTGTGCCTGACGGCAGAGGAAGCACCGGGCCTGCTTCTCGATACCTGCTGGGATGATGCGGGTGAAATGTCCCGTGCCAGCTTCATCATGGAAGTCAAGGACGGCAAACAGGTCGTAACGGGCACTGTCCCTGCAAACTGAGCCTTCTTAATTTGGCTGTCGGCTCTTGCCGGCAGCCATGCCCACACTCAATTCGGATAGACCCATGGAACAGTTTCTTCAGGTCCTGTTGTCAGGCCTGGCCACCGGCTCGATCTACGCGCTTGCCGCCATCGGCTTCACGCTGGTCTGGCAGGCCGCCCAGACCGTGAACTTTGCGCAGGGCGAATTCGTCATGGTGCCCGCCTTCTTCGTTCTCGTCGCAATGAACATGGGCATGCCCTTCTGGCTTGCCATGATCATCGCAATGCTGGTGTCGGTTTTCCTGCTCGGCTATCTCTTCAAGCGGGCAATCGTGGAGCCGATGCAAAGGCAGGGACACGGCAACAGCCTTTCTCTGATCATCGTGACGATGGCGCTTGCAATTCTTCTCAAGGAAAGCGTCAAGGAATTCTATGGTGCGGAGGCACAGCCCTATCCGGCACTCATGTCATCCGAAACCTGGAACATAGGTGGCGCGATTATCTCGGTCACCGATGTGCTGCACCTCGTGATTTCGCTTGGAGTGGTTTTGCTCCTGACGCTGTTTCTGGATCGCACACGCACCGGCCGCGCCATGCAGGCGACAGCCCAGAATCCGGGCGTTGCGGAAATCCTTGGCGTCGATACCAACCGCATGATCCTCTATACCTTCCTGATCAATGCCGCGCTGGCCTCGCTTGCTTCCTTCCTGATTACCCCGGTCTATCTCGCCAAGTTTTCGAACGGTGAGTACCTGGGCCTGATCGCGTTCATCGCGGCTATTGTCGGCGGCTTCAACCAGATACGCGGCGCACTTGCCGGCGGGCTCTTGATCGGCGTCCTCGACAATATGGTCGCCACCTATCTGACCGCCGAATACCGTGCGGCGATTCCGCTGCTGCTGCTGATCGTGGTCATCCTGTTCAAGCCCGAGGGGCTCCTGGGAACTTCCGAAGGGAGGTCCGTGTAACATGAAACGCAACCTCTTCCTTCTTGCCGGATTGATCGCGCTCTTTCTTCTGCCGATCGGCCAGGGCAACTACTTCATTCTCATCCTGTGTTCGTGGCTGATGTTCACCATCGCGGCCATGGGCCTCAACCTGACGCTCGGCTATGCAGGGCAGATTTCCCTCGCCCAGGCATCGTTCATCGGCATCGGCGCCTATGTAACGGCAATCATGACCCTTGCCGGCATCCACTGGATCCTGGCGGCACTTGCATCAGTCATCGTGTGTTTCGTGATCGGGATTCTCATCGGATTTCCGGCATTGAGGGTGAAGGGCCATTTCCTTGCCTTCGTCACCCTTGCCTTCAATCAGCTTGTGGTGCTCGTGGCGCGCAACGAGGACTGGCTGACGGGCGGATCCTACGGCAAGTTCAACATGCCGCGGCCGGATTTCGGTTTCTACCACATACGCACCAACCTCGACATGTACTACATGATCGTGGTGATCTTCGTGATCTTCGCAGTCCTGATGTACGGGCTTATCCGCTCGCCATGGGGGCGCGCATTCAAGGCGCTGCGGGAAAACCCGATCCGTGCCGAAAGCCTTGGGGTCGATACCCGCCGCATCACGCTTCTTGCCTTCGCCGTCGGTTCGGCAAGTGCCGGGCTTGCGGGCGCCATCATGTCTCCGCTGGTCCAGTTCATCGAACCCAACTCCTTTGCGCTACTGCATTCGCTGAAGATACTGCTCATGGTGATCGTTGGCGGCGCGGGCTACTTCTTCGGGCCGATGCTCGGTGCGGCAGTCGTGATCCTGCTGCCGGAGTTCCTTCGCTTCACCGAAGGCTACTATCTCATCATCTATTCGGCAATGGTGATCATCCTGATGGTCTTCTCGCCAGCCGGCCTCATGGGCATCGGTGAAAAGATTCTGACGAAAATCCGCCCGAACCAGCAGGTCCGCAAGGACATGGAGAAGGGAGCACAGCTATGAGTGACACCGTTCTTTCCGTGCGCAACATCTCCAAGTCGTTTGGCAACATCCATGCCGTGCGCGATGTCTCTTTCGATGTCAGGAAGGGCGAAGTGCTTGGACTGATCGGCCCCAACGGCTCGGGCAAGTCGACGCTCTTCAACTGCGTTCTCGGCCAGCTCACGCCCAACCAGGGCGAGGTCATGGTCAACGGGCGTCCAGTGTCCGGAATGCGCTCCAACGATCTCAACAAGCTGGGCGTGGGCCGCACCTTCCAGCAGCTGTCCGTCTTTCCCCAGATGACCGTGCTCGACAACATCATCCTTGCCGGGCAGGAGCATCACGGAACCATGCTGACGCGGCTGTTCGGCAAACCGGATGCGGGACTTACCCCGGAAGCCGACCAGATGATCGAGTTCTTCAAGCTCGAACACCTGCGCGACGAGATGGCAGGCTCGCTGTCCTATGGCCAGCAGAAACTGCTCGACGCCGCGATGGCCTTCATGGCTGGCCCTTCGCTTGTTTTGCTTGATGAACCGGCCGGTGGGGTCAACCTGACCATGCTTGGCCATCTCAAGGAACGGCTCAAGACCTACAATGAATCCCACAACACGACCTTCGTGGTGATCGAACACAACATGGAATTCGTCATGTCCCTGTGTTCGCGCATCATCGTGCTGGCTGAAGGAGCGATCATCGCCGAGGGAAGCCCCGACGAGATCCGTTCCAACCAGCAGGTCATCGACGCATACCTGGGAGGCTGAACCATGCTGGAACTGAAAGACCTTTATGGCGGCTACGGCAAGATAACCATCCTGAACGGCACGTCGTTCAAGATCCCGAAGGCATGCATCACCACCGTCATCGGTCCCAACGGCGCAGGCAAGTCGACGGTTTTCAAGGCGATCTTCGGGCTGCTCAACATTTCCTCCGGGCAGATACTGCTCGAAGGCGAGGATGTGACCGGGCTGAAGCCGAAGCAGATGATCAGCAAGGGCGTGACCTACGTCCCGCAGGGACGCAACGTGGTGCCGCAGCTTTCCGTCTATCACAACCTGGAACTGGGCGGCATCACTGCACCCGACCAGGACAAGGTGCGCGAGCGCATCGAACAGGTGATGGACCAGTTCCCGATGCTTCGGCAGTTTCGCGACCGCAAGGCAATCGAGTTGTCGGGTGGCCAGCAGAAACAGCTCGAAGTGGCGCGTTCGCTGTTGCTCGATCCGAAACTCATTCTGATCGACGAACCGTCCATCGGCCTTTCGCCGAACCTGGTTCAGGAGGTCTTCTCAACGCTCCAGCGCCTTCGCGACCAGGGTGTGACCATCCTGATGGTCGAGCAGAACGCCAAGGCTGCGCTCGCAATGTCGGACTACGGGCTGGTCCTCGAACTTGGCCAGACACGCATGCACGACGACGCACAGAAACTGCTCGCCGATCCCAGGGTTGGGCACCTTTTCCTCGGCGGGCACCTGGAAGAGGAGGAAGAGGCATGAGCGGCGCAATTCACATTCTCAATGGTCCGAACCTCAACCGTCTTGGCACGCGCGAACCGGAAATCTACGGCTCGGTGACGCTGGCCCAGATCGAGGAAAAATGCAGGGCTGCCAGCAATCGCGAGATCGTCTTCAGGCAGTCCAACTACGAGGGTGAAATCGTTGGCTGGATACATGATGCCATCGACGCGGGCGCGAGCGGCATCATCATCAATCCGGCAGGTCTGACCTTCACATCCGTTCCGGTCTACGACGCGTTGAAGATGTTCCCCGGATCGATCATCGAACTGCACATTTCCAACATTCATCGCCGCGAGGCGGTCTATCACAACTCGCTCGTTTCCAAGGTGGCGACGGCGATCATCGCGGGGCTTGGACCGAACGGCTATCTGACCGCCGTTTCCGCGATGGAGGATCTCGTTTCAAACGCGGGCAAATGACAGCGGGCAATGGCCCGGACACAAGACACGGACAGCAACTATGGATTTTTCGCTTAGCCACGAGCAGCGCATGCTCGTCGATACGGTCAGGGATTTCATCAAGACCGAGCTCCAGCCCCTGGAAGAGGAAATCGAGGCGACTGGCGTTCTACCGGACGAAACGGCACGCGCGGTTTTCGCCAAGTCGAAGGCGCTCGGCCTTTACGGCATGAACATTCCCGAGGAACACGGCGGAGGCGGCCTCTCGGTTGTCGATACCATGCTGGTCGAGGAACAGTTCGGGCAGACGACCGACATCCTCATCCGCCGGGCATTCGGCAATGTCTACGAGGTGCTGTTGGCCTGCAAGGGACCGCAGATGGAGCGCTGGCTGAAACCGGCGATCGAAGGCGAGCGCGTTTGTTCCATCGCGTTTACCGAGCCGGGTGCAGGTTCCGATGCTGCCGGGATCAAGACGCGTGCACGGCGCGAGGGCGACAAGTGGGTGCTCAACGGAATGAAGCACTTCATCTCCGATGCCGCCTTTGCCGACTTCTTCGTGGTGACGGCGGTCACCGATCCGGACAAGGGACACCGTGGCATCTCCATGTTCCTGGTCGACAAGGGAACGAAGGGGTTCACGGTTGGCCGCGACCAGCCGATGATGGGTATACGCGGCACGACGCACCTTGAACTGCATTTCGATGATGTGGAACTCACCGACGAACACCTACTGGGCGTCGAAGGGGAAGGGCTCAAGCTGGCGCTTGCCGTGCTTGGCCGTGTGCGCCTGGCACAGGTTGCAGCCCGCGCCATCGGCAAGGCCACCAAGATCCTCAACATGACCCTCGAATATGCTCGCGACCGCAAGCAGTTCGGCCAGGCTCTCGGCGATTTCCAGATGGTGCAGCAGATGCTTGCCGACTCGGCAATCGAGATCAATGCCGCGCGCACCGCGCTTTGGGAGTGCGCCTGGGGCATGGACCAGGGGCACGACATGCGCGCCAAGATTTCGGTTCTGAAGGTTCAGGCATCGGAGACGCTTGGCCGCGTGGTCGACCGTTCGATGCAGATCTTCGGCGGCATGGGCTACTCCAAGGACCTGCCGATCGAGCGCTATTACCGCGATGCAAGGATCTATCGCATCTTCGATGGCGCCAGTGAAATCCATCGAGGCGTGATCGCCAAATCGATGCTCAAGGGGGGGACGAAGATTTTCGATCCGTATTCCGCATGAAGCACGGCAAGTTCATGACAGCGGCCGATGCGGTCGCACTTATCCCGGATGGTGCAACCATAGGCCTGATTGGTGGCGGTGGCGGGCTTTGCGAGGCAATGTGCCTGCATGAAGCCACGGAGAAACGGTTCCTCGAAACCGGCCATCCGGCCAACATGACCCTCGTTCATGCATTGGGTATCGGCAATCGCAAGGACACCGGCATCAACCGCTTTGCCCACAAGGGAATGGTGCGCAAGGTCATTGGCGGGCACTGGCCATGGTCGCCGCGCATGCAGCAGATGGCGGCAAACAACGAGATCGAGGCGCATGTTTTGCCGGGCGGCGTTGCCATGCAGATGATGCGCGAGATTGCGGCGAAGCGGCCCGGCCTGTTTACACATGTAGGGCTTGGCACGTTCATCGACCCGCGCATCGACGGCGGGCGCATGAACGAAGCAGCCAGGGACCCGCTTTGTGAGCTGGTCGAGATCGGTGGAAAGGAATACCTTCGCTATCTTCCGTTCCAGATGGATGCCTGTCTTCTGAAGGGCTCTATCGCGGACGATGACGGCAACATCTCGTTGGACGAGGAGCCGGCGAATGTGGACAGCTATGCCATGGCTGCTGCCGTTCACAACTGCGGCGGCAAGGTCATCGTGCAGGTACGCAAACGCGTTGCCAATGGTGAACTGGGCGCCCGGCAGGTCCGTATTCCCTCGGCCATTGTCGATGCAATCGTTGTCGATCCCGGCCAGACTCAAGGGTACGAGATCGGTTACGATCCGGCGATATCCGGTGAAAAGCGGGTCGAGGAGGACGCGCCGGGAATTCCACCCTTTACCGCACGCAGCATCGTTGCCGAACGCGCCAGAACCGAACTCTTCGACGGGGCAGTCATCAACTACGGTTTTGGAATTCCAGACCAGGTGGCGACACTGGTTGCTGCGCTTGGCGAGCGTGAGCGCTACTACCAGACAATCGAACACGGAACCTATGGCGGGACACTGCTTACCGGCACGCTCTTCGGCTATGCGCGCAATGCGACGGCGATGATCGACGGGCCATCGCAGTTCGATTTCTATTCCGGTGGTGGTCTCGACATTGCATTCCTCGGCTTCGGCCAGGTCGATGCCGCCGGCAACGTCAATGCCTCCAAGCTGGGCGGCGTGCCGGTTGGTCCGGGCGGCTTCATCGACATTGCCCAGAATGCGCGCAAGGTCGTGTTCTGCGGCACCTTCGATGCGAAGGGAACCGATATCTCTTCCGGCAACGGAGACCTGTCGATCCTGCGCCACGGCGATGTCTGCAAGTTCGTTGGCAAGGTGGACCAGATCACCTTCTCGGGGCTTCAGGCTGTCCAGCAGGGCCAGGAGATCCTCTACGTGACGGAACGTTGCGTGTTCCGTCTCGGGCCGGACGGACCGGTTCTCACCGAAATCGCTCCCGGCATCGACGTTCAGGCCGATGTTGTTGGCAGAATGGAATTCACACCCGTGATTTCACCGGAACTCAAGACGATGGACGCAGCCTTTTTCAAGGATCGGGTGAAGGCTGCCTGACAGGATGAAGACCATGAAAACGGCTATTGCCACGGTTTCGATATCCGGAGATTTTCGCGAGAAACTGGCTGCAATCGCCGCTGCCGGCTTCGACGGCATCGAGATTTTCGAGAACGATTTCCTTGCCTACGAAGGCAGCCCGGCCGATGTCGGCAAGATGGTACGCGACCACGGCCTGGAACTCTGCCTTTTCCAGCCCTTCCGTGATTTCGAGGGAATGCCTGAACCGCAGCGCAGCCGCGCCTTCGACCGGGCCGAGCGCAAGTTCGACCTCATGAACGAACTGGGCACCGATCTGGTGCTGGTGTGCTCCAGTATTTCTCCCCTGTCACTGGGGGGTGTCGACCGCGCTGCCGACGACTTCGCCGAGCTTGGCGAGCGGGCAGCGAAGAAGGGCATCAGGGTCGGATACGAGGCGCTTGCCTGGGGCCGCCATGTCAACGACCATCGCGACGCGTGGGAGATCGTGCGCCGCGCCAACCACCCCAACATCGGCATCATTCTCGACAGTTTCCACACGCTCGCCAGAAAGATCGATCCGAAATCGATCCGCTCGATCCCGAGCGACAAGATATTCTTCGTCCAGCTTGCCGACGCCCCGCTGATCGACATGGACTTGCTCTACTGGTCCAGGCATTTCCGCAACATGCCGGGCGAGGGCGATCTCGACGTGCTGGGTTTCATGCGCGCCGTGGCTGCGACAGGCTACAGCGATTACCTGTCGCTGGAGATTTTCAATGACCAGTTCCGCGGCGGCTCGCCGAAGTCGATCTCGGTCGACGGTCACCGCTCGCTCGTCTACCTGATGGACCGCGTGAGGCGGGAGGAACCTGAAATCGCAATCGAAGTCCCCGAGATGCCGGATCGCATCCCGGTTTCGGGCGTGGAATTCGTTGAGTTCGCGGCCGACGAGAGCGAGGCCGAAGAACTGGGCGCCATGCTTTCCGCTCTGGGCTTCGAGCGCTGCGGCCGGCACATCACCAAGGAAGTGGACCTTTGGCGTCAGGGCGGCATCAACATCGTCATCAACACCGGGCATGAGGGCTTTGCCCATTCGGCCTATCTGCTGCACGGCACCTGCGTCTGCGACATGGGACTGAGGGTCAAGGATGCAGCGGCAACGGTCGAGCGCGCCCGCGCGCTGGGTGCACAGCCGTTCGAACAGGCCGTCGGGCCGGGCGAGCTGAAAATTCCGGCCATTCGCGGAGTCGGCGGCGGCATCATGCATTTCATCGATGAAGGCAGCGATCTTTCGCGCGTCTGGGAAATCGAGTTCCGCAAGCTGGAAAAGGCGGATGCGCCCGTCAACGCTGGGTTGAAGCGCATCGACCACGTGGCCCAGACCATGAACTACGAGGAGATGCTGACATGGCTTCTCTTCTACACCTCGATCTTCGAGACGGGGAAAACACCCATGTTCGATGTGATCGATTCCGGCGGCGTCATTCGCAGCCAGGCAATCGAAAATGCCGAAGGCACGATGCGCATCACCATGAACGGAGCGGAGAACCGCAAGACGCTTGCCGGGCACTTCATCGCCGAGAGTTTCGGTTCGGCCATCCAGCACGTGGCATTTGAAAGCGGCGATATCTTTGCGAGCCTCGATGCGCTGATCAGGAATGGCTTCAAGCCCCTCCAGATTTCACCGAACTACTATGAGGACCTCGACGCCCGTTTTGGTCTCGACGATGAAATGTTCGACAGGCTCAAGTCCGGCAATATCCTCTATGACCGGGACGACAATGGCGGCGAGTATTTCCAGCTCTACAGCCCGATCTACGGCGAGGGCTTCTTCTTCGAGATCGTGGAACGGCGCGGCGGCTACAACGGCTATGGTGCCGCCAATTCGCAATTCCGCATTGCTGCCCAGAAACGCCTCCTGCGGCCGAAGGGCATGCCGAGGATGTGACACCGTTCCGGTGGGGGCGATTGCCGTTCAAAGGGCCTGCGAAGAGCAGCGCGAGCGTACCGGTGGCACTTTTGCGATGGCAAAGTTGTCCCTTCGTCCGCGCGTAGCATTACCCCTGGAGTGCTTTCCGTGCAGCGAGCGAAAAGCGAGCCGCGAAGCGGAGTGAGCACGCTGAAAGCGTTTGCGAACGATAAGCGGAAAATGGTGCCCAGAGGCGGATTCGAACCACCGACACGCGGATTTTCAATCCGCTGCTCTACCAACTGAGCTATCTGGGCATGGTTCCACGATGCAGCCGAACAGAGGTCCGGCCCGGAACGAGCGGTTTATAGAAGTTCCCCCCCGGACTGTCCAGTATCAAAGCACCCGGCTGTCAAAAAAATGTTGTGTTGCAACCGGGCATGTAATCTTGGCAAAATCGATGCCCGAACCGGCGGCAGTATGGTGCTGTATGTCAGGTTTGTCGCATAGCCTTTTGCAACGCCAGACGCTAGAAAACAGGCATGAATGCTGAAGCTTTCATACGCAGGATGTTCAGTCTGGCGCGGGTAGGCAGGGGCAGGCATGTGAGCCGTCCCGGCTTCGCAGTGCTTGCCATTGTATCGCTTGCGCTTGTCATGGCCGCTTTTGCGCACCGCGCTGTCGGATATGCGGATGGCGGCCAGCCAATTGTCTATTCCGGCACGCTTCCCGACGGTACTGTTCTCCAGGTCTGTCTGTCGGACGAAAGCGGTAGCCACGATCATTACGGGTCAGTCTGCGAATTTTGCCACATAGCCGGAAGCGTCGGCCTCCCTCCGCGCTTCCAGATTCGCGAACGGACCCGTGACGCGCGCGCAGGAACGAGAATAATCCCGGCTCGCTCCGCGGCGCTGCCCCCTGTGGGCTTTCCCTCAGCACCGTTGCGCGGGCCTCCCCTTCTTGCAGCGTGATTTGATGCCCCGAGGGGCCTATGTCGGCATTGCCGCTGCCCTGGCAGCCAGGGGCGAGCCGGCACGAAAAATTCCAATGCAAACAGGATTATCTTTGATGTTCAGAAAACTCGCATTCACTGCAGCCCTCGTCACTGCTGCGATGGTCTCCACAGCCCAGGCCGAGGAATACAAGCTTGGCGATCTGGTGATCGACACGCCCTGGATGAAGGCAACAATGCCCAACGCACCCGTTTCCGGTGGCTACATGGTCATACGCAATACCGGTTCCGAGGCAGACCGCCTGATCGGCGGCAATGTCGACTTTGCCGGCAAGGTCGAAGTCCACGAAATGAAGATGGAAAACGACGTCATGAAGATGCGCGAAGTCGAAGGCGGACTTGAAATTCCCGCCGGCGGCGAAGTCGTGCTCAAGCCCGGCGGCTTCCATGTCATGTTCATGGGGCTGAAGGAACAGCTCAAGGAAGGCGAAACCCGCGAGGTGGAAGTGTCGTTCCAGAACGCCGGTTCGATCACGCTTCCTTTCCCCGTCAAACCGGTGACCATGATGAAGAAGCCAATGGCTCAGGGCGCCAACTGACCGGATGTAACAGCGAATGAAGAGCGGGAAGGAACTTTCCCGCTCTTTCCTGTTGAGCCCACTCTTTCCTGTTGAGAATGTCGCCTTCAATTGCCTGCCGCGATTTCTTGCTGGAACAAGTTGTGCTTGTCTGAAAACATGGCGCCGATGTCGCCCTTTGATTGGTGATGTCGTCCATTGAGTAGACTTGTGCGCCTGTTGTTCTAGGTTGCCGTCATCCAGCCTGCTCTTTTCCGAATTGATGCAAGCATGGAGGGGGAAACGGCAATGAACCTGCCACCTAATCGCATGAAACTCGCGCTGAAGAACAATCAGCCTTCGCTCGGTCTGTGGTCGCAGATTCCCGATCCGCTGGTTGCGGAAATGCTGACGGGTACCCGTTTCGACTGGCTGGTGCTCGACATGGAGCATGGCCCCTACGATCTGGAAACGACAGTCTCCATGCTGCAGGCCATGAACGGTGCCTCGATGGCGCCTGCCGTGCGCCCGCCATGGAACGACTTTGTAGCCATCAAGCGCTTGCTGGATGCTGGCGTCAACTCGCTGATCATTCCCTACGTCCAGACCGTGGAAGAGGCCCGCAAGGCGGTTGCTGCCACGCGCTACCCGCCACACGGCAACCGCGGCGTTGCCGGTGGCACACGCGGAACGATGTACGGCAGGGTGAAGGACTACCACGCCAATGCCCACAAGGAGATATTCCTGACCCTGCAGATCGAGACCGCGGAAGCCGTCGAACAGATCGAGGAAATCGGGGCTATCGAGGGGGTCGATGCCCTTTTCATCGGTCCGGCTGACCTTTCGGCTTCCATGGGGCACCTGGGCAATATCAGCCATCCCGAGGTTCAGGAAAAAATCGCCGAGGCGCTGGAGCGCATGCGCAAGACGCCGGTCAAGGCAGGCATCCTTTCCTTCGATCCGCCGATGGCGAAGAAGTTCATTGAGATGGGATTCGACTTCGTTTGCGTTGCCTCGGATACATCCATGCTGGTGAAGCAAGCCGATGATCTGGCAGCGGTGTTCGACCGGAACGGATGACGAGGCAAGAAAAGACGAAGGAAAGAAGTGCCAGACAAGGTGTGAAAAGCATCAGGCCCCACAGCCCTTTCACCTGCATTTGAGCCCCGCAGGTGAAAGATGCTCCTCACACCTTTCTGGCCCGGTGGCAGCCTCACCCCAACAGGAGGCCGAGACCGGAGACATCAAACCTAACCGGCAAACGTAACTTCTTGGTTAACAGGCGGTTTACGGAGGCGGAAACAGGGCCGGACGAGTGGAATGAGTTCATTACTGCAGCGAAGCCAGGAGAGCGACATGACGGCTAGCGTGATAGACGGCAAGGCAATTGCCGAAGAGGTGATTTCCAAGGTGAAGTCGGCCACTGCCGGCATCCAGGAAAAGGCAGGTGTGCAGCCTGGAATTGCCGTCGTCATCGTGGGCTCCGATCCCGCAAGCCAGGTCTACGTCCGTTCGAAGGGAAAGCGCGCGAAGGAATGCGGTTTCAAGTCCGAAACCCATGAACTGCCCGAGACCACAAGCCAGCAGGAACTTCTCGACCTGGTGGGACGCCTCAACGCCGATCCGTCGATCCACGGTATTCTGGTGCAATTGCCGTTGCCTTCGCAGATCGACGAAGATGCCGTGATCACCTCGATCCTGCCGGAAAAGGATGTCGACGGCTTTCACCCGATCAATGTTGGCAGGCTCGGTACCGGCCAGATTGACAGCGCGATGCTTCCATGCACGCCTGCCGGTTCCATGGTGCTGATCCGCAAGGCTCTTGGAAAGGCCGATCTCTCCGGCCTCAATGCAGTGGTGGTCGGGCGTTCCAACATTGTCGGCAAGCCCATGGCAAACCTGCTCCTTGCGGCCAACGCCACGGTGACAATCGCCCATTCAAGGACCGCAGACCTTCCCAGCATTGCGCGCACCGCAGACATTCTGGTTGCCGCCGTTGGCAGGCCCGAAATGATCGGCGCGGACTGCATCAAGCCCGGCGCATGCGTGATCGATGTGGGCATCAACCGGGTTCCGGCGCCGGAAAAGGGCGAGGGCAAGACCCGCCTTGTCGGTGACGTCAACTATGCCCAGGCTGCCGAAATCGCCGGTTCCATCACTCCGGTTCCAGGCGGCGTCGGGCCGATGACCATTGCGATGCTGATGGCCAACACCCTCGTTTCAGCCTGCCGGACGGCAGGTCTGGAACCGCCTCAATTCTGAATGCTGTTCGCTCAGGTATCGCGAATGGTCCTGTTTTCCGACTGAAGATGTTGGAAATCTGACACCAGACAGGAACCGAAAGCGCCTATGGGTTGTTTTCTATCTGATCCATGTGGATCAACAAGTTATGTATTGGCTGACAGCGCGGCACGGATATATAGTTTGCCAACGTTGCCGCGTTCCGATGCCTCATGAGTTGTGTCGGCCTCAATGAGAATACAGAAGTAAATGATTACCCTGAAAAAACTCCGCTATTTCGAAGCCGCTTCGAGATTGCGTCATTTCGGGAAGGCCGCAGAAGAATGTGCCGTTACTCAACCGGCACTCTCCATGCAGATATTGGAGATGGAAAAACAGTTGGGTGCCAGCCTGTTTCGCCGCCGCCGGGACGGCCTGGAACTGACGCCCGAGGGTACGGAAATCCTGGCGCGTGCACGGCGCGTGCTCGCCGAGATGGACATGCTCAACGATTATGCCAAAGGGCTCAACGGAACGCGTGGCACGCTCAAGATCGGTGTCATTCCGACAATCGGTCCCTACCTGCTGCCCAGGCTCATTCCGGCGCTCAAGGAAACGCACCCCGATTTCAAGCTGACGATTCGCGAAACGCAGACGGCCCGCCTGATCGAGGAACTAGCCCAGGGCAAGGTGGATCTGGTGATCGGTGCCGCACCGCTCGACCATCCCATGTTCGACTGCATGGAACTGTTCGAGGACCGTTTTCTGCTCGCCTCGCCGGCCAGCAGGCCTGCCCCGGAAAACGGCAATGGGGCGCTTCAGGCATTCATTGCGAGCGAGCAATTGCTGTTGCTTGAGGAAGGTCATTGCCTTCGCGACCAGGCTCTCAACCATTGCGACAAGGCCGGCGTACAGTATGGAGAGGTTTACGGAACCTCCAACATTGCAACGCTCATTCAGCTTGTTGCGCATGGGCTGGGCATTACCCTGGTTCCCGAATTGTGCATTCAGGTCGAAATGGCAAACGATGCAGTCGTGCTGACGCGCTTCAGCGAGCCAGAGCCCTATAGAACTGTTGCCATGGCATGGCGCGAAGCATCGCCAAGGGCCGATCACTTCCGCCAGATCGGCATGCTGGCGCGTGAGCTTGGCCCAGAAGTTCGGGTTCACTGAAGGCTTCTTCCTCCCGGTCCCGCAACAAATCCTGTAGAGCAATTCAGTCGGTTGCTATTTCGACCTGTTTACACCTGAAGGTGAAACAGCCTGGGGCTGAATATCCTGCCAACGAAATTGTGACCGTGAATTGAGCGGATTTCCGGCATCTTCGTGGATCCTGCCGTGCTGTCGCCGCGTTAGTTTCGGACATTCGACATGACAGTGAACACGCGGAACAGCGGAGACAATCGTTGAAATCTGAAATCGGAAAATCGCCATCGAACAGCAAACTCATCCTTGGCGGAGGCGTTTTCATCGCTTCCGTTGCCATGCAGGCGGCAGTTCCGGCCTGGGCCGAGGAGGTCACGGGCAATAATGGAACCCGGCTGGAAGTAACCGGGATTGCTTCTTTCGACGAACCATGGGCGATGACATTCCTTCCCGACGGTTCGATGCTCGTCACGGAAAAGGCCGGATCGCTACAGCAAGTCACGGCAGATGGAACCAGCCATTCCGTTTCCGGTCTCCCTGATGTCGATTCCGGCGGACAGGGCGGGTTGGGAGACGTGATCCTGCATCCCGAATTCGCCTCGAACCGAATGATCTACATCAGCTATGCGGAAGCAGGTGACGGGGGCACCCGGGGCGCTGCGGTGGCAAGAGGCACGCTCTCGGAAGATGGGACATCATTGGAGGGTCTCGAGGTCATCTGGCGGCAGCAGCCAAAGGTGACGGGACGCGGGCATTACAGCCACAGACTGGCCTTTTCGCCGGACGGCAAGCTCTTCATCACATCGGGTGAACGCCAGAAACAGACACCCGCACAGGACATGGACCAGGCCCTTGGCAAGGTAATACGCCTCAATGCAGACGGAAGCCTGCCTGACGGAAACCCCTTCCAGGACCAGGGTGAGCTGGCAAAGACCTTCTGGTCAGTGGGTCATCGCAACATGCTGGGCATTGCATTCGACGGTGAAGGCAGGCTCTGGACCACCGAGATGGGTCCGCGTCACGGCGACGAGTTGAACCTGACCCTGCCGGGCACGAACCAGGGCTGGCCGGTCGTCTCTGAGGGAAATCACTACTCGGGCGCAAACATTCCGAACCATGACACACGGCCGGAGTTCAATCCGCCCGAAGCCTTCTGGGTGCCCACCATCGCGCCTGCTGGCCTGGTGATCTATTCAGGCGAAATGTTCCCGCAATGGCAAGGGGATGCCTTGATCGGCGGACTTGCCTCGCAGGCACTCATTCGCGTCGACATCGAGCGCGATGCGGCCACCGAGGCCGAGCGCTTCGACATGGGTCAGCGCATTCGTGAAGTCGAGCAGGGGCCGGATGGCGCGATCTACCTGCTCGAGGATGGCCAGGGTGGGCGCATGCTGCGACTGACACCCGCCAAGTGACGCCGGTGGAACGGTTCAGAGCGGCGTGGCGCCCTCGGTCGATCCGTTCACCATCTGCCGGAAGGTAGCGAACAGGTCGCGGCCCAGCCCGTGCTGATTGTGAGACAGATCGGCCTTGGCTGTGGGCCGCGCCTCAAGCTCCGCTGCGCTGATCAGCACTTCGAGATTGCCCGTGGTGGCATCAAGCCGGATCATGTCGCCGTCGCGAACCTTGGAGATCGGCCCGCCATCGATTGCCTCTGGTGTCAGATGGATGGCAGAGGGGATTTTCCCCGACGCGCCCGACATGCGCCCATCAGTCACGAGCGCCACGTTGAAGCCGCGATCCTGCAACACGCCCAGCGGCGGTGTCATCTTGTGCAATTCCGGCATTCCCTTGGCCTTCGGGCCCTGGAAGCGCAGCACCGCGATGAAGTCACGGTCGAGCTTGCCCGCCTTGAAGGCATCGATGATCTCCTGCTGCTCATGAAACACGAGTGCCGGTGCCTCGATGATATGCCGTTCCTCCTTCACGGCCGAGATCTTTGAAATGGCCGTTCCGAGATTTCCTTTCATCACCTTCAAGCCACCATTGGATCGGAATGGCTTGGCAGGTGTCGACAGAATGTTCTCGTTGCCGCTTTCCGCCGGTGCATCCTCGTAGACAAGTTGGCCCTCACTGCCCAGTTTCGGCTCGCGGGCATAGCCTGAGAGCCCGCCGCCCCACACCGTCTTGACGTCTTCGTGCAGGTATCCGTTCTGGAGAAGCTGGCTTATGAGATAGGGCATGCCGCCGGCTGCATGGAAATGGTTCACGTCTGCAAGCCCGTTCGGATAGACGCGCGCCAGAAGCGGCACGATGTCGGACAGGTCCGAGATATCCTGCAGAGTCAACTGAATGCCAGCCATGCGAGCCATCGCAACTAGGTGAAGGGCATGGTTGGTCGAGCCGCCGGTGGCATGTAGCCCGACCACGCCGTTGACAACCGACTTCTCGTCATAGAGGCGGCCAATGGGCGTGAATTCGTTGCCGAGCGCCGTGATTGCAAGCGCGCGCTTGGCGGCTGCCTTTGTAAGGGCATCGCGCAGCGGTGTGCCCGGATTGATGAAACTCGCACCCGGCAGGTGCAGCCCCATGATTTCCATCAGCATCTGGTTGGTGTTTGCCGTTCCGTAGAATGTGCAGGTTCCCGGAGAATGGTACGAAGCCGACTCCGCCTTGAGCAGTTCGTCGCGTCCCACCTTTCCTTCGGCATAGAGCTGGCGGATACGCGCCTTCTCGTCATTTGGCAGGCCGGAGGGCATGGGACCAGCCGGAACGAATACGGCCGGGACATGCCCGAAAGCGAGCGCCCCCATGATCAGGCCGGGCACGATCTTGTCGCAGATGCCAAGGAAGACCGCCGCATCGAACATGTTGTGCGACAGGCCGATCCCGGTGGCCATCGCAATCACGTCGCGGGAGAACAGGGAGAGTTCCATGCCGGGCTGGCCCTGGGTAACCCCGTCGCACATGGCCGGAACGCCTGCCGCCACCTGCGCCACACCGCCTGCATCTTCTGCTGCCTGCTTTATAAGGTCAGGATAGTCCTTGTAGGGCTGATGAGCGGAAAGCATGTCGTTGTAGGCGGTGATGATCCCGAGATTGGGCACCACTTCGCCGGCAAGCTTTTCCTTGTCGGTCACGCCGCAGGCGGCAAAACCGTGCGCCAGGTTGGAGCAGGAAAGGGCTGCCCGCGTCACGCCGCGCGCGATGTTCTCTTCCACTGTTTCAAGATACGCTTCGCGGCTCGCTCTGCTGCGCTCGGCGACGCGCGCGGTTATTGCACTGATTTCGTGTTTCACACTCATCTCGTTTCCCTTTCACCGGCTGGCGCCGGTTTTCTGGAATGCATTCTTACTCAAGTGCCGCGCTGCGCCCTCAGGGGGCCCAGACAACGCGAATGTCCGGCAACGCGGCGAGCACGAAACGAATCGGCATCGCCGCAGGGTCGCCGGCGCCGCTCGCTTCCTCCAGGACATCGCGCTTCTGCTGTCCTTCGATGTGGAGAAAGGTGTTCTCTGCGTTCACCAGGGGCGGCAGGGTCAAGGTCACGCGCGGCTCACCCGCGCCCTCTGCTTCGGTACCGATCAGGAGACGCTGCGTATCGGGTTTGACCGCTGCTTCCAGGTTCTTTCCGCCCGGAAAGAAGGAAGCCGTGTGGCCGTCCGCCCCCATGCCAAGGACTACTGTAGAGAATGGCAGCAGGGGCGATATCTCGTCCTCGATCTCACCAATTGTCTCAGGCGTCAGCTCCGGCCTGTAGAGCGGCAGGAAACTTGCGCGCGCAGCATCGCGCTGAAGCAGTTCGATCGCAACGAGCCGGGCATTGGAACGGTCGCTGTTGCCGGGCACCCAGCGTTCGTCAACCAGCGTCACGGTCACCTTGTCCCAGTCGAGAACCTGGCGAGAAAGATGCTGGAAGAACAGCTTTGGGGTCGACCCGCCGGAGACGGCAAGGCTCGCCGTTTCCCGTCTCGAAATGGACTTACGCAATGCGCTGGCAACTGTTTCCGCCAGCCACTGTGCAAGCCCTTCGCGCGTATCGAATGCCGTGAAATGCATCACCTGCTTCCTAGTTCAAGTCATCGACCCAGGTTCGGCCGTCCCGCTCGATCAGCGCAACCGAGGCCGCCGGTCCCCAGCTGCCCGCGGTATACTTGCGAACGGTCTGGCTGGTTTCGCCCCAGGCAGAGATGATCGGCTCGATCCATTTCCACGCAGCCTCCACCTCGTCGCGCCGCATGAAAAGCGTCTGGTTGCCGCGAATGACATCGAGAAGAAGCCGCTCATAGGCATCGGGCGATTTGGCGCCGAAGCTCTCCTGGAAACTCATGTCGAGGGCAACCTGCCTCAGGCGCATGCCGCCCGGACCGGGGTCCTTGATCATGATGATCTGCTGCACGCCCTCGTCCGGTTGCAGCCTCAGCACGAGCTGGTTGGAGGCAAGCTTGCCGGCATCCTCGTCGAAGATCGAATGGGGGACGGGCTTGAACTGGATGACGATCTCGGACATGCGCGTCGCCAGCCGCTTGCCGGTGCGCATGTAGAAGGGAACGCCTGCCCAGCGCCAGTTCTCGATCTCGGCCTTGATCGCGACAAAGGTCTCGGTGTCGGACTGCTTGTCGTCCACCTCGTCAAGGTAGGCGGGCACGGCTGCACCATTGGCTGCGCCTGCGGTGTACTGGCCGCGCACCGTGAAGTCACCCACATTGGCGGAATTGATGGGCCGCAATGCCCGCAACACCTTCAGCTTCTCGTCACGCACCGCATTGGCGTCCGATGAGGATGGCGGTTCCATCGCGACCAGGCAGAGCAGTTGCAGAAGATGGTTCTGCACCATGTCGCGGATGGCGCCCGACTTGTCGTAGTAGTTGCCGCGCCCTTCGACACCCAGGGTTTCTGCAACGGTGATCTGAACGTGGTCGATGTGGGCCGCGTTCCACACCGGCTCGTAGAGCGTGTTGGCGAAGCGCAGGGCGAGAAGGTTCTGAACCGTTTCCTTGCCCAGGTAATGGTCGATGCGGAATATCTGGTCTTCGCGGAAATGGCGGCCCACTTCCTCGTTTAGATCGCGCGCCGATTGCAGGTCGCGGCCGATCGGTTTCTCGATCACGAGCCTGGAATTCTCGCGGATCAGGCCGTTCTCATTGAGGCGGTCGGCAATGTCGCCGAAGATTGCAGGGCTGACCGCAAGATAGTAGGCGCGCACCCTGCCGACATCGCCAAGCAGCGCCTTGAGGTCATCCCAGCCATCCTGCGACTTGGCGTCAACGGCGGCATAGTGAAGCCGCGACAGGAAATCCTCGACTACGGCAGGATCGAGTTTCTCCGAACCCACATGTTCGTTGAGCGCCTTTTCTGCGAACTCGCGATATTCGCCGGACGACATCCGCGACCGCGCAGCTCCGATGATTCTCGAACTGCCGACGATCTGACCGTCCTCGAGACGGTGATAGAGCGACGGAATGAGTTTGCGTTCGGCGAGGTCGCCCGTACCGCCAAATACGACGTAGTCGAATTCCTCTACAGGGATAATGTGACTTGTCACGTTCCTGGGTCCCTTGTCTGACCAGATGAGAATTAGGGCGATGGGCTGTGTTGACCACCCGGTTTACCGGCTTGGCCAAGCACGCTCGCCGCACTGCAGCATTACTAATTAAATCGATTTAAATTTGCAAGACGGGGTCGTCAATAATTGCGCATCGGCCAAGCACGCCGCTCCAAGGCATCATTTTCCAGGCTCCAGATATCCCTGGCAAAAGCGGATGATGACCACCGCAATGCCGAGCGCAACCAATTGATAAACTGGCAGAACAGCCAATATGATCGGGTCCTGCGGATCGCTCACGGCATCGAAATACAATTGCCAATAGGCAAGCATGGACAGCCCGAGCAATGCCAGCGTGACGGTCATGAAAGCCCATGCCGCCCATCCTCGGAAGAAGGATTTGTAGGTGAGGAGAAAGGTCAGGATAAATGGCAGTGCATTCAGTCCTGCAAACAATGCTGCGATAGGGATCAGCGCTCCGCTGTTGATGTCGGCACCATGGATCACGGCCGCCAGGGCGGCAATAATGCCCAGGAACGAAATTGCCCGCGTGAGGTGATTTGCTTTCATATCAGCAGTGAGCCACGAGCGTCGCGACGGAGCAAGAAAAACCGCGTGGCACGAAAAAACCCGCCTCGAATGCGAGGCGGGCCTAGTTGGATCAGGTTTCCGGCTGGTTGCCGGTTTTCCATCTATTCCGTGTTCAGCGGTCCTGCTTGACGATGATTGGCGTCAGCAGGTCTCCCCAGTTGCCGTTTCCGGCGTGGTGACGCGCGGAGCGGATCAGTTCCACCGATACGCCAGCTTCCACCGCCTTCATGACCGACTGGTTCAGACGGTGCAGGTCGTTTGCAACCATGCGGATGGCTGCCTGCTCATCGGCGCTCATGGAAGAACCCATTTCCTCGGTCCGTTCCTTGACTGGTGGCTTGGCATTCATCGGATCAACTCCCGTGATTTGATGGATAAGGTGCCTCCTTATGGCACCGCATCCCGACATTTTACAACTGCGAAAGTGTCGCGTTTCCCTGGCGAAGATACGAACGCCAGTTTTTACGAGTTTTACAGAGTTTGCGGCAAATCGCCAGATGTTTGACGAAAATGGCGGGAATGAAAGTGTCACCTTGTGTAAATCCTGTTGAAAGCCTGCCGTAAATTTGTAAAAGGAGTAAAAAATCGTGCAGAATGGAAACGCACATGGCTGAACAAAAGATTTTTGCCGGTCCCCGTATCAGGCGCATTCGCAACCAGCTTGGCCTCACGCAAACGGCGATGGCCGAGGAGCTGGAAATCTCTCCCAGCTACCTGAATCTGATAGAGCGCAACCAGCGCCCGCTGACGGTGCAACTGCTTCTTAAGCTCGCAACCACCTACAAGCTGGATCTCGACGAATTGCGCGGCGAGGGGCCGGGTTCCCATGCCGCATTGAAGGAGGTCTTCTCGGATGCCTTGCTTGCGGGGGAACTGCCGGGTGACCAGGAACTGGTCGAGATCGCGGAGGCCGCGCCCAACGCTGCCGCCGGAATTCTAAAGCTCTACAAGGCCTACCGGGAATCCCAGAACCGCCTCTCCGATCTCAAGGACCTCTTGGCCCGTGAAGGTCACGAGACCAGCCTGGTAGCAGCCCGTCTCCCTGCCGACGAAGTGCGAGAAATACTGGAGGCGAGGCCCAACTACTATCCCGCCATCGACGAAAAGGCAGAGGCCTTTGCGGGACAATTGGGCCAGGGAACCGAATTGCTCGGCAGTTTGAAGGAGTGGATGCGCTCGGAGCATCACATCGCTGTCCGTTCGCTGCCTGTTCATGCGATGCCGAACTGGCGCAGGCGCTTCGACCGCCATTCCATGCGTCTTTTCCTGTCCGAACGCCTTTCTCCCTACGATCAGGTCAGGGAACTGGCAATGGAAGCCTGCCAACTCCACATGGCGGACGAACTACTGGCGCAGATCGAGGCCTTGAACCTGTCGTCCGACGAGGCGAGGCGCATCGCCCGTTTTGAGCTTGCCCGCTATTCCGCACATGCGCTCATCATGCCTTACACCGCGTTCCAGGAAGCGGCGGTGCGCGTGAACTACGACATGGATGTCCTGCGCTCGCGTTTTGCCTGTTCCTTCGAGCAGGTCGCCAACCGGTTGACTATGCTGCAGAGATCGGGAAAGCAGGGAATTCCCTTCTTCATGCTGGAGATCGATCACGCCGGAAACCGTTTCCGCAGGGCGGGCGCGCAAGGCTTCCCGCAGGCCAATTTCGGCGGTGCATGCCCCAAGCTCTCGATCCACGCAGCCTTCTCCCAACCGGGGCAGGTGCTGGTCGAAATGGTCGAGATGCCGGATGGAGCGGAGTTCCTGACCGTATCGCGCACGCTGGAGGGGCCTCAGATCGCGTTCAACGAGCGTGTCAGGCGCACGGCGGTTCTGGTCGGCTGTGCAGGCGAGTTTGCTGCCGAAACGGTCTATGGCAAGTCCCTGAACCTCAAGCGACTGGAGCCGACCTCGGCTGGAACGGCCTGCCGGCTGTGCGAGCGGATGGGATGTCTTTCCCGCGCCGAGCCTCCGATCACGCGGCCACTGGGCCTCGACGAGGTGGTGGCAGGCCTGTCAGCATTCGATTTCCAGTAGAACTCAGTTGAGCTGCGATCAGCCGCGCGGAGGGCGGAACAGGTAGGTGACGAGCCATACAGGCACGATCACCAGAGAACCCAGAATGATATTGGGAGTGGCCCAGGCAAGCGCCATCTGGGCGTACTCGACGACGTTTTCCTGCGTCAGTCCGGCTTTCAGCAATATCTCGTTCGCCGAAATGTCGAACTTGTCCAGCACCACGCCCACGAGGAGCGAGGCGATGGCAATCTTGGTCAGCGTTGCAAGAAACCGGATCATGTTCGAACGATGGTGTTTCGGCGCGGAATTGTTCGACGCAACGGGTAATCATGCGAAAACCCGGTGCCCCGGGCAATTTTATAGCCCGGTTAAACTTTAGAAACTGTTAACCACGAAAAGCCCGAGAAGAAGCGGGAGCCAATTCTGCAGGCACCCAAACGCCACGCTGTCAGTTGTTCACGGCCGGGGCGCCTGATTCCCGGGTTGGAGTGACAGCAGACGAGCCTGCCCTGATCGTTCCTTCCGATATCTCGGGCAGGAAGAGGGGTTGTGTCAGCGTGCCGCCGAGGAAGAAGCGGCGGCTGGTGTCGCTTGGCAGGCCCGTTGGACGCGATTGCTGCTCCGGCGTGGCAGTCTTGTCGGAGACATAACTCCAAAGTGCCATCGAGCCGAGCGGCAGGTCGATCTTTCCGATAAGATGGGCAGGGCGGCCCGCGACCAGGAACCCGCTGTTCCGGATCCAGGCGACGCCGCGGTTGATGTTCGCGTTGATTTCCAGCTGCGTTACATTGGTTGCGGCAGCGGCATTGGCAAACACAGTGCCTGCTGCTTCCGTATTGCCGCTCTCAAGGCCTGCGATTATCCCCGGATAGTCGAGGCCGGAAATCTTCCCGGACGCCATCTTGACGTTGACCGTGCCATCGAGGTTCCGCACCAGTTCCTGGAATCCGTTGCCGCGGGCAGAAATCTTGGCGCGAAGGTCCGATGCACCGCTGAGATAGATCCTGGAATTCTCGCTGAAAGCCGGGAACTGGCCGAGATCTATCCCCGACAGGTTGAAGGTGCCCTGGAATACCGGCAGACCACCATCCTGGTCAGCTTCCAGCTTGGCCACCAGAATGCCCGCGCCCAGATTGGCATTGCCAATGTCGAACATGAGCTTGCCGCCCTTGGCGATCACGCCTCCGGCAAGATTCGTCACGTTGAGATTGCCGATGCTGGCCTTTGCCGCCGAAAAACGAAGATCGGCCTCGATGCTGCTCGCAATCTCGATCAGGGATGCGCCGTCGTCACCGGTTGCTGTCATCTCGGCGCCGAGGGAATAGGGCGCGAAGTCGAAACTGTCGTAGGCAAGCGTGCCCGAAAGGCGAAGATTGCCGGTCTCGGCGCTGGCAAGACGCAGCGTCCCGGATGCTTCATTGCCATCGAGATTGAACTTTCCGTCGCTCATCTCGATTTGTTCGAACGTTGCGCTGACATTGCCCGAAGCCTTGAACTCGGAGAGGCTGGAGCCGGGTTCGAGTTCTGCACCGAACAGGTTCGCAAGTCGCCGCAGCGAGGGCGTGACAAGCGACATCTGGCCGGATGCGAATATGCCGGAAAGCCGGTTGGCTTCCCCCGAGAAGCGCAGCACGAACGGGTTGGAATCCACGTCGAGGGTGACCGACGAAGAGCCGCCGGCAAACAGCATGACAGGCAGTTGCGCCGAGGACTTCAGCAGTATCTCGTCACCGCGCCAGATGCCGTGGCCCGAGAAGGACGAGGCGGAGCGGATTGTCGGCCAGTCCATCGTGCCATTCAGGTTCGTGATGCTTTCGGCAATTCCGGTAATCTCGTTCTCGAACTCGACGATGCCGTCCTCGACGATGAACTTGCCCAGCCGGATATCCTCCAGCTTGCTCACATCGACAGGACCGTCCGGTTTGGTCTGGTCGCGAAGCTTGCGGGCATCCTCCAGAACGCCCCAGACCTTGCCGTCGGGAAATGACCAGCTGGTCTGCCCGGTGGAATAGACTTTCAGGTTGAATTTCGGACGGATGAATTGGAACTCGGAGAAAACCACGTTGCCCTGCAGGGCCGAAGCGATCGACAGTTTTCCCTTCAGCTTGGGCATCGAGAGAATGGGCGGAGCAGTGGCGCCGCCAATATCATCCCGGAAATTCACATCGGAGATTTCAACGCCGAGGAACGGCCAGAACAGGACCTTGGGATTGCCGGCAAACTGCATTTCGCGGCCGGTGATTGCACGCGCGCGATCGAGCAGGCTGGTGCGGACCATATCCCCGGAAATCAGCAACGGCAGGGCAGCGACCGCAAGCACGATCACAGCGGCGGCAGCCACTCCCGGAATAATGATCTTCTTCATCTGCGGCACATCCCCCTTCCAGCAATGGGAACACGATTTGCTCTTGCTTACAAACGGAAATCAGGTTGTCAAAGGTCATCCGGCGGGTTTATCCAGACCTATGTGAAAACTCGCAAGACCCTCGAATTTCTGCCGTTCGCGGCCAGCAGTGCAGGCATGCGCGCATGGGTGGAAAATTCCGACAGAACACGGAGCATGCAATGGAAACCGGTACAATAGTGTGGCAACCCTCCGCCGAGCGAATTGAGGCGTCGAACTACACGGCGTTCCTGCGCGCTGCCGAAAAGCGTACCGGAAAAAGCTTTCCGGGCTATGCCGATCTGCATGCCTGGTCGATTGAGGACATAGGGGGCTTCTGGGACCTCGTCTGGGACTTCTGCGGTGTCATCGGCGACAAGGGCGAACGGCAGACAACCGGCGAACTGGAGATGCCCGGAACGCGGTTCTTTCCCGATGCGCGGATGAGCTTTGCCGAGAACCTCATGCGGGGATCGGGGGACGGCGAAGCCATGATATTCCGCGGTGAGGACAAGGTTGAACTTCGCGTCACCTATGCAGACCTGCATGCGCTTGTCTCGAAATTCCGCCAATTCCTGGAGGAACTTGGCGTCGAATCCGGCGACCGCGTCGCGGCAATGATACCGAACATGCCCGAAACGATCATCGGCATGCTGGCAGCCAACTCGCTCGGTGCTGTCTGGTCATCCTGTTCTCCCGATTTCGGCGAGAACGGCGTACTCGACCGGTTCGGTCAGATCGAACCCAAGGTGCTCATTGCCTGCGACGGCTACTGGTACAACGGCAAGAAGATCGAAGTGGCCGGGAAACTGGCAGCCGTTTCCGAAAAGCTGACAACCGTCACGAAAGTGGTCGTGGTGGACTATCTCGGCCAGTCTGCAGAGGTCGCATCCGGCATTCCCAAGGCAATCACCTTTTCCGAAGCAATCGCCGGCAGGCCTGCCACCCCTGTGGAATTCGTGCGGCTGCCATTCGACCATCCGCTCTACATCCTGTTTTCCTCGGGTACCACGGGCGTGCCGAAGTGCATCGTGCACGGCCAGGGCGGAACACTGCTTCAGCATCTTAAAGAGCAGAACATCCTTCTGAACATCGGCAAGGGCAGCCGGTTGTTCTACTTCACCACATGTGGCTGGATGATGTGGAACTGGCTGGCAAGCGGGCTGGCCAGCGAAGCCACCCTGATGCTTTACGATGGATCGCCCTTCTATCCCGACGCGCGCGCACTTTGGAAATACGCCGAGGACGAACGTTTCACCTTCTTTGGAACATCGGCGAAATACATCGATGCGGTTCGCAACTCCGGTCTCAGGCCGAAGGAGGAATTCGACCTGTCCGCTGTCGAGACGATTACCTCGACCGGCTCACCACTTGCCCCCGAAAACTTCCGTTTTGTCTACGATGCGGTCAAGGCGGATATTCATCTGGCCTCGATTTCGGGCGGCACCGATATCGTGTCCTGTTTCGTCGGCGGCGTTCCCACTTACCCGGTGCGGGTAGGCGAAATCCAGGGCGCCGGGCTTGGCATGGCCGTCGAGGTCTGGGACGACGAGGGCAAGCCTGTAACCGGGGAAAAGGGCGAACTTGTCTGCGTCAAACCCTTTGCCTCCATGCCGATCGGTTTCTGGAACGACCCGGACGGAGCAAAATATCATGGCGCCTATTTCGACCGTTTCGACGGTGTGTGGTGCCACGGCGATTTTGCCGAGTGGACGGAAAACGGCGGCATGATCATTCATGGCCGCTCGGATGCCACACTCAATCCCGGCGGCGTACGCATTGGAACGGCGGAGATATACAACCAGGTCGAACAGATGGCGGAGATCGAGGAGGCGATCTGCATCGGCCAGGACTGGGAAGGCGACACCAGGGTCGTGCTGTTCGTGCGGCTTGCTCCGGGTGTGGAGCTTGATGAGGAGCTTGCCAAACGGATCAGGACGCGCATTCGCACCGGCGCCTCGCCCAGGCACGTGCCGGCCAAGATCATTGCCGTTGCAGACATTCCGCGCACCAAGTCCGGCAAGATCACGGAACTTGCCGTTCGTGACGTGGTCCATGGCCGGACTGTCAAGAACAAGGAGGCGCTGGCAAACCCCGAAGCGCTCGATCTATTTGCAGATATTGCGGAGTTGAAGTCCTGAAGTGGCGCGCAATTGCTAACGAACATGGTTAACAATTTCCTGCCGAAAAATTAACTCTAAAGCCTTGAGAGGCCCGTATCGTTAAAACCTGACAAGGAGTGTTAAGGTAGCGTTAGTAATTCGCGGCCATGATGCCCCTGACAGACGATTCTGCCGTCAGGAAAGCTGAATTCTTCGACCGGCAACTGGTTATAGCGCTGCATCCACTCCAACGTGTTTATTCCTGAACGGGCTCTTCGGAGCCCGTTTTTTTTAACGTTTTTTCCGCACCAGTCCCGAATCGGAGAAGCGCGTTAACATGTATACCGGCACCAGGCCAATCAGCACGATCAGCAGGGCGGCAAAAGCTGCCTCCTCGAAAACGGCACGCGAGGCACGTTCGTATACATAGGTGGCCAGCGTGTTGAAATTGAACGGACGCAGCATCAGCGTTGCCGAGAGTTCCTTCATCGTGTCCACGGTCACGATCAGCGCCGCGGTGCCAAACGCACGCTTTAGAAGCGGCAGGTCTATCTCTTTGAGAACCTTCATCTCGGTGCGCCCCAAGGTCCGGGCGGCAGCGGCCAGATTGTGGGAAATCTTCTCGTAGCCGGCCTCGATATTGCCCGCAGCAATGGCCAGGAAGCGGATGGAGGATGCGTAGACCAGGACTGCAATGCTGCCGCTGATGAGCAGGCCCGTCGAGATGCCGAAACTGTTGCGCATGAACGAGTCGAGCGAGTTGTCGAAGCCTGAACATGCGGTGAGAACGCCGATGGCAAGAATGGTTCCGGGAACGGCGTAGCCAAATCCGGTGAACCTGCCCGCGATCGTGAACAGCGATCCCGGTGAGCGCCTGCGCCCGTATACGATCACGAAGCCGGTAATGACACATACGAGCGCAGTGCTGGCTGCCACCATCACCGAGTGCCAGGCTGCCTGGCCCAACCCGGACTGAAGTATCTGTCCCGGGTCGGCCTGCACGAAGGCAATCATCTGTCCCGCCGGGATGACGAAGCCGAAGATGATCGGTGCCAGGCAAATCGCACTTGCCACATATGCGCGAATGCCGCGCAGTTTTATCGGCGCTTCCATTTCCGGCTTGTGCCGCGAGTCGGAGAATGCCCGCTCGCGCCGCATGCGCCGCTCCACATGGACGAGCAGTGCAACGACCAGCAGCAGCATGAGCGAAATCTGCGCCGCTCCGGCCAGGCTCGAACGGTTCAACCAGGTATCGAAAACGGAAAAGGTCAGGGTACGCACGCCCAGATGCTCGACCGCGCCGATGTCGTTGAGCGTCTCCATCATCGCCAGCATGACACCCACCGTGATGGCGGGCCGGGCGGCTGGCACGGCAACGCGCCAGAACAGCTTGAACGGTCCTGCACCCAGAACTCTCGCAACGTCGATCATCGAACGCCCCTGCATGCCGAATGACAGCGAGGCGGGAAGGTAGACATAGGGAAACAGGACCACGCCCAGAAGCAGTATCGCTCCCGTCGTCGAGCGGATATCGGGAAACCAGTAGTCGCGGGCGGACTGAAAACCGCCCGCTGCCCGCACGAGGGTCTGCACAGGGCCTGTGAAATCAAGGAATTCGGTATAGGTGTAGGCAGCAAGATAGGTCGGGATTGCAAGCGGGAGCACCAGGCCCCAGCGAACGAAGCCGCGCAATGGGAAATCGTAGCGGTTGACGAGCCAGGCCGTGATGCTGCCGGTCAGGAAAACGGAAATGCCCACGCCCACGAGCAGGATTGCCGTGACGCCCGCCGACTGCGGCAGCACGTTCTGCAGGAGATGTTGCCAGATCCCGCTGGTATCGCCGGTGGCCTTCCACAGGAGGGCGCCAACGGGAAGCACTGCCAGAAGCGAAATGACAATCACGGCGAGATTCCAGCCATCGGCAATGCGGCCGCGCCTCTTGCCGGATGGTGCTTCATCCGGGTCGTAGGGGACTATGGTTGGAAGCTCATTCATGGAGATTGCGGGCTGATCCTGAAACTCGGCCGTTTGAACGCTATCTGGAACGCCGGGTCAACCGGTCTCAAACCGGTAGACGCCCGCAAATCTGTTGCTCAGTCGGCAAGCACGCGCTGTGCCGGGAACTGGACATGCGCGATGGTGCCTTCACCCTCTTCGCTTTCCAGTTCGAAATAGGCGCGGTTGGCCTCGACCAGAGCCTTGGTAAGCGGGAGACCAAGCCCGGTTCCCTTGCTCTTCGTACCGTCTTCCTGAAGCTTGTCGAGACGGCCAAAGGGTTCCAGCGCCCTTGCCAGTTCTTCTTTAGACATGCCCGGCCCGGTATCACGTACCCGCAGCGCCACCTCTCCATTGGTTTCGAAGGTTGTCGAAACAATGATCTGGCTGTTTGCCGGTGAATACTTGATGGCATTCGAAAGCAGGTTGACGATGATCTGGCGCATCGAGCGCAGATCGGCGACGATCTTGGGAACCGCGCGCGAAAGCGAGGTACGGATGATGACCCGCTTGGCGTTCGCCTGTGGCTGCAACAGGGCAACCGTCTCCGCCGCAACCCTGTTCAGGTCGACTGCCTCGTAGGTAAGTTCCATTTTCCCCGCCTCGATGCGGGAAATGTCGAGCAGGTCATTGACCAGGTCGAGCACATGGACGCCCGAGCGGTTGATGTCGGCCAAGTATTCCTTGTAGCGCGGATTGCCGATAGGGCCGAAGCGCTCCTCGATCATGATGTCGGAAAAACCGATGATCGTGGTCAGCGGTTCACGGATCTCGTGGCTCACGCGGGAAAGGAACTCGCTCTTCTGCTCGCTGGCTTCTTCCGCCTTGCGCCGTGCCTCCACCAGTTCGCCGGAGGTACGCTTCCATTCGGTCAGGTCGCGCAGGACGGCACAAAGCCTGCCATTGCCGCCTACCTTGCCCAATGTCAGGAACAGCGGGATGAGACCACCCGAAGCTTCGATGCCGATTACCTCACGCCCGTCATTCATGAGACGGGCCATGCCGCCCGCGCCCGTGGTTTCCACGTACTCCTCGATTGCCTGCCTGCTCTCCTGGGCAAACAGAGAGGAAAGCGTCTTGCCCGCCATGTCCGCATTGCGGATCGAGAACAGCGCTTCGGCCGATCCGTTGACGGATTCGATGACGCCATTTTCATCGGTAATCAGAATGCCGTCTGCGGCGGTTTCAAGAATGCTCTGGAGTTCCGAAACGCGGACCATGTCCAGCGAACTTACGGGTTCGCCTGCGCTGTCCGGTTTCGGGCTCTGCGCTTCCTGCGAGGAATCGAAGCGTCCAGGCTGGAATGTCAGGCAAAGTGCCTTGCCGGTTTGCCAGGGGATGCTCTTCAGATTGGGCGTTATGGGCCTGCGGGTTCCATCCTTGCGGATCAATTGGATGACGGGTGCTATACCGTCCTCGGCGTCCAACTGGGAAGAGAGCAGGGCATCCACCCCACCGGCGCGTGACACCTCGTCGAGCGATTCGTAGCCTGTTTCCTCAAGCAATGACTGGTTGGCAAACAATGCCTGGCCCGCGCTGTAAACGAGCACCGGAACCGGCAATTCCTCGAGCAACCGACGGTTTTCTTCCGCCGTAAGACTCTGGGCCGGTTCATCCGCTCGTGGCGTTTCTTCTGTTTCATCTTCCGCAGTGCGGTCATTGACGGGAACCGAACGTTTCCCGAAAACCGGCGGCTGGTCGCGGTCGGCATCGGAGTTTTCTGTATCCGGTTCTTCAGATTGTTCCTTAGATACTCGATGATCTTCCGGGAGTGCGGTTGGCTCATCCGTATTCCGGTCGCGAGATTCGCTTCCAACAACGCTGGAGGCCGCATCCTCATCGGGGGAATTGGCTTCTTTCGCAGCCTCGTCCTGAGCTTCGCTGGCAGCACGCTCCTGCCTTGCCTTGTCGAGCTTCCGTGCGATCTCGTTGAAGGCGGCGGCTTCCTTGCTCGACAGCTTTTCGGCTTCGGTTTCCTGCGCCTTTTCCGCGTTGCGGCGCGTCTCCAGCCTGACCACGTTGGCGGACACGTTGCCGTTGCTGCTGGTAATCCTCACACTGTCGGGATCGATAAGTGGCCTGGACTGCTGCGAGGCCGTCTCGTCATCGTCGCCATCTTCCTTGCCGGATGCGAACGCTTCGTCTTCTGAAGTCTCGTCGTCCGGGTTCAGGCTGACCAGGTCTTGGTCTGCAAATTCCTCTTCGCCGATATCTCCGCGCCACCCGGTTTTCAGGGGAACGTCCTCGAACAGCGGACCGCCAGGCGTCCGGCCAACGGGTTCGAAGGCTTCCAGCCCTGCCGGCTCTTCGGCCTCGCCATCGTCGCTGGTCACGTTTTCCAGCCGTCGCGCAGCATCCATGCCGCGTCCCGACGGATCGACCATGGCGTCAGCCGTACGGATCACGCCGAAGCCCTTGAAGCCCTCGAAGTTGCGCTCCCGGTCGAAGATCGGCAACGCGGCCAGATCCACCGGCATTGCCATGTCGGAACCCTGCACCGGCCACAGAACGCTTCTGCCCGACCAGGTATCCGCCTTCTTGAGCAATTGTGAAATCGCACCAGATTCATCGAAGCCGAGCGCGCGCGCCACACCGGACCAGCTTTTGCCGGTGATGTTTGCAGTGCCGGTGCCGACCGTTTCCGCCAGCTCCGAGGAGACGGACTGGAACACGCCATCCCGGTCGATCGAGAAGGCGAAGCGGACAGCCCCGCTGCCTGCCGGCTGAGCGGGCTTCTGCTCCCTGGCGCCATCTTCGCTGGCGTCGGAGGAGGGGGCGTAAGTCTCTGGATCAGGCTCGGCAACTTCCTCGCTGCTGTCCTCTTCCTCAGATCGGGTATCGGCAAGTTCCGCGGGTGCGTTCGCATCTTCGACGACTTCCGGCTCGAACCCGTCTTCGGCCTGCTCGCCATCCTTTTCTTCTTCTGCAGAAGTCGCGGCGGTATCTTGCTGCTCTTCGATGGAATCGAAATCGAGGTCCGATGCGTCGTCGCTTGTTTCGCCTGCAGGCTTGTCATCAGCCCAGAAATACCAGCGGTCTACGAGTGAACTGCCGAAATTTTCTGCCGAACTGCTTATTTCCGTCTGTGGCGCCGGGAGAGGTTCGTCTTCCGCCGGAGCTTCCGCTGCCGGCTCACGTTGGTCCAATTCGTCCGAAGAACGTTCTTCCGTTCCGGTGTCCGCCTCAGCATTGGACGGGAGCGGATATTCCTCGTCCTCAATGTCCGATGCCTCGTCAGCCTGAACCTCTTCGGCACCTTCGTCATCTGCCGGGGAGGAAAGTTCATCGAGGACCGGGTATTCGGCTTCGGCTTCTTCGTCCTCGATCAGGTGGGAGACGGTGCCCGCGACAGAGTAGGGGGCAATCGCCGCTGCCGGAGATGCTTCCTGCGCGCTGGGCGTATCCTCTTCGTCCTGACCATCCTCGCCTTCCCATGCGGGTTCGGGCGCTTCTTCGGCAGCGCCTGCATCCGCCAAAACGATGAGATAGCGTCCCGGCATGTCCCGGATGCGGCCAATACCGGCGGCAACGACACTGCCGCTCTCCGACTTGAGGGGCCGTTTCACGAGCCGGTCGTCATCGCGCGCTGCGACAGCTACCAGACCCTGCAATTCGTCGGCATCGATCCCCATGGAATCGAAATCGTCGGTGGATGCGAGTGGCAGTCCGAATTCGTCGACGATTGCCGCGGCATCCGCAAAACCTTCCAGCGAGTCGACGGACAATTGCGCCAGTTCGTGTTCGCGATGCCGGTCGCGGCCGGGAAGGTCGTCGCAGATCAGCAATACCGCTTCCCTGCCATCCGGCAACTGGGCCACGGAAAGCGTGCCCTGCACGATTTCGGAGCGAAGTCCCCGGCTTATGCGGAACTTGCGCACGATGCGCATGTTGCCGCCCAGTTGCGCCGAGGCGTTTCGCAATTGCCGCATGATCTGGTTGTCGGCTGGAAGATCAAAGCCAATGAGGTCGCCCACGGCATTGCCGCCGAACAGGTTTGTGCCAATCGCGTTGGCCCAAAGCACGCGCCGGAAATCGCGGTCGAACAGCACTGCTGCGTCGGGCGAAATCACGCGCCGGCGCAGGAACGGCATGACCGTCAGGTCAAGAAAGGAATACTCGTGATCGTCCATCTTTCGAACGCCAACCGTAACTCAAAACTCGTTTGCAGTTTTCCCGCACGAAAACCATCGATTCACAGTCTGCTCCGCACTTTTCGAACCGCTGGCCGGGCCGTCTGTTCCGGGCCCGATTGCAGGATCAGTGCGAAAACACCTTCTTAATAAAACATTAATAGCTTAAGGCGCGTAGGCGGTCCAGCAAGCGGGTTCCTGCCCGGCGTTGATTCCGCAAAGACAGTTAATCTGCGCGGGGGGCGGGAGTTAACCCTTGAGAATGGTTCCGCAAGGCAACTGCCACTTCCCTGCCACTTGTGGCAATCCCGCTTCGAACTGTTTGAAAAAGCCGCCATTTGCTCTTGCAAAATGCGCCGGAGAACCGTATTTCACACCTCGCTGGCCGTGGGCGCGTCCTACGGCTTTCAGCCGTGCGGTTGTAGCTCAGTTGGTTAGAGCGTTGGATTGTGGCTCCAGAGGTCGGTGGTTCGAATCCACCCAACCGTACCATTTCATTGCGCCCGATTACCTGCTTCTCGGCCTGTCCCGGAAATCCCGATACAAATGAAGAAGCCCGGCCTTGCGACCGGGCTTTGTTATTTCGTTGCCTGGCTTTTGGTGCGCGCGCTCAGCCGACCTCGCCCAGAACTTCCCGGATCGTTTCCACGATCTGGTCGATATGGGCCTTTTCCACGATCAGCGGTGGCGACAGGGCGATGATGTCTCCGGTCGTGCGGATAAGCACTCCCTTTTCATAGGCGCGCACGAAGGCCGAGAAGGCCCGTTTCGTCGGCTGGCCCTCGATTGGCGCCAGTTCTATGGCCCCGATCAGACCCAGATTGCGCGTATCGATCACGTTTGGCGCGTCTGCAAGCGAGTGGATTGCATCCTCCCAGTAGGAAGCAATGTCGCCAACGCGTTCGAACAGGCCCTCGTCGCGATAGGTGTCGAGCGTGGCGATTGCCGCCGCCGAGGCAATCGGGTTGCCCGAATAGGTGTAGCCATGGAAGAACTCGATCATGTGTTCCGGCCCGTTCATGAAGGCGTCGTGGATCTCGTTCTTGACGAACACCGCGCCCATGGGAATGACGCCGTTGGTCAATCCCTTGGCCGAGGTGATGATGTCCGGCGTCACGCCGAAATACTGTGCGGCAAACGGTGCGCCAAGGCGTCCGTAGCCGGTAATCACTTCATCGAAAATCAGCAGTATGCCGTGCTTGTCGCATATGTTGCGCAGGCGCTGCAGGTAGCCTTTGGGCGGAATGAGGACGCCGGTGGAGCCGGCCACCGGCTCGACGATCACCGCCGCGATCGTCGACGGATCGTGCAGCGCGCAGATGCGCTCCAGTTCGTCGGCCAAGTTGGCGCCATGTTCCGGTTCGCCGCGGGTGAAGCTGTTTTCCTGCGGCAAATGCGTATGTGGCATGTGGTCCACGCCGGTCAGCAGCGTCCCGAACATCTTGCGGTTGGAGACGATGCCGCCAACCGAAATGCCGCCGAAGTTGACACCGTGATAGCCGCGTTCCCTGCCGATGAGGCGGAAACGGCTGCCGTCACCCTTGGCCCGGTGATAGGCAATGGCGATCTTGAGCGCGGTGTCGACGCTTTCCGATCCCGAATTGGTGTAGAAGACGTGGTCCATGCCTTCAGGCGTGATATCGACCAGCCGGTTTGCCAATTCGAAGGCCTTGGGGTGACCCATCTGGAAGGCCGGAGCGTAGTCGAGTTCGGCTGCCTGTTTCTGGATGGCCTCAGTGATCAGCGGGCGGCAGTGGCCCGCGTTGACGCACCAGAGTCCGGCCGTGCCATCAAGCACCTCGCGGCCTTCTGCCGTCTTGAAATGCATGTCCTTTGCCGAGACGAACATGCGCGGGTTCTGCTTGAATTGGCGGTTTGCCGTGAACGGCATCCAGAAGGCACGCAGATCGTTCGGGGTTGCATTCAGCCTGTTCGACATCGGGAAATCTCCATCTACTCAATCACGCCGGCACGCGCCGCCGTTTGAGCCGAAGATTGGACCAAAGGCCCCCGAATTAAAAGCCGAATCTACGTCTTCCCATGCCGGATTTGGCTACCTTCAGGATCACCGTGTCAGAACCGGATCACATGCGAAAGCAGGTAGTAGAGCAGCGCGGACAGCACGGCTGCTGCCGGTACCGTAACGATCCAGGCGGATACGATGGTCATGAAGTGCGAGCGGCGAACGAGCTTGCGCCGCTGCATCTCCTCGCGACTCTTGGAATCGTCGCGATGCTGCTTCTCGGGCTGGTTGGCCTGAACCCATGCCTTTCGCTTGGAGGATTTCTCCGTATACCACTCCCTGAAGAAGCCGACGCCGAAGACCGCGCCAACCGCGATATGGGTGGATGACACGGGAAGCCCGAGCCAGGAAGCAATGATAACTGTGACCGCAGCCGACAGCGCAACGCAGTAGGCGCGCATCGGATTGAGTTTCGTGATCTGCGAACCGACCATCCGGATCAGCTTGGGTCCGAACAGCAGCAGGCCGAAGGAGATGCCGAATGCGCCAACGGTCATAACCCATAGCGGAATGGAAACCTTCGGAGCAACGTCGCCAAGTTCAACGGTATGCACGATGGCCGCCAGCGGTCCCACCGCATTGGCAACGTCGTTTGCCCCGTGAGCAAACGACAGAAGGGCAGCAGAAATGATCAGCGGCAGGGAAAACAGCTTGCGCAGCGACTGGTTCCGGTTCTCCAGCCCGCGCGACTGGCGTGCGATCAGTGGCCGTGTAGCCAGCCAGATTACCACGCCGACCGCGATGCCGATCAGGATGGCCGTGGTTAGATCGATCTTGACCAGGTGTTTGACACCCTTCAGCGCCAGATAAGTCGTGAAGGTTCCGGCCATGATCGCGATCAGCACAGGTACCCAGCGCCGGGCTGCTGCGATCTTGTCATCCTGGTAGATGATCATTTCCTTGATGAACGCCAGGAAAAGCGCCGCGATGATGCCGCCAAGCAACGGTGAGATTACCCAGCTTGCGGCGATCGCCCCCATCGTATCCCAGTGAACAGCACCGAAACCCGCAGCCGCAATGCCGGCTCCCATCACGCCGCCCACGATTGCGTGAGTGGTCGAGACGGGCGCACCGATCCATGTGGCGAGGTTGACCCAGAGCGCGGAGGATACGAGCGCTGCCATCATCGCTGCCACGAACATGTTGTGATCGGTCACCGCATTGGCGTCGATGATGCCCTTGGAAATGGTTCCCACAACATCACCGCCGGCAATGAGGGCGCCGGCACTCTCGAAGATCGCCGCTATGACGAGCGCACTCGTCATGGTCATTGCGCGGGATCCAACGGCCGGACCAACGTTGTTTGCCACGTCGTTGGCGCCGATGTTCAGCGCCATGTAGCCGCCAATGGCAGCGGCCGCGACGATTATCCAGGCGCCGCTCAATCCGGAAACGAAACCGCCCGCGGCGAGCATGACCACGACGATGAATGCAAGCGAAACGCCTATGGGCACGAGGCCCCGCGCCATCATCGAGGCTGCGGTCTCAACTGTCTGGAGCTTGTCCAGATCCTTATCGAGCGTTGGTTTGCGGGTATCTGCCATCTTGTTCTGCCGGAAATTGCCTCGGCAGGGGCGTAGTCAACTTAATTGCCGCTTGCAAGGATCGGAGTCGCGAAAGTGCATATTCAGGCGCTTTTGAGCAGTTTTTCCACACTCTCGGACTGCAGGAGCGCTCTCAGCCCGTCTTCATTTGTCTGCCGGATGGCACTTTCCAGTGGCAACCAGATGAGATCGCGTTCGTCACGCTCGGGGTATTTGCGCTTGACGCTCTTCACCTTCACCGGAAAAACCAGAACCTCGGTCGGAAGTTTCAGCCCTTCGCCCATGCCCTTGTGGGAGTGAAACTTGCCGATTGGTTCGCGGGCCGCCTTTCCCACGATTCCCGCTTCCTCGTACGCCTCGATCTCGGCTGTCTTGCGTGCCGAGCGTCGGGTCATCGGCCAGCCCTTCGGGATGATCCAGCGGCGCGTGTCGCGAGTGGTTACGAGCAGAACCTCGGGCCCCGACGAACCCTTGCGGTAGCAAAGCGCGGCAACCTGCAGGCGTCTTGGCCGCCTGAACAGCAGGGACAGGTTCTCGATCATCTGCCTTGCCGGTCCATCTTGCCTTGTTGCTGGGAGAATGCGTCGTTTCACGTTCTCGGGGTCCGTCGTGGTCGGGGTTTGGGGATATCAGAAATGACACAGAAACATGACATCCGGGCAAACCCTGGTTGCCGGTTTCATTCAGATGCATTTTTTGATTCTGTCAAAGACAGAATTTGGAGTGACCACCTGAAATCATGGCATTTTCCCTTCCGAGGACATGCCGAATAGCAGGTAATGTGCAGAAGATACAAACTGCCGCATGCGCGAGGCTTGCATCATTTGTCCCGGTCAATCCGCATCATCGAATAGGCCGGGCTGGCCTTTCCGACTTGCCGCTGGTTGCCTGGCGCCTTTACCCTCCCTAGAAGCACTCGGCCTGGCAGCTTTTTCAGTCCCGGCGCCAGCGGTTACACGCGTTCTGCCGTCGGCAAATTCGAGTTCGTAGGCGCCACCGTCCACGATGGCCGCAGACCGGGTCGTGACCTGGCCTTCCATGTCGCGAACCACGGCAAAACCCCGCTCCAGTATGCTTGTATAGCTAAAGGAATTAAGAAGGCGCGAGGCAGAATCAAGCCGCACGGTGGCTTGCTGCAGGTTCAGCTTCTGCGTCTGGTCCATACGCCGGGCCAGGTCGTTCAAGCTTCGCCGGGCCTGATTGGCTGCAGTGAGCAGCATTCCCGAAGACAAGCGCGCAGAGGCAAGCCGGGACTTGCGCCGCTCCATCATTCGCGACTGCGCGGTCGACAGTTCCGTTCGCACGATATCGAGGCGGTGGCCAAGGCCCGCTATGCGGTTCCGCAGAAGGGAAGGGCTTAGCTTGCCGGCCCGGTTTTCATAGGCGACCCGCTTCGCATTCATCGTTCTCACGAAGCCGGCCTCGGCACGGCTGGAAGCCCTGTCGAGCCTCTGGGACTTTACGGCGAACAGGCTGTCGGGAGAGGGCAGGCCGCGACCTGCCGCAGTGAGTGCGCCGCGCACCTCGCTCATGTGGCGAGAGATCGCGTTGCGCTGCCGCGCTGAAAGGGTCGCCAGATGCGCTTCCAGGTCGACTTTTACCGGCACGGCGATTTCCGCTGCCCCTGTCGGGGTCGGCGCGCGCACGTCGGCCGCAAGGTCGATGAGCGACCAGTCGGTCTCGTGACCGACCGCGCTGATGACAGGAATGTCCGATTGCGCGGCGGCGCGAACCGGTGCTTCCTCGTTGAAGCCCCACAGGTCCTCGATCGAGCCACCGCCTCGTGCGACGATCAGCAGGTCCGGCCGCGGAATTCCGCTCCCAGCTTCGATGGCGTTGAAGCCGTCAATGGCAGCCGCTACTTCCTGCGCGCAGGTGTCGCCCTGCACCCTGACAGGCCAGACGATGACATGCAGGGGGAAGCGGTCGGTGATGCGGTGGAGAATATCCCGGATGACTGCGCCGGTCGGTGAAGTAATCACGCCGATCACCCTGGGCATGTAGGGCAGAAGCTGCTTGCGCGCCGGATCGAACAGACCTTCGGCCTGGAGTTTTTTCTTGCGCTCTTCCAGCAGCGCCATCAGGGCGCCAGCCCCGGCAGGTTCCAGGTTGTCGATCACGATCTGGTATTTCGACGAACCGGGATAGGTGGTCAGCTTTCCCGTGGCCACCACCTCCATCCCTTCTTCGGGACGATGTTTCAACCTGCCTGCAACACCGCGCCAGACAACAGCCTCGATGCGCGCGCGTTCATCCTTCAGCGCAAAATACATGTGCCCGGAAGAGTGCGGTCCGCGATAGCCGGTGATCTCGCCGCGAACGCGCACATGGCCGAAATTGTCCTCGACCATGCGCTTGAGCGCACCGGAAATTTCCGACACGCTGAATTCGGCTGCATTGCTCTTTGTGGCTTCGCTATCCATAGCGCCCTAGAAGATCACCTCTTCGAAAATGCGGGAAATGTCGCGTTCCCAGGGGCCGTGATAGCGCCACAAGAGGCTTTCCGCAGGCGTATTGCCTGCTGCCACTACCTCTTCGAGCGGCACGAGAAACAGGCGCTCGTCGAAGCCTTCCAGGTTGAGGTTGTTACGGCGCTCCAGCCCGCCTTTCGACAGTTTCAACACTTCGCGCCCCACCTCGCGTAGGGTCTTGCCGCCGATTTCCGCGGTGAGGCCCTTTTCAGGTACGTCGTCACGCAACTGCCCCACCATTTCCGGCGTCCAGCCGGAAACGAGTTCTTCCGCCGCGCCGAGCGCGTCTTCGTCATAGAGCAGGCCGACCCAGAGCGCTGGAAGGGCACAGATTCGCCGCCACGGTCCACCATCGGCGCCGCGCATTTCCAGGAAACGTTTCAGGCGTACATCGGGAAACAGCGTGCTGACATGGTTGTACCAGTCACCCATGGTTGGTTCGCCCTGCGGCACCTCGTGGCGGAGCGCACCGTCCATGAACTGGCGGAACGTCACATGCGTGGCGTCCTGATACTTGCCGTCCCGGATCACGAAATACATCGGCACGTCCAGCGCCCAGTTGACATAGTCCTCGAAACCGAAACCGGGAGACAGCATGAAGGGCTGGTAGCCACCACGCTGGTTGTCGACGTCGCTCCACACGCCGCTGCGCCAGGAGAGTTCGCCATTGGGAACTCCCTCGGTGAAGGGTGAGTTGGCAAACAGTGCGGACGCAAGCGGCTGCAATTTCAGCGACGTCTGCAGCTTGCGCCGCATGTCGGTCTCGCTGTCGAAATCGAGATTAACCTGGATGGTTGTTGTCCGGTACATCATGTCCAGCCCGCGCGTGCCGACCTTGGGCATGTAGCGGGTCATGATCTCGTACCGGCTCTTCGGCATGCGCGGCGTTTCCTCCAGCGTCCAGACGGGGCTGGAGCCGGTAGACAGGAAAGCGATGCCCAGTTCGCCAGCCACGGTCTTTACAGCGCGCAGATGCTGGTTGGATTCGCGGCATGTCTGGTGAATGTGTTCAAGCGGTGCGCCGGAAAGCTCGAACTGACCGCCGGGTTCGATCGAGATCGCGCCGCCCTCCGGTCCGGCAAGGCCGATGATGCGGCCATTGTCGGTGATGGCCTCCCATCCCAGCTCTTGCTGCATTCCTTTCAGCAGGGCTTCGATGCCGCGTGGCCCCTCATAGGGCACCGGCGAATTGTCTTCCGTGTAGAACGGAATTTTCTCGTGTTCCGTGCCGATCCGCCAGTCGGACTTCGGCTTGCACCCCTGTTCGAACCAATCCTGAAGCTGGTCAAGTTTCTCGATCGGCTGTTCGTCTACTGTATCGCGTGCCATCAGGTCTCTGCCGGGTATTTTGGAAAGTGGTAGATAGGCAAGTCGTGTAAGGTTCACCAGCCTTCGCGGCAAGGAAAACTTTGTTCCCGTTCAAATCCCGCGCCAGTCGCCAATTGCGGCCTGCACGACGGCAAGCGCGGCAACGGCGGCGGTATCGGCGCGCAGGATGCGCGGGCCAAGGCCGATTGCGGTGACGAACGGCTGGGAGCAGAGATATTCGCGTTCTCCTTGCGAAAAACCGCCCTCCGGGCCGATCAGCACTGCGAGCGGCCTCCCGGCGAGCGGCTCCAGCAGGGCGAACGGATCCTGGTCTGGCGCACTTTCATCGCAAAAGATGATCTGCCTGCCGGTATCCCATTTGGAGAGCAGCGCCTCCAGCTTCAACGGCTCGCGGCTATCGGCGATGGACAGAATTCCGCACTGTTCGGCTGCCTCGATTGCATTGGCCCGCATGCGTTCGGTATTCAACCGGTTGACCTGGGTGTGGTGTGTGAGCACGGGTTGAAGCACACCTGCACCCATTTCCACCGCCTTTTGCACCATGTAGTCGAGTCTAGCCTGCTTGAGCGGCGCAAACAGGTAGTGCAGGTCGAGGGCAGGTGGTTGCGGACGGGTCTGGTGCAGGAGTACGAGCGAGCATTCCTTGCGCTTTGCACCGGTAATTTGCGCCAGCCATTCGCCATCGCGACCGTTGAACAGAAGGACGTTCGAACCTTCCTTGAGACGAAGCACATTGAGCAGGTAATTCGCCTGCGCCCGGTCAGGCTCGAACGTTCCACCGGCTGTCAGGGTGATGTCGGCGAATAGTCTCTGGGTGCGAAAGTCGTAGCGTTCCATGTCATCAGGTTTGGTCAAGAAGCGCTGCTTTTGCAAGTACCGGCAAGGTGACATCCGACGATCTCGTACCTGCGGGACAAAAATGCGCAGGCGCCCCCTGTTGCAATTGGGTTCAAAATGGTGAAATTCCCGGATATCGGCAGTTTGTTGCAGTGCAACAAAGAGATTTCCTGAATGACCATTCTGGCGCATTCGTCTTGGGTCGAAAGAGGGGCCGAAGAAGTGGCCCAAAAAGGGGAAGGCAAATGGCAAAGGCCAACGGCGACCATCATCTGCAGTCCTTCCCGCGCCATATGCAGCACACTGCCGCGGTGGGGGAAATCCATTCGCGCCCATTACCGGTTCTCAAAGCCGGTTCGGTCATCCTGCATTACGCCTTCATGTCGGAAGGCGGCAGCTCGGTCGCCCGGTCCAATTTCGCTGAACTGTGCAACCAGCGCGGTGTCGCCGGTCCGGAAAAAAGCACCCGCTACCATGAACTTGCCTGGGGCAGGGGCTGCCTGCGCTGGGAGGCGCACAGCGAGTTCACGACATTCACATATGACGGCCCCGGCCCGGTGCGTTTCGGGGGCGACGTCGCCAACCATCCGTTCGGCAGCAATTTTGCCGCTCCCGGTTCGCTGATTTCGGCTTGCCGTGTTGAAGTGCGCTCGCTGACGCCTGCCAACAGGAAACTGCTGGAGAGGTTTGACCGCGACAGTCTTTGCGTTTCGCTTCTGGGCGACGACAAATCAATGCTGGCAACGGACTTCCGGCAGGATGTGAACGGGATGACGGTCTATCTTCTGCTGGATGGCGGGCTTCCCGAAGCCCGGCTTGGCTATTATGCCAAGCTGGCGATCGAGCTTGAAACCTATCGTACCCTTGCATTGCTTGGCCTGCCGCTCGCGCGCACGCTTTCCGGCAAACTCTCGACTGCAGAAGTCGAGCTGTCGCGGCTTGCTTCCGCCATGCGGGCCGCCAGCAGCGAAGAAAACGAGAAGCTCCTCGACGAGATCAACACGCTTGCCGCCGAACTGGAGGCAGATGCCGCCGCGAGCCTGTTCCGCTTCGGGGCAAGCCGGGCCTATGGCGCCATCGTCGAGGACCGGATCGAGGTAATCGGCAGGCGCAAGCTGCCCGACTACATGGCAATCGGGACGTTCATCAATCGCAGCCTTCGGCCAGCGCTTCGAACCTGTATCTCGGTCGAGGAGCGGCAGGACAATCTTTCTCGAAAACTGGCGCGGGCGGCCAACCTTCTGCGAACCCGCGTTGACATCGAGATAGAGAGCCAGAACCGCGATCTGCTCGAAAGCATGAACAAGCGCGCGCGGATGCAGTTGCGCCTCCAGCAAACTGTCGAGGGATTGTCCGTTGCGGCCGTTTCCTACTACGTCGTGGGGCTCTTCTACTATCTGGCAAAGGCTCTGAAAAAGTTCCTGCCCGGAAGTGTTTCGCCCGAGATGGCTGCAGGCATGTTCGTGCCCGTGGCGGTTCTTCTCGTGTGGTGGCTTGTGCGGCGTATTCGCAAGCATCACTCCGAGTAATCCATTCTTTTTTGAACCCTCGCCACCGTGCGGGTTTTCGACGGTGTCCGGCAATGAGCCATACCCATCTTGCGACGCCTCGCCGTACGTGGTAAAGAAAGTTTACCAATAGGCTGATCGCGATGTTCCGAGTGCCTGTTGCAGGGAGGCTCGCAATGTCCGCAATCGAGATGCCGAAGGCCAATCCGGCCATTCTTTCCAGAAAGTCCGAGATCGTCGAAGCTCTGGTTTCCGCCATCGGAAGCCAGGCAGTCATTTCCGACCCGGACGAAACAATTGCCTATGAATGCGATGCACTGACGGCCTATCGCTGTCCACCTTTGGCAGTCTGCCTGCCGGAAAGCACGGCAGAGGTATCGCGTATCCTCAAGATTTGCAGTCGTATGAATGTGCCGGTGATCCCTCGCGGTTCGGGAACGTCGCTGGCCGGTGGCGCGCTGCCCACCGCCGATTCCGTGGTCATTGGCGTGGCGCGCATGAACCGCGTTCTCGAAACCGACTATGACAACCGCTTCATCCGCGTGCAGTCAGGCATTACCAACCTCGCCGTATCCGCTCTGGTCGGCCCCGACGGGTTCTTCTATGCCCCGGACCCGTCCAGCCAGCTTGCCTGCGCGATTGCGGGAAATGTGGCAATGAATTCCGGAGGCGCGCACTGTCTGAAATACGGTGTCACAACCAACAACCTCCTGGGCGTCAAGCTGGTCATGATGGATGGCGAGGTCATCGAACTCGGTGGACCGGCGCTCGATGCGGGCGGGCTTGACCTGGTCGGGGTGATCTGCGGCTCGGAAGGCCAGTTCGGAATGGTCACGGAAGCGGTCCTGAAAATCCTGCCCAAGCCGGAGGGCGCACGGCCCATCCTGCTGGGGTTCGACGCCAATGAGGTGGCAGGAGCCTGTGTTGCTGACATCATCCGCTCCGGCGTTCTGCCCGTTGCGATGGAATTCATGGACAAGCCGGCGATCATTGCTTGCGAGAATTTTGCCCATGCCGGGTACCCGACCGACGTGGAAGCGCTGCTGATCGTCGAGGTCGAGGGTTCCGAGGCCGAGATCGCCGAACAGCTTGAAACGATCAAGGAAATCGCTGCGCGCCACAACCCGGCGGTCATGCGCGAAAGCCAGTCCGCCGTTCAATCGGACCTTATCTGGAAGGGACGCAAGGCCGCGTTTGGAGCAATGGGCCAGATGGCCGATTACATGTGCATGGACGGTACCATCCCGACCTCCCAGCTTCCCCATGTCCTCAAGCGCATGGGCGAGATGTCGAAGGAATACGGGCTGGGCGTTGCCAACGTCTTCCACGCCGGGGACGGCAACCTGCACCCGCTCATCCTGTTCGACGCGAACAAGCCGGGCGACCAGGAAAAATGCGAGGCATTCGGTTCCGATATCCTGAAGCTGTGCGTCGAGGTCGGCGGTTGCCTGACCGGCGAGCATGGCGTGGGCATCGAGAAACGCGATCTCATGGTCCACCAGTTCACTGCCGACGACATGGAAATCCAGATGCGGGTGAAAGATGTTTTCGACCCGCAATGGCTGCTCAATCCGGCAAAGGTGTTCCCGATGGAGGCAAGCCATTCGCGCCGTCACCGCAATATTGGCGAGGCGGCCTGAGCCGGTCTGGAATTCAACATGACAAAGATTCTCAAACCGAACACGGAAGACGAAATGGCCGAGGCAGTCGCGAAGGCTGCCGGGAACGGCATGCGTGTCAGGATTGCAGGCGGCGGGACGCGGCCTGTCGGCAATCCGGTGGAAGCCGATTGCACGATTCATACCGCAGGACTGAGCGGTATCACACTGTACGAGCCAGACGCCCTTACCATTGCCGCAAGGGCTGGTACTCCACTTTCGGAAATCGAAGCGGCGCTCGCAAGAGAAGGCCAGCACCTGTCGTTCGAACCTGCAATTTGGGCCGGGCTCATGGGGACGCCGGGCAAATCAACCATTGGCGGAGTTGTGGCCGCCGGCGTTTCCGGTCCCAGGCGAGTACAGGCAGGCGGTGCGCGGGATTCGCTCATTGGCGTCCGGTTCGTTTCCGGTGAGGGCAAACTGCTCAAGAATGGTGGCCGGGTGATGAAGAACGTCACCGGCTATGACCTGGTCAAGCTGCTGGCCGGATCGCACGGCACGCTGGGCATCCTGACCGAAGTGACATTCAAGGTACTGCCGAAGCCCCATGCCACCGGAACCGTTTCGGTTTCAGGTCTCGACGATCATGATGCGGTTTCGGTTCTTTCTGCGGCGCTGGGGTCTCCCTTCGATGTCTCGGGCGCAGCGCACCTGCCCAAGGGCGATGGCGGCTCGCCCGTAACCCTCATACGGGTCGAAGGCCTCGCAAAATCGGTTGACTATCGAACGGGCCGCCTGAAGGAACTGATTGCTCAGAAGCTCGGCAATGGTGCTGAAATCGCCGTTGAACAGGACAGCGACAAGGCTACCGCGCCTTGGCGCGATGTTCGGGATGTTTCGACATTTGCAGGCAGGGAAGGCGCTGTCTGGCGCATTTCGGTAAAGCCGACCGATGGGCCGCGCATCGCCGATGTCATCCGGGATGCGGGCGAAGCGGAATTTATCTTCGACTGGGGCGGCGGTCTGGTCTGGGCGCTTGTTCCCGATCACGGCGACGCCTGCGCCGCGCTTATCCGTAATACGGTGGGTGCAATGGGCGGTCACGCCACGCTCATGCGGGCGTCCAAAGAAACCCGCGACCGGGTGGAGGCCTTCCAGCCGGACTTGCCGAGGGTAGGTCAGATTTCCGAAATGATCCGGCGGCAGTTCGATCCCATGAACATTCTCAATCCGGGCCTGATGGCGCGGAACCTTTCCGGCAAGGCTGCCTGAGACGGCGCAAGACGGGCACGGATTACCGGGAAACCAGATAGATGCAGACGAATTTCACCGCCGAACAGCTTGCCGATCCGGGCGTTGCACATGCAGAGAGCATATTGCGCAAATGCGTCCATTGCGGTTTCTGTACCGCCACCTGCCCGACCTACCTGACGCTGGGCGACGAACTCGACAGTCCTCGCGGGCGGATTTACCTGATCAAGGACATGCTGGAAAACGGCAAGCCGGCCGACGACAAGATCGTCAAGCACATCGACCGCTGCCTTTCCTGCCTCGCCTGCATGACGACCTGTCCGTCCGGCGTGCACTACATGCATCTGGTCGATCATGCGCGTGCTCATATCCAGAAGACCTACAAGAGGCCGTTCATGGACCGGTTCTACCGGACCATGCTCTCGATGGTTCTGCCCTATCCGATGCGCTTCCGCCTTGCGCTGCAGGCAGCGAGACTCGGCAGGCCGTTTGCCGGATTGATGAAGCGGCTGCACGGTTTCGAGCGCATGGGCTCCATGCTCGAGCTCGCGCCTGCACGACTGCCGCAGAAGCCGGAACGCAGGGAAACACATCCCGCAATGGGCAAGGCGCGCGCACGCGTTGCCGTCCTGCAGGGATGCGCCCAACGGGTACTGGACCCGGAAATCAACCGCGCAACGATCGAGCTGCTCACACGCCTTGGTGTCGAGGTGTTGACGCCCGAAGACGAAGGCTGCTGCGGTGCGCTGGTCCATCACATGGGCATGGAAGATGATGCGCTTGCCGCCGCCCGCAACAATATAGATGCCTGGATCAGGGCAATGAACGAGGGCGGGCTGGACGCCATCATCATCACGACGTCCGGCTGTGGCACGACCGTCAAGGACTACGGACACATGCTCCGCCTTGATCCGGAATATGCCGAGAAGGCCGCAACAGTATCCGCGCTCGCCAAGGACATCACCGAATTCCTTGCCACGCTGGACCTGCCGCAAAGCAAGATTGGAAGGGGCTTGCGGCTTGCCTATCATTCCGCTTGCTCGATGCAGCACGGCCAGAAGATTACCGCACTGCCGAAGACACTTCTGGCCAATGCCGGTTTCACCGTCAGCGACATTCCCGAAGGTCATCTGTGCTGCGGCTCGGCAGGCACCTACAATATCCTGCAACCCGAAATCGCTGGTAAACTCAAGGCACGCAAGATCGCAAATATCGAGCGCGTTGCACCGGATCTCATCGCCGCCGGCAATATCGGCTGCATCACGCAGATAGCGAGCGGAACCGGCATCCCGATCATTCACACGGTTCAGCTTCTCAACTGGGCCTATGGCGGCAACATGCCCGAGGCCGTGGGCAACATCGGTACGAGTGCGGCATGACCCTTCAGAACCGCTGCATGCCTGACGGATCGCTGGCGGCAGACCCTGCACGCGGCATGTTCACGGGCAATCGCGGTGGACGGTTCCATGATCCCGCTACGAAGGAACTGCGCTGGAGACACTGGACCAATCGCCGCTGGATCTGCTGTCTTACCGATTTTCGCGGTCGCAGCCGCCAGGTGATGGGCAACGGCTACACCGAAATATTCTTTCTCGACGAAGTGACTGCCCTGGCAGCAGGCCACCGCCCGTGTTTCGAATGCAGGAACCGCGATGCGAAATCATTTGCCAGGGCTTTCGTCGAGGGAAATCCCGAAGCTGGAAATTCTGCTGACGAAATGGATCGCCTCATCCATGCCGAACGGCGGTTGACTTCCGGGGCAAGGCCACAGGCGCTTTCGGCCATCGACCTGCCGGGCCTGCCCGATGGCGTTATGGTAGAGGCTGCCGGAAGGTTTTATGCGTTGAAGGGCCGTCGCGCACTTGCCTGGTCCTTCAGCGGATACGGTTCGCCCATGCCGCTTGGTGACCTGATACGTTCTGCCGTTACCCTGGTGACGCCAAAACCGGTTGTGAAAGCATTGAAGGCCGGGTACGAACCAGTCTGGCATACAAGCGCCTTGCAGCCGCAGAGTGCGCAATGATGTCGGTGTTCGAGCAAATACCGGCAAGCCGCTCGGCAGGCGAGGTCGCTCATCAGATCGAGGCGCTGGTACTCGACGGTGTGTTGCGTGCGGGCGAACAATTGCCGCCGGAAAGGGATCTTGCGGTCGAGACCGGCGTGTCACGCCCGATTGTGCGTGAAGCCATTGCAATGCTCGTTGAAAAGGGAATTCTCCAGCGCCGCCAGGGCGACGGCACGTTTGTTGCCGACATCATCGGCGAGGTATTCACGCCGCCAATCGCAGCGCTACTCTCGCACCATCCGCGCGCAACAGCCGATTACCTTGAATACCGTCTCGAAGTCGAGGGTATCGTGGCCGGGCTGGCCGCAGAACGGGCCACCAGGTATGACCGCGATCTGCTGACCGACTGCGTGGCCAGGATGCGAAAGGCACATGAGGACGCAGACTTTCATCGGGAGGCCGAAATCGATGTCGAGTTTCACTCGCTGATCGGTGAAATGGCGCACAACCTGGTATTTCTACATACGTTGCGGTCCTGCTACAGGCTGTTGTCGCAGGGCATATTCGAGAACCGCACAAGGCTCTATGAAACCGATGGTGCCCGCGAAAAACTTCTCGGCCAGCATCTTGCAATTGCCGCCGCCATTCTGTCAGGTGACCGAAACGCAGCCGTTGCGGCGGCACGCAACCACATCGAATTCATCCTGAAAACGAGCGAAAGCCTCGAACGTCAGATTGAGCGGGAACGCATCTCGGGCCTCCGGCTTCGCCGCCGGGAGAGCGAAAGATATCGCGTTGGCCCGCATGAAACGGAAGCCGGAAAGGAAAGTTGTAAATAGATGGAAACCGGATACGACACTTCTCCGCGCCGTGTGGGGCTCTTCGTCACCTGCCTGGTTGATCTCTTCCGGCCGACCGTGGGGTTTGCCGCTGCGCGCCTTCTCGAGGAGGCCGGCTGCGAAGTATACGTGCCAGTGTCCCAGACCTGCTGTGGACAGCCGGCATACAATTCCGGCGACAGGGCGGATACCGCCGAGATCGCCAAGCAGGTCATCGAGGCATTCGAGGAGTTCGATTACATCGTAGCGCCTTCAGGCTCCTGCGCGGGCATGCTCAAGAAGCACTATCCCGAGCTTTTCGAAGGCGATCCGAAATGGTCAGCAAGGGTGGAGGCCTTTTCCGCCAAGGTCCACGAACTCGTCAGTTTCCTGACCGATATTCGCGGTGTCGAACGCGTAAACGCGAAACTGGATGCCGTGGTTACCTACCACGACTCCTGCTCCGGCCTGCGGGAACTGGGCGTGAAGGACCAGCCGCGCAAGCTGCTCGCCTCGGTTGAAGGCGTTACCATCAAGGAAATGAAAGACCCGAATGTCTGCTGCGGCTTTGGAGGAACCTTCGCGGTCAAGTACACTGAAGTGTCGAACGCGATCGTTTCGGCCAAGACTTCGGACATCAAGTCTTCGGGCGCGGAACTGCTGCTGGCCGGCGACATGGGTTGCCTGATGAACATGGCGGGCAAGTTGCGGCGCGAGAAATCCTCCGTCGAAGTGCGCCATATCGCGGAAGTTCTGGCCGGCATGACGTCGGCCCCGCCGATCGGCGGCAAGGGCGACCGTTAGGAGAAGACCAGATGGAAATCACCAGCCCCTCCTTCAAGAAAAACGTCCACAAGGCGCTGCGCGACGAACAGTTGCAGCAGGCGATGCGTCATGTGCGCAGCAATTTCATCCAGAAGCGCGCCGCCGCTGCTGACGCCTTGCCGGAGTTCGAGGCGCTGCGCGACAATGCCCGCGACATCAAGAACCACGTTCTCGAAAATCTCGACCTCTATCTCGAACGCTTCGAGAGCAAGGTGACTGAAAACGGTGGCCATGTTCACTGGGCCGCGACGGCCTCGGACGCGCGAGGCATGGTCCTGGACATCTGCCGAAGGGTGAACGCAAAATCGGTCACCAAGGGCAAGTCGATGATCTCCGAGGAGATGGAACTGAACGGGTTCCTGGAGAAATACGGCATCACGCCTGTCGAGACTGATCTCGGCGAGTACATCATCCAGTTGCGTGGCGAACATCCAAGCCACATCATCGCCCCCTCGGTTCACGTCACCATGAACCAGGTCCGGGACGATTTCCGCAAGGCACATACCCATCTGCCGAAGGATCGTCCGATGGACGAGCCGGAAAGCCTTCTGAAGGAGGCGAGGGCCATCCTGCGCCAGAAGTTCATGGAGGCAGATGTCGGCATCACCGGCGCCAACTTCCTGATCGCCGAAACAGGAACATCGATCATCGTCACCAATGAGGGCAATGGCGACCTCACCCAGTCCCTGCCGCGTGTGCACATCGTGCTTGCATCGCTGGAGAAGGTAGTGCCGACGCTCGAGGACATGAGCCAGATCATGCGGGTTCTCGCACGATCCGCAACGGGTCAGGAAATGTCGGTCTACACGACCCTTTCGACCGGCCCCCGCAGGGCGAGCGATCCCGACGGGCCGGACGAATATCACGTCATCCTGCTCGACAATGGCCGTTCCAATATGCTGGGAACGGAGTTTCAGGACATGCTGCGCTGCATCCGCTGCGGTGCCTGCCTCAACCACTGCCCGGTCTACCACGCCATCGGCGGCCACGCTTATGGCTGGGTTTATCCTGGCCCGATGGGTTCTGTGCTGTCGCCCGCGCTTGCCGGTATCGAGAAGACGGCCAACCTTCCCAATGCATCGACATTTTGCGGCCGTTGCGAGGAAGTCTGCCCGATGCGGATACCGCTGCCGAAAATGCTGCGGCACTGGCGGGAAAAGGAATTCGAGAAACACCTGACGCCACCGGCACAGCGCCGCAACCTGAAACTCTGGGCGTGGTTTGCCAAGCGTCCCGGGCTCTACCGCACCGGTTCGAGGGTGGCCATGCGCATGCTATCGCTCATGGGCGGCAGCAAGAAGCGGCTCCGAAAGCTGCCGTTTGCCGGAGCATGGACCGAGGACAGGGACCTGCCTGCACCCGAGGGTGGCAGTTTCGTGTCGCAATGGAATGCCGGAAGGAGGACATGAGCATGGCCGATGAAATAGGGTCCAGAGACGCCATCCTCTCGCGCATTCGTTCGCAGGCCGCCACAAAACCTCAGGCCGAACGCATGGCCGATGTCGAGGCCAGGATTTCCTCGCACAAGCGCGGAATTCTGCCTGCCGGTCCGCGTAGCCTGATCAAGCGGGTCGAGCGCTTCACACAGAAGGCGGAGGCTGCCCAATCGACCGTGGCGCAGGTCTCGCCCCCCAAGCTTGCCAAGGCCGTCAGCGAGTGGCTGCGCGAACACAATCTGCCTGCGGAGATAAGGATCGGTCAGGATCCGCGCCTGAGTCCGCTGAAAAAGAGCGGTGCCAAGCTGATGACGGTGAATTCCGGCAAGGCCGACCCGGCAGACATTACCGGGGTCTCCTTTGCCGAATGCGGCATAGCGGAAAGCGGCACTATTGCCATGCTCTCGGGCAAGGCCAATCCGACAACGCTCAATTTCGTGCCGGAGAACCACATCACCATCGTCAATGAGAGCGATATTCTCTCTCACTACGAGGAACTGTGGCCAAGGCTTAGAAGGCGGTTTGGCAGGGGCAAGATGCCCCGGACGGTGAACTTCATTACCGGCCCGTCCCGCTCCGCCGACATCGAGCAGACGCTGATCCTAGGCGCCCACGGTCCGGTGCGCCACCACATCATCATCGTCAAGGGCGCGTAGATCGTTTCACCTTCATTCGGAAACGACTGCTTTCGGCAAACAACTGAATTCCCTTGTGCGTTTCGATTTCTCCGATTCTGTCAAAATCGAATTTGCTCCAGAGAAGCTTTCCGCTGTTCTGCCCGCAAACGGAAAAGGCCCGGATCACTCCGGGCCTTCCTGTATTCTGCTGTTGCTCGGAACCTCAGTTGCGAGCGAAGCTGTTCATGAACATCTGCAGGGGATTGTTCACTTCGGTGAAATACTTGTTCGGATTCTCGCCGGGACCAACCACGATCACCTTGGTGCCAACCGAAGCGCGCTCGTAGAGGTCGGTAACATCCTCGTTCATCATTCGGATGCAACCGGACGACAGGTTGAGACCGATCGACCACGGCTGGTTGGTGCCATGGATGCGGTACATGGTATCCCTGCCGCCCTGGTAGAGATACATGGCGCGTGCACCCAGCGGGTTTTCCGGGCCGCCTTCCATGCGTGGCGGCAGAATGTGGCCATTGGCCTTTTCACGCGCGATCATTTCCGGAGGTGGTGTCCATACCGGCCATTCCTGCTTGCGCTTGATGTTGACGACGCCGTTCCAGCCAAAGCCCTCGCGGCCGACGCCAACCCCGTAGCGGATCGCCTTGTTCGGCCCGGTAACATAGTACAGGAACTTCTCATCCGTATGGATGATGATCGTTCCCGGCGCCTCGTTGGTGCGGATCGAAACGATACGTTTCTTGAATTTTGCAGCCGGTTTGCGGTCGGTCAGGCTGCGTTTGACCGGCTCGCCGTCCCGCCAGGTGCCGGAACTGGCATCATACCATCTCGCGTCGGCATTTGTTGCCGCGAGAGTGGCGCCGAATGCCGTCGCCGTCGCGAGCATTACGCCCAGAAATTTCCTCGTCATCACTTTTTCCCAAGAATTAGCGGTTTCAGGACTGCCCCGAATAAGAAGTGAACCATACGTAAGCCCGCCAGAATTGCAATAGAACGGCGTTCACGAAAGGGTCAGCGTTCGCTCCCGCAGGGGCGAAGAACAGTAAGTGTTGAAAAAAAACAACAGTCCCGGCAACCGCAGATTGCCGGGAATCGGATGCTCAAGCCTGTTTGTGCGCCGCGTATCTAGCCGTTCAGCACGACCACACGCGTTCCCACGCCGACCCGCTCGTAGAGGTCTGTCACATCTTCGTTGCGCATGCGGATACAACCGGATGACACCGCCTTGCCGATTGTCCATGGCTGATTGGTGCCGTGAATCCTGTACAGCGTATCGCCGATGTAAAGCGCGCGCGCTCCAAGCGGATTTTCAGGTCCCCCTTCCATGTAGGCGGGAAGCTCGCGGCCCTTCTTGCGCTCGCGGACGATCATTTCCGAAGGTGGTGTCCAGCCCGGCCATTCGGCCTTGCGCGTGATCTTGTGGGAGCCCGACCACGTGAAGCCTTCCTTGCCGACGCCCACGCCGTAGCGCCTGGCCTCGCCATTCTCCATCACGAGATAGAGATAGCGGTCGGCAGTCGAGATCACCAGTGTGCCAGGCGAGTAGTCGCCGCCATACTGGACCACTTGCGGCAGAAACCGGGGATCGAGTTCGTTCGACGGCCTTTGCACGCGCCTGGGTGCGCTGCGCACGGAAACATTTTCCACCCGCGCGGGATGGCCCTGCCTGACCTGTGACCGGACCTGCGGCTGTGCAGGGCGGTAGTAGGAGCGTTCGCGATAGGTTTGCTGCTGGCGTACCACCGGATATGATTTGGTGCCGTCGCGGGTTGGCCGGTTGCCGAGTTGCAGGAGCCAGGGCGAGGCAAGATCGCCGGAAAGTACCGCGCGCGGTGGTGCTTCGTACCGGGACTGCGCCCTGGGCGCGAGTGCGGCCGTCAACAGAAATCCCGCAGCGAGGGCCGGGAGGAGGGCAATGGATGTATAGCGCATGACGTACTCTCTACATGTCGTCTGGAAGCTTGTTGCTGCCGGCAAGGATACAAGTTAACCAATTCCGGCAAGATTGCCGTAACCATGCCCTGCCGATTCATACCGGAATATGAATCGCGCGCCGTTCGGAACGTCTGTTTGGATTCTTGGTTATCGGCAGGTTGTCGAACGCGCTTAACAGAGCGTTAATCCGGCTGATGGCGCGGGCGCACGTTCAGCGGACGCGGCGTTTCGCATCCTTCAGCACCTGCGGCAGCACGGGCTGCACGGCTGCAGCGGTCTGTCCGTTGCGGATGCGCCGGTCGTACAGCATGTTCAGGATCAGCTTGTCGAACCGCGTGACGTTGGTGTGGCTGGTCTTGTCGTTGAACATGCTTTCCCTGAGGGACTGGTCCTCGTTGAGAGGGCCGAGGCCCTGCAGGATTTCCTCGGCAAGACAGCGCTTGAACAGAGCTTCACCCCCGTCCGAGACGATGACCGCATCCGAACGGACAAGCCCGTTGCGCGAGAAAACCGATCGCACCATGCACTTGCCGGGAACAGGCGCAGTAGGCCGGTGATAGACCTTCGAGCGCGCGATCCTCACATAGTCGGCCCGGTCGACCACATAGACGTCGAAATTCGAACCCGTTCCGGTAACCACCTGTGCCGTCAGGCCGCCTATCATCTGGTTCAGAGATGCAACGAACCGCGCCACGCTGGCAGTACGGTTCTTCGTCGACAGGTTGTGGATCCGGAACCGTACCGGACCCGAAAACTTGCGCACATAGAGCGACTGGATTCCAAGCGGCGCATATTCCGCACCGAAGACCGTCAGGTTGAAGCCGCGGATTACCTCGCTGTCCGAGGCGGCTCGCGCGGCGGACGTGGAAAATATGACGGCAATCGCGATGAAAGAGGCAAGCGCCACTGAGGTGATTGCCGCAATGCCCGCTCCAGTCCTGTTTTTCATTCCTGCCCACTTACCCGTGTTGCAACGCAAGGCGTTGATCCGTTGCGCCAAGTGTAGCGGCGCAATTGCGTTTGTGAACAGGAATTTTGAGCTTGTCAGTAGGCCGGTCCATCCGTGGCGGATATCCTCGGTTCGACAGATTTGGAGGACGGTATGAGTGATACGGATGATGGCCTTCTCTTGGGTTCTGACGGGTTGATGCGATGCAAGTGGCACGGAAACCTGCCCGATTACCTGCACTATCACGACCATGAATGGGGCCATCCGGTGACCAGCGACCACCGCCTGTTCGAGAAGATCTGTCTTGAGGGATTCCAGTCCGGTCTCTCCTGGCTGACGATTCTGAGAAAGCGCGAGAACTTCCGCGAGGCCTTTCACGGTTTCGATTTCGAGCGCGTGGCGAAAATGGGCGAAGCCGACGTGGCGAAACTTCTGCAAAACGAGGGGATCATCCGGCACCGCGGCAAGATCGAGGCGACGCTCAACAATGCAAGACGTGCAATCGAGCTCTGCGAAAGCGAAGGATCGCTAGCCCGCTATTTCTGGAGCCGCGAGCCGGACCTTTCCTACAGGCCGCAGCCCTTGACCTGGGACTTCCTGAGGACACAGGGCAAGACCGAAAGATCGATCGAGATATCGAAGGATTTGAAGAAGCGCGGCTGGAAGTTCGTAGGCCCAACCACGGTCTATGCTTTCATGCAGGCCATGGGACTCGTCAACGACCATGTCGAAGGCTGTTTCTGCAGGGACGTGGTCGAGGACAAGCGGCGGGCGTTGAAGCGACCTGCCTGACCTACCGGAAGGAGGCTGGAAACGGGACATCGTGAGCAGTGATCTGGATATCGCTATCGCCAAATGGTCTCCGGCCCAGCAGTCGGCGCTGCGCGATCTGCGAACCCTCATTCATCAGATTGCGAACGGTCTTGAGGGCGCGCCAGCGGTGGCGGAGACCCTGAAATGGGGACAACCCTCCTTTTCGGTGAAGGCCGGAAGCCCGGTCAGGATTGACGGGCTGAAAGGCACCGAAACGGGCTATGCCGTTTACTTCATCTGCACCACCGGCCTGGTCGGAACCTTCCGGGAACTCTATCCGCAGACCTTTCGCTTCGAGGGCAACCGCGCAATCCTGCTCGATACGGAACAACCCTTTGACCGTGCGGCGCTTGGTCATTGCCTCGCCTTGGCGCTTACCTACAGGATCCGGCGAAAATCCTGACCGCCGGTCCGGACGGGGAGGCAGCGAACCTGGAAAAGTTCAGTATGCCGGTTGAGCCGCGGCAGCCCGGTCTGTTAGGCTGGCGGCCGAGAGGCCTGCGGGTGGGCATGAAATTAACAGGAGTTCAACATGACAATGATGAAGAAGTTTACCGGGTTCGCGGTAGCCTGCGCCATTGCCGCGGGGTCGGTTGTTCCCCAGGCGGCATTTTCAGCGCCCGTAAGGCCTGTTTTGAGCGGTGTAACCGGCGCGCCTGCGCTTGATGTCACGGACGTGCAGTATAAGCGCAAGAAGTGGGGCAAGAAGCGGTACAGCAAGAAGCGCAGATCCTTCAGCCGCAGGGGCGGCCACGCCTATTACAACGGCAAGCGCGGATACAGGAAATACCGGCGCGGTTACCGCCGTCATAACGGCTACTGGTTCCCGCCCGAGGCCTTCATCCTTGGTGCGATCATTGGCGGCGCCATCGCCAGCTCGCCGCCACGCGGGGGCCTGCCTGCCAAGCATTACATCTGGTGTGATCGCCGCTACAAGACATACAAGGCGAAGAACAACAGCTTCCAGCCCAAATACGGTCCGCGCAAGAAGTGCGTTTCGCCCTACTGGCCGTAAGGAGCTGGAAATCCGGTGCGGACCGGCTGAAACGCAGGTTTCCCGCCCTGTGGGGGGCCGTTCGCGCCTTGCTCCTTGTGTGGCAATCGGCTAGGTAACCGGCAATGTAGATGCACCTTGAAAGCACCCGTTTGAGGCGGGTGTTTTCGCATGAGCGGGTTATTCCCATGTCCGACAAGAAACAGAAGAAAAACAAACCGCAGAAGGTGAAGGCCAGGCTGCCGCGTGGCTTCGTCGATCGTTCGCCGGAAGATATCCGCGCAACCGACGAGATGGTGGCGAAGATCCGTGAGGTCTACGAGCTTTACGGGTTCGATCCGGTGGAAACGCCGATGTTCGAATACACCGATGCGCTGGGCAAGTTCCTGCCGGATTCAGACCGTCCCAACGAAGGCGTCTTTTCACTGCAGGACGATGACGAGCAGTGGATGAGCCTGCGCTACGATCTCACCGCGCCGCTCGCCCGCCACGTGGCCGAGAACTTCAACGAGATCCAGCTTCCCTATCGCACCTACCGCGCCGGTTGGGTCTTCAGGAACGAGAAGCCGGGGCCGGGCCGTTTCCGCCAGTTCATGCAGTTCGATGCCGATATCGTAGGGTCCGGCAATGTCTCGGCCGATGCCGAGATGTGCATGATGATGGCCGACACGATGGAGGCGCTCGGCATCGCGCGGGGCGACTACGTTATCCGCGTCAACAACCGCAAGGTGCTCGACGGCGTGATGGAGGCCATTGGCCTTGGCGGCGAGGAGAATGCCGAACAGCGCCTCAACGTGATGCGCTCCATCGACAAGCTCGACAAGTTTGGTGTCGAAGGTGTGCGCCAGCTTCTTGGCGAGGGCCGCAAGGATGAAAGCGGCGATTTCACCAAGGGCGTGGGACTGGATAGAAAAGAGATTGAGATTCTTATTGAAATTCTGTCGGTTGAATTCGATGAGAGTGAAGATGGCCGCCTGAGAACTTCAATCGACCCACGAGTGTTTTTTCCATTGCTGCAGGCGAAATTTGATGAACTGAATGGTGCGGAAACCAACCCGTTCTATACGGGTACGAAAGAGCTTTCACAAATTGGGGAACTTGTACGTTCTGCTGGCTATGGTCCGGACCGCATCAAGATCGACCCCTCCGTTGTCCGCGGCCTCGAATACTACACTGGCCCGGTCTTCGAGGCGGAACTGACCTTCCCGGTTGTCAATGAAAAGGGTGAGGAAGTTGTCTTCGGTTCAGTCGGTGGCGGCGGGCGCTATGATGGCCTGGTCTCCCGCTTCCGCGGTGAGCCGGTTCCGGCAACTGGCTTTTCCATCGGTGTCTCGCGCCTAATGACGGCGCTGAAGAACCTGAAGAAGCTGGGCCAGTCGGAAGTCGTTGCCCCGGTTCTCGTTACCGTCATGGATGGCGACATGGAAGCAATGGGCAAGTACCAGGCTTACGTCCAGCAGCTCCGCCAGGCGGGCATCCGCGCCGAGATGTATCAGGGCAATTGGAAGAAGTTCGGCAACCAGCTCAAATATGCCGACCGCCGCGAATGCCCGATTGCCATCATCCAGGGTTCGGATGAGCGCGCCGCCGGCAAGCTGCAGATCAAGGACATGATCGAGGGTCGCAAACAGGCCGCTGCAATCGAGAGCAATGAGGAATGGCGCGAGACCCGCCCCGGCCAGTTCGAGATCGCCGAAGCCGATCTGGTAGCCGAGGTTACCAAGCTCCTCGAAACGCAAAGGGCCGAGGGCAATGCCTGACCGCAAGCTGGAAGCCTTTTTCCGGCATGCACGCTGCACCACGCCGGACATCGGCCTGCTGCAGCCTGCCGACCCGATTTTGAACGCGGCAGGCGAGGACCTGCGCCGCCGCATCTTCATGACCGCCGACGAAGGCGGGCAGGCATGGTGCCTGAGGCCGGAATTCACCATTCCCGTCTGTCTCAGGCACATCGAGGGCGGCAAGGCGAAACAGCGCTACGGCTATGTCGGCAAGGTCTTCCGTCACCGTACCGACGAGCCGCACGAATTCGTTCAGGCTGGCATCGAGGATATCGGCGCAAAGAACCTGATCGCCGCCGATACCAGGTCGCTTTCTGATTGCGTGACCATGCTGCGCGAACTGGGTGCGGGAAAGCTTGCCGTCACCACCGGCGACCAGGCGATCTTCGAGGCGGTTCTAGAATCCCTTGGCCTGCCGGATTCCTGGCAGACGAGGCTTGGCCGCGCCTTTGGCGATCCGGTCAAGCTCAAGGCGGACCTCGACCGGCTGTCCGGTGACAATGGCAGCGATTTCGAGAGCCTGGATCCGGAGCTGCGCAAGCGCCTTGAGGCGGGCGACCGCGAAGGCGTCAAGCAGTGGATCGCGGACAAGATGGAAGCCGATGGCATATCGCCTGCTTCAGGGCGTACCCCTCAGGGCATTGCCACGCGACTGTTTGCCAAGGCCGAACTCGCTTCAGCGCATCTGACCTCGGCCCAGCGCCGAGTGCTGGAGGAATTCCTTGCGCTCGACGTGCCGCTGGCGGAAGCCGAGATGCAATTGTGGGGTCTTGCCCACAAGTACCGCATCGTGCTCGGCGCCCCGATAGAAACCTTCCACAAGCGTGTTGCTTCCATCGGCAAGCTGGAATTGAGGAATGTCCAGTTGCGCTACCGTGCCGCCTTCGGCCGCAGGCTCGACTATTACACAGGCTTCGTCTTCGAAGTCGCGGATGCGGCAATCGAGGATGCCAAGCCGCTGGCTGGCGGTGGGCGTTATGACGGGCTGCTCGACGTGCTGGGCGCAGGTGACGCGACGCCTGCTGTCGGGTTTTCTGTGTGGGTGGACAGGCTGACGACCAAGCCGCGCAAGAACAAGTCCAAGGCGAAGAAGAAGGCAGCGGCGAGGGGAGCAAAGCGCAAATGACCGTAACGCTCGCAATTCCCTCCAAGGGTCGGCTGAAGGAAAAGACGCTGGAGATATTCGCGTCGGCAGGCCTTAAAATCACCCAGGCTGAAGACAGTCGCTCCTACCGTGGCACGATGTCGATGGAAGGCGTCGAAGTCGCATTCCTCTCGGCTTCGGAGATCGCCCGCGAGCTGATTGCAGGAAACGTGCAGATTGGCGTCACCGGCGAGGACCTCGCTCGTGAATCCATTGCCCATGCCGACAGGTATCTGAGCTTCCGCGAGAAGCTTGGCTTCGGCCATGCCGATGTCGTGGTCGCAGTGCCGGAGAGCTGGGTCGATGTCGATACCATGGCAGACCTCGACGATGTGGCTGCGGCCTTTCGCAAGAACAACATTCGTCCGTTGAGGATAGCCACCAAGTACTGGCAGCTTACGCAGAACTGGTTCGCCGATCATGGCATTGCGCTTTACCGCATTGTCGAGAGCCTTGGCGCCACCGAGGGTGCGCCGGCTGCCGGCACGGCGGACATCATCGTCGACATAACCTCCACCGGTTCGACGCTGCGCGCCAACAGCCTGAAGATATTGACCGACGGCGTGATCCTGCAGTCGCAGGCCAATCTCGTCGTCTCGAAAACGGCGAAGTTCTCGCGCGAGGACCGGAGCACGGTAAAGGCGCTTTGCGATGCCGTGGGGTCTGCCGTCGCCCGGTGAGGCGGTATTTCCATCCGCCGGGTAGAAAAGACACAATTACCGTGCAAAAAGGTGCGAGACATCGCTGGTCGGGCCGGGTGATTCATCGGCGGCCGATCCGGCAAATCCGCATCGATACGAGTACCGAGGGGGAGACATGAGCTCCAGGCCGACCCGCCGCCGTTTCATAACCGGCGCAGCCGCAGGTGTGTTTGCACCTGCAATCATGCGCGCCTCTCGAGTGGAGGCCGCAACTGTAGAAGCGATGGCAGGACAACTCCTTGTCATCGGTCTTCCCGGAAGCAGCCCGGACGATGCCTCGGCCAAGGCACTTGCGGCGCATATCGCGGCGGGCAGGGCAGGCGGCATGCTGGCGCTTCGCCACAATGTCAAATCCCGTTCCAACCTTTCGGCGATGGCAAGCCTGATGCTCGCTGGCCGTTCAGACGCCCTGATGGCAATAGACCAGGAAGGCGGCAAGGTTCAGCGGTTGGGCTCCAAGATGGGCTTTACCAACATTCCGACAGCCCAGTGGGTCGCAGGAAATCTTTCGGTCGACGACGCCCGTGCGCTCTATGAAAAGGCGGGGCGCGAAATGCGCTCCGTTGGCTTCAATCTCAACCTCGCGCCTTCGCTCGATATTCATCAGCCCGACAATCCGGTGATTGGCAAATATGGCCGCTCCTACGGCACCGATCCCGAACGCATCGTCCAGTACGGCGGCGCTTTCATTGCCGGCATGGGGCGTGCGGGCGTGGCATGTGCTGCGAAGCATTTTCCCGGTCACGGCTCCTCGCGCTCGGACAGCCATGACGGTTTCGTGGATGTCTCCGCCTCTTGGAATGCGACGGAACTGGAACCGTTCCGCGCGCTGGCGAAAACCGCTCCGGTAATCATGGGCGGGCATCTCTACCAGAAGGATTTTTCCAACGGGCACGAGCCGATCACCTTTTCGCCCAAGGCTTTGAAGACGGTTCTGCGCGGAAAGCTTGGATATCGTGGCGTGATCATCACCGACGATCTCGACATGGGCGCGATCCGCAAGAACTATGCGCTCAAGGAAGCCTGCATCAAGGCGCTGGAAGCGGGCAACGACCTGCTGCTCCTGTCCAACTCGCTGAAATACGATCCCGACCTGCCTGCCCAGGCAGTCGGCTGGATTTCCGGCGCGGTAAGGCAGGGCAGGCTTTCCCAGTCCGACATCCAGGCTGCCTATAACCGGGTCATGGCCGTTCGCAGCCGCGCCCGCTTCTGAGATTGGGCCAAGGGGCCGAAAAAGCAAAAGCCGCCGGTGGTCCGGCGGCTTCGCAATTCGCGAAAAGCTGGTCTCTCCGGGTCAGGCGCGTTTGGCGTCGACCGAAAGCGCACCTGCGCCTGCCGAGGCCAGTGCGAGGAAACCGCCTGCCATGGCGATGTTCTTCATCAGGTTGATGGTTTGCATCTGGTCGCCCAGGTTGAAGTGGAAAACAAAGCCGGTGAACAGGCAGAACAGGGCCGTCAGCCATGCCGTGTTGCGGGTCTGGAAACCGATCAGGATGAAGATCCCTGCAACCGTTTCGAAGATTGCGGCGGCCCAAGCCAGCAGGGTGGCGGCCGGCAGGCCGACCGAAGCGATGTAGCCTGCAGTGCCTTCGATGCCGAAAAGCTTCTGCAAGCCGGACATGATGAAAATGATCGAAAGCAGAATGCGCGCGATCAGGAGTTGGGTATCGTTGTTCATGGGTTTGTCCCCTCGAATATCTGTGTCTCTTCCCGGCTTGGTGCCGGTTGGACGGGGCAGATAGGGCAAATTTTGAAGTTTGGCTATCCGGCAATCGCGCGACGTTGCGTTCAATAAAGGTGAACAACAAAGGTCAAATCATGCGGGAAGGGTTGACGACCTTGTCAAACTCCTCACCGGTTACCAGGCCCGTCTTGAGAGCCTCCTCGCGCAGGCTGGTCCCATTTTCATGTGCCGTCTTGGCAATTTTTGCCGCCGCATCGTAGCCGATGATCGGTGCAAGCGCGGTCACCAGCATGAGCGAGCGCGATACGAGTTCGCCGATGCGCGCCTCGTTGGCCTCTATGCCTTCCACGCAACGCGCCGTGAAGGAATTCATGGCATCAGCCAGTAGCCGGACGGATTGCAGCACCGCATGGGCAATCACGGGCTTGAATACGTTCAGTTCGAACTGGCCCTGGCTGGCAGCAAAGGTGATGGTCTGGTGATTGCCCATCACCTGTGCCGCGACCATGGTCAGTGCCTCGGCCTGTGTGGGATTGACCTTGCCCGGCATGATGGAGGAACCCGGTTCGTTGGCGGGCAGGGAAATCTCGCCCAGCCCCGAACGTGGTCCGCTTGCCAGCAATCTGATGTCATTGGCGATCTTGTAGAGATCGGCTGACAGCGCATTCAGGCTGCCATGAAAATTCGCAATAGCGTTGTGAGACGAAAGCGCCTCGAACTTGTTCGGCGCCGACTTGAACGGAAGACCGGTCTCTTCCGCCATCGCCTTCGCAAATGCCTTGCCGAAGCCCTTGGGCGCATTGATGCCTGTGCCGACCGCCGTTCCTCCCTGCGCCAGTTCGTAGACCGGTTTCAGGTTCTCCCGTGCAGCCCTGGCGCAGGATTTCACCATTGCCGCATAGCCCGAAAACTCCTGCCCAAGCGTCAGTGGTGTCGCGTCCTGTGTGTGGGTGCGGCCGATCTTGACGATCTTGGCAAAGGCCTTGGCCTTTTTCTCCAGCGCGTCGCCCAGGGTTTCAAGCGCCGGAAACAGGATGCGGTTTGCTTCCATCGCCACCGCGATGTGGATTGCAGTGGGGAAGGTGTCGTTCGAAGACTGGCTCATGTTGACATGGTCGTTCGGATGCACCGGTTTCTTCGAACCGATCTCACCGCCCAGTATTTCGATAGCCCTGTTGGCGATCACCTCGTTGGCATTCATGTTGGTCTGGGTGCCGGATCCGGTCTGCCACACCACAAGCGGAAAATGATCGTCCAGTTTTCCGTCGGCCACCTCGCGCGCAGCCCGGTTGATGGCCTTTTCAAGCTTCCGGTCAAGCTTTCCGAAGTCGAGGTTTACCCGCGAAGCGACGAGCTTTATCAGGCCCAGCGCGTGAATGAGCGGCAGCGGCATGTGCTCGTTCCCGATCGGAAAGTTCGTGATCGAACGCTGGGTCTGCGCACCCCAGTAGCGGGCCGCCGGAACATCGACAGCGCCAAGGGAATCGGTTTCGCTGCGGGTCGTGATTTTTGAACTGTCTGTCATTGGAATGCCGTTTGATTGGTTGTCCCGACAATATGGGGCGCATTTGGCCTGCGCCAAACAGGGCCTGTTCAGTGCGGGTAACCGGCACGAAGAAATCGGCTGCCAGACGCCGACAATCAGCTGTTGCGGCGTTCCAGGAAGGAACTGAAGGCGGCCAGTGTTTCCTCGCTCACATGATGCTCGATCCCCTCTGCGTCGCAGCGAGCCGTCTCCTCGCTGACCCCGATCGCGATCAGGAACCGCTCGACAACCATGTGCCGTTCGCGGCTGGCGGCGGCACGCGCCTGCCCTTTGCCAGTAAGTGCCAGGCGTCTGTGGCCCCCACGCTCGACAAGGTCTTCGTCTTCCAGCCGTTTGAGCATTCGCGCTACCGTCGGCTGCGCAACACCAAGGCGCGCCGCAATGACGGTCTGCAGTGCTTCGCCGGTATCTCGCAGAAGGTCGTCGATGAGTTCGACGTAATCGTCCACCAGTTCGTCGCGGCGGGCCTCCCGTGCCTGCTGGAAGGCGCGCGCGTGCTCTTCTACCTCCGGAAGAGGTGTCAGGGTAGAGACTGTCTGGGCCGATCTGCTGCGTTTCATGACCTTCGTTCCCTATCACGGGACGGGCTGACCGCCAACTGCGGAGGCAGGGCAGAAGAAAGAAATATAGCACTTGCTATAGCAATATAGCATTTGCTATAGAAAGACCTTCCTCATACCGCGGATGGAGAGCCATCATTTCGGAAGTCATTGAATGACATCGACCACAGCAGCCATAAACGAAACCCTGGAAGGGCGGCGCACCGGCCTCCGTGCCATACTGCCTTTCTTCGGGCCTGCCGTGATCGCCTCGATCGCCTACATGGACCCGGGGAACTTCGCCACGAACATTCAGGCAGGCGCGAAATACGGATACACGCTGCTCTGGGTGGTTCTTGGCGCCAATCTGATTGCGATGCTCTTTCAGGCAATGTCTGCCAAGCTCGGCATCATTACCGGACGTAACCTGGCAGAGATGTCGCGGGACGAATATCCGTTTCCCGTTGTCTTCATGATGTGGATCGTGAGCGAAATCGCCGCGATGGCCACCGACCTTGCGGAGTTTCTGGGCGGTGCAATCGGGCTCTCCCTTCTTATGGGATTGCCGCTGCTCTACGGCATGGGCATCACCGCCATCGTCACCTATGCCATCCTGCTTCTGGAGGGGCGCGGTTTCAGAACGATGGAACTTGTGATCGGGGCGATGGTTGCTATCATCGGTCTTTGCTATCTGGCAGAGCTTTTCATGGCGCCGGTAGATTGGGGTGCGGCTGCAACGGGTCTCACGACGCCCTACTTGCCGGATGGCGATGCCGTGCTGATTTCGGTCGGCATCATCGGCGCAACCGTCATGCCGCATGCCGTCTTCCTGCATTCGGGTCTCACGCAATACCGTGCCGATCCGAAGAATGACGAGCAGCGGCGAATGCTCGTCCGCTTCTCAAATCGCGAGGTGATCATAGCGCTTGCCATTGCCGGAATGGTCAACATGGCCATGGTCATCATGGCGGCTGCAGCCTTCAACATCGGTCATTCCAATGTGGCCGAAATCGAAACGGCTTATCACACGCTGACGCCGCTGCTCGGCGCCGCCGCAGCCGGTGTGTTCCTGGTCTCGCTGATTGCATCCGGCGTTTCGAGTTCGGTTGTTGGGACCATGGCCGGGCAGATGATCATGCAGGGCTTTATCAAGGTTAGAATTCCGGTCTGGCTCAGAAGGCTGGTGACAATGGCGCCGGCCTTTGTGGTGATCGCCATGGGCGTGAACCCGACCAAGGCGCTGATCATGAGCCAGGTGGTGCTTTCAATTGCCCTGCCGGTCCCAATGCTGGCGCTGCTTCACTTCACGTCTAGCAAGCGCATCATGGGCCAATTTGCCAATGCCAAACACGTATTCCTGCTGGCAATCATGGCAGCAGGCGTGGTTCTCGGACTGAATTTCGTGCTGCTCGCACTGACATTCGGAGTGCCTGTACCATTCCTGCCGCAGTAGTTCGGTCCCTGGGGCCGAATAGCGGAAAGCGAGTATCCGGCAAAAAGAAAGGGAGCCTTGCGGCTCCCCTCCGTTTCCGTCAGACCTCCCGGCTAAAGCCATCTAACGGAATTCTCTCGTTCAGGCTTTGTCTACGGCGTCGGCAACATCAGACTTGGCGTCGCCCCATTCCTTCTGAACCTTGCCTTCGGCCTTTTCAACTTCACCTTCGGCTTCGGTTTCCTTGTCGCCGGTCCATTCGCCGATCTTGTCCTTCACGGCACCCTTGACCTGCTTGAATGTGCCTTCGACTTGATCCTTGTTCGGCATGTTGTTCTCCTTTCTTGTGAGAAGTTGCTTCGGGTAAACAACGTGCGAACCGGACAATTGTTCCGGGGGGCGCGGCAAGCGCCCCCGCAGAGTCTAGTTCAGTTTGAGATGCGGCTGTCCGTTTCCGGTCTTGGACGGAGAAACGCCAAACGGGTCAACCGTGGCCGTGATGCGGCTTCTGAAGTTGGAGAACCCCTCGAAGGTCACCACGTCGACCGGGGTATCCAGTTGGATGGTAACTTGACGGTAGCTGCCGTTCTTCTGCCGCAACGCAATCACGCTGCCCAGGATCTCCTGGCCGAGATAGGTGCCGCTTACGGTATCGCCCAGGGCAATCGCGAGTTCGGGCGGCCGGTTGCCCGCCTTTGCCGCAAGCGTGTTCCAGTCGCGGAAACCATGAAGTTTCGCGACGTGCTCGAGTGCGGTGGAATGCGCAATGTCTGTGCCGCTGCCGGCAAGCGTTTTGCGCAGAAGACGGGCTTCCTCCTTCAATCGGTCGATCGAAGGTAGAGTTTTGCTGGTATGATTGTGCGTCATGATCGTTCTCTCACGCGCGATGGCCACAGGCCGGGTATCGAATGGTGTCCGCATTGCCATCCGTTCGTCGCGCCTTGAAACAAGGAACAATCGAAGGTGGTATGAAGCGGCTTCACCATGGGCTTTCGCCTGCGGACGGCGGGGGCCGCTTGCCCCAGGGCGGACAGATAATGCGTCCGCCATCACTTTTCAATTGCCACGTTTGAGCTTGCTACGAGATCGGATGACCGGCCAAGGCCGGCATCCAGGGTTTCCCGGAACAGGCCATATCGCCACTCGCGCCGCATGGCGCTCGCAGCCAGCACCGCAATTGTCACGCAAAGCATCAGGATATCCGTAACCGGTGACGCTATCCAAATGCCACGCTCACCCAGGAAGGAGGGCAGGGCGAAGACCAGCGGAATTGCGATCAGCCAAAGACGCGGCAGGGTCAAAAGCGCGGTCTTGGCTGCCTCGCCAACAGCCTGAAAATAGAAACCGGTCATCATGATGGGTCCCTGCAGGAAGTAGCAGGCTGTAACGATGGGCACGATGCGAGCAAAAGCTTCCACGGTTGCCGGCTCGTTTACGAATTGCGACCCGAGCCAAGTCCGCGTTTGCCACATGATGAGTTCCATCCCGGCGCAATAGATCAGGCTGGCGGCAAGTGCGATCTTCAAGCTGGAATTCGAGCGTGCAAACAGGCCGGCGCCGAAATTGTTTCCCGCGATTGTCTGCATTGCCAGAGCCAGCCCTATCATGGGCAAGTAGAGAAACGTCATGATGCGGGACACAATGCCGTAGGCGGCAACAGTGGCCGAATACGAGTCACCGGCGTGTTGTTGCAGCATGAAAAGAACGGCCGATGCGTGCACGGAAAGTCCCAGGAATGTGAGGCTTTGCGGTGCGCCAAGAGCGAGGATCCGGCTGGCTTCCATACTGCCCAGACGCCATTTCAGACGCTGACAGGCCAGGATGCCCTTGTCGCGGCGGCGTATTGATGCGGCAAAGACAAGCGCCGTACACTGCGCAAGCACGGTTCCTGTAGCAGCCCCCGCCACGCCATAGCCCAGGCGGGCAATCAGGACGTAGTTGAATGCGATATTCGCGGCGTTCACCAGAAGGGCGATCGCAGCAACCAGGTTCATGCGCCCCTCGCAGCGAAAGGCATCGCCATTGACGGAGAGTACGAAGAAGACGGGCGACCCCCACACCAGGATCTCAAGATAGGTGTGCCCTGCATCTGCGAGCATCGCGTTTCCGCCGGAAAGCGCCAGGGTCGTCCATGTTCCGAAAAGCTGGAAAACGGCTGCCACGATGATTGCGGCAATGAGCGCGAGCCAGTTTGCGGAGGAAAAAACAATCCGCGCCTGTTCTTCCTCGTCGGCGCCCAGCGCACGCGCCAGCATGCTGGCCATGCCCCCGCCCACAAGCGTCGCAAGCGCAATCATCACCAGGTAAAGTGGAAAGACGATGGTAACCGCCGTCAGGGCGGGTTGGCCGGTATATCGGCCGAGATACCAGGCGTCAGCAATATTGACGAGGCCGTTCGTCGCCATCACCAGAAGGATCGGCGCTGCGGTTCGTACGAAAAGCCCCGGCAGGGTGCCTTGCAAGAACGGGTTCTTCTCTGCGGAAGACATGATGTCATCTCCTCGCGCCCGAATATCGGATTGGATGGGATCCGCTTTGCCATCTGCAGGGCGCAGAAGTGAACATCGTTTGTCAACGGAGCGGCTTCACCATGGGCTTTCGCCTGCGGACGGCGGGGGCCGCTTGCCCTGAGAGCGCCTCTGTAGTCGGGCGCGGCGAGAAAAGCAAATGGCGTCGCATTCGCGGCATTCGTTGCGCAAATCCCGATTGACGGCATACGGGAATGGAGTAGATTTGCCGTCAGTTCCGGTGCGGCGATGGCGTCGCCGAAGACCATCGGGATTTTCACGACATATCGTCCTGTACGCCCGGATGCTTTTGGGAAAGAGCATCGCGGAAAAGCAGATGCTCTCCCGTACGTTGGAGCATTGCAATGCTGGATGAAACCCTCGAAAACCGCATCGGTACCTTCACCTGCCACAATGGTGAAAAGGCAGCCCTTCCTTTCACGGCTCAGGAATACGATCGAAGACTTGCCGGCCTCCGGTCTGTCATGGCGGCGCGTGGCATCGATGCCGTGTTGTTCACCTCCATGCATAACATCGCCTATTATTCGGGCTTTCTCTATTGCTCGTTCGGCAGGCCGTATGGATGCGTGGTGACACAGGATGACTGCACCACGGTTTCCGCCAATATCGACGCCGGACAACCGTGGCGGCGTTCGGTCGGCGACAACGTGATATTCACCGACTGGAAGCGCAACAACTACTGGCGGGCCGTCGGCCAACTGATGAAGAATGCCCGGCGCATCGGCATCGAAACCGACCACATGACACTCGCGGCGCGCGACCTGCTTGCCGAATTTCTGGGAACCGTCGAGGTGGTCGATATCGCAGCAGACACGATGGCGCAGCGCATGGTGAAGTCGGCGGAAGAAATCGCGCTGATCCGCCAGGGTGCCACCGTTGCCGATGTCGGGGGAGAAGCGATCCATGCCGCAATCCGCGAAGGCGCAAGTGAGCTGGAGATCGCGATGGAGGGACGCAACGCGATGGAGCGTGAAATCGCGGCGCGCTTTCCCAGCGCCGAATACCGCGATACATGGGTCTGGTTCCAGTCCGGCATCAATACCGACGGCGCACACAACCCGGTGACGAACCGCCGCCTCATCCGTGGAGACATCCTGTCGCTCAACACGTTTCCGATGATTTCAGGCTACTATACCGCTCTGGAGCGCACACTGTTCCTGGGCGAGCCGGATGCCGCCTCGCTGCGCATATGGGAGGCAAACGTAAAGGCGCACGAACTTGGCATTTCCCTGATCAGGCCGGGAGCGACATGCTCGGGCATCTGTGCCGAGATCAACCGTTTCTTCGCTGACGAAGGATTGCTGGAATACCGTTCGTTCGGCTACGGCCACTCCTTCGGCATTCTCTCGCATTACTATGGAAGGGAAGCAGGCCTCGAACTGCGGGAAGACATTCACACGGTTCTCGAACCGGGAATGGTGATCTCGATGGAGCCAATGCTGTGGATTCCGGAAGGCCAGCCGGGGGCAGGTGGTTATCGCGAACACGATATCCTTGTCGTGGGAGAGGATAGCTCGGAGAACATCACGAAGTTCCCTTATGGACCAGGCCACAACGTGATCGCGGCCTGACGCCGCAGCGCACACAGATATGAAAACGGGAAGGGGCCGGTCTGGCCCCTTCAGCGTTTGTCAGTGACCCTTGCCAAACGACCCGGTGCGGATGTCGTAGTTCACCGCAATGCCGTAGTCCGGGTCGTCATCGCTGTCGACGATCAGCTGGCCCGCACGTGTGAGCAGGTAATGGCAGTCGCGCGAAAGGTGACGCAGCTGCAGCCTCTTGCCTTCCGCCTCGTATTTCTGGGCAATCGTTTCGATGGCCTGCAGCGCGGACTGGTCGGCAACGCGCGAATTCATGAAGTCGATTGTCACCAGCGCCGGGTCCTCCTGCGGATTGAAAAGGTCGACGAAGCCATCGATCGAGCCGAAGAATAGCGGCCCCTCGATGGCATAGGTCTTGGCCCCCTCGGGCGAGACATGGGTCTTGGCGTGAATGCGGGTCGCATTTTGCCAGGTATAGGCAAGTGCGGAAACGATCACTCCGACGACAACCGCCGTGGCAAGGTCGGTCCAGACCGTGACAATGGTCACCAGCACGATTACGAATGCGTCCATCAGCGGGATTTTCCGCAGGATTGTCAGCGAATTCCAGGCGAATGTACCGATCACGACCATGAACATGACACCGACCAGCGCAGCCAGCGGTATTTTCTCGATCAGCGGTGCGGCGAACAGGATGAAGACAAGAAGGAAGAGGGCGGCCGATATGCCGGAAAGCCGTGTGCGCCCGCCCGATTTCACGTTGATCATGGACTGCCCGATCATCGCGCAACCACCCATGCCGCCGAAGAAGCCGGTCACCAGATTGGCTGCACCCTGTGCCATGCATTCCTTCGACGCTCCGCCGCGCTGGCCGGTAATGTCGCCCACGAGGTTGAGTGTCAACAGGCTCTCGATCAGGCCAATGGCGGCAAGGATAACCGCATAGGGAACGATGATCTTCAGCGTTTCGAGGTTGATCGGAACGGACGGAATGTGGAATTCGGGAAGCGAGCCCTTGATGGATGCCATGTCGCCGACGCGCGGAACATCGATCCCGAAGATGATTACCACCGCGGCGATGATGCCGATCCCAGCCAGTGGTGCCGGTATTGCACTTGTGATGCGCGGCATGATCCAGATGATGGCCATGGTTGCTGCCACAAGGGCAAGCATGATCGCCAGCGGAATGCCAGTGAGCCAAGTGCCGTTTGCCATGCCATGCCCGGCACCAGCGGCCGATCCCGGCACCTGGAATTGCGAGAGCTGGGCCAGGAAGATGACGATGGCAAGCCCGTTCACGAAGCCGAGCATGACCGGATGGGGAACCAGCCGGATGAACTTTCCAAGGTGAAAGACACCGGCAAGGAGTTGAAGAATGCCCATCAGGAGCACGGTGGCGAAAAGGTATTCGACCCCATGCCTGGAAACCAGAGAGACCATGACGACGGCAAGTGCACCGGTTGCACCTGAAATCATGCCCGGTCTGCCGCCAAACAATGCCGTGATGAGACCGACGATGAAGGCTGCATAGAGCCCGACCAGCGGGTGGACACCGGCGACGAATGCAAACGCCACGGCTTCCGGCACCAGCGCCAGCGCGACCGTGAGGCCTGAAAGGAGTTCGGTCTTTGCCTGCATCGGCGAAATGCCGGAAACGGAGCCGCGCGGGCGATCGTTCGCAAATCGGCCTGCAACGGCCGCCAGGGTAGGTCGGATCATGGGGGATTTTCTCTTCAGGGGTGTTTGCCGCAGCTTGGGCGCGGTCATTGTGTCCCCTGCTTAGGACGTGTGATGCTGCATTGCAACAAGCGGGGCCTGGAAAAATGCCCTGGGAATGGCTGCATTGCGCCGAACGGGAGGCTAAAGCCGCATTCTGGGCGAAGATGGAAAAGAAAAGGGCCGGTCTCGCGACCGGCCCAACTCATGAGGCGGAATGCTCCAGGTGATTGCGTCTGCAATCACCTGCCGCTGATGGATTGCGGGTTTTGGAGCATCGCTGCGCGTTTGCTTGCGCAAACGCTGCTTACATCATTCCGCCCATTCCGCCCATTCCGCCCATGTCAGGCATTCCCGGGCCGCTGTCTTTCTTCGGCAGTTCGGCAACCATGGCCTCGGTCGTAACCAGCAGGCCTGCAATGGAAGCTGCATCCTGCAGAGCGGTACGAACGACCTTCACCGGATCGACGATACCCATGGCGATCATGTCACCATATTCGGCAGTCTGTGCGTTGAAGCCGTAAGTTGCCTTGTTCTGATCGAGGATCTTGCCGACCACGATGGAGGCTTCCTCGCCGGCATTGGTCGCGATCTGGCGAGCCGGGGACTGGAGAGCACGGCGAACGATGTTCACGCCCGCTGCCTGGTCGTCGTTGACACCTTTGACCGTGATGTTGGTCGAAGCGCGAAGCAGGGCGGTACCGCCGCCTGCAACGATGCCTTCTTCAACAGCGGCGCGGGTTGCGTTCAGTGCATCGTCAACGCGGTCCTTCTTCTCTTTCACTTCCACTTCGGTGGCGCCACCGATGCGGATGACAGCTACGCCGCCGGCGAGCTTGGCAAGGCGTTCCTGCAGCTTTTCGCGGTCGTAGTCGGAAGAGGTTTCCTCGATCTGTGCCTTGATCTGGCCAACGCGAGACTCGATGTCCTTCTTCTTGCCGGCGCCGTCAACGATGGTGGTGTTCTCTTTCGAGATCGATACCTTCTTGGCGGTGCCCAGCATCTGCAGGCCAACGTTTTCGAGCTTGATGCCGAGGTCTTCGGAAATCACCTGGCCGCCGGTCAGGACAGCGATGTCTTCCAGCATGGCCTTGCGGCGGTCGCCGAAGCCCGGAGCCTTGACGGCAGCGATCTTCAGGCCGCCACGCAGCTTGTTGACCACGAGGGTGGCAAGAGCTTCGCCTTCCACGTCTTCAGCAATGATGAGAAGCGGACGCGACGACTGTACGACGCTTTCGAGGATCGGCAGCATTGCCTGCAGGTTGGAGAGTTTCTTCTCGTGCAGCAGGATGTACGGATCGTCCAGTTCGGCAACCATCTTCTCCGGATTGGTCACGAAGTAGGGCGACAGGTAGCCGCGGTCGAACTGCATGCCTTCAACGACTTCCAGCTCGGTCTCAGCGGTCTTGGCTTCCTCGACGGTGATGACGCCTTCGTTTCCAACGCGCTGCATCGCATTTGCGATCATTTCGCCGATTTCGGTTTCGCCGTTGGCGGAAATCGTGCCGACTTGGGCAACTTCCTCGGAGGTCTTGATCTTCTTGGCCATCTTGCCGAGGCTTGCCACGACTTCGCTGACAGCCAGATCAATGCCGCGTTTCAGGTCCATCGGGTTCATGCCGGCGGCGACTGCTTTTGCGCCTTCCTTCACGATTGCCTGGGCCAGAACGGTGGCGGTGGTGGTGCCGTCACCGGCGATGTCGTTGGTTTTCGAAGCGACTTCGCGAACCATCTGTGCGCCCATGTTCTCGAACTTGTCTTCCAGTTCGATTTCCTTGGCGACGGAGACGCCGTCCTTGGTGATGCGCGGTGCGCCGAACGACTTGTCGATGACGACGTTGCGGCCTTTCGGGCCGAGCGTGACCTTTACGGCATTGGCGAGGATATCCACGCCGCGGATCATGCGGTCGCGGGCGTCGAGGCCGAATTTTACTTCCTTGGCAGCCATGTTGAGCTCCTTTTGCGGTGAACCTTGTACAGGATCACCTGTTCATTCGGGTTTGATGCGAAACGGACGCAGGCAATCAGCCAACAACGCCCATGATGTCGGATTCCTTCATGATCAGCAGGTCTTCGCCGCCGATCTTGACTTCCGTGCCGGACCATTTGCCGAACAGCACGCGGTCGCCAACCTTGACGTCAAGGGGAACCAGCTTGCCGGTTTCGTCGCGGGCGCCAGCGCCAACGGAAACGATTTCACCTTCGGAAGGCTTTTCCTGTGCGGTGTCGGGGAGAATGATGCCGCCAGCGGTCTTTTCCTCCGATTCCACACGGCGAACCACCACACGGTCATGCAGCGGGCGAAACTTAATTTTTGCCATGGTAATGTATCCCAAGCTGTTGGAACGATTGATGCCGCTCCGGCGGAGGCGCGATAACCTTTCGCAACCTAGCCGGAAAGGCCTGAAAACGATGTTAGCACTCATCCGAAGAGAGTGCTAACAGCCGCTGAGATAGGGATATGGCCTGACAGAGTCAAGAAATGCGATGCAGATGGCTGATTTTTTTTCCCGCAAGCGTTGGGCGGCGCGCGAAATCAGGTTGCTTTGGGTACGCTGGCTGGAAAATGAGCGAATTGGCCGAACCTAGCGTTCAGCCGTTTTCTCGCTTCGAACGCTGCGCCGTTCATCGAGCTTTGCAGGCCGGGGTGGCGAGAACAGGTCGCCCTGAGCCAGAAGAATGTCGTTGTCGATCAGTTCGGCTGCAACGTTGGAATCCTCGATATTGGCAGCGATCACCGAAACGCCGATCTGCTGGCAGTCCGGCAAAATCTGGCCAGAGACCAGTTCGCCTTCGCGCTTGCCGAACGACAGCAGCCGCGAGGCATCCATCTTGAGATACTTGTAGTGTCCCGAGCGGATAGCGCGAAGGGCATCTTCCACGCTCTCGCATTCGGAAGCGCACAGCGGAACGCCCAGTTCCATGAGCTGGTAGAAGTTGTCCCGTTCCTCGCCCTTGAGCCTGCTGACATCGGCAAGCGGGAACTGGAATACCAGGTTGGACAGAAGCTTGTTGTCGTTGCGGACGCTGCGGCAGATGTCGCTGGTCAGTGCCGACTTGGAAAGCGTTGCCTTCGACAGCCGCAGGAAGACCGGCATCAGCTGGCCGTTGCGCGCCATGACGCGAACTGCCTTGGCTGCATGATTGAGTGTTTCGCGTTCGACGAGGCCCGTGGTGCGCGGTGACAGCCTGTCTTCGGTATCGCCTACGCAGACGAGGCGTTTTTCGCCGGTCCGGTCGTCTTCCGCCTCGATTGCGCAGAAGGCTTCGAGACCGACGGGCGCGCGCCCCGGAAGCTGCACGATCGGCTGCAGCATAAGCGACGTCTGGCCAGCCGCGATGATCTGGCTGATGCGGCTGCTTGACGAGGCCTGCCGCTTGGTTTCTTCCCTGATCTCGCCCTTGCGGCGTGACAGGTCGACCACGTTGCCTGCATCGGTAAACCGGGGTGGAGCCCCGTCCGCAGCCGTGTTTGGAGTGCCCTCGTGCTCGGCGACGATTCCGGCAAGCGCGGTCTCTGTACGCTCACGGAAAATGTCGAGCTGGTCGATCCGTTCCGAAAGAAGGGCCGTTTCCGAATGCGGTGCCTTGTCGGAACGCAGTTCATCGATCCGGCGCAGCAGTTCGCGCTCGAAGCCGTTCAGCGCCTCGATATTGCGATGAACCCGGCGTATCGCCGCGCTCGCAACTAGGTGATGGTAGAGAACCATCGAAATGCAGAACAGGATGCCTGCAATCAGGGCAATTTCCAAATTCGACAGATCGAACAGCATGTGGCCGTAGTAGACGACGGCCGACAGGGCGATCGCCAGAACCAGCGGCAGTATGATCAGTCGAACCATGGGATATCTACCCGTTACACATTGTCCCGTTTTGCGGATTTGGCACCTGCATGGCCGGCAATCCGCATACCATCTCCGCCCAGTAAACCACCTGTTTGGCCGCAGGAAAACCGGAATTGAGGCTGATGGTAAGCAGATACCGTTAAGCCGCGTGGTAAAGATGTCAGGCGAGGAGGGCAGGCTTGACCCGTGACTTGCGCTTTGCCACATAGGCTGCGCATTTCTTTCGCGCCTGCTACCGCACTCGAACCCTTGGAAAACCCTCATGGCGAACAGCCCCGTTTCATCCTCCGGCACGGACGGAAACACCGGTTCGCCGCGCATATCCGGGCTTTCGGAAATCGCCGCGAACTACCGTCTGGTCCTTTGCGACGTCTGGGGCGTACTGCACAACGGTGTAAGGTCCTGGCCTGCGGCAATCGAAGCGCTTTCGAATTTCCGAAAAGGCGGCGGCGCGGTCGTCATGATCACCAATGCGCCGCGCCCCCACGGGCCGGTAATCGAGCAGCTTGCCAGGCTCGGCGTGCCTGAAGGTACCTTTGACGGTGTGGTGACCTCGGGTGACGTGACCCGTGAACTGATGAAACAGGCGCCTGCCAGGGTCTTCCACATCGGCCCTGCGAAGGATGATCGCCTCTTCGAAGGCATTCATTCGGTCCGCGTTGCCGAGGAGGAGGCGGAGGCAATTGTCTGTACCGGTCCCTTCAATGACATGGAGGAAACGCCCGAAGACTACCGCGAAATGATGCAGCGTCTCTCAGGCCGTGGCCTGCCGTTCATCTGTGCCAATCCCGACCTGGTGGTGGAAGTTGGTGACCGGCTGATCTACTGCGCCGGCGCGCTCGCGGCTCTCTACGAGGAATTCGGTGGCACAACGCGTATCGCGGGCAAGCCCTATTCCCCGATCTACGAGGCGGCTATCGCACTCGCCGAAGAAAAGACGGGCAGCAAATTTGCCCGCAACGAAATCCTTGCCATCGGGGACGGAATGCCGACCGACATCAAGGGCGCCGCGGATTTCGGCCTCGACGTACTCTATGTGTCCGCAGGCATTCACGCCGCTGAATATGGCGATGCGGACAATCCGGACGCTGAAAAGCTGCAGGCATTCCTCGATGCGCGCGGCGTTTCACCGGTGGCCTGGATACCGCGCCTGTGCTGGTAGGTGGACAGTTCACGCCATGAATGTCACCGGTCGGGTTTTCGATTCAACGAGCCATCTGCCACAGTCGCTGAAAGGCGGCGTGGTGGCGATCGGCAATTTCGACGGCGTCCACAGGGGACACCAGGCTGTTCTTGACGAGGCCTCCGCCATCGCAGGCGGGCTTGGCGTCAAGGTCAACGTTTTGACCTTCGAACCGCATCCGCGCAGCCTGTTCCGTCCGCAGGAACCGGTCTGCCGTCTCACCCCTGCGCCAATGAAGGCGAGGATACTCGGCATGCTGGGCGTCGAGGCAGTCTACGAGCAGCGTTTCGACAAGGAATTTGCCGCACGTTCCGCCAGCGACTTCATCAGCGAGGTCCTGGTGGGGCAGCTTGGTGCGGCCCACATAGTTACAGGCTACGATTTCCGGTTCGGCAAGGGGCGCGAGGGCGATACGGACATGCTGGTCCATGCGGGGCGGGAAAGCGGCTTCGGTGTCACGCTCGCCCCAGCCTTCAGGGACGAGGGAGGAGAAGTGATCTCCTCGACACGTATCCGGTCCGCCCTTGCGGCAGGCGACACGGCGGGCGCCGCCGGGCTTCTGGGTTACCGCCATGCGGTCGAGGGAGAAATCATTCACGGCAAGAAACTGGGCCGTACGCTGGGTTTTCCGACAGCCAACATGGCGTTGCCGCCGGCTACCAATCTCAAGCCCGGCATCTACGCCGTTCGTCTGCGCCGCGCGGATGGTACCCTGCACGATGGCGTGGCCAGCTTCGGCCGCCGTCCAACGGTGGATGAACCCGATGCGCCGCTGCTTCTCGAAACCTTTGTCTTCGATGCCTCGCCAGACCTCTATGGCGAAACATGCACGGTCTCGCTGTTCGGCTACCTGCGCCCCGAGATCCGCTTCGACGGGCTTGATCCGCTCGTTGAACAGATGAAGCGGGACGAGGCCGAGGCGCGCGCCCTGTTGGCGGGCGTCGCACCGCTTTCTGCCCTTGACCGCGAGCTGAACTTTTAGAGAGTTGCCGTCACTCGACCCTGTCGAGCAGGTTTTCAACGAAGATATAGCGGCGTTCGACACCGTTCTCGTCGTAGGTGAGCACCATGTTCTTGGCGATGCCGTTGTCGTTCGGGCCGACATACACGCCACTGCGGTTGATGGCCTTTGGCTGTCCCTTGATGAAGTAGAGATCGCAGGACGTCATGCCGCGCACGACCTCGGTCGGCCTCACCCTTTCCGCGCCGATGGTCGCGATCGCGTTCGAGCAAGGACCCTAGGAAATGTCCTCGCTGACATCCTGTGCAGCACCGGTAAGCGAGAGGCCCGTCGGCGTGAGCGAGATACCAAGACCCGGTTGTGCCACCGGTTCGGGCCTGTTGGTGCATCCATGGGTGATTGCAAGCGCGCCAACAAGCACGGTCATGGTCAGGAAATTCGGTTTCATCGGGTCTCCACTTTCTGTCTTCCCGGTGCCCATTACGCATTTGGTAACAAGAATGCAAATTCCGCCGGCTTACCGTGCCAAGGGCGCTTTTCATGTGCGGGCAAACGCGTTATGAACCGCCACCATGTGGATCGCAGACCTTTCGAAGCGCCCGGACAAGTCAGCTTCCGGACAAATACGAATTATGGTCCCGGTCTCCCGCTCGATTTGATGCAGCAGGGGGCCGGGCTTCTGGCCTTTGCCATTCTATCTTCCAGGAACACGATTGGCGCATTTCTTCGAGCGCCCGGCCCGGTGGGGCCGCATGAAAGAACGATCAATGACCGACTCAGCTGAAAACATCGATTACTCATCCACGCTCTTCCTGCCGCAGACGGATTTCCCGATGCGCGCCGGGCTTCCGAAAAAGGAACCCGAGCTTGTCGCGCGCTGGCAGGAAATGGACCTCTACAAGCGCCTGCGCGAAGCCGCAGCCGGCCGGCCGAAATACGTGCTCCATGACGGCCCGCCCTATGCCAACGGTAACATCCATATCGGCCACGCGCTCAACAAGATCCTGAAGGACGTCATCACGCGCTCGTTCCAGATGCGCGGCTTCGATTCCAACTACGTTCCGGGCTGGGACTGCCATGGTCTGCCCATCGAATGGAAGATCGAGGAACAATACCGCGCCAAGGGCAGGAACAAGGACGAGGTTCCGATCAACGAGTTTCGCAAGGAATGCCGGGAGTTCGCCCAGCACTGGATCGACGTGCAGACCGGTGAGTTCAGGCGGCTGGGCATCGAGGGAGACTTCGATAATCCCTACACGACGATGAACTTCCACGCAGAATCGCGCATCGCAGGTGAACTGCTCAAGATTGCCAAGTCCGGCCAGCTCTATCGCGGCTCCAAGCCGGTCATGTGGTCGGTGGTAGAGCGTACTGCGCTGGCCGAAGCCGAGGTCGAGTACCAGGACTACGAGAGCGACACGATCTGGGTGAAGTTTCCGGTTGCCTCCGGCTCCGATGCACTTACGGACGCATACATCGTCATCTGGACCACCACACCGTGGACCATCCCCGGCAACCGCGCCATCGCCTATTCGCCGCGCATCGCCTATGGTCTTTATGAAGTGACCGCCGCCGAGAACGATTTCGGTCCGCGTCCGGGCGAAAAGCTCATCTTCGCCGACGCGCTGGCCGAGGAAAGCTTCGCCAAGGCGAAGCTGGAATACAAGCGCCTGCAAGACGTGACCTCCGATGATCTCGCCAAAGTCACCTGCGAGCATCCGCTCAAGGGTTTCGGCGGCGGATACGACTTTGCCGTTCCACTTCTGGCTGGCGAACATGTGACGGACGATGCCGGTACCGGTTTCGTGCACACCGCGCCTGGCCACGGTGCGGAAGACTTCGAGGCATGGATGGACGCGCGTTCTGAACTCGAGGCACTCGGTATCCCGTCGGCCATTCCCTTTACCGTCGATGATGATGGCTTCTACACCAGGGATGCTCCGGGTTTCGGGCCGGATCGCGAGGGCGGAGCCGCTCGCGTGATCGACGACAAGGGCAAGAAGGGCGATGCCAACAATGCCGTCATCAAGGCGCTGATCGAGGCTGACCGCCTGTTCGCGCGCGGCCGCCTCAAGCATACCTATCCGCATTCCTGGCGATCCAAGAAGCCGGTCATCTTCCGCAACACGCCGCAATGGTTCGTCTACATGGACAAGGACCTTGGCGACCAGTCGACCTTGCGCAGCCGCGCCCTTGCCGCCATCGATGCCACGCGCTTCGTGCCGGCACAGGGGCAGAACCGCCTGCGCTCGATGATCGAGCAACGGCCCGATTGGGTGCTTTCGCGCCAGCGTGCATGGGGCGTTCCGATCTGCATCTTTGTCGACGAAGACGGCAATATCCTGCGCGACGACGCGGTGGACGCCCGCATCCTGGAGGCCTTCGAGGCCGAAGGAGCCGATGCCTGGTTCGCAGACGGAGCTCGCGAAAGGTTCCTCGGCGCACGCTCCAATGAACCCTGGTCACAGGTAACCGACATTCTCGATGTGTGGTTCGATTCCGGATCGACCCACTCCTTCGTTCTGGAGGACCGCCCGGACCTCAAATGGCCGGCAGATGTCTACTTGGAAGGTTCTGACCAGCATCGCGGCTGGTTCCACTCTTCGCTCCTGGAAGGCTGCGCCACGCGCGGCCGTGCGCCCTATGATGCCGTCATCACCCATGGCTTCACCATGGCCGAGGACGGGCGCAAGATGTCGAAATCGCTCAACAACCAGGTTTTCCCGCAGGACGTCATGAACAAGTCCGGCGCGGACATCCTGCGCCTGTGGGTCATGACCACGGACTACTGGGAAGACCAGCGCCTGGGCGAAACGATCATCCAGACCAATATCGACAGCTACCGCAAGCTCAGGAACACCATACGCTGGATGCTGGGTACGCTGGCGCATGACAAGGGCGATGAAATGGCGCCGGGCGACATGCCCGAACTCGAACGGCTCATGCTGTCGCGGCTTGCCGAACTCGACGTGATCGTGCGCAAGGGCTATGACGACTTCGATTTCAAGCGCATCACCCGCACGCTGATCGATTTCTCGAACATCGAGCTTTCGGCCTTCTACTTCGATATCCGCAAGGATGCGCTTTACTGCGATGCGCCTTCGAGCAAGCGCCGGTTGGCTTCGCTGCAGGTTATCCGCACGATATTCGATTGCCTGGTGCGCTGGCTTGCGCCCATGCTGCCCTTCACCATGGAGGAAAGCTGGCTTTCGCGTCATCCCGAGGCGGAATCGGTGCACCTCGAGCAGTTCCCGCAGTTGCCGGACACCTGGCTGGACGAGGCGCTCGCCGAGAAATGGCGCAAGATCCGCGCTGTCCGCCGTGTCGTCACGGGAGCGCTGGAAATCGAGCGCCGGGAAAAGAACATCGGTTCATCGCTGGAATCAGCGCCGGTGGTCCATGTATCCGACCCGGACCTGATGGCGGCAATCGAGGGCCGAGACATGGCCGATATCTGCATCACCAGCCAGATCACCATCACCGGTGAACCTGCGCCGGAAGGGGCCTTTACCCTTCCCGACGTTCCAGGCGTTGCAGTTGTCCACAGGCCGGCCAAGGGGCGCAAATGCGCGCGTTCCTGGCGCATCGTGCCGGACGTGGGGTCGGATCCGGCCTTTCCGGAGCTTTCCGCCCGCGATGCTGCGGCCATGCACGAGATCACCGGTAAGTAGACGGTGGTCGCCTGCAATCGGATGCATTCCTGCAACAGTCGGGACCGGCAATAAACCATGAAGGCGTGCCACCGGTTCCCGGCGTTGCGCCTGAGGCCCTTTTGCAGTAGTTTTCGCCGCAGACAGATTTAGGCCACTTTTGTGGTCGATTAGGCTCGCCTGAACATGATCAGGCGGAGTTTGTCCGCCGGTAGCTGGCGGGAAGTCAGGGGAATGGAAGTGCGTATCTTGAAGGCAAGTGGAAAACTTGGCGTCCTTGCGGTGCTTGGCGGCACGCTCGTCCTTTCCGGCTGCGTGAGCGGTACCACCTACGGTACCGGCGTCTCGCAGGAGGAGCAGACCTTCAAGGATCTCTACAACATGTTTTCCCTGAAGAGCCAGCACAAGGACATTGCCTACAAGCCGAGGCCTGAAACCCTGGTAGTGCCCGAGGAAAAGCAGCTCGTCGAGCCGCTTGAGGATCCGGCAAAGGCAAAGGGCGCAGATTGGCCTGAGTCACCGGAAGAACGCCTTGCGCGCATCCGTGCCGAGGCAGACGCCGCCGAGCAGGATTCCTTCGCGCGCCGTGAGTTCGACCAGAGCGCCAAGAAGTTCCAGACAACTTCCAAGCGCCTGAAAGGCCAGGAAGCGCCTGTTGGCCAGGGCATCCCCAATGTTTCGTGCGATCCCGACGGCAAGATCATGCGCATGTGCACGGATGCGGAAATCCGCACCGCCGTTCTAAAGCGCCGCGCCGAACTCAAGGGTGCGGGCCTCAATGGCAAGCGCAAATACCTTACCGATCCGCCTTCTCAGTACACCATTCCTGCTGCTACAGCGGTGGCAGGCGATGCCGGCTATACCGAGGAAGAACTGGCGGCCATCAAGGAACGCGAGAAAAAGGCGTTCGAAGAGGCAACAGCCGACTGACGGCTGCCTGTTACCCGGTAAAGAACATCGATCATTCACGCGGGTGCATCGCGCACCCGTCGCGCCTCTGCCGCGGCTTCGAGTCCGCCCCGTCCGGGCTCGCCAGCCTGAACGGCCCGCTGTCACCGCCGGTCGCGGAAAAATTCCTGCAACAGACTTGCCGCGGCTTCGCCATGGATGCCGGAATAGATTTCGGGTGCGTGATGGCACTGCGGGCTGGAAAAGAAACGCACCCCATGTTCGACGCCGCCGCCTTTCTCGTCGGCCGCCGCAAAGTAGAGACGCCGGATGCGGGCGAATGAAATGGCTCCCGCACACATGGTGCAGGGTTCAAGCGTGACGTAGAGATCGCAATCGCTGAGCCGCTCGCTCCCCGTAACCTGGGCCGCGCTTCTCAGCGCCAGGATTTCTGCATGCGCCGTCACGTCCTTGAGTTCGATCGTGCGATTCCCGGCTTCGGCAATAACCTCACCGTTGCGCACCACCACCGCACCGATCGGGACCTCGCCGCGTTCGGCGGCAAGCCGGGCTTGCTCCAGCGCCAGTTCCATGAAGCCGGATGCGGCGGGCGTGGCGTTTCTGCGTTCGCTCTTCCCGGTCATTTCGCCAGCATGCGGGCTTCGAAGCGCTCCACCGTCTTGGCGATGATACGGGCAGGGGTGGCTTCATCGTCGAACGTCAGCTCAACCTCGGAAACTTCGGAGATATCCGCCAGCTTCTGGTGTTCCGGCCCCATGTTGAGAAGCCGCGCCATGTCCTTTGCCGTGGTAACCAACCCGGCCCCCATCAGTTTTGCGCGATTGATGAGTTCCTTGATCTCGTCATCGTGGAAATAGTGATGGTCGCCAAAGGGCTGAACCAGCGACAGCTTCGCGCCTGCCTTGCCAAGGCTGTCGAAGAACTTGAACGGGTCGGCAATACCTGCATAGGCAATCAATGCCCGTCCCTTCCATCGCTCCGGCTCGATCATGTTCAGCTTCGCCAGGAAAACGGGTTTGCCGCCCTTCGCGGTACGCCGGATGACCGGGTCTGCGCCCGGGTCGCCACCGACAACAAGTACGCCATCCGCCTTCATCATCTGCGTCTTGAGGTCGAGACGAAGCGGTCCCGCGGGAATGGCAAAGCCATTGCCGATGCCGCGTCGCGAATCCACGACTACCAGATTGTAGTCGCGCCTAAGGCGCGGATTCTGGAAGCCGTCATCCATGATGATGAAATCAGCACCCTGTTCCGACAGCAGGTTGGCGCCCGCGATCCGGTCGGGAGATACGACGGTCATCGCCGATCTTGCCAGCAGGAGCGGCTCGTCCCCCACATCGATTGCATTGTGTTTGCCGGTATCGACGATGGTTGGATGGTTTACCCGGCCGCCATAGCCGCGAGACAGGAATCCGGGGCGGAAACCTGCTTCGCGGGCTGCGAGACAAAGGGCTAGTGCCGTTGGTGTCTTGCCGCCACCGCCGGCGATGAAATTGCCCACGCAGATAACGGGAACCGGCACACTGCCCGAAGGCTGCATGTTCATGGTCCGTGCCGCCGCCCGGCTGTAGAGCCAGGCGAAGGGAGAAAGCAACCAGGCTTTTACGCCGGGCTTCTCGAACCAGAAAGGGGGTGTCTCATTGACCGCCATCGTTGATCTCTTCGAGCTTGCGCTTGACCATCAGCGGAAAAACGTAGGAGTCCAGAACTTCGACGGTTCGCATCAATGCGCCCGCCATTTCCACCAGCGCTTCCCCTGCGGCGGTCGCCATTTCGTGGCGCTTGCCTGCGTTGCAGAGCAGGAACTTTACGTTCTCGGCCAGCTGGTCGGCATCTTCGACAAGCACGACGCCGCCCTTGTCGTTCAACAGGCTGTAGGTCTCGCGGAAATTGGAGACACGGCTGCCTGAAACGATTGCCGTGCCGGTCATCGCCGGTTCCAGCGGGTTCTGCCCGCCTTCGGCTGTCAGCGAGCGGCCCATGAAACATACCGGCGCAAGCCTGAGATAAAGGCCCATCTCGCCGATGGTATCGCCCAGGAAAACATCCGTTACCTTGCGTATCGCTTCGCGGCGGCTGCGCCTGGCGATCTGCAGGCCGCTCTGGTGCACAAGTGCCTCCACATCGTCGCCGCGGTCGGGGTGACGCGGTACGAGTATCGTCAGCAGGCCGGGGAGTTCCTTTGCAAGTCTCAGGTGGGTCTTGAGGATGATTTCCTCTTCCCCCTTGTGCGTGCTGGCGGCGATCCAGGCCGGACGCCCGGCGATGGCGGTGCGCATGTCGGCCAATTCCTGCGGATTGACCGGCAGCTTGGGCGTATCGACCTTCATGTTGCCCGATACCGTAACTGGCCTTGCGCCCAGTTTGCGGAAGCGGTCGGCATCGATCTCGGATTGCGCGATCACGTGGGAAAAGCGGTCGAACAGGCTCTCGGCCAGTTTCGCCGCGCCGCTCCACCGCTTGTAGGAGCGGTCGGACATGCGGGCATTCACCAGCACCTGCGGTATGCGCCTGAGCTTCAACTGCTCAATGGTCGTCGGCCAGATCTCCGACTCGGTGAAGATGGCCAGGTCCGGCTTCCAGTGATCCAGAAACCGGTTGACCGCCTGTTCCAGATCGAGCGGCACGTACTGGTGGAAGGTCGCGCGTGGCAGCCGCTTGCGCACAACTTCGGCTGATGTCACCGTTCCGGTGGTCATTACCGTGTGTATGCCAAGACCGTGAATGTGCTCGATCAGCGGCAGCACCGCCATCGATTCGCCAACGCTTGCCGCGTGAAACCACACCAGCGGGCCATCCGGCTTGTCGGCGCTGGGATAGCCGTAACGCTCGTATCGCCTGCGGCGGTCTTCCTTTCCCCGCCTGGCGCGCACATGCAGGAAAGGTCCCATGAACGGATACATGACACGGCCCACCATGCGGTAGGTTCCAAGTGTCAGCCGTGTCCACAGGTCACTCATGTGCAGTTATTCCGGGCAGCCGCACGCATTGTGCAACAAAATACTAGATCGTTTCACCTTGGGGTGGAAACGATTGCTCTCGGCAAACAACCGAATTCATCGATGCATTTCGATCTTGCCGGATCCGTCAAAGTCGAGACTGCTCTGGTCCTGCGAGGGCGGACATGGGCATTTGCGCGATTATTCTGGTTTGCCTGTCAGGGCATAAGCCCGTTCGGTAATGCGATCCAGTTCCAATTGCAATTCCCCGCGCGCCTTTTCGATTGCCGCGTCACCGCCTTCGGCGTCGACATGGACAAGTTTGCCCACGACTATGGCGGATTTGCCGAAGGGACCGTTGATGGTTGTGCGGTCCCAGCTCTTCGGCAGAACCCAGCGCCGCGAGGAGGCTACGGCCAGCGGCACGATGGGCCGGCCGGTCTTCTGCGCAAGCGTGACGATCCCTGCACCGGCGCTACGCGATTTGCCTTTTGGAATGTCCGCAGTCTGCAACACGTTCTCGCCGCGTTCGAGCGCTGCCTTCATGTCAAGAAAGCCTTTCAGCGCTCCCTTCTTGAGCGTGGCCTTGGCGCTGCGTCCGCCAGAGGCCCGTATCGTCCGGTTGCCGTATGCCTGGGCGACACGGGCGGTAATTTCACCATCGAGACTGCGCGATATCATCACCGACGCCGTCAGGCCGATGGGAATGGCGGGAAGAAGAATATGCTGGCCATGCCAGACACCGACGATGACCGGGAGTTCCGGCGTCACCTCCGCCAGCGCATCTTCCGGCTCCACGATCCACTTGTTCGTCTTGAAGACGAATTTCAGATAGCGGATCGCCAGCCATGCACTGGCGGCGGCAAAAGCCGGACTGCGCGACAGGCCCTGTCCTGCCCGGCGCATCCACGCAGGCGTTCTGTTGCGCTTGCCGGGAAGTACACTCATCGCGTCATTCGCTATGCCAGTTCGGCGAGGCGTGAAGCCTAGCCCTTGTTTTCCGGATCGAGAAGTCGGTGCATGTGCACGATGAAGTAGCGTGCATGTGCATTGTCGACGGTCTGCTGTGCCTTGGCCTTCCATGCATTGTAGGCCGTAGAATAGTTCGGGAAGATGCCGACAATGTCCAGATCGTCCAGATCCTTGAACTTCATCTTCTTGAGGTCTTCCAGTTCACCGCCGAATACGAGGTGAAGCAACTGCTCTTCCTTATCGCTCATGATCGCTCCTGCTTGATCGCTCGTTCGCTGGTTTCTGCAGGCAATTCGCACCTGCAGCAATTTCGCGCTTCTCTAATGAAGAAATCCGCCGCTATTGGCAAGGTTTAACAGCGCCTCATGCCTCCCGGGACCCGAAGCAACCAGCGAGGGCGCGCCGGTTTTTTCCTGATTGTACTGCCTCACGGCACCATGAAGATCGGTAAGACGTCCGCCTGCCTGCTCCAGGATGATCTCCGCTGCCGCCAGATCCCAGTCCTGTGCACCTGGCCGGGCAAAGGCCGCATCGATTTCGCCGGTGGCCACCAGTGCCAGCCGGTAGGCAAGCGACGGCACGAACTCCCTGACATTCATCACGTCCGGATATTTGCGGGCCAGCAGCGCATTGAGCTTGCGTGATGCGGTAACCCTTTCGATCCGGCTGCTGGGTTCGATAGCCAGCTCCTTGCCGTTCAGGAAGGCAGGCAGTTCCGCAGCCGCAGAGAAACTGCGCTCGAGCGCAGGACATTCTAGAACGCCCGCCACCGGCCGCGTTCCCGCTACCAGTCCAACCGACACACACCACTCTGCCTCTCCGGCAATGAAGCCGCGCGTTCCGTCAATCGGATCGACCACGAACAGGAGCGCGCGTTCAAGCCTGTCCGGGTTGTCCAGGGTTTCCTCGGACAGCCAGCCATAATCCGGCCGCGCCGCCATCAGGCTTTCGCGCAGAAAGGTGTCGACCGCAATGTCAGCCTCGGAGACCGGGGAATTGCCGCTCTTGTGCCAGACTTCGTTGTCCTTGCGGAAATAGCGCATCGCGATGCGCCCGGCCTCGGCGGCCACCTGCCGCATCAGTTCAAGGTCGGCAGCAAGCCCGGGGGGCGCAATTGGTCTATCAGGTGCCACCGACGGTCATGCCCTCAATGAGAAGAGACGGTGCGTTGGTCGATCCCCTGAACTCCAGGTCGCTGGCCGGGAGCATGGAAAGAAACATGTCCTTCAGGTTTCCGGCGATGGTGAAGCCTGCCACCGGGTAGGCGATCTCTCCATTTTCGATGAAGAACCCGCTTGCCCCCTTGGAGAAATCACCCGTCACCATGTTGATGCCATGGCCGATTGTTTCGGTAATCAGGATGCCGGTGCCGATCTCACGCATGAAATCCTCCGGGCTTTTTTCGCCGGCTTCGATCCAGGCATTGGTCGAGGAGGGGGAGGTGCCCGATCCCGAACGCGATGCGCGACCGTTGCTTTCCAGACCCAGTTCGCGGGCCGTGGCGCCGTCGAGCAGCCAGGTTGTCAGTTCGCCCCGGTCAATGGGAAGCAGGGGGCCGCATTCGCGCCCCTCGCCATCGAAGGGCCGCGATCCGAGGCCGCGAATCCGGTGCGGATCGTCATGAACGGTTACTGCTGGATTGGCGACGGCCTTGCCCATGCTGTTTCTGAGGAAACTGGTCTTGCGCGCAACCGATGACGCATTGATTGCACCAAGAAGCGCCCCCAGCATGCCGCCGGCAATGCGCCGGTCGAATACCAGCGGATAGGAACCGCTTTTCACGGTTTTCGGATTCGAACGCCTGACTGCACGTTCGCCTGCGGTTCTGCCGATCTCTGCCGGGTCGCGCAGGTCGCCAATATGGGTCACCGCGTGCATGTCATAGTCCCGCTCCATCGCCTCGCCTTCGCCGCAGAGCGCCGAGGCTGAAGAGGAAAAGCGCGACACGGAGTAATTGCCAGCAAACCCGTTGGACGTCGCCAGCACAAAACCGCTGGTTCCCCAGCCTGCCGAGGCACCCATCGATTTGCTGACGCCGTCCACGCTGAGCGCTGCATTTTCGGCTTCAAGTGCACGCGCTGTCAGTTCGTCAGCATCCGGTATGTGGTTGTCCAGCGTATCGAGGTCGGGCCAGTTCTTCGCCAGTTCGTCTTCCGCGACGAGGTCCTGGAAGGGATCTTCCGGCGAAACCCGCGCCATCGCCACTGCGCGCTCTGCAAGCATGGCGAAATCGCCGGGCTGGTTGGCCGAAACCGAAGCGGTGCGCTTGCCTACAAACACCCGCAAGGAGAATTCGTCACCCTCGGCGCGTCCAGTGTTTTCGACCTTGCCTTCGCGGACACCTATTCCGAGTGAATTGCCGTTGGCCACCACGACGTCGCACTTGTCTGCCCCCGCCTTCATGGCGGCGCTCACGAGTGCGCGCGCGTTGATTTCGAGCTTTTCGAGATTGATTGTCACGTTTGTTCCGTTGAATGCCGGTATTTCGGGATGCAGGCTGGCCGGTAATTGCCACGCACTGCGGGTTGGATGACATTTCGTGCCTTGGACGGCGGTAATCAAGGCAGAAATTCAGATTACCCTGTCGGCCTCCAGGAGCGAATGCACCTTCCGCTTTGTCTCTTCGTACAGCGGTTCACTATTTTCAAGTATTTCCTCGACCTTGAGGAAATCCAGCACCTTGAAACTGTTGTTGGGTGCCCGCAGAAAAATCTCGGGCGGATCGTTCGCAAGTTTATGGTGGGTGATTGCCTGCATCATGAGCTGGCTTGCGCCGATACCTGCTTCCATGCGGGAGGGCCAGGTGCCGGGTTTGCCCTCGGGCGTTCCCACCACGTCGACCCCGATGACGAAGCGTCCATCTGAACGGATGATGTCGAACGGGACAGGGTTGTAGAAACCGCCATCCACCAGAACCGTTCCGTCGATCCTGACCGGCTTGAACAGGACCGGCACGGCGCAGGATGCCGCCACCGCCGGTTTCAGTTCGCCTGAGCCGAACACGATGGCGCGGTCGCCATAGAAATCGGTTGCAGTGACAAGCAGCGGCAGTTCGAGTTCTTCGAAGCTTGCCGGAACGGATTCCGGCAGGAAGGCGTCGAGAAGCGTCGATACATCCATCTGGCCAAGAGGCCCGCGATCTTTCTTCATCCACCCGGCGAAGGGATTGGAACTGACCTGCCAGAGCTTGGAGAGCACCTGCATGCGATTGGAGAAAGTGGAGCGAAAGACGTCTTCGATCTCCTCGCCGCGCATCCCGGCGGCATAACCGGCGCCAACGATTGATCCGATCGAGGAACCTGAAACGATGGATGCCCTGATGCCCAGATCATCCAGTGCCTTGATCACATGCACATGGGCGATACCCCTTGCACCACCGCTTCCAAGGGCCAGGCCGAATTCGCGTGTCATTGGAGAAACTCCACCTTGTAGCCGTCCATTTCCTCCCCTGTTCTATATGGCGAGAATGAAAAGCCAATAAAGCCCGAAGCCGGGAAAAAGCGAAAGCAAGCCGGGGAAACACTGCGCTGATAGAGCCTTTCGTCACCCAGCCGGAAACGCAATGGCGGGTTGGATTGCCGGCATCACGCTCCTGAAAACTCCTCGCGGTCCTCGCCAATCGTGAAAAAGCCGATCAAGGTGTCTCCGAAAGCCCGCTTTTCGGCCAGCTCAAATCCGGACACGCCTTCGGGAAATTCTGCGGCGCTCTCTTCCAGAATTACCAGAGCATCGGCGTTAAGCCAGCCTCCGTCGAGAAGAGCACGCATCGCCCTCGTGCCGAGGTTCCGGCCATAGGGAGGGTCGAGAAAGACAAGATCGAAAGGAGGGAAGGCGCCGCGCTCGCCGGGTTTTGTCGCATCGCGGCGTTGAAGCGCAGTCGATCCCTGGAGGCCCAAAGCCTCGATGTTGCCACGCACGAGGCCATGTCCCTCGGCGCTTTCGTCCATGAACAGGCAGAATTCCGCCCCGCGCGACATTGCCTCCAGACCAAGTGCGCCTGTTCCCGCAAACAGATCGATGACCCGTTTGCCCTCGAAGTCGAAGCGGTTGGCCAGGATGTTGAACAGGCTTTCGCGCGTACGGTCGGTTGTCGGCCTGACCCGCTGGGAGGAGGGGGCAGACAGCCTGCGACCGCGATAGATGCCGCCGACGATCCGCATGGATCAGCGCTTTCCGCCCCGCGGTGCCGCGCGGCCGGTGCCACCCTTGTGCGGCCTGTTGCCCTCAAATTTTCCGTCCGCCCCTTGCGTTCCAGACTTGGGATTGCCCGTCTTGGGATTGCCTGACTTGAATGCGCCTGTCTTCGGTTTGCCATGACGTTTGGGCGGTTTCTTCTCGGTTTCCAGGCGCGTTGTCAGCCGGTCCAGCGTTTCGTTCTTGACCTGTCCTCGCACTGCCTTTTCGCGTCTGGGTTTCGCCGCAGGCTTCTTCGTTTCGCCCATTCCGCGTTGCACGGAACTGGTCTGGTTGAGTATCGGCGCATCGAAATCCGCATTGGCTTCCGCGATGAGTTTTTCGCCGAGCTGCTCACGCAGGGTACGCCCGCGAACTTCCCGGACTTCTCCAGGCCGCAGGTCGCCAAGCTGGAACGGTCCGTAGGAAACGCGAATAAGCCGGTTCACCTCCAGCCCAAGCGATCCGAGCACCTCCTTGACCTCGCGGTTCTTGCCTTCCCTGAAGGCCAGCGTCAGCCAGACGTTGCCGCCCTGTTCGCGGTCGATCAGCGCCTCGATGGGACCGTACAGAACGCCATTTACAGCGACACCTTCCTTGAGCGTATCAAGTTGGGCCTGGGTGATCTGGCCATGGGCACGAACACGGTAACGGCGAAGCCAGCCCGTGGACGGAAGCTCCAGCACCCGTGACAACCCGCCATCGTTGGTCAGCAGGAGGAGGCCCTCCGTGTTGATGTCCAGCCGTCCGACGGAAAGCACGCGAGGCAGATCGTCCGGCAGCGCGCCAAAGACCGTTGGCCGTCCTTCCGGGTCCTTGTTGGTGGTAACAAGACCACCTGGTTTGTGAAACAGCCAGAGACGGGTTCGTTCACGGCCCTGCAACGGATTGCCGTCGACCTCGATCTTGTCTTTTTCGGTAACGGTGACGGCGGGCGTGGCCAGCACTTTCCCGTTCAGTTTCACGCGTCCAGCCGCGATCCAGGTTTCTGCTTCCCTGCGCGAGCACAGGCCGGCACGCGCCATGCGCTTGGCGATGCGCTCAGGTTTGGCGGTCTCGCTGGAAGGGGCAGGTTCGCTTTGTTCCGGCGGCTTTCCGGCCCCGGATGATCGTTCGCGCGTGTTCACCCGGCGCACTCGATTTCGCGCTTCAGGGAAGCAGCAGCGTCCACATATGCTTCCTGGCGCTTCACGCTCCAGTACTTCAACTCGTCAAGCGGAATGGGCTGTCCGGTGACGGCGCAGCGCACGAAGCTGCCCGCCCGCACGATCTGGTAATCGGCGTCGAGATATCGAAGCTGGGCTTCCGATCCGACTGGAGCTGTAGCGGTATCCATCATGATGTCCTGATAACGGTGTTTGAAACGGCACGCAAGTTGAGCCTTGAGCAATTTCGATTTCCGCGGAATCGGAAAAATCGAAATGCGTGAAGGAATTCAGTTGTTTGCTGAAACTGGTCGTTTTCACCCGACGGTGAAACGATCTAACGGCCAAACAGCCTTTCGATGTCTTTCAGTCCCAGTTCTATATAGGTGGGCCTGCCGTGATTGCACTGGCCGGAATTGGGCGTCGTTTCCATCTGCCTCAGGAGCGCATTCATCTCGTCCGGTTTCATCAGCCGCCCGGAGCGGATAGAGCCATGGCAGGCCATGGTGGAGGCAACGGCGTTGAGCCTTTCTTCCAGCATCTGCGAGGTGCCATGTTCCGCCAGTTCGTCGGCCAGGTCCCGTATAAGCGATTGCACATCCATTTCGCCAAGCAGGGCAGGCGTCTCGCGAACAGCGACCGCACCGGGACCGAACTTTTCCAGTTGGAGACCGAGGCGCGCAAACGCTCCTGCCGCTTCTGCCAGACGGTCGACATCCTCTTCCGGCAGATCGACGATTTCCGGTATCAGCAGCAGTTGCGAGGGCACCTGGCCGGATAGACCCTGTTTCAGCTTCTCGTAGACGATCCGCTCATGCGCCGCATGCTGATCGACGATCACAAGGCCGGTCTCGGTCTGGGCAACGATGTAGTTCTCGTGTAGCTGCGCCCGGGCCGCACCGAGTGGGAAACGTGGCACTTCTTTCGCCGCTTCGGCAGAAGGTGCGGCAGAAGGCGCATAGCCGCTTTGCACCGTTTCCCCAAAGCCGCCGTTTTCGCTTCTCTCGCCATTCAGGGGGCGGTTCCAGTCGGGAACATTCGCCGGCGGTCGCGAATGAAACGCGCTTGAAGCATCGCCGGAGCCACCGAAACCCGCCTGAACACCACTGCCGTTCCAGCCGGAAGTCTCAGGCCTGAATGCAGACGCAAGGCCGCTGCCGCCCTCGGTAGAAGCGCGGTGGCCAGCTGCAGAAACTGCCTGGCGGATCGATCCGACCAGGAGTCCGCGAACGAGTCCCGGATCGCGGAACCGGACATCGGCCTTGGCCGGATGCACGTTTACATCAACTTCGCGTGGTGGAACCTCCAGGAAGAGCGCCAGAACGGCGTGGCGGTCGCGCGCCAGAAAGTCGGAATAGGCGCCGCGAGTCGCTCCGAGCAGCGCCTTGTCACGAACCGGCCTGCCATTGACGAAGAAGAACTGCTGAAGCGCGTTGCCCCGGTTGAAGGTCGGCAGTCCTGCCAGGCCGTAAAGGCGGATACCTTCGCGTTCCGCGTCGATTTCCAGGGCGTTGTCGATGAACTCCCGGCCAAGCACCTGTGCCGCGCGTCCGGCTGCGTCGGTGGACGGCCAGTCGGTTGGGGAGCGGTCGCTTCCCGACAACGCGAAGTGGATATGCGGAAAGGCCAGCGCCATGCGCTTGATCACATCGGTGATTGCCGCAGCTTCCGCTCGGTCGGTCTTCATGAATTTCAGCCTGGCCGGTACGCGGGCAAACAGGTCCGAAACCTCGATGACCGTTCCCGCGCCAAGAGCTGCGGGTTTGGGCCCGTCGATACGGCCATTGTCGACGGTGATCTTCCAAGCCTCGTCAGCGCCGCGAGCCCGGCTGGTGATCGTCATTCGCGCCACCGAACCGATGGAAGGGAGCGCTTCGCCGCGAAATCCCAGCGTACGTATATCCAGCAGGTCGTCGGTAAGTTTCGACGTGCAATGCCGCTCGATTGCCAGCGAGAGGTCGTTGCGCGTCATGCCCGAGCCATTGTCGGTTATGCGAATGAGACCCTTGCCGCCCGAGGCGGTAACAATCTCGACGCGGGTCGCACCGGCGTCGATGGCGTTCTCGACCAGTTCCTTCACGACGCTCGCCGGCCGCTCGACCACTTCGCCGGCAGCTATCTGGTTCACCATCGAATCGGAAAGGCGGATTATCGTCATTCTGGTTTCCGGCCGGATCGCGCAACGAGGATTCCAACTGCGCTGATTCCCTTACTGCCATAGCAATGCGGGCAAATTCGGTCTAGAACGCACCTGCGATGTCCACATCGCACATTCTGCCACATCGCGCGTGCTCACACGCCGCAAATTCTGACTGTCTGTCCGCCGCCGGCAGACATTCCCCGATCTATGGACCTTGAGAGAAAATGTCCAATCCGGCCATCGTCATCTTCTGCGGTTTGCTGCTGTCGGTTTCCGCCTTCTCGGTGGATATCACGTTACCAGCCTTTTCGTTCATGGCGGATGACCTTGCCGCACCCTATTCACAGATCCAGCTTGTCGTCCCGGTCTTCCTCGCCTGCATCGGCGTGGGCCAGATTTTTTCCGGGCCGCTGTCCGACCGCTTTGGTCGCAAGCCTGTAATGCTGGGTGGTCTCGCTCTGTTCGCTGCAGGATCGGTTGTATGCGTCATGGCAGGCAGTATCGACATGCTGCTGGCAGGCCGGGCGCTGCAGGGCCTGGGTGCTTCGGGTGGACCGGTTGTTGCCCGCGCTGTCCTGCGCGATCTTTTCTCAGGCAGGCAGCTTGCCTCCAACATCGCTCTGGCGACGATGGTGTTCGCCTTTGGCCCCATCGTTGCCCCGCTTGCCGGGGTCGGGCTGATGCAGTTTGGCGGCTGGCGCTTCATCTTCCTGGCCATTCTGGCGTTTGGCCTGCTGCTTCTCGCGTTCGGTGTCTTCCGTCTGCCCGAGACCATACGCGAGCGTGATCTCAACGCCCTGCGCGCTTTCCGCTGGAGGTCGAATCTGGCTGCCATGCTCGGCAATCGCCAGTCGCGAACATACACGATCCTGTTCGGGCCGATCATGACGATGATGATCCTCCTGCTCGTCGCCATGCCCAGGGTCTATGACGAGAGTTTCGGCATCACCGGAACGCCCTTCGCGTTCTTCTTTGCCTTCCACGGTGTCGGCATCATCATTGGCCAGTACCTGAACCGGATCATGATCGTGAAGATCGGGGTGGAGAACGCCATGCTGGTGGGCTCTGTCATCAGTGTTGCCGTATCGGTGATGATGTTCCTGCTCGAGGTTGCAGGTCTTCTCAACGCCTACGTGCTCTCGGCATGCCTGATGCTGTTCGCAATCGGCTTTCTCACCATCATGGCAAACGCCATGGCTCTGGCGCTGGATCCGCACGGCACCATTGCAGGCTTCGTGTCCTCAATTGTCGAATCGTCAGGCCGCATCGTGGCTTCGCTCGCCGGTGCAGTCTTCGCCTGGGTCATCGGAGGCGATGTTCATGTGTGCGTCATTGCCTTGCTGGCGACGACGGTTCTCGTACTGATTTCACTCCTTCTCGTGCGCAAAACCACCGTGATGCGCGAGAATCTCTCCTGATTGCCCAATACATGTAAAAATTTATATGTTTGGGCGACTCTACCGATTGTAGGACGTGGCGTTTGCTGCTAAACGGGCTGGACGGCCCGGCTGTCCGCAAGGCGCAAATTGACGCGCTGCATCCGCACCCGGCTGTATCCGTGACGGTCCGCTTTTCCGGCCCTCCGCCGCACCACTTCGACTTTCCCTTTGCCCCTCCGGGCCATGAACTGAAACTGCTGAGGACGCTATGGCTGGCTTCAGTCCCAAGGACATACTTTCCGCCATGGGCGGACTTTCTGCGGACAAGCTGTTTCCATTCGCCTCCTGGCTGAAGATGGTCAATGGCCGCACGGTTCGTGCCGATCTCGTGGCAGGCCTGACCGGCGCGACCATCGCCCTGCCGCAAGGGGTGGCATTCTCCGCAATTGCCGGCATGCCGCCGGAATACGGTTTCTACACGGCCATGGTGACGGCAGTCATCGCGTCGCTGTTCGGCTCGTCATGGCATCTCATTTCCGGCCCCACCACCGCGATTTCTGCACTCGTCTACGGTGCGCTGTCCGGTGCATTCACCCCGGAAACGCCGGAATATATTCGTGCCTGTATTACGCTCACCATGCTGGTCGGGGTTTTCCAGATCGGTCTCGGACTGGCACGGCTTGGCAACCTGGTGGATTTCGTCTCACACTCCGTGATGGTCGGTTTCATGGCCGGTGCAGCCACGATCATCGGGTTGAGCCAGATCGACAACGCGCTTGGCATCGACCTGCCGAGGCCAGAAAGGCTGGCGGATTTTCTGGCCGGAATGGTGGATAGCGTTCCAAGTGCCCACCTTCCGTCGCTTCTGATATCTGGTGTCTCGCTTGCGGTGGCCGTTGGCAGCAAGATGCTGATGCCGAAGATTCCCAACTACCTGCTGGCGATGCTCGCCGGTTCCGTACTCTGTTACGCAATCGGCGGCGAAGAACAGGGCGTTCAGCTCATCGGGGCGATGCCCTCCGTTATCCCGGGGTTCTCCGTTCCCTCCTTCAACATCCGCCTTCTGGGTGACCTTGCGCCATCCGCCTTCGCCATCGCGCTTGTCGGCCTCTTGGAGGCTGTATCGATTGCGCGTGCGATCGGCATCAAGTCCGGCCAGGATATCGACGGCAACCAGGAATTCATGGGGCAGGGCCTTTCCAACGCCGTTGGAAGTTTCTTCCAGTGCTATGCTTCCTCGGGTTCCTTCACCCGCTCGGGCGTCAACTATGAGGCCGGTGCACGTACGCCCCTGGCCTCCGTTTTTGCTGCACTCCTGCTTCTGATCATCCTGTTCTTCGTCGCCCCCTTGTTCGCGCTCGTTCCGATCCCGGCAATGGCAGGTGTTATCCTGCTCGTTGCCTGGCGCCTCATCGATTTCCGCGAACTGGCGCACATCATCAAGACGAGCCGCGCCGAGACATCGATTGCCTTCATCACCTTCTTCTCGACGCTGTTCATCGACCTCGAGTTCGCGATCTACATCGGGGTGATGCTTTCGTTCCTGATTTTCCTGAACAAGTCCGCGCATCCGTTCCTTGCCGTGATCTCGCCCGATCCGGATACGAAGCACCGCGTATTCCGCAACGCGGAAATCCACAAGCTGCCGGAATGCCCGCAGCTTCTCTTCGTGCGTCTGGATGGCCCATTCTATTTCGGTTCGGTCGAACACGTGCGCCGCAAGTTCAGGGGCTATGAGCGCAAGCGTGCCCAGCAGAAGCACATGCTCTTCATGATCAAGGGCGCAGGCGAGATCGATCTTCCGGCGTCAGAACTCATGATCGAGGAGGCACGCCGCCGCAAGCGCCGTGGCGGCTCGTTCCATCTTCAGGCAAAGGCGATCACCGTCATCGAGCGTCTGAAGCGTTTCCACGTGGCGGATGCACTTTCGACCGAGCATGTGCACACATCAAAAGGCGATGCGATAGCCGAGATCGTTCCCCGGCTGGATCAGGACATTTGCGCGCGCTGTACCCTGCGCATTTTCAACGAATGTCCGCCGCCGCCTGTTCATCTGGAACTTGATCATCCGGAAAATGCCGACGAACGCGCCGGGTTAACCGGTAGCGAGGACGACGCAAAGCGGTAGCCGGACATTCGGGCATGTTAGGGCTGTGGAAGTCCTCTCGTGCGGATCCGCGCAACCGTTTCCAGCGTAGTGCAGTCGATGACAGTGCTCGTTCCAATTTTTGCCGATCAGCTCAGCCGCAGGCTTTCCTCGCTCATGAATGCGAAGAAGGAAGACACCCTCGTGCTCATGATGGAGGTCGAGGATGAGGCAAGCAATGTCTGGCATCACCGGCGCAAGCTCGTCTTCCTGTTTTCGGCCATGCGCCATTTCGCGCAGGAATTGCGCGAGGCCGGATGGACTGTGGAATATGTGCGGCTGAACGACAAGGCGAACACGGTTTCCTTTTCCGGCGAGATCAAGCGTCTGGCCGGCATGCATGACGTGGAGCGCGTTCAGGTAACCGAGCCGGGAGACTGGCGTGTGGACCAGGCCATGCGCGGGATCGGCGAGGAACTCGGCATTCCGGTCCGCATCATGACCGACGACAGGTTTCTCACGACCAAGGCCGAGTTCAGGGAATGGGCACAAGGGCGCAAGCAATTGCGCATGGAGTATTTCTATCGCGAGAAGCGCAGGCAGACCGGGCTCCTGATGGACGGTGACAATCCGCAGGGCGGCGAATGGAATTACGACTCCGAGAACCGCAAACCCGCAAAGGGCGACCTGTTCATGCCGCAACCCCTGGGGTTCGAACCTGATGCTGTCACCAGTGATGTGATCGAGATGGTGCTGGAGCGTTTCCCCGACCGGTTTGGGGAGGTGTCGGATTTCCGGATGGCCGTGACATCGACTGACGCCGGCAAGGCAGCCGGGCATTTCATGTCGTGTGCACTGGAGTCCTTTGGCGACTACCAGGATGCGATGCTGGAGGGCGAAGCCTTCCTGTATCACTCGATCCTCGCGCCCTACATGAACGCCGGCCTGCTGGACCCGCTTGAACTCTGCCGCATGGCGGAAACCGCCTATCGCGAAAAGCGTGCGCCACTGAATGCCGTGGAGGGCTTCATTCGCCAGATAATCGGCTGGCGCGAATATGTGCGCGGTATCTACTGGTTGAAGATGCCAGACTATCTCGACGGCAATTTTCTTGACGCGCGGCGCCCGCTTCCCGAATTCTACTGGACCGGCGAGACCCGAATGAACTGTGTTTCACAGGTTGTCGGCCAGACGCGAAAACACGCCTATTCCCATCACATCCAGCGGCTGATGATCACGGGGAATTTCGCCCTGCTTGCGGGCATCCGTCCGCAGGAAGTGCATGAATGGTACCTTGCCGTCTATGCTGATGCATTTGACTGGGTCGAGGTGCCGAACACAATCGGAATGGCACTGTTTGCCGATGGCGGGGTCATGGCCTCGAAGCCGTATGCGGCGAGTGCCTCCTACATAAACCGGATGTCTGATTTCTGCGGAGCCTGCCACTACGACCACGGCGCCCGTACCTCGGACACCGCTTGCCCCTTCAACGCGCTCTACTGGGACTTTCTGGCCCGCAACCGGGAGAAGCTGGAGAACAACCCGCGAATGAAGATGATGTATCGCAATCTTGACCGGATGGACGATCTCGACGCAATTCGTTCGCGCGCCGTATATGTGTTGGACGGCATGTCCCGTGGCGTAATCTAGCGCCGGGTCAGCTTGCTGCCAGGACGATTCCGCAAACGATGAGCAGGCTGCCAAGCATGAAGCGTGGCGAAAGGGGTTCCCCCAGCCAGAAGAAGGCGAGAGTCGGCACGATCACGAAACTGAGCGACATGAAGAGATATGCCGTCGAGAGGGGAACGTTTCGAAGGGCCAGCACCCAGCCGAGCGTCGACATTCCGTACAGGGCCAGTGCAAGCAGGAACAGCGCTGCGGCCTTGTGGTCGTGCAGCATCGCTTCGAAGCCGCTCGCGCCCAGCCTTGTGCCGACCGTCTTGAAGAGCAATTGGCCCAGTGCCACCACCACGACGCAGGTGATGATGATTGCATAGTTGGCGACACCGGCGGCCAGCATTGTCGTCTCAGACCTTGATGTTGACGGCATAGATTAGGTTGACGTCGGCGAACGGCACGCGCATCGGCCACCAGGTCGCCTTGCGGTCCTTGTAGTAGTAGTTGATGAACGTGACCAGGTTGAAGATCGAGTTCACGTGCTCGCGGGCCATCCAGTAATCGTATTCGAGGCCTGCATCCTCGGCGCGCTTGCGAACGCCCAGCGCGCGGCCAAGCCTCCATGCCATGCCAGGATCGCAGGGAAGTACCAGCGAAAGCGTGCCGCCCGGCTTGAGAACCCGCGTCCATTCGCGCAGCACTTCATGCGGATGGACGAGATGTTCCAGTACATGGGTAGCGATCAGCCTGTCGAAGGAATGGTCCTCGAAGGAAAGCTTGCGGGCATCTTCCACGCTGTATTCGAAGCGGTTGTCGTCCCTGTAGCGGGCGCGCGCCTGATCGAGCATGCGATCATTGTAGTCGGTGATAACGTAGCGGTCATAGGTATGGCGCACCGTGGCGGGATGCTGACCCGAGCCGGCCCCGATCTCGACAACCGAACCGAAATGGTCGCTGCCGCTGAAAGAGCTTTCCAGAACCACATGGGAATGCGCCAGCACCCTCGAGGACAGGTTGCCGGAGTAATTGAGTTTCTCGTAGTTCGCCTCGAACTGGCGCAGGTAGGCGTCAAAGTCGGGTTCGGTACGCATCATCATGGCAATGGCCTCTTCGGTATGGTTCAGTTCGTCTGGAGCTGGCCGCGGGGGACTGGCCGTCAATCACCCGCGCGGGTGCGTGTCGTGTTGTAGAACATGCGCTTGATCTCGGCGCGCATTCGGCGGATGGAATCGAGTATGACCCCGGCGGTGATCGAAAGGATCGAAACGATCACGATACCCGTCGAAAGCACGGCAGTCGGAAAGCGCTCGACCGTTCCGGTGCGCGCAAAGTCGATGAAGACCGGAACCATCAACCCCACCGCAAAAACAATTCCGGCCAGTCCGATCGCGCCAAAGAACCAGAACGGCTTGTATTCCTTCAGGAGCACGATGATGGTCTTGAGAATGCGGAAGCCGTCGCGGAAGGTGGAAAGCTTGCTCTCGGAGCCTTCGGGCCGGTCGCGGTAGGGAAACGAAATCTCGGCAACGGGCAGGCGCAGCTGCGAGGCATGGACCGAGAGCTCTGTCTCGATCTCGAACCCTGCAGATACTGCCGGAAAGCTCTTGACGAAGCGGCGGTTGAAGGCGCGGTAGCCCGAGAAGATGTCGGTGAACTCGCGTCCGAACAGCGTGGTGTAGATCCTGTTGAACATGCGGTTGCCAAACGCGTGCCCGGCGCGCTGGTGGTCGTCATGGGCACCGTCGCGCGCGCCAACCACCATGTCCACATTCCCGGCGATCAGCATGTCGATCATCCTCGGTGCGCCGGAGGCGTCGTAGGTGTCGTCGCCGTCGACCATGATGTAGAAGTCGGCATCGATCTCGGCAAACATACGCCGCACGACATTGCCCTTGCCGGGGCGAACCTCGCGGCCGACCACTGCACCGGCCTTTTCAGCAACCTCTGCCGTGTTGTCTGTCGAGTTGTTGTCGTAGACGTAAACCGTTGCCTGGGGCAGGGCCTTGCGGAAATCCCGTACCGTGTTTGCAATGGTGATTTCCTCGTTCATGCAGGGAATGAGAACGGCAACCCTTGCGTTGCGCGCGAACTCGCTGCGTTCCGCCATTGCCTGTTGTTCCCTTTTCGAGAGCTGAAGCATGTATCCCCCTTGAGGATGGACGGCCAATCGGACCGCCGCTTTTGGTGTTTCCCCGCATGTCTGCGGGCCGGCAATGAACCGGCCTGAAATTTCCCAGACACCCTAAAGGGTTAGCGTAAAACAAATATTAATTATTGAAGCCGAGTCTGCTTTGCATGTCCGGGCAGCGCGCCCGGGATCTCCTGCGCGGGACAATATTCATGGCAATTGCTGAGACGTCGGCTGGCAATATCCGGAGCCGCAACGAGAACTCGTACCTGAAGACGCTGTTGATGGCGTTCGTGATCTATTGTGCATGGAACGCGGGTAATCTGACGACCGGTTTGAGCGAAGGAGCGCTCTACGATTCCGATGACTTCATGCGCCTGCATCAGATCCGCAACTGGATGGCAGGGCTGAACGGATGGTTCGACCTGTCGGTGCCGCGCATGAACCCGCCCATCGGGGCAGACATGCACTGGTCGCGCATCGTCGATGTTCCCTATGCCGTCCTTATTCACTTTTTCTCCGTCTTTACCTCAGCCGGTCATGCCGAGCAGCTTGCAATGATCGTCTGGCCGATGGTCCTGTTCCTTGTCACGATGATGGTCGTCGTCAGGACGGGGGAAAGCCTGGTTCCCGGCGCAAGCCGCCTGCTGCTGCTGGTGCTGGCCGCTGGCTGTGTCGACGCGCTCAACGAATTCAGGATTTTCCGGATAGACCATCACAATGTTCAGATCCTGAACTTTGCGCTCATCACGCTTGGCCTGGCAAATGCAGGCAAGTGGTGGGGACACTTTCTCATCGGGGCCGCGATTGCCTTTTCGATATCGGTCGGCCTCGATGTCATTTTGCTAGCGGTCTTCGTGCTCGCCTGGCTGGGTCTGGCTTGGGCATTCGGGATGGACGAAGACGGCACTGGACTGAAGCGCACGGCGATGGGACTAGTGGCGGCCACGGTGCCGCTGTTCTTTCTCAACGTTGCGCCTGCCAACTGGCTTGTCGCGCAATGCGACCGCCTCTCGGTCTTCTACGTTCTCGCCATTGTGCTGATCGGGGCGGCATTCACGGTCCTGGCAGCGGCAACCGGTGTTCTGACCTTCAAGACCAGAAGCACAACATTGCTGGCGCGCGCCGCCTTCGGCGGCTTGCTGGCCGCAACTGCTGCTGCGGTCCTGTTGACGACCTATCCCCAATGCGCGGCAGGGCCGATGTCCGGAATTTCGCCCGACCTCAAGGCCGAATGGCTGGACAAGGTCATGGAAGCAAAGGGTTTCCTCGAGATATCCGCACTTCACCCAAGTCTCTGGTTTTCCGCCTTTGGCTACCTTGTCGTGCTGATCGCAGCCTGCGCTGCCGTCATCTGGCACAGGGGTTCAGGCAATCCCCAGCTTTACGCCATGCTGGCAATGGTGGTGATATGCTTCCTTGGCATGTTCTTCCAGTATCGCATGCTGAAGGTCGGTATCCTGGCAACCGTGCCGGTGGCCATGCTCGTCGTCCAGACGGTCTGGGATGAGGCTGAGGCCCGGCTTGGGGACAGGAAGATTGCATTGGGTGCAGTCAAATTCGTCTCGGTTTTCGGTCTTGTCTCCGCAGCATGGCTGGTTGCGGGCGCATTGCTGACATCGCCGCCATCCAAACTGGCTGCAGGGCAGGCGGCAGGAACAAGCGCCGCCGCAAATCCCGCCTGGGTGACCAGCAGGATATTGCCGATATGCGCAAGGCAAAGCGATTATGCGCTGCTGGCCTCGCTGCCGGCGGGGCTCGTTCTGAACTCACCGAACGAAGGGCCGGCCATCCTCGATTTCACCCATCACTTTGCACTTTCGGGAAACTATCACCGCAACGGCGATGCGATTCTCAAGTCGATGCGCTTCTTCGGTGGTACCGAGGACCAGGCGCGCCGGATTGCAGACGAGGTGAAGCCGCAATATGTGGCGTATTGCCAGCGTGATCCGGCTCTTGAGCAGATCAAGCCCGAGAGCGGTGAGATGAAGCAGCGCATTCTTCGCGGCGACTTTCCATCCTGGCTGGAGCCTCTTTCCGGCCCTGACGACCGCCTCATCGTGATGCGCTTCAGGGGCTGATCGCCCGATCCACTTCCACATCTCTGACTTGCACTGTTTCGGGGCAGGGGAAAACCTGTCTGCATAGTTCCCGAATCCGCTTTGCAATGCGGCAAAGGCGTGGTAACGACCCTTGCCAATCCGCAGGTTCAGGGAATCGGTATTCCTGTCATCTGCAGCATATAGAAGTCCGCCGACAGGGTTCCCGCACCCTGCACGAAACCGGGCAAGACAGGATAGGCAATGTCCAAAATAATCGAAACCTTGACGGGTGGGATGGCTCTCACCTTCGACGACGTTCTTCTGCAGCCCGGCCATTCCACGGTAATGCCGGGACAGGTCGATATTCGCACCAAGATAACGCCGGAAATCGAATTGAACCTGCCCATCCTCTCGGCAGCGATGGATACGGTCACCGAATCCCGCCTTGCCATCGCCATGGCGCAGGCTGGCGGAATGGGCATCATTCACCGCAACCTGACACCCGCCGAACAGGCCGAGCAGGTAAGGCAGGTCAAGAAATTCGAATCCGGCATGGTCATCAACCCGCTGGTGATCGGTCCCAACGCAACGCTCAAGGATGCCCTGGACCTGATGCAGGCCAACAGGATTTCCGGCATTCCCGTTGTCGAGAACGGCGGCGCCGGCGGCCAGGTTACCGGCAAGCTCGTTGGCATCCTTACCAACCGCGATGTTCGCTTTGCTTCCAATCTCAGACAGCCCGTTCGGGAATTGATGACCTCGAAGAACCTCGTCACGGTACGCGATGGCGTCAGCCAGGAAGAGGCGCGCAAGCTTCTCCACCAGCACCGCATCGAGAAACTTCTCGTCGTTGACGATGCAGGGCAGTGCACCGGCCTCATCACCGTAAAGGATATCGAGAAGTCGCAGCTCCATCCGAATGCTGCCAAGGATATGCAGGGCCGCCTGCGTGTCGGCGCAGCCACGACCGTTGGCGATGACGGCCTTGAGCGTGCCGAGCGTCTGATCGATGCAGGGGTCGATCTTCTTGTCGTCGATACCGCGCATGGTCATTCGCAGCGCGTTCTGGATTCCATCGGCAAGATCAAGAAATTCTCCAATTCCGTGCAGATCCTCGCGGGCAATGTCGCCACTTCCGAGGGCACGAAAGCCCTGATCGACCATGGTGCCGACGCCGTGAAGGTTGGCATCGGGCCAGGCTCGATCTGCACCACTCGTGTGGTGGCGGGCGTGGGCGTGCCTCAGCTTTCCGCCATCATGTCGGCAGTAGATGCCGCACATGCGACCGGCACGCCGATCGTCGCCGATGGCGGCCTGAAATATTCGGGCGACCTGGCAAAGGCGATTGCCGCCGGTGCCTCCGTTTGCATGGTCGGTTCCCTGCTTGCTGGTACCGAGGAAAGCCCGGGCGAGGTCTATCTTCACCAGGGCAGATCCTACAAGTCCTATCGCGGCATGGGATCGGTTGGCGCGATGGCGCGCGGCTCTGCCGACCGCTATTTCCAGGCCGAGGTCACCGACACGCTCAAGCTTGTTCCCGAAGGCATCGAAGGGCAGGTTCCCTACAAGGGGCCGGTTGCTGCCGTAATTCACCAGCTTGCCGGCGGCCTGCGCGCAGCCATGGGCTATGTCGGAGGGGAGACCATTGCCGAGTTCCAGAAACGCGCTACCTTCGTGCGCATCACGGGCGCAGGTCTGACCGAAAGCCATGCCCATGATGTCACGATAACCCGTGAGAGCCCCAACTATCACCGCAGCTGATCTGGCGGCTAAACGGCGAACCGATTGGAGAAACGATGAATCCGGCTCTGGTTCTGTGGCCGATTGGCCTGCATGCGCTCGTTACGCTTGCCCTTTATGTTCCCATGTCACGTGGCCGGGTGCGTGCGGTAAAGGACGGCAAGGCAAAGGCATCCGATTTCAAGCTCCTCACCCGTGAGCCGGACGAGAGCAAGGTATTCGTCAACGCGATCCGTAATCAGAACGAGACGGCAGCTATCTTCTATGCCGCCTGTCTCACTGCCTTCGTCACCAATGGTGCGTCCTATCTGATCGCCGTGCTTGCATGGCTTTTTCTCGTCCTCAAGATCGCCCATGTCCTGGTACACACGGGATCGAATTCGCTGAGAATCCGCCGCCCGGTCTTCATGGCGGCCTATGCTGTTCTGATCCTGTTGTGGCTGGTGGTTCTGGCTCACCTGGCGGGATTGGCCTGATGCGTCTGGGGGGGCGTATTTCCGCCGCGATCGAGGTTCTCGACGAGATGCGCAATCGCAATCGTCCGGCATCCGATGCACTGCGCGATTGGGGCAATGCCCACCGGTTTGCAGGCTCCGGCGACCGCAATGCAATCGGCAACCTCGTTTATGACAGCCTGCGCCAATATGCTTCCAGCGCCTGGCTGATGGACGATGAGGAGCCGTCATCGGTCGTTTTCGCCACCCTTGCCCGCCAATGGGGCATGGAACTTGCCGATATCACGAGGGAGCTCGACGGCGACAAGTTTGCGCCGGAAATTCCTGCCGCAAGGCTCGAAGCCATGACTGGCCGCGATTTCACCTATGCACCCGCCCACGACGAGGCCGACGTTCCCGAATGGTGCATGGAGCACTTCCAGGAGAATTTTGGCGACGATTGGGTGAAGGAGGCAAAGGCGCTCGCGGACCGGGCCCCGCTCGATCTCCGCGTCAATTCTCTCAAGGCGGAGGTGTCCAAGGTTCTCAAGGCGCTTTCGCGCGAGAAGGCGAAGAAGTCCCCCATCTCTCTCAATGGCATTCGCATCAATCCCGGCAGGGGCGACAGCCGCATGCCGAACGTGCAGGCCGATGCGGCCTTCCAGAAGGGCTGGTTCGAGGTCCAGGACGAGGGGAGCCAGATCGCCGCCGAACTCGTGTTTGCCCGCGAAGGCGAACAGATACTTGATTTCTGCGCAGGCGCGGGAGGCAAGACCCTGGCGCTTGCCGCATTGATGAACAACAAGGGCCAGATACACGCCCATGACGCCGACAGGCATCGCCTTGCGCCAATTCATGAAAGACTGAAGCGCGCAGGCACGCGAAATGTGCAGGTTCACGATCCGAGAGAGGGCCTCAATGCGCTCGCCGGCAAGATGGACCGGGTGCTTGTCGATGCGCCGTGCTCGGGTTCGGGCACTTGGCGGCGCAAGCCGGATGCAAAGTGGCGGCTCACGCCCGATACGCTCGAGATGCGCATGAACGAGCAGAAGTCCGTGCTCGATGAAGCGATGAAATACGTCCGTCCGGGCGGGTTTCTCTGCTACGTTACCTGCTCGGTCTTTCCCTGCGAGAACGAGGAGCAGATCTACGCGTTCGGCGAGCGCCACAACAAGGATGGCGGCAGGTGGGACCTGCTTTCGGCTGGCGGGGCATGGGAAGAGCTCTACGGCTATGAAAAGCCCAAACCGTGGTCTGCCGACATGGATTGCATTACCTTGTCACCGGCCTCGACAGGAACGGACGGTTTCTTTTTCGCGGTTCTGCAACGTTTGGCGTGAGTAATCCGTTTATCCCGTCCGGGGAAACGACAATCGACAGGAAAAGCCATGCTGCAACGAACAATGCCTTACATCGTCTTCATCCTGCTGATGCTGGTGACAGGATTTGCTGCAGGCTTCGCGACCATGCAGGCAACCGCGCCCGGCGGTTGGTATGGCGAACTGGCTAAGCCGTGGTTCAATCCTCCGTCCTGGGTCTTCGCGCCGGTATGGACGGTGCTCTACATTCTGATCGGCCTGGCTGGCGGCGCGGTGTACCGCTGGGACCCGCAGTCACGGGCGGTGAAGTGGTGGTTTGTCCAGCTCGTCTTGAATTTCGCCTGGAGCTTCCTTTTCTTCTTCTTCAAGCTGCCGCTCGCCGCACTTGCAGACATATTCCTGCTGCTGTTTGCAATCATCGCCTTCATGCGTTCCACGCGCGGCGAGGTGTCCCTGGCGGTATGGTGCTTCTGGCCGTATCTGCTATGGGTTTCATTCGCCACCCTTCTCAATGCCTCTATCGTTGCATTGAACTGAACACGCTCGGAACTGCCTGATGCAACTGAAGCAAGTCGCCGGAAAAGCCATCCTCTTTGTCATGGCGGTGGACGCCGAATATGGCGAACATCTGAGGAAAAGGTTCGTCCCGATGTTTACCGGCGTGGGGCCCGTGGAAGCAGCAGTTCAATTGTCTGCCGCACTGGGCCGGCTCCACCATGAGGGCATGACACCGGATCTGGTGATCAGCCTTGGCTCCGCCGGTTCTGCGAAGTTGCCCCAAACCGGCGTTTTCCAGGTGTCCTCGGTTTCGTACCGCGACATGGATGCCTCGCCGCTCGGGTTTGAAAAGGGGCTGACACCGTTCATCGATCTTCCGGTAACGGTCGAGATGCCGATTAAGGTGCCGGGTATCGCGGCGGCCAGCCTTTCGACGGGTGCCAATATCGTTTCCGGCAAGGCCTACGAGGCGATCGATGCCGACATGGTGGACATGGAGACCTTTGCGGTTCTGCGTGCCTGCATGGCCTTCAACCTTCCGCTGATAGGGCTGCGCGGCATTTCCGACGGAGCCAAGGAACTTTCCCACGTCGGCGACTGGACGCAATATCTCCATGTCGTCGACGAGCGCCTTGCTGAAGACGTCGACAGGATCGAACAGGAAATCGTCGCTGGCTCGATCCTCTGACGGCTTTCTGTGAAACCCTTCCCGATCCGTTTGCGCCTGAAGATGAAACGGTCTAAACGCTTCATTTTAGTGATCAGGGAAAGCCAATGACCGCGCTCAACACCACCCATCCCGACACCGTTCTCATCATCGATTTCGGCAGCCAGGTTACCCAGCTCATCGCGCGCCGGGTGCGCGAGGCCGGCGTCTATTCGGAAATCGTTCCGTTCCAGTCGGCAGAAGAGGGGTTCAACCGGCTCAAGCCGAAGGCGGTCATCCTTTCGGGCGGTCCTGCTTCCGTGGCAGACGAGAACAGCCCGCGTGCCCCGCAGATCGTATTCGACTCCGGCTTGCCGGTCCTGGGCATCTGCTACGGGCAACAGACCATGTGCGAGCAGTTGGGTGGCAAGGTCGAGGGGGGGCATCACCGGGAGTTCGGACGTGCCTATGTGGAAGTGCTGAAACCCTCGCCACTGTTTGATGGCGTGTGGGACGAAGGCCAGAAGCACCAGGTTTGGATGAGCCACGGCGACCGCGTTACCGAACTGCCGCAAGGCTTCGAGGTCATCGCGGCTTCCGCAAATGCTCCGCTTGCAGCCACGGCGGACGAAACGCGTGGATACTACGCCGTCCAGTTCCACCCTGAAGTGGTGCATACGCCCGACGGTGCGAAGCTCTTGTCCAATTTCGTTCACAAGATCGCGGGTCTCAAGGGCGACTGGACAATGGCTGCCTACAAGGATCAGGCAATTGCCGCCATTCGCGAGCAGATCGGTGACAAGCGGGTGATCTGCGGTCTTTCCGGCGGTGTCGATTCTTCCGTCGCTGCACTCCTCATCCACGAGGCGGTGGGTGACCAGTTGACCTGCATCCTCGTGGACCACGGCCTGATGCGCAAGGACGAGGCGGCGCAGGTCGTTTCCATGTTCCGCGAGCACTACAACATTCCGCTCGTTCATGTGGACGCATCCGATACCTTTATCGGTGAGCTGGAAGGCGAGGCCGACCCGGAGAAGAAGCGCAAGACCATCGGCAGGCTGTTCATCGACGTGTTCGAGGAAGAAGCCAAAAAGGTTGGCGGCGCGGATTTCCTGGCGCAGGGCACATTGTATCCCGACGTCATCGAGAGCGTATCCTTCACCGGTGGTCCATCCGTCACCATCAAGTCGCACCACAATGTGGGCGGCCTGCCGGAACGCATGAACATGAAACTGGTCGAGCCGCTGCGCGAACTCTTCAAGGACGAGGTGCGTGAACTTGGCCGCGAACTTGGCCTGCCGGACAGCTTTATCGGGCGTCATCCCTTCCCTGGACCGGGCCTTGCAATTCGCCTGCCCGGCGGCGTGACGCGCGACAAGATCCGCATATTGCAGGAAGCGGACGCAATCTACCTGGACGAAATCCGCAAGGCTGGTCTCTACGACGCCATATGGCAGGCATTTGCCGTTCTGCTGCCGGTTCAGACCGTCGGGGTCATGGGCGACGGCCGTACCTATGAATTCGTCTGTGCGCTGCGCGCCGTGACTTCGGTGGACGGCATGACGGCCGACTTCTACCATTTCGACATGGAGTTCCTCGGCCGCGCGGCCACCCGCATCATCAACGAGGTTCGCGGCATCAACCGCGTGGTCTATGACGTCACCTCAAAACCACCCGGCACCATCGAGTGGGAATGATACTGCCTGAACAGCGCTTGCCTGCTTGAGAAAAGTCTTGGCGCGGCTCAGGGCTTGTAGCCGTGCCGCGCGAAGAAACGGTCGAGTTCCCGTGGCCTCGGCTGGATACGCGTGAAGATTGCGATGTATTCCGGTATCCGTTGCATGCGAGTGGCAAGGTCCTCTTGCGACTGCATGGAGATATAGCCGATCTGGACCAGGTAGGTCGTCCGCGCCCTCACATCCGCGGTTGCCGCGTCGACTCCAAAGCGCATGAACATCAGGCGCAAGGCTTCGAGCCGTGCCTGGTCGGCCTGGCGGACTTCCTCGAGAATGTCCGGCGACTGCAATGACCAACTGCGGACGGCAAACTCGAACTGCGGATCGAAAAGGTTCTGATCCAGCCAGCAGTCGAACACGTTCAACATGGCCTCTGCCAATGTTTCCGCATAGGCCTCTGTTTGCCGGACGAGGTTGCCGGTATTCTTGTCGCGCCAGCGCGCAATCAGCGCCCGCAGCAGTTCGTCCCTATCCTTGAAAAACCAGTAGAAGCTTGTCCTGGAAAGCTTGAGCCGCTTCGCCAGCGGAAGGATCTTGACGGAATCCACGCCAGACTCGAGCAGCAGTTCCTGGGCAGCCTCAAGCCACCCGTCCTGGGATCCGCGCCAACCCTGATCGCCTGCTGATTGCTCCATGCTCTCTCGTACCAAACTCGCCAAGGGCTGGCAAGAAAAGTGTACATCATTGTCGCTTAAATGTTCAGTTATGATCTTTAACTTGACACTTATGTACAGTTGGATTTAGCGTTTGCATCTGCCAAGCCTTCACACGGGAGCCTGCCGCATGTCGAACGATCCCCTTCTGCAGCCATTCAAGCTGAAGCATCTCACTCTCAGAAACCGCATCATTGTGACTTCGCACGAGCCTGCCTATCCGGAAGACGGCATGCCGAAGGGCCGATACCGTGCCTACACCGTGGAGCGGGCAAAGGGTGGTGTGGCGCTCACGATGACAGCAGGGTCAGCGGCAGTGGCAAAGGACAGTCCGCCGGTCTTCAACAACCTGCTCGCCTACAAGGACGAGATTGTCCCCTGGATCAGGGAGATGACCGACGCCGTTCACGAGCAGGGGGCCGCGATCATGATCCAGCTCACCCATCTCGGCCGCCGCACGCGCTGGGACAAGGGCGACTGGCTTCCGGTTATTTCGCCCTCGCACAATCGCGAGCCTGCACACCGCGCTTTCCCGAAGAAGATGGAAGACTGGGATATCGAGCGGGTGATCAGGGACTTTGCCGATGCTGCCGAGCGCATGAAGGCCGGTGGCATGGACGGCATCGAACTGGAGGCGTACGGCCACCTGATCGACCAGTTCGTCTCCCCACTGACCAACGAACTGGACAGCCCCTACGGTGGCGATCTGGACAACCGCTTGCGCTTCTGTTTCGACGTGTTCGGGGCGATCCGCAAGCGGGTGGGCGACGACTTCATCCTGGGCGTTCGCTACACCGCCGATGAGCGCCTGCCCGGCGGGGTTGGCCCGGCCGAAGGCATGGAGATTTCAAAGCGCCTGCGCGAAAGCGGCCTGATCGACTACCTGAATGTCATTCGCGGTCACATCGATACCGATCCGGGCCTCACCGACGTCATCCCGATACAGGGAATGGCGAATTCGCCACATCTCGATTTCGCCGGAGAGATACGTGCGGCGACGAAATTTCCGGTCTTTCATGCGGCCAAGATTCCCGACGTCGCGACGGCACGGCACGCGATTGCGGCGGGCAAGGTCGACATGGTCGGAATGACCCGCGCCCACATGACCGATCCTCATATCGTGCGAAAGATTACCGAAAGGCGCGAAGAGGACATCCGGCCATGCGTTGGGGCCAACTATTGCCTTGACCGCATCTACCAGGGCGGCATGGCATTCTGCATCCACAATGCGGCCACCGGCCGGGAAGAGACCATGCCACATACGATTGGCAAGGCTGACGTTCGCAGGAAAGTGGCGATCGTCGGTGCCGGTCCTGCCGGTCTGGAGGCAGCCCGCGTTTCAGCCGAGCGTGGCCACGAGGTTGTTGTCTTCGAAGCCGCCAGCAAACCGGGCGGCCAGATCAGGCTCACGGCCCAAAGCGAGCGCCGGCGCGAAATGATCAGCATCATCGACTGGCGCATGAGCCAGTGCGAGAAGCTGGGCGTCCGATTCCGTTTCAACACGTGGGCGGATGCGGCAACGGTGACAGATGAAAAGCCTGACGTGATCATCGTTGCAACGGGAGGACTGCCCCATACCGAGGTTCTGTCCAGCGGCAACGACTTGGTCGTATCGGCCTGGGATATCATTTCCGGCGATGTGAAGCCGGGAACGGATGTGCTGGTCTATGACGATGCGGGCGATCATGCCGGATTGCAGGCCGCTGAAATAATCGCCCGCACCGGCGCCCGCGTCGAGATCATGACACCTGATCGCTCCTTTGCGCCGGAGGTCATGGCAATGAACCTCGTGCCCTACATGCGTTCCCTTCAGAAACTGGATGCCACCTTCACGGTGACCTACCGGCTGGAATCGGCAGAAAAGAGCGGCAATCGCATCACGGCCCATATCGGCAGCGACTATGGCGGTGTTTCAAAGCAGCGCATGGTCGACCAGATCGTGGTCAACCACGGCACGATCCCGCTTGATGACCTCTATTTCGAACTCCGGCCCGGCTCGAAGAACCTGGGCGAGGTGAACTATGAGGAACTGGTCTCGGGGGCTCGCCAGTCCGTGGAGCGCAATCCCGAAGGTGCCTATCAGCTCTTCCGCATCGGTGACGCGGTCTCGGCGCGCAACACCCACGCGGCGATCTACGATGCATTGCGCCTGGCCAAGGACCTGTAGCGTCAATCCGTCCCGCCAGCGCTCATATTGACATTTTCCCGGCACTGCCCGATTTATCGCGGGTGCCAGTGCCGGGGAGCGCCCGCAGCATTTTGTCTGGCACGGGCCTTCCGGAACTGGACAGCGCGGTGCATTCGCAAACCCCTATCAAGCTGAGCGACGGACGCCGCGGTTTTTGCGGCGTTGTCGTTTCCGTGGGCCGCGTTGCCAACGCGCAAGGAAATGCGCCTGGGAGTTCCGCTCCAGGTGAGGGTTCGGCGGTTCACGCTGGCCTCGCTCAGGATTCCGCCTCCGCGAGGGATAGCGAACTCGAACGCCGCCTTCTCGAGATCGGCTTTGTCGAGGGAGCGAAGGTCGAAATCCTGCACGAGGGTTTCATCGGCCGGGACCCGATAGCGGTTCGCGTCGATTCCATGCGGGTGGCACTTAGAAAGCGGGAGGCCGCCGCGATAATGGTCCAGGAAATTCCTTCGGGAAACAGATGATGCTCGATTCCCCCGAAACAGAGGCCAGAGAAACAGCGGCCAAAGAAGCAGCAGCCAAGCCCGCGCGCATAGCGCTTGTCGGCAATCCCAATTGCGGCAAGACGGCCATGTTCAATGCGCTTACCGGAAGCCAGCAGAAAGTGGCCAACTATCCGGGAGTCACGGTCGAACGCAAGGAAGGCGCATTCGTCACGCCGCAAGGCAGGCGCGTGACCGTTGTCGACCTTCCCGGAACCTACAGTTTGCGCGGACGCAGCCCCGACGAGGTGGTTACGCGCGATGTCATACTCGGCAGGGCGCAATCCGTCGAACGCCCCGACCTTCTCGTCTGTGTGGCCGATTCCACCAACCTGCGCCTCATGCTGCGGCTGGTGCTGGAGCTTTCCAGCGTCGGCATTCCGATGATCTTGGTCCTCAACATGTGGGACATAGCAGAATACAGGGGCATCGAGATCGATATCGCGGGCCTTTCGCGCGAATTGGGCATTGCCTGCATTCCGGCGAGTGCGGTCACCCATGACGGATCGCTGAGGCTGCGCGGAGAAATCGACCGCATGCTCGCGAACCTTGGAACCGCCGGAAAGCCGCACTGGTCGGAAATGAGCGCGGGCGAAGTGCGCGATGCCCACCACGCAGCAGATTCCATGGTGGCGCGCTACGTCTCACGGGCGCATGGCGGCCGCGACTGGACGGACCGCATAGACAGGGTTCTGCTGCATCCCGTAGCCGGTATCCTTATCCTACTTGCCGTGCTGTTCCTGATCTTCCAGGCGGTCTTCTCCTGGGCCGTCATCCCCATGGACATGATCTCGGCCGCTGTCGACTGGCTCAACGCTTCGGCACGGTCGGTTCTGCCTGAAAGTCTTCTGACCAGTCTCTTGACCGACGGCATCATCACCGGCGTAGGTTCGGTGATCGTATTCCTACCGCAGATCGTCATCCTGTTCTTCTTCATCATCCTGCTGGAGGACTTCGGATACATGGCGCGCGCCGCCTTCCTCATGGACCGGATCGTAGGCGGAGCAGGGTTGCACGGCCGGTCCTTCATTCCGCTCCTGTCGAGTTTTGCCTGCGCCATTCCGGGCGTGATGGCGACTAGGGTCATCGAAAATCCGCTCCAGCGGCTGGCTACCATCATGGTTGCGCCGCTGATGACGTGCTCGGCACGCATTCCTGTCTACACGCTGATCATCGCCGCCTTCATTCCCCATGCAAAGGTAGCTGGTCTGTTCGATCTCCAGGGGCTGGTGATGTTCGCACTCTATGCCACGGGAATCATCAGCGCCTTTGCCGTTGCCTTCGTCTTCCGCAAGTTCGTCTGGCGTGGCGAAAGCGAGCCCTTCATCATGGAACTGCCTGGCTACAAGCGCCCAATGCTCAGAAGCGTCGCGATGGGTGTTCTGCAGCGCGCGATCATTTTCCTGCGCCGTGCAGGGACAATCATCCTGTCGATGATGATCCTCATCTGGTTCCTGTCGACATTTCCCTATGCGCCAGAAGGCGCAACCGGGCCGGCGATAAATTACAGTTTTGCAGGGATGCTGGGCCATGCGCTGCAGCCCTTGCTCGCGCCGATCGGTTTCAATTGGCAGATCTCGGTGGCATTGATTCCCGGCCTGGCTGCCCGCGAGGTCGCCGTTGGCGCATTGGCGACGGTATATGCCATCGGCGGTGATGCAGGCGGAGGTGCGCTCGGCGCTGCAATCGGCGCGCAATGGTCGCTCGCGACCGCCCTGTCGCTGCTGACCTGGTATATTTTCGCGCCACAATGTGTGTCCACGCTGGGCGTCGTCAAGCGCGAGACCAATTCGTGGCGCTGGCCAATCGTGATGTTCGGCTACATGCTGGCGCTGGCCTGGCTGGCGTCCTTCGCCGTCTACCAGACGGCAATCGTCATGGGCATGGGTTGAGGAGAAGCCGGATGACCGCAATTCTCGACCAGTTCCTGACCTTCGCCATCGTGCTTGCCGCAGCGGTTTACGTGATCTGGAAGATATTCCTGCCGGTTCAGACAAAGACCAGGCTTCGCTACCTGGCAAGAGGCAGCAAGGCGCCCTGCGAACCGGTTACGCCAGAGGGCGGATGCGCCGTCGGATGTGCGGGATGCAGCCTTGCAGCGGTGCGAGCTGCCCCGGTGACAGGCGCACGCAAGGCGGCCGGTCCACGCGGGGCGAGGCGGTAAGCCGGGCGGAAGCTCAGTCGCGGGTAACGAATACCAGTTCGGCGATATTGCCGTGTTCGTATACCCAGGCTTCCTTGTCGCCCTTGAACAGCCTGCGCGTGGGCGGGCAGATATCGGGTGCAAGGCACTCGGCGTCCAGGTAGGTCTGCTCCATCATCAAAGCGTATTCGCGTGCCAGTTGCTCGTCGCTGACGCGCGGTTCGCACGCCTGCTGCTGGGCTTCGAGGATGCGTTCCAATTCGATTTCCCCACTGAAAGGTTTCATGCAACGTACTCCATACGAATCGCTGTACTTGTTGCCTCGATTCTCTGCGGAAATCGTAACTGCGCGGTTAATGGCGGGGATAACTGCTCGATGATCGGCACTTGGCGGACATGACGGAAATGTAATCCGGCGGGGATTCCTTTTTCACATTTCAGCCGCTAATGTCGCCGCACTTTCCGCCCGCCAGTCCGCCGGACCAAGTGGGCAAGCTGCCGGAGTGCCCCGCCCGTGTTTCATTCCTTCTTCCCGAAGCCGAAACTGTTTTTCGCAAGCCTGCTGGCCTGGATGGCCGTGACCGTGTTCGTCTGGTACGAGTTCGGTGCCGCCATGGGCGCGGCGCTTGGCTTCGCACCCGATGCGGAAGGCGCAGAACCGATTGTTGGCCTTGGGCACTTCATCACGCCCTCCTTCATCTGGTTCTATATCTACTTCTTTTCGATCAGCGCGATCTTTGCCGCCTTCTGGTTTGTCTACTCGCCCCACAGGTGGCAGTGGTGGTCGATCGTCGGATCGGCGCTGATTCTGTTCTCCACATATTTCTCGGTTCAGGTTTCCGTCGCGATCAACAATTGGCGCAGGCCGTTCTTCGATGCCGTCCAGAACGCCTTGTCCGACAATTCCACGACCACGGCGCCCCAGCTCTACAGCCTGATCCTCATCTTTGCCCAGATCGCCTTTGTATGGCTGTTCGTGTTCGTCATCACGCGGTTCTTCATCTCGCACTACATCTTCCGCTGGCGCACGGCGATGAATGACTACTACATGAGCCGCTGGGGCGAAGTTCGCCACATCGAGGGTGCTTCCCAGCGTGTGCAGGAAGACACGATGCGCTTTGCCTCGATCATGGAAGGGCTGGGCGTCAACATCGTCGATTCTGTGATGACATTGTTCGCGTTCCTGCCGGTATTGTTCTCGCTGTCCCAATACGTGACGGAGCTTCCGATTGTCGGAGAGATACCTGCGCCGCTCTTCAATGCAGCAATATTCTGGTCACTCTTTGGCACGGTTCTGCTCGCCGTTGTCGGCATCAAGCTGCCGGGTCTGGAATTCAAGAACCAGCGCGTTGAGGCGGCCTACCGCAAGGAACTTGTCTATGGCGAGGATGATCCGGCGCGCGCCGGTCCCATGACGGTTGGCGAGCTGTTTTCCAACGTCCGGCACAACTACTTCCGGCTCTACTTCCACTACATGTACTTCAACGTGTTCAGGGGAATGTACATCCAGGCAGACAATATCTTCGCCTACCTGATTCTGATCCCCACGATTGCTGCCGGCAAGATCACGTTCGGTATCCTGCAGCAGATACTGACCGCCTTCGGGCAGGTCTCGAACTCCTTCCAGTATCTCGTTAATTCGTGGACGACGATTGTCGAATTGCTGTCGATCTACAAGCGTCTTGCAGCCTTTGAAGCCGCCCTTGAGGGTCTGGACCTTCCCTCGATCGACCAGGAATATCTCGAAATCCACGGAATCGTGAAAGCCGGTGGGGACCAGGTCAACGAGGCGAAAGAGGTTGGGGAGTAACCGCTCCGCTTCGGGAACCGGCCTCAGGCACAGCTGACGCAGCGTTCTGCCATCGGGTCGATGGCAAGGCGACCGTCGGGAATTTCCTCGCCGCACTCGCTGCAATAACCGTATTCGCCCTCGCGCAGCCGCCGTTCGGCCTGTTCAATGCGGGCGAGATCGCGCTTGCGGGTGCGCTCCTGCGCTTCCGCCATCGCCTGCTGCTGCATGGCATCCATGCGCGACAGGCGCCCGACCGATTGCTGGTCCAGTTCCACGGTCCGGCGGGCTTCCGCCGAAATGCGCGACTGTTCTTCCAGTTCCGAGCGTCTGGCAGCCAGTCTTTCCCTTGCCTTGCCGGTATCGACGGTCAACATTTGCCCCTTTCATTGTTGGGCATGTCATGCAACTTGGCGTAACGTAGGCCAAATCGCCGGATAGCTGCAATCTGGCCGGCGCATCTACAATCGATCAAGCGGGTTTCTCGACATGCTCATCCTCATCATCGGCCTGGTACTCTTTCTGGGCATACATTCCTCCAAGATGCTGTTTCCGGGCTTTCGCGGGAATGTGATCGCATCCAGGGGACTCAACGCCTGGAAAGGCATCTATTCTCTGGTTTCCTTCGCCGGGCTGATCCTCATCATCTGGGGATATGCGCTCTACCGGCCCGATGCGCCCGATCTGTGGATCCCGCCGGTATGGACCAGGCACATCGCGCTGCTTCTCATGGCGTTTGCCTTCATCATACTGGTGTCTTCGAATCTGCCGACAGGCCGCATCAAGCAGGCGGTGAAGCATCCGATGCTGCTTTCAGTGAAGATCTGGGCTCTTGCCCATCTTCTGGCAAATGGCGATCTGGCCTCGATCATCCTGTTCGGCAGCTTCCTTGCATGGGCGGTCTGGGACCGGATCGCGGCAAAACGCCGTGGGGATCCCCTGCCGGTGGCCGGTTCCAGCCTGATACCGGATGTTCTTTCCGTCGTGATTGGTCTTGCCCTCTACGTGGTTTTCGTGCTCTGGGCACATCAATGGCTGTTCGGCGTCGCTCCGGTCGTGATGTGACCTCTGCAATGCTGCACTGGAAAAACTGAGGGCCTGCCGCTGCAGGCCCGATCAAAAGGAATTTGGCATGGAAGTCAGGGACACCAACGGAAACACGCTTTCCGAAGGCGACTCGGTCAGCGTCACCAAGGATCTCAAGGTCAAGGGTTCGTCAGACGTCGTCAAACGCGGAACGGTGTTCAAGAACATACACCTGACCGATGATCCCGGCCTCATCGAGGTGCGAAACAAGCAGATCAAGGGGCTCATGCTGAAGACCGAATTCGTCAAGAAGCACTGATCCCCATCGCAACCGGGCTCGTGCAGGCCCGGGGCACTTCCGTTTCCCTGAGTTTTTCGCTAGAACCCGCAGCACGGAACAGGCATGGCGCATCCCGCGCCGCCTGCAGGTACAGATTTACCCGGAGTTGAGCAGCTTTCATGTCAGACGACAGTTTCATTCGCGAGGTGGACGAGCAGTTTCGCCAGGACCGTGCCAAGGAACTCTGGGCAAGGTTCGGCAACTATGTGATCGCGCTTGCCGTTCTGGTGGTGCTTGGCACTGCCGCCTGGCAGGGCTGGCAGTACTACACACAGAAACAGGCTGCCGCGTCCGGCGACGGTTTCCTGACCGCGCTCAAGGAAGCGGAAGCGGGCAACTATGATGCAGCCGTTTCCGGACTAACAGCGCTTGAGAGCGATGGCGTGGGCGACTATCCGGCACTGGCCGAAATGGCGTCCGCCGCCGCACTCGCCGCCAAGGGCGACAAGGAAGCGGCCATCAAGGCATATGATCAGGCCGCTGCAAACGGCTCGCTGAGCGATGAATTCCGCGACATTGCGAAACTGAGGGCAGGCCTCCTGGCCGTCGATACCGAAGACTATGCCGGCGTCTCGGCGAGGCTTGAACCAATGGCCGCCGCCGGACAGCCTTTCCGCTCGCTGGCACGCGAGGCGCTCGGCATCGCTGCCATGAAGGCTGGCGACGACAGGAAGGCGCTCGAATGGTACAAGGCGATTGTCGACGACACCGAGGCAGCTTCCGGCGCCAGGGGCCGCGCGACAATGATGCTGGACATTCTGGCCGGCAAGGGCGTCACCGCCGATAGTTGATTTCGCCGGCCCGCGATGCGGACCAGGCATTGAACGGATACAATCCAATGGGATTTGTCGTAGCCATTATTGGCCGGCCTAACGTCGGCAAGTCGACGCTTTTCAACCGCCTGGTTGGCAAGCGCCTGGCGCTGGTTGACGACACGCCGGGTGTCACGCGCGACCGCCGCCTGGCTGACGGGCGTATCGGTGATCTGAAATTCCAGGTGATCGACACGGCCGGTCTCGAAGAGGCCGACGAGGAGAGCCTTGAAGGCCGCATGCGCGAACAGACCGAGCGCGCGATCCACGATGCGGATGTCTGCCTCTTCCTGATTGATGCCCGCGCCGGGGTGACCCCGTCCGACAAGACCTTCGCCAATCTTCTGCGCCGCTCGGCGCACAAGACCGTACTCGTTGCCAACAAGATGGAAGGCAAGCCGGGCGAGGCGGGCTACTATGACGCCTTCTCACTCGGTTTTGGCGAACCCGTCCCGATATCCGCCGAACACGGTCAGGGGATGGGCGATCTCTACAACGCACTCGTGGCCGCAGTCGGCGAGGAAGTTGCCTTCGCCGAGGAGGGCCACGACCGGGTCGATATCGATGACGAAGGCATCATCGAGGGCGAGATCGAGGAGGAGGACATCCTCCCCTATGATCCGACCAAGCCGCTCAAGGTGGCGATCGTCGGCCGCCCGAACGCGGGCAAGTCGACCCTCATCAACCGTATGATCGGCGAAGACCGCCTGCTGACCGGCCCCGAGGCCGGGATTACCCGCGATTCGATTTCAGTCGAATGGGAGTGGGAAGGCCGCACGATCAAGTTGTTCGACACGGCTGGCATGCGAAAGAAGGCGCGCGTCCAGGAAAAACTGGAAAAGCTCTCCGTCGCCGACGGCCTGCGCGCAATGCAGTATGCCGAGGTCGTGATCGTTCTTCTCGACGCCACGGCACCATTCGAGAAGCAGGATGTGCAGATTGCCGATCTCGTCATCCGCGAGGGCAGGGCGCCTGTGATTGCACTGAACAAGTGGGACCTGGTGGAAGATCGCGATGCCACGCTGCGCGAACTGCGCCTGGTGGCAGCCGAGAGCCTTTCCCAGATCAAGGGCCTGCAGGTCGTTCCGGTTGCCGGATTGACCGGGGAGGGCATCCCCAATCTCATGCGTTCGGTCTTCCGGGTGCACGAGCAGTGGAACCGCCGCATACCGACGGCGCGCCTGAATCGGTGGCTCGATGCGGTACAGTATCACCATCCACCGCCAGCGGTGTCGGGCCGGCGCATTCGCATGAAATACATGACGCAGGTCAAGAGCCGGCCTCCCACCTTCATGGTGCACTGTTCCAGGCCGGAGTCGCTACCCGATTCCTACACGCGCTACATGATCAACACCCTGCGCGAGGAATTCGACCTGTTTGCAACGCCCATCCGCATGCTGATGCGCAAGGGCGAAAACCCCTTCGCCGGGCGCAAGCGCAGGCGCTAGACATTCAGATTTTCCCGCAATTCGTGTTTGCTGCAACATTTCGCAGCATTTCGTGAAATCACCACCAAATTTGCGACCGATTTCAATCCTAGCACGAGCTGAAGCGAAACGCGTTTGACCTGAGCCTTGATTCAGGATGAACGCAGACCGCTGTTTCGGAGGCGGGCGCCTCAGTATCGAAAAGCTGAAGAATTTTGGACCGACCGGCAAAGCCGCAGGCTTTAACCGTTCGGAAAGCTCCGCTTAACGCATTGTCAAGGTTAACAAACTACTCTGGGGGAACGTCGCGGTTACAGCCGCATGTGGCAGAGTGTTTTGTTTGGAGTAAGGGTCTTGCGTAAATCTGACCTCAGGGACGTACTGGCGACGCGTCCAAGCCTGTTGGCAAGAGTGACCTACCCGGCAATTGTCGGTCTTGCAGTGTTCTTCGCCTATCCTTCCATTGTTTCCCAGCCCGATGCTTCCGCACTGGCTCCCGAACTTGACGGCCCGCGCTGGCTGGCAAGCATCGCAAAGGGGCCGGGGGTTTCCAACTTTCTGGCATCCGGCAATGCAAATGCAGCCGTTAGGCTCGACCCGGTAACGACCGGATCGGTCGCATCGCTTTCCGGCGGCGCACCGCATGTCACTTTCGGAGTCAAGAGCAAGCGGGAACCGCAGGTCGTCAATCGCAGCGCCAAGGGCGGCCGCGTCGTTTCCGCAACAGTGGCCCGTCCGCCTGAGCATTTCTCGGCAGGCAGCGTTCTCGAACGCCAGTCCATGCTTGGCCCGCTAAGCGTCGGCAAGGATTTCGAGCTTGCCTTCGTCAAGGCCAAGCCCTTCGAGGAAGCCATCCAGGTCGCTTCTGCCTTCCATCCCAAGGTCGACCGGCAAAAAGAGCTGTTGGAGCCGGAAGCCGATCTCCCGGTCATGGTCGCAAGCCTGGTGCGCGAATCGGCTGATAACGTTCTCGCCTACGCACCCGAGCCGAAACAGAAGCGCTCGCCGTTTGCTGCTGTCCTCAACCAGGACGAACCCATCTCGATCGTGCCGAAGCTCGACAAGAACGATCACGAGTGGGCGCTCAACCCGTTGCCGGCCGCTTCTTTTAGCGACACGCAGCAGGACTGCCTTGCCCGCGGCATCTATTTCGAAGCCCGTGGCGAACCGGTAAAGGGTCAGGCCGCGGTTGCCCAGGTGATCCTGAACCGGGTGAAGAATCCGACCTACCCGGATTCGATCTGCGGCGTCGTCTACCAGAACAAGAATTGGCGCAATCGCTGCCAGTTTTCCTTCGCCTGTGATCGCATCGCCGACAGGGTGCGCGACCAGCAGCGCTGGGAAATCGCCAAATATGTGGCGCGCGAAACCACCGAGGGCCGTATCTGGCTCAAGGAAGTGGGCTCCTCCACGCACTACCATGCGACCTATGTCCATCCGAAATGGGCAAACACCATGAAGCGCGTTGGCCGCATCGGCCTGCACGTCTTCTACCGCACCTTTGGCGGCGGCTGGTCCTGAGAAAAGGCCAAAACGCGTTCACTCAAGGCCTGCCGTGCGGACAATTCGGCAGGCTTTGCCGGGGATTCTTGTGGAATCTTCGCCTGACGTATTGCCGCATATTGCGTTGTCAGACCAAAGTATAGCGAAATCAATCGTTTAAGCCTTTCCCCCTTCGCTTGACAGTGTGGGGGCACAAAACTATGTTGCGCGCGACCTTCGGGGGCAGGCATGCTGTGCGTCTGGCGGGCTTGGATCAGTCGTTGCAAGGCGAGATTTGATGAGCTCAAAAGACGGGAAATCGGGGCAACCGCCCTCCGGGGACAATCTGCAGGACCGGCTACATTCACTTGGAGCACGCCTTGAGGCGCGAAAGGTGAAGGACCGGGCAAATGCGGGGCAGCCGAAGCAGGACAAGTCCGGTTTCGGTGCGGCGCTTCGATTGTCGAGTGAATTCATTTCGGCAATCCTGGTGGGAGCGGGTTTGGGCTATTTCCTGGACCGCCTTGCCGGAACGACGCCCTGGGGGATGATTATTCTTCTTCTCCTGGGATTTGTTGCTGGCGTCATAAATGTGTTGCGCTCTTCGGGCCAGGTAGCCAATCCCTATGATCAGGGTTGGGCACAGGGCAAGAAGGAAAAGGCCACTCCACCGCCATCGGTGCCGGATGACCTTTACGACGATGAGGATGATGACCGTTAGCAAGGTGCTTCCGGTTGGAATTGAAGGACAAGACAGGTGTCGAACGATCCAATTCACCAGTTCCATCTCAACAAGCTGATTCCGCTTGAAATCGGCGGTGTGGATATCTCCTTCACCAACTCTTCGCTCTTCATGGTGGTGACCGTCGCTGCCACTGCAGGCTTCCTGATCTGGGCGACTTCGGGCCGCGGTCTCATTCCGACCCGCCTCCAGTCGCTTGCCGAAATGTCCTACGAATTCGTCGCCTCCATGCTGCGCGACGGGGCTGGCTCAGAGGGAATGAAATTCTTCCCCTTCGTGTTCTCGCTCTTCATGTTCGTGCTGGTTGCCAACCTTTTCGGCATGTTCCCCTATTTCTTCACCGTCACCAGCCACATCATCGTCACCTTCGCACTGGCGATGCTCGTCATCGGGACGGTGGTATTCTACGGTTTCTACAAGAATGGCCTTGGCTTCCTGAAACTCTTTGTTCCAGACGGTGTGCCGGGCCTGCTTGTGCCGCTCGTGGTGCTGATCGAGGTCATTTCCTTCCTCTCGCGCCCGATCTCGCTTTCCGTGCGTCTTTTCGCAAACATGCTTGCTGGGCACATCACCCTCAAGGTGTTCGCAGGCTTCGTCGCCAGCCTTTCGGCAATGGGTGCCATCGGCATTGGCGGGGCTATTCTGCCGCTGGCCATGACGGTCGGCCTCACTGCCCTTGAATTTCTTGTCGCATTCCTTCAGGCCTACGTGTTCGCGGTTCTTACCTGCATGTACCTGAATGACGCGCTTCACCCCTCTCACTAGGACGGCCAGGCCGTTCCGGAGAAGACTTTCAAACCAACGCTATCCAGTTCAAACCTCGAAGGAGTTCATCCCATGGAAGCAGAAGCAGCAAAATACATCGGCGCCGGCATCGCTTGCCTCGGCATGGGTGGCGCAGGCATCGGCCTCGGCACCATCTTCGGCAACTACCTTGCAGGTGCCCTGCGCAACCCGTCTGCAGCTGATGGCCAGTTCGGCCGCCTGATCTTCGGCTTCGCCGTTACCGAGGCACTGGGCATCTTCTCGCTGCTCGTTGCCCTGCTCCTGCTCTTCGCAGTCTAAGCAGAACGAATTTGCGTGATGGCGGCCGGGCGAAACCCGTGCCGCCTCCGCAACTTGAGATTCCGGGCCTAGTGCCCGTCCCGCCAGTAAGCATTTGAGGTTGGGTAACCGATGTTTGTCACCAAGGCATGGGCGGCTGAAACCGCAAGCGGTGAAGCTCCCGCAGAAGCCACGCACAGCGAAACCGGCGTAGCGCACGGCGCCGAAGGCGGCTCGTTTCCGCCATTCGATCCGACGTCCTTTGCTTCCCAGCTTCTCTGGCTGGCGCTGACATTCGGCCTGTTCTTCCTTTTGATGCGCAACATCGTCGTACCCCGCATTTCCAGCATTCTCGAAGTGCGCCGCGACCGCATCTCGCGGGATCTCGACGAGGCGCAGCGGTTGAAGGAAGAATCCGACGCCGCCATCGCTGCCTATGAGCAGGAACTGACCGAGGCGCGCAACGCCGCCCACAAGATCGGTCAGGAAGCCCGCGACAAGGCAAAGGCGGAAGCCGATGCTAGCCGCCACGAAGTCGAGTCCGAGTTGAATGCCAAGATTGCTGAGTCCGAGAAACAGGTCGCCGCAATCAAGGCCAAGGCCCTTGGCGAAGTGGACACGATTGCCGCGGACACCGTCCAGGCCATCGTCAGCGAAATTCTGGGTGTGAACACGACCAAGGCCGATGCGGCCAAGGCCGTTTCATCCTCGGCCAAGTAAGAAACGGTCAGGAGAAGTCACCATGATGGACGCAACGTTCTGGGCACTCATCGGCCTGCTGATTTTCCTCGGCATTGTCGTTTACCTGAAAGTGCCCGCACAGATGGCAGCGGGTCTCGACGAGCGCGCAAACAAGGTTCGTGACGAACTGGATGAAGCCCGCCGCATGCGCGAGGAAGCCCAGGAACTTCTGGCCGAATATCAGCGCAAGCGCACCGAGGCCGAACAGGAAGCCAGCGAAATCGTCGAGGCAGCAAAACGCGAAGCAGCCGCAATCGCCAAGGACGCCGAGGCAAAGACTGCCGAGTTCGTCGAGCGCCGCACGGCAATGGCCGAGCAGAAGATCGCCCAGGCCGAAGCAAATGCCGTCGGCGAGGTTCGTGCCGCCGCTGTCGATCTTGCCATCGCCGCTGCAGAGAAGATCATCACGGAAAAAACCACGGGCGCTACCGCCGACAAGCTGGTCAAATCCTCGATCGCGGAAGTAAAATCACGCTTCAACTGAGCGCGGCACATAGTCCGATTGTCTGTGCAACTTATCGAAAGGCCGGAAATCAGCTTCCGGCCTTTTTCGTTTTCCCGGAGCAAATTGAATTGACGGAAACGGCGAGAGCGAATTGCGGAACTGAACTCGATTGCCCGCTGAAAGCAGTCGCTTCCACCTGACGGTGAAACGACCTGGACAACAAGCACACTCTGAATGCAGTGGTGTCCCTCCGAACTCTCACGCTCCGAATTCTTACCCTCCGATGTCAGGGCAAACCGATCCGATGAAGCCGAAGCAATCGCGTTGGCTCCAATAACGGCGAGTATGACGCGCGTCCGGTTCTAGAGGCTTTCACGGAGAGGGGAGAAACTCATCCTGTGCAACAGGCACGGCCCATGGGTCATGATTGCAGAACGGTGCAGCGCGGAGCCATATCCCTTGTGCCGCTCGAAGCCGTAGTGCGGATATATGCCGGATGCGCGTTTCATGATCCGGTCGCGCATTACCTTGGCGACGATGGATGCCGCAGCAATCGACACCGAACGGCCGTCGCCCTTGATCAGCGCTGTTCCGCGACCGCGCCAGGAAAGGGGAATGTCGCGGCCATCGACGAGGATGTGGCAAGGACGATCATGAAGCGCGTTCGCCGCCCGTGTCATGGCAAGAAGGCTGGCCTGCAGAATATTGATCCGGTCGATCTCGGCGGCGCTTGCAGCCGCCCACGCAACGCGGGACGAGGCAAGGATCTCGCCGAAAAGCGCTTCCCTGCTGGCCTCGCTGAGTTTCTTGGAATCGTCCAGTCCGGCAGGGATGGACATCGGATCCAGAATGACCGCGGCGGCCACCACAGGGCCTGCAAGCGGTCCGCGTCCGGCCTCGTCGACCCCCGCCACAAGTCGCGACCCGTCCGCCAGCAGCCGTTCCTCGAAGGAGAAGTCGGGCCCTGCAGAACCAGCCGGGAAGAGGGAAAGAGAATCAGTGGCACGAGCGGATTTCATGCGGCTTTCTCGCCCGGCCACTGATTCTCTTCAAGTCCGGCCCGTCAGTTTGCGGCGGTGAGGGGCCGGGGTACCCGGTGGGGAAGCACCGGGAATTCATGTGTCGTGCCCGATCAGGGCATGTCAGAACAGGGCGAGCTGTTTCTCTGCCCCTGCTGGCGGGTTAAACAAGTCCGTGCGGAGCGGAATGCTGTTCTCGTTGAAGCCGAGCTTGCGTGCCGCGATCTCGAACCTGCGCCCGATCTGCATGGCATAGGGACCCTGTCCGCGCATGCGCTTGCCCCACTCGGCATCGTAATCCTTGCCGCCACGCATCGAACGCAGCACGTTCATCACATGGCGGTAGCGGTCCGGATAATGCTGGAGCAGCCAGTCCCGGAAGAGCGGGCTTACCTCGTGTGGCAGCCTCAGAAGGATGTAACCCGCGCCAGTGGCACCGGCGCCGCGCGCGGAATCCAGGATCCGTTCGATCTCGTGATCGTTCAACGCCGGAATGACCGGCGCGATCATCACCGAAGCAGGGATGCCTGCATGGGCAAGATCGTGGATTGCCTTCAGCCTGAGAGCAGGTGTCGACGCACGAGGTTCCATCGCACGTGCTAGCTTGCGATCCATTGTCGTTACCGACAGGGCGACACGGACAAGGTTTTTCTCCGCCATTCGCGACAGAATATCGATATCGCGGGTTACCAGCGCCGACTTGGTCACGATGGCAACCGGGTGGTCCGCAGCTTCCAGTACTTCGAGGATTTCACGCGTGATCCGCCGTTCCTTCTCCACCGGCTGATAGGGGTCCGTGTTGGTGCCGATGGCGATTGTGCGGGGCTTGTAACCCTTCTTCGACAATTCCGCCTTCAACAGCCTTGCAGCATTCGGCTTTGCGAAAAGTTTCGATTCGAAATCAAGGCCGGACGAAAGGCCCATATAGGCGTGACTCGGACGGGCGAAGCAGTAGATGCAGCCATGCTCGCAGCCACGATACGGGTTGATGGAGCGATCAAACGAGATGTCCGGCGACTTGTTGGTCGTGATGATGGAACGCGGACGTTCCTCCGTAACCTCGGTCTTGAAGGGGGGAAGCTCATCCAGGGTCTGCCATCCGTCGTCGAAAATGTGATGGCTGATCGGTTCGAACCGGCCCGAGGGATTGAGGGTAGCGCCACGTCCACGGAACCGCTGTTCAACGAAACGTCCGGCCACGGATCTCCTGTGGCTGGCATCGGCACGCTCGCCAAGGGCGCCGGAAACGACCGCGTCGTGTTCGGAGGCATTGCGCTCGAAGCCATCCTGATCATGGACGCGAGCCCGGCTATGGCCGTTGCGAAGCGCCAGGGCGGCACTCTTCTCCTGCATGAGCTGATTGCTGGAACTGAAATCCGAAACCCGTCCGGCCATTCTGCTGCTCCCTGCTTTCCGGCGATACGCGAAACCAGTGGCCGGGAATCATGTTGTTGTGAACATATTCCTATCTGGAGAAAGGGAACAAAGCAAGAACAAAGTGTACCGATGCAGGAGGATTGTTCATTTCAAGAACGTGCAGAATGCTGAAAGGTTCACCGTATACGCGGGAAATGCGCGCGAGATGGCCCGTTTGATGTTCGGCCGCGATGAGTTGAGGATATCCATGCCAGTTGGATAACCCGCTCCACCAGGGTAGGGGAGACAGGGAACTGTCAGTTCCCGCGCAGTTTCGTGCGCTTGAGGTGCTCGTCCAGCCTCGGCATGATCTCGATGAAATTGCACGGCTTGTGCCGGTAATCGAGTTGCTGCGCGAGAATGCCGTCCCACGCGTCCTTGCACGCCCCCGTCGAGCCGGGCAGGCAGAAAACATAGGTCTGGTTTATCAGTCCGGCGGTGGCGCGCGACTGGATGGTGGAGGTGCCGATCATTTCGTAGGAGATCGCGTGGAAGACGTGGGAAAATCCGTCCATCCGCTTCTCGAAAAGGGGTTCGAGCGCTTCGGGTGTCACGTCGCGGCCGGTAAAGCCGGTTCCGCCGGTGGTGATCACCGCATCCACGTCTTCGCGCTGTGTCCAGCCAAGAACGGTTTCACGAATGTACTCGATGTCGTCCTTGACGATAGCACGGTCGGCGAGCCGGTGGCCCGCAGCTTCCAGCCGGTCAACAAGTGTCTGGCCCGAGCGGTCTTCGGCCAGCGAGCGGGTGTCCGAAACCGTCAGCACCGCAATAGATATCGGTATGAAGGGTTTGCTCTCGTCTATGCCTGCCATGACCGCTCCCTGTAATCGTCCGGCCCGCGGATTGTCCGGCTTGCGCTCACCCACCAGTGCGGATGCGCTTTTTGAATTGCTTCCCCTGCAGCATGGCAGCTTTCTGCCGATTCATGAATGGCAAAACAGGTCGCACCCGATCCGCTCATCCGTGCGAACAGCGTGCCGGGCTGGCTGCGCAACGCATCCAGTACGTCGCCGATAACGGGAGAAAGCGAACGTGCCGGTTCTTCCAGGTGATTGGCGCATTCGGCGAGATAGCGGGCGACCCGGATCGCGTCATCAAGGTCATCCGGTATTGGTGGCAGGGGGGGATTCTCGCGGGACTGCAAAGCCCTGAATACCTGGGGCGTGGAAACGGCAACGCCCGGATTGACTAGTAGCAGGTCAAACTCGGGCAGGTTCACGCTTTCGATGATCTCACCAATTCCCCGCGCCACAAGCGGCCTTGAATGCAGGCACATGGGAACGTCGGCACCAAGCCCCTGCGCCGCATCCTGCATGGCCTGCCGGTTGTCTATTCCTGCAAGGCGCGCGGTTGCGAGAATTGCAGCCGCGGCGTCCGAAGATCCGCCGCCGATGCCGCTGGCAACTGGCAGGTTTTTCTCCAGTCCCACCACAAGCGGCGGGCGCCAGGCTGCTGGCACATGTTCGAGGATGGCAGATGCTCCCTCAAGCGCGAGATTGCTGCCGCCCGGTTCCAGAGCCTCTGCAAATGGCCCTGAAATTTCAATGCTGTTCGCCACGCCGCGCTGCTTGGCGGTGGCAACGGTCACCAGATCATGGACCTCGGCAAAGGTGACGAGACTTTCGATCAGGTGGTAACCGTCCGGACGCTGGCCGGTCACATGCAGCGCAAGATTGATCTTCGCATGTGCCTTGCAGGCAAAAGCTGGCATTGCAGGTCGCCCGTTGGTGGATCAGGCCGCTAAAGCGCGGCCTTGGCAGGTTCAGTTCGTGAGGCCGCTTTGCAGTTTCTGCTCGATCTTCTCGCGGTCGACATCGGAAGGTTTGTCCGAAAGCGCATGCTTCCACTGGAAGGTGGCTTCCAGCCTGCGTCCCACCTGCCAGTATGCGTCGCCAAGATGGTCATTTACCACCGGGTCTGTCGGCATGAGTTGCAATGCCCGTTCGAGTTGAACGACGGCGTCCTCGTATTTTCCGAGCCGGTAATAGGCCCAACCCAGGCTGTCGATGATGAAACCTGCATTCGGGCGCAGTTCCACGGCCTTGCGGATCATCGCAAGTCCCTCATCGAGATTGATGCCCATGTCCACCCAGGAATAGCCCAGATAGTTCAGCACATCCGGCTCGTCCGGGCTGAGTTCCAGTGCCTTCTTGAAGTCCACTTCGGCCTTATCCCACTGCTTGGTGCGCTCGAAGGCAATCCCGCGGCGGTAGAACAGGTTCCAGTCATCCTTCGTCGGGTTGGCAATTCGGGCTATGGCGCGGTCGTAGAGTTTGGCTGCATCGGCGAACCGGTCATACTGGGCATACATCCCGCCCAGCATGGTGACCGCCGTGAAATCATCGGGATTGCGTTCTATCACGCCGTTGATCAGCTTCTCCGCCTCGTCGACGTCCTTGAGCTGATTGTAGTTGAGCGCAAGCTCGAGCTGGGCGTTGCGGTAGAAGGGTGAACTCTCCGGGATCTCCGTGTAGTACGTGTTTGCCCGTGTGAATTTCTCCTGTCCCTGGAACACATTGCCGAGCGCGTAGAGGATCGGCACGCTTTCTCCGTCCAGATAGTGGGCAAGCTGCAAATGGCTCTGGGCAAAGGGCAGGCTGCCCTGGCGGCTGATAGCCGAGCCGACATTGAAGAATATTTCGGCTGCGCCCTGCTGCGGCGTTTTTATCAACGGCTGTATCGTAGCGTCGCCGGAAATCTCGTTCTGCAGAGCGATCAGGGGCTGGTGGTCGCTGATCAGTTCAAGGCCGCTCTTGATTGTCTTCAGCGCCTTGTCCTTCTCGCCCGTGCGCGCCTGCGAACGCGCAAGTGCCTCGACTGCGCGCATGTAGGTAACGGTCAGGGCTGCGGCGACAGCGCGATTGGCGACTGCCTTTTCCAGATAGGGAATCGCCTCGGCATCCTTTCCCGCGGATGCGAGCATCAGGCCCACATGATAATCGCGCAGCACCTGGGTCCATTCGGGACCGGCAATTTCGCTGGTCCGCTTGAGAGCGGCATCCATCTTGCCGCTGCCCACCAGAGCCCACGAACCGACGAGATTGGCCAGAAGATTGTCTAGATCGGAGCCTTCAAGCTTGTCGATGTTTTGAAGGACGCGGTTCCATGACTTGCGTTTCATCGCGTCCGCAGCGCTTACCACGCCGTTGACAGCAGGGTTGGCGTCTTCCTCGGGTATCTGCGGCAGCAGTTCGACGGCTTCCTCGATCTGGCCGTTGGCGGTAAGCGCAACAAAAAGGGATTGCTTCAGCTGTCCGTTCTTCGGGTCGAGCTTGATCGCCTCGCGGTAGCTTGCAACGGCCGCCGCTTCGTCATTGTTGGCTGCAGCAACCTGGGCTGAAAGAAATGCGCCCGAAAGCGTGGGCTTGTCGCCGTCGTTGACGATCTCGGTTTCACCGGTTCGAAACTCAAGATCATCAAGATATCCCGCAGCGTTTCCGGCCGGAACCATGGCCAAGGCGGATGCGGCAAGCGCGAACAATGCGACTAGCGTATTCTTGCGGTTCATTCCTTCTCCCGGCCGCAACTGGCCTGTAATTGTCCTGCCGTCAGCAGGATATGGTGTTGTCTAATGTGCTCTCAACAAAATGAATTCGAGCACTTCGTTCAGAGCCCGCTTGTGTGGAGAATCGTCAAATATGGCGAGCGCGTCGCTTGCCAGGTTGCAATAGTGGCGGGCGCGCTCGATCGTATCTGTCAGCGCGTCATGTTCGTGCATCAGCCTTATGGCTTCTTCAAGGCGGCTGTTGTCGGTCTCGCCACGCTCGATCGCCTCGCGCCAGAAGTTGCGCTGCGACTCGGAACCGCGCCTGTAGCATAGCAGGACGGGCAGCGTGACTTTCCCCTCCCGGAAGTCGTCTCCGGCATTTTTGCCAAGCGTTTTGGAGGAGCCACCATAGTCCAAAGCATCGTCGATCAGCTGGAAGGCAAGCCCCAGATTCGTGCCATAGGAACGGAATGCGCTGACTGCGCCCTTGTTCGAACCGGCGAGGATCGGACCGACCTCGGTCGCGGCAGCAAACAGGGCCGCTGTCTTGCCATGCACCACCTGCATGTATTCGTCCTGCGTGGTGTCGAGGTTCTTCGCGGTGGCCAGCTGCATCACTTCGCCTTCGGCGATCACGGTTGCTGCCGTCGACAGCACTTCCAGTGCCTTCATGGAACCGGCGTCGACCATCATGCGGAATGCCTGACCGAGCAGGAAGTCGCCGACGAGAACGCTTGCTTCATTGCCCCACAGCTTGCGTGCCGAAAGCTTGCCGCGTCTGAGATCGCTCTCGTCCACCACGTCATCGTGGAGCAGTGTCGCGGTGTGCATGAATTCCACGCTGGCAGCCAGCGTCACGTGGTGCTCGCCTTCGTAGCCGGACATGCGCGCAGCAGCGAGTGTGAGCATCGGGCGAAGGCGTTTGCCCCCTGAATCGATCAGGTGCCGCGCCACCTCGGGGATCATCTGGACATCCGACCCGCACTTGGAAAGGATCACACGGTTGACCTTTTCCATGTCGTTGGCAACCAACGCCATGAGCGGCTCGACGCCGGGTTTGCGGCCCTCGGAATCGTCTTTCTTGTTGAGGGGTACGACTACTCCCGACATTTCACGTTCTCCACTTGTTGCCAGCATCTGCCTGCGCCCGTTTCTCTTACGGCACCGCACGGGAAACTAGGCCAGCGGATGCAGAAAGCCATCCGGCAGATTGGCACACCTGACTTTATTAACGGAGGAAACGGCGGCATGAAAGTCAAAATCCGGTTCTGGCAGAGCCGGATAACAATACTGTCACGTTGTTTTTATCTCTCCTTTTGCAGCGTGATTTGCATTGCCGGTGTTTCGGTGGCCATAAAAAGGGAATAGGTTCTGCGGATGGTTGGTCAAGCAGGTATCCGGGAACATGAATGAACTCGTCAGGACAAATGACCTCGTGGTCATTTCCTATGTGGAGGCATTGTTGCGCGACAGTGGAATAGCCTGCCACGTTTTCGATCAGTACACGAGCGTGGTGGAGGGCTCCATCGGGGCCATCCAGAGGCGTGTGATGGTGGACAGTGAACGCGTGGACGAGGCACGAAGGCTTCTCATTGATGCCGGGCTGGGAATGCATATCGCAGGACAGGAAACATGAAACCGGCTGATCCCGAAATGGATGAGGAAGCAACCACCGAAGACGCTTTCCACCGTGGTGCGTTCCATGCCCTGCAACCAAGGGAAAGGGGACACCGCTCCGGTCAGGATGCCTTGCTGATTGCTTCCTGCCTGCCGGAAGGTGCCAGCGGCAGGCTGGCGGATCTGGGCTCCGGGGCAGGGGTAGCCGGCCTTGCCGCACTCGCCATGAATCCAGGCCTGGAAGTCACCCTGGTCGAGAAGAACCGGGTGATGGCAGAACTGGCCAGAAAGACAGTGCTGCTCCCGGCAAATGCGCTGTTTCGTTCCCGCGCAGTCGTACTCGAGGCCGATGTAACGCTAACCGGAACACAGCGCGAATCCGCTGGCTTGCACCCGGACAGCTTCGACCATGTCATCATGAACCCGCCCTACAATCACAAGGCGCAGCGCGTCTCGCCGGATCCGATGCGCGCCGAAGCGCACATGCTTGGCGCGTCCGGCCTCGAACCCTGGATGCGTACTGCCGCAGCCATTCTGAGGCCCGGCGGAACTCTGGCCATGATCTACCGCCCGGAGAAACTGGCCGACGTGCTTGCCTGTGCACAGGGAAGGTTCGGCGGTCTGGCTGTCGTCCCGGTTCATGCCAGACAGGATGAACCCGCAGGACGAATTCTTGTTCGCATGGTCAAGGGATCGCGCGCGCCGCTCTCCATCCAGCCTTCGCTTGTCATGCACGATGATGCCAACAGGCCGACCGCAATGGGCGATGCCCTTGTCAACGGACGCGCAAGGGTTCATTTCGCCTGAGAAGGTCTCGCCGAAGACCTGACGAAACTTACCTTACGTAAATTTTTTCCCGCATACTTGCAAACAGCCGGAATCCTCACCATTTCGGACCTGTTGGATCAAATGGAGTTACCCATGAAAATTTCGGGCCTGATACCGGCGCGCCTGCGAAAGGATGTTACCGTCATTCCAGTAGTGCGCCTTCATGGAACGATCAGCGCATCGAATTCGCCGTTCAGCCGCAACATGAACATGGCAACCGTGGCAAGCCAGTTGCAGCGTGCCTTCGAAATGAAGCAGGCACCGGTTGTGGCCATTTCGATCAATTCGCCCGGCGGATCGCCGGTACAGTCGCGCCTCATCTATTCGCGCATTCGCGAACTGGCCGCCGAACACGGCAAGAAGGTCCTCGTATTCGTCGAGGACGTCGCCGCTTCGGGTGGTTACATGATCGCCCTTGCCGGTGATGAGATCATTGCCGACGAGACTTCGATCGTCGGTTCCATCGGCGTGGTTGCCGCCGGTTTCGGCTTTGTCGAGGCAATCGGCAAACTGGGCGTCGAGCGCCGGGTCTATACCGCCGGCAAGAACAAGGTGACGCTGGATCCGTTTCTGCCGGAGAAGAAGTCGGATGTGGATCACTTGAAAAAGCTTCAGCTGGATATCCATGACATCTTCATCTCCATGGTCAAGGAGCGCCGCGGCGCGAAACTGGCCGAGGATGACAACCTGTTTTCAGGCCAGTTCTGGACTGGACGACCGGCGAAGGAACTCGGTCTTGTCGATGGTTTCGGCCACATGAGTTCAGAGTTGAAGAAGCGCTACGGCAAGAAAACGAAACTTGTGCTGATGCAGGCAAAGCGGAATCTGTTCGGCCGTCCGGTGCCGTCGGTGGCGGTGGCCGCAGGTGCGCCCGGGGGAATAGGGGGCGGCCTTGGAGGCGGAGTGGGTGGCGAGATCGCCCGCGAACTGCCAGCCGGTTTGGTGGAAGAGGCCAATGAACGTGCCATGTGGGCGCGCTACGGCCTCTAGGCGGCATCCAAACGGCAATTGCAGGCCGGGTAGCGTACGGTGTATGATTCGCGGAAGCTTGGAGACAGATGAATGCCTCAACTGATTGCACTTGCCCTGGTGGGCGGCCTTGGCTGGTATGCCTGGAAGACGCTTCGTCGCGAGATGGACCGTATCGGGCAGGAAGTGCGTGAGGCCGAGAACAAGTCCAAGCAGGTTCCGGACCTTGAACTTGGCCCGGACGGGGTTTACCGGCCAAGGCGCAAGGACGGCTGACAACCGGCCAAGTAGCCGGAAATCGACAACTATTGCTCTTCTTTTTCGATGGCCTCGGCCTCGGGCGCCTCATCTTCCGAGGGTGCATCCGGATTGGCGAAGTCGCCCGGATAGACGACCTGCGCCGTGACCGGCTGGAATGCCTCTCTCTCGTCTGCTGGGATCTCCTTGCGCGAACGCATCCTGAACAACGTGAAAATCAGGAAGCAGCCGGCCAGCACAGCGGCGATTGGCATGAAACTCTTCACGGGCAGGAAGGCGAGCGCCACCGTTGCGCAAAGCGGAATGACAAAGGCCGCAACCGACCACGCAATCATCTGGGTCGAGGAAAGCATCACGTAATCGGCCGGGTCTGCCCGGTCATTGGCCAGTGCGCTTGATACCGAATACAGCGTCTCGTTGAAGCCGTTCCATAGCGCGAACAGGAGGATCAGCATTGCGATGCCGATCATCCCATGCCCGCCAAAGGCGATTATCGAGATGCCAAGGGACCCGGCAGCAGTGATTGCCAGAACATAGCGCCGGTCGATCCGGTCCGAAAGTGCACCCATCGGCAACTGGACGGCAATCACGCCAAGCTGCATGAACAGCATGGTAAAGCCCACATCAGACCGCGAATACCCGAGCGAGGTGATATAGATCGGCGAAAGGGATTGCAGCAGCATCGAAAGCCCGCCGACCGTCATCATCCCGGCAAGGCCCACCGGCGAGATGCGCCAGACACGGCGAATATCCACGGTCATGGTCTGGGGCGGTTCGGGCTGCGGCAGGCGCGTGAGCGCCACCGGAAGCATTGCGAGTGCCACAAAGAAGGTCGCCAGCACCGGTATCGAATTGCCTGCGCTGTCAACTGCACCGACAAGATAGCCGCCGACGCCCAACGCCACGATGTAGGAAACGTAGAATACCGAGATCACCCTGCCGCGTATGTCGTCCGTGCTGGCATGGTGCAGCCAGCTCTGTGCGACGATGAACACGCCATTGATGGCAAACCCGTAGAACATGCGCGCGATCAGCCAGGCATAGGGCGAGGAGAAGAACGCAATTGCCGCTGTCGACATGACGATCAGCGCATAATAGAGCATGAATACCCTGGCATGGCCCGAGAGCCGGAGCAGTGGCCCGGTCGCAAAGCAGCCGATCAGCCCGCCAAACGCCAGCGCAGGCGTCATCGCCGCCGGAACCCAGGGTTCGAACCCCTGCGAGATAAGCTTGACCGGGATGTAGGCAAACAGGAGCCCGCTTGCCAGTGCCATAACGGCCGTCGAAACGATGATGCCCGACACCGCCGCGAAGCGCGAGCGCGGTGTCGATACCTCGATTGTTTCGACCTCTACGATCTCTTCTTCCATGGTGCCGCCTGCCGCTCTGTTGGGTGTCTGTCAGGGGTTTGGTCTCAACTGCCAGATAGCGGCGCATACACGCACAACTCCATGCCGTCCAGCGCCAACTGGCGTCGGTTCCAAACAAGAATATGATCCAGCCCGGGCGTCGGCTGCGAAACTGCTGGCGCCCCGCCGGCAGACCTCCCTTGACCGCTTCCGGTGCGCGTGGCATTTGCAGCGCGACATTCCCTGACCGGTGGCCAAGATGAACCTGCCCGAACACATGCACCCGACACGCTCCTTCCAGGGGCTGATCCTGACGCTTCACCGCTACTGGGCGGAATATGGCTGCGTCGTGCTGCAGCCCTATGACATGGAAGTCGGAGCGGGCACTTTCCACCCGGCAACGACCCTGCGCGCATTAGGGCCGAAGTCTTGGAACGCGGCCTATGTACAGCCGTCCCGCCGGCCGACCGACGGCCGCTACGGCGAGAACCCGAACCGGCTGCAGCACTATTACCAGTACCAGGTCTTGCTCAAGCCTTCGCCGCCGGATCTGCAGGAACTCTATCTCGGGTCGCTCAAGGCCATCGGCATCGATACGGACCTGCACGATATCCGTTTTGTCGAGGACGACTGGGAAAGCCCGACCCTTGGCGCCTGGGGGCTTGGCTGGGAGGTATGGTGCGATGGAATGGAAGTCTCCCAGTTCACCTATTTCCAGCAGGTCTGCGGTTTTGAATGCGCGCCGGTTGCCGGTGAACTGACCTACGGTCTGGAGCGTCTCGCCATGTATGTTCAGGACGAGGACAATGTCTACGACCTCAACTTCAATGGTCGCGCCGGCAAAGACAAGGTCAGCTACGGCGACGTCTTCCAGCAGACCGAGCGCGAATATTCGCGCTGGAACTTCGACGTTGCCGATACCGATACGCTGCTTCAGCACTTCAAGGACGCGGAAGCCGAATGCCAGCGCATCCTTGCCGAACCGGCGATCGATCCCAAGACCGGCAAGCACATTGTCATGGCGCATCCTGCCTACGACCAGTGCATCAAGGCTTCGCACGTCTTCAACCTGCTCGACGCGCGCGGCGTGATCTCCGTTACCGAGCGCCAGAGCTACATCCTGCGCGTTCGCACGCTCGCAAAGGCCTGTGGCGAGGCCTTCCTGAAGACGGAAGCTGGCGGTGCACTGATTGGAGAAGCCGCAGAGTAAGGCAGCTATTTTCGATCCTGGGCACTTGCCTTTGCCGAAGCCGGATAGCAGCATGCTTCCGGCTTCAGTTGTTTCTGCATGGAGGGTTGCATGGCAAAGGGCATTGTGGCGGGCACGAGCCCGGTTCCGATAGAGGTTGAAGGCGGCAAGACCTACTACTGGTGTGCCTGCGGAAAATCGGCGAACCAGCCGTTTTGCGATGGCTCCCACAAGGGCAGCGAATTTGCGCCCGTCGCCTGGACAGCCGAAGAAACGGGCCGCAAGTTCTTCTGCGCCTGCAAGCAGACAGACGGCCAGCCCTTTTGCGACGGTAGCCATGCCACGGCTGAGGCCATCGCCGAACGGGAGCAGGAGGCTTCTGCGCCGGTAATCGAGCAGCGCGAGAATGGCCCGATCGTGGTCAAGCACCTGAAGAAGCTTCTCGACGAGGATGGCAACGAGATCGAGATCAGGGAAGTTGTTGCGCTTTGCCGGTGCGGCGGATCGAAGAACAAGCCCTTCTGCGACGGCTCGCACCGTGAAAACGGTTTCACGTCAGCCAATGGGACGGAAAATGCGGATGGCCGCGTGTTCAGCTATGAGGGTGAACAGGTCACGGTCCATTTCAACAAGCTGCTTTGTGCCCATGCTGGCGAGTGCGGCCGCATCAACAGTGCGGTATTCAATGTCTCGCAGAAGCCCTGGGTCCGGCCGGACGAGGGCACGGTGGAATCCATCCGTGAGGTCATCGAAGCCTGTCCCTCTGGAGCGCTCCGTCTGGAGATGAAGGGAGGCGAACCCATCCACCTTCAAGAGGATGAAAGCCTGATCCGGGTTCAGCGCAACGGTTCCTATCACGTACACAATGTCGAGATTGGCGAACCGGCGAAATTCGCCGAAACCGCAACGGCAGATAAATATGTGCTGTGCCGCTGTGGCCTGTCGAAGAACAAGCCGTTCTGTGACGGAACCCACTACGACGAGAAGTGGCGGGCCGATTAACCTTGGCCATTATCCCTAATAATGCGTTTCGATTGCAGGCTTTCCCGGCAGTGCTATCCTTGCGCTCACGGGGAAACTGAAAGCAACAACACTGAAACCATGATGCGGCGTGCAGAGAAGGGGAATCCTGCATGCCTTACCGGTACGTATTTCTATTCGTTGCGGGCATGACGACCGTCATTTCGGTCATGACCGCGAACATTGCATCGCGCGCCGTTGTCGTGACGTCGCCGAATGAACGGGCACAGGCAATCCTGCCGATTGATGAAATCGTCGACAAGCTTGTGAAGTATATCTACTGAACGCCGCGGCCATGATGGCCCGGCCTGCTGCGCTTTTTTTCACCGCGCTTTGCCATTCCGCAATCGACTTTGCCCGGCCGCTTCGCTAAACCGAGCCGCAAAGCGGAACCAAATGAATGGCCTGTCGATGCCCGACCTTCTGATCGAACTTTTTTCCGAGGAAATTCCAGCCCGCATGCAGCGCAAGGCTGCCGGCGACCTGCGCCAGTTGGTCACCGATGCGATGGTAGATGCTGGGCTGACCTACGAAGGCGCGAAGGAATACTGGACGCCGCGCCGCCTGGTACTAGATGTGCGCGGCGTGACCGCGCGTTCGGCTGACGTTCGCGAGGAACGCAAGGGGCCCCGCACCGATGCGCCCGAAAAGGCCATTGAGGGCTTCCTGCGTGGAGCAGGCCTTGCTTCCATCGACCAGGCCACGGTGCAATCCGATCCCAAGAAGGGCGATTTCTATGTCGCGATCATCGAGAAGCCGGGCCGGGCTGCAGAAGAGATCATCGCCGGGGCGATGCCCGGCATCATCCGCAATTTCCCGTGGCCGAAATCCATGCGATGGGGCGAAGCCTCCCGTGAATCCGGTTCGCTGAAATGGGTGCGCCCGCTGCACTCGATCATCTGTACCTTCGGACCGGAAACCGAGGAGCCTGAAGTCGTGCCCTTCGAGGTCGATGGGCTGAAATCGGGCAACACCACTCGCGGCCATCGTTTCCTGGCCCCAGGCGAAATCACCGTCCGGCGCTTCGACGACTACGTGGACAAGCTGGAAAAGGCGAAGGTGATAATCGATGCCGAGCGCCGCAAGGAGATGATCCTGTCGGACGCCAGGAACCTGGCCTTTGCGCAGGGGTTCGAACTGGTCGAGGATACCGGCCTCACGGAAGAGGTGGCAAACCTCGTTGAATGGCCTACCGTGCTGATGGGCGAATTCGAGGAGGAGTTTCTAGATATTCCAGGCGAGGTGATTCAGCTGACCATCCGCGAGAACCAGAAGTGTTTCGTGGTCAGAAAGCAGGGTGAGGAAAATCTCGCAAACAGGTTCCTGCTTGTCACCAACATCATTCCTTCCGATGGCGGCAAGGAAGTGGCGCGCGGCAATGGCAAGGTCGTCCGCGCGCGCCTGTCGGACGCCAAGTTCTTCTGGGAAAGCGATCTTCAGGTGGCGAAATCGGCAGGCGGTTTCGACAAGTGGGTGTCCGCACTCGACAACGTGACCTTTCATGCCAAACTCGGATCGCAGGGCGAGCGCATCCGGCGCATCATCGCGCTTTCAGGACAGTTGGCGCCTGTCGTCGGAGCTGATCCGGGCAAGGCAGAGCGTGCCGCATATCTCGCCAAGGCAGATCTCCAGTCCGCGATGGTCTTCGAGTTTCCAGAGGTTCAGGGCAAGATGGGCCGCCGCTATGCGGAGGTAGCAGGCGAGGACGGTGCTGTTGCGCTTGCAGTCGAGGAACATTACAAGCCGCTCGGCCCCACGGACTATGTTCCCTCCGACCCGGTTTCAGTAACCGTTGCGCTCGCCGACAAGCTCGATACGCTGACAGGCTTCTGGGCCATCGACGAGAAGCCCACAGGCTCCAAGGACCCCTATGCGCTGCGCCGCGCCGCACTCGGTGTCATCCGGTTGCTGATCGAGAACGGGGTGCGCCTGCACCTCGACCGCTTCTTCGATGCGCAATTGCTGCGCCACCAGATTGAGACCGGGCATGGGAGCGAAGAGGCAGCGCTTCGCGAGGCACTTCTGCATGAAATTGCCAGGCATGGCGTGTTCAGCGGTGCGGTCCGGGCCGTGATCGACCAGATTGAAGGTGACGCTCCTGAATGGATCGAGAAGGTCACCGGGCACACGCCGGATGTCAGCGACGATCTCCTCGCCTTCTTCCACGACCGTCTGAAGGTGTTCCTCAAGGACGAGGGCGTACGTCATGATGTGATCGATGCAGTGTTGTCGAATGTTGGTGTGTCAGGGAGCGAAGAGCGACCCGCGACAGCGCTCTCGCGAAGTGGCAGCGAAGCTGCCCCTGTGAGCGAAAGCAACGATGACATTCTCCTCATAGTCCAGAAGGCGCGGGCACTGCAGAAGCTGGTCGATTCCGATGACGGCGAAAATCTGCTTCAGGGATACCGCCGCGCCGCCAACATTCTGGCAGCCGAGGAGAAGAAGGGCACCGATATTGCCGGTGAAGTCGATGCGGATCTGTTCGAGGGAGACGAGGAGCGGGCGCTCTTCGAAACCTTGCAGGACGTTGAACTGCTGGCCTCCAACGCCATCGAGGCCGAGAACTTTGAGGAAGCGATGGCAAGGCTAGCAAGCCTGCGCGCTCCCATCGACAATTTCTTCGAGCATGTGCACGTCAATGCCGATGACGAGAAGGTTCGCGCCAACCGGTTGGCGCTCTTGTCACGCATCCGTGCGGCCACGGCATCGGTTGCGGATTTCTCGAAGATCGGCGGATAACGCCGCCAGCGCAACAGACGGGAGAGGGCCATGAAAACCTGGAAACTCTATCTTTCGGGCGAGATACACACCTCGTGGCGCGAAGAGATCGAAGAGGGCTGCAAGGAAGCAGGTCTGCCCGTCCGGTTTACCGCGCCCGTCACCCACCACGAAGCCTCCGATGACTGCGGCGTGGCAATTCTGGGCGCCGAGGAAAGCAAGTTCTGGCACGACCACAAGGGCGCCAAGGTCAATGCGATCCGCACCCGCACCCTCATCGGCGAAGCCAATATCGTGGTCGTTCGCTTCGGCGAAAAGTACAAGCAGTGGAATGCCGCCTTCGACGCGGGCTATGCCGCGGCACTCGGCAAGCCGCTCATCGTCATGCATGGTGCCGACCACCAGCACGCCCTGAAGGAAGTGGATGCCGCAGCACTTGCAGTGACGGAGACGCCGGCCCAGGTCGTCGCCATTCTGGCCTATGTCATCAACGGGCAACTGGCGGGCTACACGGACAGCACAACGCCTTCAAGCGCCTGATAACGCTTCAATAACCACACAACACGTCAAGCCTTCGTTTACCGCGTTCCTTAAGCGAATGCGGAAACCTGTTTGCTATTCTCCCTGACAAGCAAGGGGAAAAAACAACAGCAAGCCCCTTCCGGAAGACCGGCAGAAGAACCGGCTCTGGAGAGCTGACAGGAAGGTAAGACAATGACCCATCAGGTCGAGATGACCGCCGGAGAAACGGTGGCGCAAACCATGTTCGGAACAGCCATGCGGATCGATCCGTACGGCCTCAACGGACGCCACACCTTCACACGTGAAGATACCTCCTACACCATCGACCGCATGGGGGTTTCGGTGAAGAAACGCCTTGCACGCTCGGGACTGCCGCTTTCGCTGGCTCTGCCGGCAAGGGCGTTCAGGGGAGTGGCTGCCCGCACGGTTGAGTGCGAGGATGGTTCTTTTGCGGTCATGCTGGAACTGCACCACCGCGATCCGCAACTCTGCGTGCCGCTGCTTGTTGCAGACAACATGGACGACATCGCTGCTGACTGGCATTCGTGGAGCCGCCTCATGAAGCTGCCCATGCTGGTTATCGGCGCTGATGACACTGCTCAGCCGGTAACTGAACAGCTTGGCGCGATCATGGTGGAAAACCCGGTCGACCGCCGCAAGCGCATCACATCGGTAAAGCACCGCCCGTGGTTCCTGCGCCGCCGCCGCGTGGTCAAGGTAGTTGGCGAGGTCGAGCGCCTGACGGCAGACGAGATCATTGCAAGGAATTGAACAAGACAGGTAAGGGGACCCCGGCCAAGCGCCCTAGACCGTGTCAGCTTCAGCTGCACACGGATAGTCTCAGCAAACGACTGAATTTCATTACGCATTCAGGTTTCTTTGATTCCGTCGAAACCTGAATTGCTCTAAAGAGGCGCGACCGGGTCGAACGATGGAATTGGCTGAGGCCAGAGGGTGGTAAATGGTGCGAGGGCCATTGCCGCCCGCCCAGTTTGGGGAGGCAGGCCGCGAAGAGCGGCCCGCGCAGCGGAGCGAGCGTGCGCAGCATTTGCGAGCGATTGGGTTCAAGCCGCCCGCCCAGTTTGGGGGGACAGGCCGCGAAGAGCGGCCCGCGCAGCGGAGCGAGCGTGCGCAGCATTTGCGAGCGATTGAGTTCAAGCCGCCCGCCCAGTTTGTGGGGACAGGCCGCGAAGAGTGGCTCACCCCCGAGTTTCGGGCGCAGATCAGAACACGATCGGAACCAGCGCTGCTGCCAGCAGTCCACCGAAAATGATCCAGCCGAACTGGCTGTTCGACTTGAAGAGCATCAGGCAGGTCTGAGGGCTGCTGATGTCCAGCGTCCGCATCTGCCAGAACATGTGCGCAGCACCGAGGCCGAGGCCGAACCACGCGGGCCACATGACCCCGGCCAGCGAGAATGCCAGCGCGAACAGTGCCATGGCGCCTCCGAACAGCAGGCTGACGGCAGTCTTCGTGTTCTCTCCGAAAAGGCGTGCCGTGGATTTCACGCCAACCAGCGCATCATCCTCGATATCCTGGTGAGCGTATATCGTGTCATAGCCGATGACCCAAAGTATGCTGCCGGCGTAGAGAATGACGGGCGGCCAGGCGAGTTGTCCCTCGACCGAGGCCCAACCCATGAAGGCTCCCCAGGAAAATGCCAGTCCGAGAAAAAGCTGCGGCCACCATGTTATCCGCTTCATGAACGGATAGATCAGCACCGTTATCAGCGAAATGACGCCGACCTGGATCGTGTACCAGTTGAACTGAAGCAATATGCCCAGACCGGCCAATAGCTGCAGCGCAAGGAAGATGGCCGCCTGCTTGCGCGTGACGCGACCCGAGGGAAGCGGCCGCGAGCGCGTTCTCGCCACCTGGTTGTCGATGTCCACATCCACGAGGTCATTGTATGTGCACCCTGCACCGCGCATCACGAAAGCACCTGCCATGAACAGCAGGAAGTAGACCCCGATATTGGCCCAATAGGTCCAGGTATAGGCACCTGCGGGACCGGCGATGGGGGCATGGCTGGCCACCGCCATCATCAGCGACCACTGGCAGGGCCACATCAGGAGCCACCAGCCGATGGGACGTTCCCAACGGGCAAGCTGGGCAAACGGCCAGAACCTCTCGGGCAGAAAACGGTGAACCCAGCTGCCGCGCAGGGCGTCGGCAACCATTCTGTCCTGCCGGTCGGTCACGATGTCATTCTCCCCTGGCTGCAAGCATCAGATCGCGCATGGCGGCGATCTCCGTCCCGGCCTGGCTGGTTGCAAGCGCCTCCGCAGCCCCGAGCCGGGTACTGTCAGGCTTGTTCTGGGAAAGTTTCCATGTCCCGTCAACCGTTTCCACCTGCATTGCGACAGGCACGATCTGGCGCAGCATTCTGGAATATTTCTCCTGATCCATCTTGGCCGTGGTCCAGACGGGTTTTGGCGCAAGCATGGCTTCGAAATGACCGGAAGTGCGCTCCAGTATGTCATGGAGCCTTGCGTCGGGCAGCCGTTGCAGCTTGCCCCGCAGGTGCACGGCAACGTAGTTCCAGGTGGGTACCTGATCGTCCACGCCGTACCAGTCGGGCGAGATATAGGCGTCGGGTCCGGTTACCGCCATGACCGCATCAACCGGCTCATCCGTCAGCCGCAGGATCGGATTAGATCGCACCAGATGTGCTTCGAGAAGTATTCCGTCGTCTGAGAGGACAAACGGAACATGGCTGAGCAGGGGCGCTCCATCCGGCGCATTGATCGCAAGCGTGCCGAAGCCGCGCTGCCGTGCAAACGCGATGTTGCGATCCGTTTCTTCGCCTCTGAATGCCGGATTTGGGTGCATGAGAGTTCTCCCTTGGAGAGGCTTTTGCCACGCATCGGGAAATCCTTCCACACTTAATCCGTACCCGGAACAATGCTGCGGACAATGCCGGTTTGCCGGACCTTTTGACCGTGTTAAGGGACACGAAACCGGCAGGACAGATGCCCCGGCTACAAGGCAGCAACGAACGGACGGACTGGCATGAACATTCTTCTCCTCGGATCGGGCGGACGGGAACACGCGCTGGCATGGAAACTGAAGCAGTCCAGTCACTGCAGCACGCTTTGGTGCGCTCCCGGCAATGCAGGGATAGCCCATGTTGCGAAGATCGCCAGCATCGACATCAACGACAATGATGCCATCGTCGAGTTTGCACGGCAGAACGCCATCGGTCTTGTTGTGGTGGGACCTGAACAGCCGCTCGTGAACGGCGTGGTCGATGCGCTGGAGGAAGCCGGCATCGATGCGTTCGGTCCAAGCGCTGCAGCCGCGCAACTGGAGGGATCAAAAGGCTTCACCAAGGACCTGTGTGCCGAATTTGATATCCCGACCGCAGCCTACCAGCGCTTCAACAACGCTCCCAAGGCGAAGAGTTACATTCGGCAGCAAGGCGCGCCCATTGTGATCAAGGCGGATGGATTGGCTGCAGGCAAGGGCGTGATCGTTGCAATGACCGAGGCTGAGGCCATGGATGCCGTCGATGCCTGTTTCGAGGGCGAATTCGGCTCGGCGGGTGCAGAAGTCGTAATCGAGGAGTTCCTGGTAGGCGAAGAGGCGAGCCTGTTTGCCATTTGCGACGGCCAGACCGCGATGCTCATGGGCACCGCCCAAGACCACAAACGGGTGGGTGACAGGGATACCGGCCCCAATACCGGGGGCATGGGGGCCTATTCACCTGCGCCGATCCTGGATCAGGAACTGATCGACGAGGTCATGACCGACATCATCGTTCCGACCCTAGCAGGCATGCATTCGCGCGGAATGCCATTTCGCGGCATCCTCTATGCCGGGCTGATGCTGACTGCGGACGGCCCGCAGCTTATCGAATACAATGTCCGTTTCGGAGATCCGGAATGCCAGGTGCTGATGCCACGCCTCAAGACTGATCTGGTCGAACTGCTGATGGCGTCGGCAAGTGGCAGCCTTCTTGAGGTCGAGGCGGAATGGAAGGACGAAGTAGCCCTAACCGTGGTGATGGCGTCCGAGGGGTATCCCGGCCACTACGAGAAATACACGCGGATCGAAGGGCTTGATCACGCCGAGGCGGCAGGCGGCCTCGTCTTCCATGCAGGCACCGCCATGCAGGATGGCCACCTCGTGGCGACCGGCGGTCGCGTGCTCAATGTCGTGGGATTCGGCAAAAGCGTGACGGAAGCCCAGGAAGCTGCCTATACTGCGGTCGACCAGATCGACTGGAAAGAAGGTTTCTGCCGCCGCGACATTGGCTGGCGTGCGGTGGCGCGCGAAAGCGGCAGGGACTGATCGCGACCGATAAGGTGGGAGGAAACCATGCTCGCGCTCGTGAAGGCACTTCATTTGCTGGCGCTGGTATTCGGTTCCGCCGCCAGCCTCGGCAACATTTATCTGGCTCTGGCCGCCGGGCCGCATGATCTTCCGGCGCCGGGCTTCACCAACGCCCTGCGCAAGCTCTATCGCTTTACCGCGCTGTTCGCGATTCTGGTTCTATGGGCAACCGGTCTCGTATTGATGTTCGGCGAATATGGCTGGTGGGTGCCAAGCCGTGCCTTCGACATCAAGATTGCCTTTGCGATACTGCTGACGGCGATCATCTTCTGGCTCAACCTGCGCGCCACCACCTGGGCCCGCACTGGTGGCCCGCCGCCTTACGTCAAATACCTGCACTGGACCGGCACGTTCAGCCTGCTGATGGTCGTCACGCTAGCGGTATTCGCGTTCAACTGATCGCACTTCAAACCACCTTGCCGGGGTTCATGATTCCATGCGGATCGAGGGTCTGCTTGATCTGGCGCATCAGGGTCAGTTCGACCGGATCCTTGGTGCGGGCCATCAGGTCGCGCTTCAGCCGTCCAATGCCATGTTCAGCCGAGATCGATCCGCCCAGTTCCAGAACGAGCGAATAGACGGCCTCGTTCACGGCACTGCGATGGGCGAGATAGGCTTCCTTCTCCATGTCGGTGGGCTGCGAGAAGTTGAAGTGAATGTTGCCGTCGCCCAAGTGGCCGAAGGCCATCATCCTTGCGGTTGGAACGACCTCCAGCACGGCTTTCTCTCCGCGCGAGATCAGTTCGGGAATTGCATGGACGGGCACCGAAATGTCATGTGCTATCGATGCGCCCTCGGGTCTCTGTGCAAGTGAAAGGTCCTCGCGCATGCCCCAGAAAGCCGCCTGCTGCGCAAGGCTACCGGCAAGCACCGCATCCTGGACCACGTCATGTTCAAAGGCGGCCGAGAATATGTCTTCGGTTAGTTCGCGGGCGTCTTCGGCGGAGCGGCCGGACGAGATTTCCGCCATCACATACCAGGGATGTGCCGATGCCAGTGGATCGGGATATTTCGGGAAATGTTTCGTCAGGAACTCGATCCCCCGGCGCGGAACCAGTTCAAACGCGGTCAATGAATTGCCCGCCTTGCCCTGCGCGATCTCGAGGAACTTGAGCGCCGCTGCAGGCGATTTCAGCCCGGCCCAGGCGATTTCCTTGCCCGCCGGAGCAGGAAACAGCTTCAGGACTGCGGCAGTCACGATGCCGAGCGTACCTTCCGCTCCGATGAACAGGTCCTTCAGGTCGTATCCCGTATTGTCCTTCTTCAGCTTGCGAAGCCCGTTCCAGATTGCGCCGTTCGGCAGGACGGCCTCGACGCCCAGCACGAGCGCGCGCGTATTGCCATAGGCCAGGACGCCTGTACCGCCCGCATTGGTAGAGATGTTGCCGCCGATCTGGCAGGACCCCTGTGCACCCAGCGACAGCGGGAACAACCGGTCATGCTCTGCTGCTTTCTCCTGGATGGTCTGCAGGATAACGCCAGCCTCGACTGTCATCGTGTTTCCCGCAGGATCGATTTCCCTGATCGTGTTCATGCGCTCGGTGGCAAGGACGATCTGGGTGCCGGATTCGTCGGGAAGGCCCCCTGCCACATGGCCGGTATGGCCTCCCTGCGGCACGATCGGGGTACGGGTTTCGTTGGCGACCATGAGGATGCTTGAAACCTCGGCAGTGGACGCTGGCTTGAGCACCAGCGGCGTTGCGCCCTTGAATATGCCGCGAGTCTCGTTGACGTAGTGCGTCAGATCGTCATTCGCACCTAGCGCATTTTTTTCACCAACGATGCGTACGAAGCGTTGCAGCAGTTCCGGCGAAAGCGTCATGTAGTTTCCTCTCAGTCGGCTGTTCTGGGCGCTGCGGCGCGCTTGAGCCGGTCATTGATCGCCACGCCGAGACCAGCCATCGGTATGGGCGCGACGCAGATTTTTTCCGCGCCGGATGCGTCGAGCAACTTTAGGTACGAGTAGAGATTGGCCGCAGCCTGGCGAAGGTCACTCGATGGGCTGAGGTTGAGTGCCATCTTCAATCCCGGATGATTGTCGCCATCGCGGTTTCCGAAATCCAGCCATGCGCTGCCGGGAAGCGGCTTTTCACAATCGAGGATGACCCTCGCATCCGGCGCGTAATGGCTCGTCATCATGCCCGGTGCCTGAATGCCCGCACTGGCCTCGGCGAGTGCCGGTTTGATGCCGGTCACTGCCTCGATATCGTCAGCCGTGATCGTGCCCGGCCGCAGCAGGACAAGGCGCTGGCCCTCGATCTTCAAGATGGTCGATTCCAGTCCAACCGGGCAGGGGCCGTCGTCAACGACCATCAAGCCGGTATCCGGAAATTCGTCCGCAACATGTTGCGCGCTGGTGGGGGAGATGCGGCCGGACCGGTTGGCACTGGGCGCGGCAAGCGGTCTGCCGAGCGCGCTGATGATTGCCCGCGATATGCCTTGCGGGCAGCGCAGGCCGACGCTGCCAAGCCCGGCGGTCACGAGGTCGTGCACCGGGCTGTGGGCGGCCAGCGGAACCACGAGGGTGAGGGGACCCGGCCAGAATGCATGGGCAAGTTGTTCGAACAGGTGCGAGCAAGAGCCAAGTTCCGTTGCCATGGTCATGCCATCGACATGGCAGATCAGGGGATTGAAGCTTGGCCTGCCCTTCATTTCGAATATCTTGGCAACTGCTTCACCATTGGTGGCATCGGCGGCCAGCCCGTACACCGTCTCGGTGGGGATGGCTACCGGCTCTCCGTCGCGCAGGCGCTGAACTGCTGCGCTGATTGCCGCTCCCTCGTCCCCGGTGTTGATGATCTGAACCATTTCTGTTGCTACGCGATAAATCCGGGTTGCCGAAGTGCCGGGCAGATGCCAACTAGGGAGCCGATTGTTATTGCCGTTGTCCCTAGTGGTTACGCAATGCCATGTAATGTGGCAACCGGTTTCGTCTGATTGACGTAAACGTCAATATTGTGTACCGCTTGACCGGAATTCCGGCAGGACAATATTGGGATGGAGGCCGCTTCGATCCGGCAGGTACCGGCGGCATAGGGAGACTTAAATGTATCGCGCACCGGTTTCGGAAATCGCATTCGCCCTGAAAAACGTTGCAGGCATGAAGCAGGCACTTGAAGCGGGCAAGCTGGGTGACCTGACAGAGGACCTGGTCGACGCCGTGCTGGAAGAGGCAGGCAAATTCGCCTCCGAGCGCATTGCGCCCCTCAATCCGGTAGGCGACAAGCATGGCACACCTCTCAAGGACGGTGTGGTCACCACTCCTCCCGGGTGGAAGGATACCTATACGGACTGGTACCAGTCCGGCTGGAACGCGATTGCCGGGCCGGAGGAATTCGGCGGGCAGGGACTGCCGTCCATGATGGCGGTTGCCGCATCCGAAATGTGGAACTCGGCCTGTGAGGCCTGGTCACTCAACCCGCTTCTGACCATCGGCGCAATCGAAGCGCTCGACAAGCATGGTTCGGAGGAACTCAAGCAGAAGTATCTTGAGAAACTGGTGTCGGGCGAATGGACCGGCACCATGAACCTGACCGAGCCGCAGGCCGGTTCCGATCTTGCAGCCCTGAAGACGCGGGCCGAACCGGCCGGTGACGGAACCTATCGCATCTTCGGACAGAAGATTTTCATCACCTATGGCGAGCACGACATGACGGACAATATCTGTCATCTGGTTCTGGCACGCCTGCCGGATGCACCAGCCGGAACCCGCGGCATCTCGCTGTTTCTCGCCCCGAAATTTCTCCTCAACGAGGACGGAACGCCGGGCAAGCGCAACGACGTCTTCTGCCAGTCGGTGGAACACAAGCTTGGCATTCACGGGTCGCCAACCTGCGTCATGATCTACGGCGATGGCTGGGGCAAGGCTGAAACCGGCGAAGCCGGTGCTATCGGCTGGCTGATCGGCGAGGAGAACCGTGGTCTGAACTGCATGTTCACGATGATGAACAATGCCCGCCTGAATGTCGGCATTCAGGGGGTGGCGATCGCTGAAGCCGCCTATCAGCACGCACTTGCCTATGCCCATGAGCGCAAGCAGGGCAAGGCACCTTCCTATGACGGTGAAGGCATGGCACCGATCGTCCATCACCCCGACGTCAAACGCAACCTGTTGACCATGAAGGGTATGATCCGCGCCGCGCGCGGCATCTGCTATTCGACTGCGCATGCCCTCGACATGGCGAAAGCCGCCGAACGGGAAGGCGATGCAGAGGGTGCGAAATTCTGGTCCGAACGGGCGAGCCTGCTGACGCCAATCGCCAAGGCATTTTCCACCGATATCGGCGTGGAAGTCGCATCCATAGGTGTGCAGATCCATGGTGGCATGGGCTTCATCGAGGAAACTGGCGCTGCCCAGTTCCTGCGCGATTCCCGCATCAATCCCATCTACGAGGGTACCAACGGCATCCAGGCCATCGATCTTGCAGTGCGCAAGCTGCCGCTTTCGGGCGGCGAGGCACTAAAGAGCCTGATCGGCGAACTGCGCGAGACCGCCGAACAGGTGCGTGGCTCCAACGCACCGGAATTCGGCAATACCGCAGCGCTGCTCGAATCGGCCCTCAACGAGGTTGAGGAAACCGCTGCATGGCTCTTGAAGCAGATAGCAGACGGCAAGATGGACGATGCCCTCGCAGGCGCGACCCCGTTTCTGCGGCAGTTCGGCCTTGCCGCTGGTGCAGCCTTGCTCGCGCGCGCCGGTATCAATGGCGACGCCTCCCAGCATGCGCCGCTGGCCCGCTTCTTCGCCGAGAACTTCCTGGCCGAGTGCAGTGCGTTGAAGCAGACGGTTACCGGCGGGGCTGAAAGCCTGGCCGCAGCCGCAGCACTGCTTGAAGCCGTTTGACGAAACCCCCAATCGGAATGCTGACAGGAACCGACATGAGCAACGACATCGAAACCGGCATCGTTGATGGGGTGATGACGATTCGCCTGAACCGGGCACACAAGAAGAACGCCATCACCTCTGACATGTACGGCCAGATGGCGAAGGCGCTGGAGCATTCGCGAACCCATGCCGATGTGCGGGCCTGCCTGCTTCTTGGCAGCCCGGGTATTTTCACCGCCGGCAACGACATTGCCGATTTCCTGGCGGTCGCCATGACCGGCCAGCGCGGTTCCATGGCGGTGTTCGATTTTCTCAAGGAGATCATCAAGTCGGAAAAGCCGATCGTGGCAGGTGTCGACGGCGCTGCCATCGGCGTCGGCACCACCATGCTGATGCATTGCGATTACGTCGTTGCCTCCGACCGGTCCACCTTCCGCACACCTTTCGTGGATCTGGGCCTTGTTCCGGAAGCCGGTTCAAGCCTAATCGGGCCGCGCATCATGGGCCATCACAGGGCTTTTGAATTGCTGGCGCTGGGCGAGGAGTTCACGGCCGAGGATGCCAAATCCGCCGGTTTCGTCAACCGCATCTACAGTTCCGGCGCGGTCGAGGAAGCGGCCATGACAGTCGCCAGGAAACTGGCGGCAAAGCCGCCGGAGGCACTGCTGCTGTCGCGCAATCTCGTTCGCGGCGACCGCGAGGACATTCTGATCCGCATGGAGGAAGAAGCCGAGATATTCCTGGGGCGACTGAAGTCGGACGAAGCGAAGAAGGCATTCATGGCCTTCATGAACCGGGGAAAGTGAACATGTTTGCCGGGTTCGAGGAAAAGCTGATCAGCGTATCCGGCGAGAAAATTCATGTTCGCATTGGCGGCAAGGGCAGGCCGCTTCTGTTTCTGCATGGCTACCCGCAGACCTTGGCCACCTGGTGCAAGGTTGCAGACCGGTTTGCCGAACACTTCACCTGCATCATCGCGGACCTGCCTGGCTATGGCCGAAGCTCCGTCCCGCCATTCGATGGCGAGCAGGCTCACTATTCCAAGCGCGGCATGGCCAATCTTCTGGTTGACTGCATGTCGGAACTGGGTTTCGAGCGTTTCTCCGTTCTGGGCCATGATCGCGGCGCCCGGGTCGCCTACCGCATGGCGTTCGATCATCCGGAAAGGGTGGAGAAGCTGGGCATTGTCGAGGTCGTGCCGACCGCGCTGATGTGGGACCATTTCAATGACAGGATGAGCTTCAGCGCCTACCACTGGACGTTCCTGGCACAACCCCACCCACTGCCCGAAACCATGATCGGGGCAAACCCTGAGTTTTATCTCGACTGGACGCTGAAGGTCTGGACGCAGGACAAATCGCTCGACGCGTTCGATCCCGATGCGCTGGCGGAATACCGGCTGGCGGCAACGCAGGCGGACAGGATACGCGCCTGGTGCGAAGATTACCGCGCCGGATACACGATTGACCGGGAGCTCGATGAAGCCGACAGGAAAGCGGGACGCAAGATCAAGGCGCCGCTGCACTTCCTCTATACTTCGCACGGCTTTCCTGCGCAGACCGGCAATCCGCTTGAACTCTGGCGCGAATGGGCGGAAACGGTTACCGGCAGTCAGACCGAGGCCGGCCATTTCGTCCAGGAGGAAAACCCGGATTCGGTGGTCGGGAATTTCGTGCCTTTCTTCGCGTCCTGACCGAACCTACCATTCGAGCAGTGCCACTGCCTCCAGATGCGGTGTAAAGGCGAACTGGTCGATAGCCGTAACCGAAACGAGTTTGTAACCGCCTTCGATGAGGATTCGCAGGTCGCGCGCCAATGTTTGCGGATTGCAGGAAACGGCCGCAACCTTTCGCACCTTTGACATTGCCAGTTCGCGTGCTTGCGCTTCGGCACCCGCACGGGGCGGATCGAATACTGCTCCGTCGATCTTTTTCAACTCTGACGCCATCACCGGGCGCCGGAACAGATCGCGCCTTTCATGGGTGATCGTTTTCAGCGCGCCGCCGGTTTCCCGCCACGCACGATCCATAGCGGCAAGGGCCGGAGCATCGAACTCGTATGCGGCGACCATTGAATTTTGGGCGAGCCTGAGCGCGAAAGTACCGAATCCTGCAAAGAGGTCGGCGGTGCGCTTGCAGGGTGAGAGATGTTCGCAGACGAGATCGGCCATTGCCTGTTCGGCGCCCGCAACGGCCTGTGCAAAGGCCTCCGGTGGCGGTGAAACCCTGGCGGTCCCGGCGGTCAGGATGGGCCGCTGGCGCGCATGCAGGACTTCGCCATTCAACGATATGCGAAGAAAATGCTTCGATGCCGGATGACGCGCGGCTGTTTCCAGGTCACGCGCCGTGACCTTGCCGCCGTGGGCAAACGCTATGTCGATGCCGTTGTCGCATGAGAGCATGGTGACACGCACCGAGCCGGGTTTTCCCTTTGCCGGTGGCGGCACGAAAGCGCCTGCAAGACTTCGCACCGCGGGCAGCGCAGCCTGAAGCTCGCCGGTCATCACCGGGCAGGTTGCAATATCGATTACCTCGTGGCTGCCGCGTCCCTGAAACCCCAAATGGGTGCCGCCTGAGGTATGGATGGCTGTCAGCACGGCCCGCCTGCGCGAAGCCGCCGGGAAGGAGACTGGGCCGGCGACATCTACGTCAATACCTTCGCGCTCCAGCTCCGACACCAGCAGGGCACGCTTCCAGGCGAGATAGGGTTCATGGGAGAAATGCTGAAGCTGGCATCCGCCACAGTCGCCGAAATGCGGACAGATGGGGCTGATGCGATCCTGCGAAGGCTCGACTATTTCGGCCACTTCCCGGTGGTTGCCCCTTCCCGGCAGGCCGGAAAGCAGAACTTTCTCGCCTTCCAGTGTGAAGGGAACGAATATCTGCTTCCCGCCAAGACTTGCTGTTCCGTCGCCCTGGTGTCCGAGCCGGTCTATGGTGACGATGTCAGGCATTCTCACTCTTTCTGCATATGGCGAGGTATTCGGTGTTGCCGTCACCACCCGCAATCGGGCTGCGGGTGAAACGCTCAAGCGTCCAGCCCATTTCGGTATCCAGCCAGTTGGCGACATCGCGGGCATACGCCTCGGCAAGGGAAGCGTCGCGGACAATGCCTCCCTTTCCGATGTTCTCCCGGCCCACCTCGAATTGCGGCTTGATCAGGAATATGCCCGTTGCATTTTCCGCTGCAAGCGAAAGGGCGGCCGGCAATGCCAGTTTCAGCGAGATAAAAGATAGATCGCTGACGATCACCTGCGGCTTGGCGCCGCCAAGATGGCGCGAAGCCAGATTGCGCACGTTGAGGTTCTCGATACTGGTCACGCGCGGATCTTCCGCCAGCAACGGGTCGATTTGCCCGGTGCCGACATCGATGGCAAAGACATGAGAGATACCGCGCTCCAGCAATACCTGGGTAAAACCACCGGTGGAGGCTCCAAGGTCGAGTGCCGTTTTTCCGGCAACATCGGTCCCCATTTCATCCAGCGCGTGGACGAGCTTGAGCGCTGCCCGTGAAACATATGATTTCGCGGGATCCTCGATGGTTATGCTGGCATCGGGAGAAACTGTGGCACCCGGACGGGTAATGGCAATGCCGTTCACGAGAACACAGCCGCGCAAAATGGCGTCGCGCGCGCGCGAGCGGCTTGTATAGCCGTGACGATCGGTCAGCAGGTTGTCGAGACGTGAGGAGTTTGCCATGTCCCGCGCTGTTTGCGATGAAACGCGCGGTATTACAAGATGGCCGGTATCAGACCATGGGCATGGGCGGCAGTTTGCCCGGATCGGTTGCCGTGTGATCGGTTGCTGTCTTGTCGGAAACTGGCTTGATGGCGCTGGACTTCTCGAATTTCACAGGCGTGGACTCGGCCGGCAGGATGACACTGTTGGACGTACCGCCGGTGATGCTGCCGCGCAGTTCGCCAATCTTGCTTGCTGCCTTGTCGATGGCCGCCCTCGCGATCTTCTCGTCGTACTTCTGCTTTCCGCCCTGGTAGAGGATCGAGGATTTTTCCTCCGTACCGAATGCCGACTGAGCCTTCGCTTGGAGGCTGATGGCGGCAAAGGCAACGGAAGCGATGATGATCGCAGTATGCATTGCTGGTATCCCTGTCGTCTCTTCTTGTTTTGCCGGGACTCTAGCGATGTTGTGTTGAGGTTCTGCAAAGGAACGTGCCTAAGGAACCCTTCCGCCGATTGGTTAAATTTTACAGACCTTCGGCAGGCGGCTCAAAAGCACTGCATGGCGACGCCTGCGGCATAGGCCAGCACGACATCGATACCGAAGTGATACCAGAGCCATCCGAATGCAGCGAGAGCCGCTCCGGCGAGCAGGGCAAGGGCCAGCCTTGCGGAAAAACCCGCCACTGCGCGTTCAGGATTTTCCAAGTGACGTTGCATCAGGATGTGCCAGCCAGCAGTTTCTCGATCTTGCCATAGGCGATATCCGAATCCTCGCCAAATGCAATCGTTCCCTGAAACGAACCGTCCGGGCGCATCAGGAACACGCTCGCGGTATGGTCCATCGTGTAGTCGCCGTCGTCCAGCGGAACCTTGCGATAATAGATGTGGAAGCTTTTCGCGAGGCGGTCGATTTCCGGCAGATCGCCCGTGATGCCGACTATCCGCTCGTCAAAGGAGGACAGGTAGCTTTCGAGAATTTCCTGGGTATCGCGTTCCGGATCGACGGTGACGAAATAGACCTTGAGATCGCGGCCCTTGTCGCCCAGCCTCTCCAGCCAGGCGCTGCTCTCGGCCAGTGTCGTGGGGCAGATTTCCGGGCAGTGGGTGAAACCGAAATAGATCAGGTAGGGATGCCCTTCGAGATCTTTCTCGGTGATTTTGGCGCCTTCATCGGTGACCAGCTCGAAATTTGTTCCAAGCCGGGTTGCGGCAAGGTCGGTTCCCTTGCCCAGTGCAAGCCATGTTGCAATACCGGCCGCCACCACGACGGCTGCCCACAGAACGATTCTGACCGATTTCATATCTCTCACCTTGCTTGTTTCTTGAGGGCAACAGACCGGGGCGAGCAGTTGCAGGTTTGGCAATGCAAGGCGACTTTTGCCTGCACCTTACGGAAGGGTCAAGGTTGCGCAATGACGCATGCAGAAGTCAGGTTTTGACTGCGTCGAGCTGCGCAAAAAAGCCTACTCGGGATCGAGCGGTTCAGTTCCGATCGCCTGGCCTCCGGCATTGGCGCGTATCTTTTCGACCTTCGCCTCGGCAGCCTGCAGCAGTTTCTGGCAATGGGCGCGCAGCGCCTCACCGCGCTCATATTGCGCAATCGACTTGTCGAGCGGAACTTCGCCCTGTTCCAGCCCGCTGACGATGGATTCGAGTTCGGCGAGCGCCTGTTCGAAGCTCATCTGTGCGATGTCGTCATGCTGGTTGGTCGTCATGGGTATTTCCTGTTGGTTCCGGCACCTGTGTTCCTGGCGCAGTGTCCATAATCGGTTTGATGCAATGTTTGCGTCAACCAGTCATCAACCGGTTTACATGTGCGGCAACCGAGGTTGCAAGCCCCGTCAGATCATATCCACCCTCCAGCACGCTCACGATCCTGTTGCCGCAGTGCCGGGATGCAAGATCCATGAGTTCGCCCGTGACCCAGTCGAAATCCTCTGCTTCGAGGTTGATGCCGGCGAGCGGGTCCAGCCGGTGGGCGTCGAAGCCTGCCGAAATGATGATCAGGTCGGGGCCAAAACGATCGACCGCAGGGAGAATGCGCTCGCGCCAGGCAGCCTTGAAAACTTCGCCTCCATCGCCGTCACTCAACGGAGCATTGAATATGTTTCCGGCACCGGTTTCACCGAGTTCTCCGGTTCCCGGAAACAGCGGCATCTGATGCGAAGAGGCAAACAGGACCGTCTCGTCCTCGTAGAATATGTCTTGGGTTCCGTTGCCGTGGTGCACGTCGAAGTCGACGATCGCGACGCGCTCTGCATCGTGATGACGCTGGGCATGACGCGCTGCTACCGCGACCGAGTTGATCAGGCAGAAACCCATTGCCGTCGCCTTCTCGGCATGGTGACCGGGTGGGCGAACCGAGGCAAACACGTTGTCTGCTTCGCCTGAAAACACGGCATCGACACCGGCAACAGCCGCTCCGGTTGCCCTCAGCACCGCCTCCCAGCTTTTCGGGCTGATGGCGGTATCCGCATCGACCCGGGCAAACCCTTCCAGCGGCACGGCATCATGAATGAGGTCGACATGGGATCGGGGGTGCGCGAGTTCGAAGAGCTTCGGATCTGCTTCCGGTGCCTCGATTCGAACGAGCGGCTCAAAGCCGTCACTGCCCAGAACCCTGTCGATCGCCCTCAAGCGATCGGGTCGCTCGGGATGACCCGGCAGGTTGAGATGTTCCAGGCACGCAGCATGACTATACAGAATGGTTGTCAGGATATGCCTCCACCATGCAGTTGTTGTTCCGGCGCCGCTCGGCACGGCCCATTTCGGGCGGCCACGCGGGCCCGGCCGAAAGCCTTATCTGGATTGCCCCAGCCTTGCTTTCAAGAAGCCATCAGTTTGGGGCGATGCGCCAGACCGAACCATCTTCAAGCCCGGTGATGAACGAAATCCGGCCCTCAGAGGTCTCGACCCCTATCGCCTTGTCAATCGCCGCATCAAGTTGCGCGGTTGCTATTTCCTTCAGTTCACGCCCCACAAAGCCGACAATGCGCAATGTCTTGCGGTCCTGCGAGGGCAGGGCGAGTTCCTGCTTGCCGTCGCCGTTGATGTCGGCCACCGCAGAAAGGCGCAGTTCGCCTGACCCGATGACATGGTCCGAGAAACCCTGCATGGCGGTAACCTGTATGAAGACCCCCTTGGCATAGGCGGCAATGAAAAGGTCGCCGCCGATATGCGGGGTGCGCACGAACGCAATTTCCTGTCCGCCGCTGCCTGCCATCGGCGCAATGGCTGCAATGTTGAGCCAGCGATTGGCGGTGCCGATAAAGCCGGTTGTCGCCTTCTGCATCAGGACGCCGTTCGCCATGCCGTAGATCGTAACCGATGCGCCCTTTGAAACCGAGGAGCGGATGGTGACAACCTCGTTCAGTCCGTCATTGTCCAGGTCGGCTATGCGCGGTGTGGTGTCCTCGAAGACCTCGTTTTCCGGCAGGCGCAGAGATGCGCTGCGGCCGCGCGCGTCTTCTACCTTCAGTTCTCCGGCCTCGACATTGTCGCCAAGCACCGCGTGGGCGTAGCGAGTGGTGGGAGACTGATACCAAGCCTTGCGGATATCGCCTGAACTTGCGGTCGCCACCCGTCCGTCCGGCAAGCCGCCCGGTGCCGGTTCAAGCTTGTTTTCAACGATATCGGCTGGGTAGGCGGTAGCGTCGAGCTTCGTAGCCGTCCATTTTTCCGAGGCCACGGCCATGCCGGCAACATTCACACCCGCAATGACCAGGGTGGCAGCAAGGAAAGCTGACATGAGGGCAGGCGGTTTGTGCATGGTACTTGCCCTCCTTGGGGAGCCGGGGAAGTTACTCCGGAATTCGTGTCTTGGCGATCCTGATACCAAAACCTTCGAGACCAACATAATGACGTTCGCGAGAGGCAATCAGCTCGATGGACTGGATACCGAGATCGCGCAGTATCTGGGCGCCCAGTCCGATCTCCAGCCATTCCTCCTGACGCGACCTGGAAGAGTCATGCTCTTCCTCGCCAAGCGTGCTTCCGGTGGTGCGATGGCCCGATGAATATGCGACGCCGACCGATCCCTCGCGAAGATAGACGACTACTCCGCGCCCTTCCGCGCCCATGCTGCGCACCGTGTTGCGAAGAGCGTCGTTTCTGCCAAACGCATCGTCGATCACGGATTCGATCTGCAGGCGAACGGGAACATTGTTGCCGTCGCGAATGTCGCCAAAGACTACAGCCACATGATGCATCGGGTCCCAGGGAGTGCGATAGGTATGAACGGTCGCCATTCCGCCGATCGTTTCGACTTCCTGGGTATCCATGCGCTCGACAAAACTCTCCTGGCGCTGCCGGTAGGCAATGAGATCCGCAACCGAAACCATCTTCAATCCGTGAGTCTCGGCGAAACTCGCAACCTGCGGTCCGCGCATCACGGTGCCGTCTTCGTTCATGAGTTCCGAAATCACACCCACGGGAGGAAGCTTCACCAGCTTGCAGAGATCGACGGCGGCCTCGGTATGGCCCGAGCGCATCAGCACGCCGCCTTCCTTGGCAACCAGCGGAAAGATGTGCCCAGGACGCACGAAATCGGCAGCACCCGCATTCGGATTGGCAAGCGCGCGGCAGGTATTGTTGCGATCCTCGGCTGAAATTCCGGTCGTCGTTGCGTGCTTGTAGTCGATTGTTACCGTGAAGGCCGTGGCATGCGGTGCGTCGTTCTCTGCCACCATGGGGGCAAGGTTGAGGCGCTTGGCATCGGCAACGGTCATTGGCGCGCAGACGATACCGGAAGTGTGCCGGATGATGAACGCCATCTTCTCCGGCGTGCAATGTACTGCCGCGACAATGAGATCGCCCTCGTTTTCACGGTCGTCATCGTCGGTCACAACGACGATTTCGCCTGCTTCGAAAGCGCGAAGTGCGTCGGCCACACGGGCCTGATCGTAGGTCATGCAATTATCTTTCAGCCAGTGCCAGTCTCAGGCCCAGAAGGCCGAATGTGGCAGCAAAGGAACGTTTGACCGCGGATACTACCCGGGGCCTGGAAATCACGTAGTCGCGCGCAAGCGAGGCACAGGCCCCGTACAGCACGAAGACTGCGAAGGTCATCGCCATGAACGCAAGTGCAAGCGCGGCCATCAGCGCCGTTGCGTGTTGCGTACCGGCCGGAATGAATTGCGGCAGGAAGGCGAGGAAGAAGATGGAAAGCTTGGGATTGAGCGAATTGATTGCAACGGCATCGCGTATGATGCGCAGATCGGAGCGATTGTCGGTTTGGGGCTCGGCGTCCAGCGCACCGCCGGCCTTCAACATTCCCCAGGCCATGTAGAAAAGATAGGCAACGCCAAACCACTTCAGGGTCTGGAAGGCGACGGCACTGGCGTGCAGCACCGCTGCCAGTCCCACGATCGAGGCCAGCATGTGCGGTATGATGCCTGCCGTGCAGCCAAGGGCAGCCACAATGGATGTCCTGAACCCACGGCCTAGCCCGACCGCAATCGTGTAGAGTACGCCGGTGCCCGGGATCAGGATGACGATCAGCGACGTGATGAAGAATTCCCAGCTCATCTGTACCTCATCAGACCCTTCCGGTCTGTCCGCGATGCATCAGGTAGTGGTCGGCAATCGCGCAGGCGACCATCGCTTCACCAATCGGCACAGCGCGGATGCCCACGCAAGGGTCATGCCGTCCCTTGGTTATGACATCCACTTCCTCGCCCTTCGAGGTCACGCTTTTGCGCGGCGTCAAAATGGAGGAGGTGGGCTTGACAGCGAAGCGCGCAATCACGGGCTGACCGGTGGAAATGCCGCCAAGTATGCCACCGGCATTGTTGGAGAGAAATTTCACCTGGCCGTCGTTGCCGATCCGCATTTCATCGGCGTTCTCGACGCCGGTGATGGCTGCCGCTTCGAAGCCGTTGCCGATTTCCACGCCCTTTACCGCGTTGATGCTCATGAGGCCCGAGGCTATGTCCTGATCCAGTTTGGCGTAGACGGGCGCGCCAATACCGGCTGGAACGCCCTCGGCCACGATCTCGACCACTGCGCCAACAGAATTGCGGTCCTTGCGTATGGCTGCAAGGTAGGTGTCCCAATGAGCGGCTGCCTCGGCATCTGGGCAGAAGAAATCGTTGTTTCCAACCTCTGCCCAGTTCCAGTTTTCCCGATTGATTCCGTGAGGTCCAACCTGCACGAGGGCGCCACGGACCTCCAGTGCCGGAACCACCTTGCGGGCCAGGGCTCCGGCCGCCACACGGGCAGCGGTTTCGCGCGCCGACGACCGGCCGCCACCACGATAGTCGCGAATGCCGTATTTGACATCATAGGTATAGTCGGCGTGGCCAGGGCGGTAACGGTCCCTGATCTCCCCATAGTCCTTGGAACGCTGATCTGTGTTCCAGATCGCCATTGAAATGGGCGTTCCCGTGGTGATGAGGGTTTGCGGGTCGCCCTCCTTCTCCATTACGCCGGAAAGGACCTGAACCTCGTCGGGTTCGCGCCGCTGTGTCGTGTGCTTCGACTGGCCCGGTTTGCGCTGGTCCAGATAGGCTTGCACCTCGGCAACCGTGAATTCGATGCCCGGCGGGCAGCCATCAACGATGCAGCCCAGTCCCTTGCCGTGGCTTTCGCCCCAGGTGGTCACGCGGAACATATGGCCGAAGGTATTGTAGGACATGGAGAAAAAGCCCGCCTGAAGGCATGCGGAATTGCTGCCGGAGTTATTGGGCGTTTCTATGAGGAAGCGGGAGAGGGGTCAATGGGAAGCTGTGGCGCATATGGCATCGTCGCAATGCTTCTGATGAGACTTCTTGGGCCTTGGCGTCTGGGGAAACTTGAAGCGTTTCAGCGCTTCTTGCCGAAGACGGGCCCCTGTTTGGGCCGTGGCCTGAAGCCTGCATCCTGCGCGCTGCCATCCTTGCCGGTTCCATCTTCGCTGACGGAGCCTAAGGTGGGCTTCACCACCTGGATTCGGACCTTCTTGGTCTCGATCCGCTCGCTGCAGAAGGATACGCCCATTTCAAGTCCGTGCGACCAGGCCAACTGGCACTCGACCTTGTAGGCATCCAGTTCGACTTCCAGCCAGAATCTTTCTGGCAGCAGAACCGGATTCTGAAAACGCAGACGCGCGCCATTTTCGCTAATGTCGCGAACGACGCAGGGATGGCTGATATTGCCCTCGTCGTAGAAGACGTGGGCACTTTTCAACACTCTTAGACGTTTCGGACGTTCGACCATTTCCTCCGAGCGCGCAGCATCGGAGGCAGGCTGGTCAACATGTTCGTTCGAGTCCATATCCACTTGCCTGATCAACAATTATATACTTCGTCATTACACCAAAAAGATTTTCCGAAAATTAACGGATATCCGAGCCACAGTGATTTTTCGGTAAATTCCGGAATGGCGACCATAAACACAATTCATGGTAGTAATAATAGCACAAAAATATTCGCGAAAAGATTGCATGAGAGTGGCAAGAGCGGCCTAAAGGAGTTCTTCTTCTCCGTTGGCAAACCGGAAAAGGCGATCTTGCGGAAACTCGTAGAAGGCGGCAGCATCGGCATTCAGCCCGAGCATGTAGCGGCGCACGGCACGGCCCACGGCTCCGTGCGCAACGATCACGGTATCTCGCGTGATTGCGTCGAAAACTGGCCTTATGCGTTCGAGGACCATCGCCAGGCTCTCGCCGTTCGGCGGCAGGAACGTCCAGCGGTCTGCTTCGCGTTGCGCCCATAGTTCAGGATGGTCGCGAATGACGTCCTGTTCGGCAATTCCCTCCCAATCGCCATAGGAAGCTTCCGCAAGGCGCTGATCCACGCTGTAGGCGGCAGGGTCGGCGCCCAATTCGGTGCGCACGAGCTCCATGGTAAGCCTCGAGCGGATCATCGGGCTGCACAGAAAGTCGAATTTAGCGGGATCGGAAATGATTTTGGCCAGACGGCGTCCGTTGTCGCGGGCCTGACCGATGCCGGTTTCGTTGAGCGGAATGTCCATCTGCCCCTGAAACCGGCGCTCGGCATTCCAGTCGGTCTGCCCGTGCCGGATATAGTAGATGACGGGACTTCGACCGCTTTCTGGTTGGGAAGCAAGCACCTTACTCGTCTTTCACCACCGAGATGTCCGGAGCGTCGACGGCCTTCATGCCGACCACGTGATATCCGCTGTCCACATGCAGAACCTCGCCCGTGGTCCCACGGCCAAGATCGGAGAGAAGATAGAGTGCGCTGTCGCCCACTTCCTCGATCGTCGTGGTACGTTTGAGAGGCGAGTTGTACTCGTTCCACTTCAGGATATACCGGAAATCCCCGATGCCTGAAGCAGCAAGCGTCTTGATCGGTCCTGCAGAAATCGCATTTACCCGTATGGCCTTGCCGCCCAGGTCCACTGCAAGGTAGCGCACGGAAGCTTCCAGTGCAGCCTTGGCGACGCCCATGACGTTGTAGTGCGGCATGACCCTTTCGGCGCCGTAATAGGTGAGCGTCAGCATCGAGCCGCCATCGTTCATCAGCTTTTCGGCACGCTGGGCGAGTGCGGTGAACGAATAGACCGAAATGTCCATCGTCATGCGGAAATTGTCCGGCGTGGTATCGACGTAGCGTCCGGTCAGCTCGTTCTTGTCTGAAAAGCCGATGGCATGGACCATGAAGTCGATCCCGCCCCATTTGTCTTCCATCGCCTTGAAGACGGCGTCCATCGATTCGGACCGGGTGACGTCACATTCGCCTACCACCCATGCACCCAGTTCCTGCGCCAGCGGCACGACACGCTTTGCAAGCGCGTCTCCCTGATAGGTGAGCGCGATCTCTGCGCCTGCATCCGCGAGCGACTTCGCGATGCCCCAGGCAATCGAACGCTGGTTTGCGAGGCCGAGGATGATGCCTCGTTTTCCGGCCATCAGGCCCGACTTGTCCGCCATGTAACAGCTCCAACGGATGTACGTGATGTGGAGCGGGATATGGCACATAGGCCGTTCTGCTTCAAGCAAAACGGCCCATTTGCCTGAACCAATTCCCCGGTGCGGGAAAATGAAGCCTGATCAGCCCTTCTGGCGCTCGGACTGTTCCATCAGCCGGACAAGGTCGGGATCTTCTGCCTCGGGCAGTGCAATCATGACCTGGATCAGCAGGTCGCCATGGCCGCCATCCTTTTTGGGAAGGCCCCGGCCCTTGAGGCGGAAGGTTTTCCCGGAAGTGGTCCAACGCGGAATTTTCAGCGCGACCTTGCCGTCCAGCGTGTCAACGGAAACGGATCCGCCGGTAACGGCGGTCGCAAGCGGAACCTCGGCCAGATGCCGCAGGTTCTCACCCTCGATCCTGAAGTCGGGGTCTGCCTTGAAGACGAGATCGACGAGCAGGTCGCCCGGTCTGCCGGTGGGACCGTTGGCACCCTTGCCTGCAAGGCGAATGGTCTGGCCGTCTTCGGCACCAGCCGGTATCGAGATCGATGCCTTCTTGCCGTTCGGCAGCGTGATTGTTGTCTTGCCGCGTGCCAGGTCTTCAACGGTGACCGGCGTCTTGATCTTGGTATCCGGCGTCTTTTGCGCCTGCGCCCTGGCTCTAGCCTGGGCACCGGCAAAACCGGCACCCATGCCGCCCGGGCCACCGCCCATGCTGCCGCCCATGCCACCGGGGCCGCCCTGCTGCGCGCCGCCGCCCATCTGGCCGAATATCTGGCTCAGTATGTCCTCGGCATTGAAGCCTGCGCCACCACCGGAAAAGCCGCCAGACCGGCGGTTTGCACCACCGCCGAACGGGCCGCCCGGTCCGAACGGGTCGCCACCTTGAAAACCGGTGAATTTCTCCTTGCCCGCGCCATCGATCTCGCCGCGATCGAACTGCGCACGCTTTTTCTTGTCGCCAAGGATTTCATATGCCTGGCTGACTTCGGCAAAGCGTTCCTTTGCCTTGGGATTGTCCTTGTTCTGGTCGGGATGATACTTCTTGGCAAGCTTGCGGAACGCGGACTTGATGTCCTTGTCGCTCGCTTCCTTGCTCACCCCCAGAACCGTGTATGGATCACGCACGGTCATTGTTTATGCCCTCTCTGTAGACACGCCAAGCGGGTGGAGTTCCACCATGGCGTACCCTGTGAGGCATACGCCCGTTCAAAAACGCTGTGGCGCTCTGATTGCATGTGTTGCTGTTGATATGGGGGAAGAATTGCGGCGATTCCAGTGGTTCAGGCAGGAACGGCGGCAAAGGTAGCGAAAAATCACTCGGACTTTTCGCGAAGGAGCCAGGAAATCACCCAGAAGCCCTTCTTCAACTCGCAGGTCTCGCCATTGTAGAGCGATATCCCCATGAAGCTGTCGACGGTAGTGCGGAATTTCTTGCAGGGCTGGCCGTGCGAACCGGCGAATTTTTCGATGGCCATGATCGTTCCCTTGTTGCCGGTGTCCGGGTTCGACCAGGCAAGCAGGTTGGATTGCAGGCTTTCGAGTTCGGCATCCGCCACTGTCTGCTTGATCAGTTCGGCGTCGGTTTCCTCGATACCTTCCTGTTCGACGTTCTTGACGACGGAGGAAGTGACGATCTGAGAATCGGGCTGGGAGTTCACCGCAGACGAAACGGAACAACCGGCAAGCGACAGCGCGGCCAGTGCGGCAAGGGCGGTCTTGGTAGCGGAAATCCGGGAAGCGGAACCTGAATCGTTACCCTTGATATTGCCACCGTCACGCGTTTGACGGTTGAAATCGGTATCGGTTCGTGCGGATAAATGCATTTCTAAAGCCTCGACGCGGAACAGAACTGGCTATTGCTGATGAATCATCTCTCAACAGGGTTAAGAAACCGTGATCATTCCGTAACGGCAGCGGAAAAAATCCCATTCGGGAAATTCGCCGAATGGCTGGCGCTGGCAGAGGCGAGCGAAGCCAATGATCCGACGGCAATGTCGCTGGCGACGGTTGATGAAGCGGGCATGCCGAATGTGCGCATGGTGCTGATGCGCCGCTGGGATGAGCGCGGCTTTGTCTTCTTCACCAACCTTGAAAGCCAGAAAGGTGAGGAAATTTTGGCGTCCGGCAAGGCGGCGCTTGGGTTTCACTGGAAATCGCTGCGCAAGGCGGTCCGTATACGGGGACTGACCGAGAAGGTCAGCGACGGCGAGGCTGACGAATATTTCTATTCGCGTGCTCGCGGCAGCCGCATCGGCGCGCATGCATCCCAGCAGTCGAGACCGCTTGAAAGCCGCTTTGCCCTTGAAAAGGCTGTCGCCCGGTTTGCCGCAAAGTTCGGCGTTGGTGAGGTGCCGCGCCCGGATTACTGGTCGGGCTTCCGCATAAAACCCCTGTCCATCGAGTTCTGGAACGACGGCCAGTTCCGCCTGCACGACCGTGTACGATACGACCGCGAGGAACCGGCGGGCGACTGGCTGGAAACCAGGCTGTATCCGTAAGAGCCTGAGACTGGCCTTGCGGTGGCCTTGCATTCCGGGCCAGCGAGCGCAAAACTCTAGATGGCGGCCCATCGCCACGTCCAGCGCGGGCGCATTCATGCTGACCGGCAAAAGGGGCTAGCGGCGAAGCGGATGATGGAATTCGAACTCAAGCTACGCGTTGACGATCATGCGGCAAGCCGGATCTGGAAGAATGCTGCCGCTGCCAGTCTTGTAACGTCGGAACCGGCTTCGAAGAGTGTCCTCAGCATCTACCATGACACCGAAGATCACGCGTTGCATCGCGCCGGAATTTCATTGCGCCTGCGCCGTGATGGCGACAGGTGGGTGCAGACCGTCAAATCCGGCCGCAGCATGAAGATGGGAATTTCCAGGGTTTCGGAATTCGAAACCGGGGTCGAGGAAGCCAGGATCGACCTCGACGCATGCGCTGACACTGAATTGCGATCGGCAATTGAGGCTCTTGCACGCAATGCCGATCTGGCACCGGTCTACAGCACGGATATCGACCGGACAGAGGCCGAAGTGCGGACACAAGGCGGCACGAGTGCGTTGCTTGTCGTTGACCGCGGCAACGTGATCGCAGGGGCAAGAACTGCCGGCATTTGTGAAATGGAAATCGAACTCGTGGACGGCCCGCCGGAGGGGATTTACGAGATTGCCCGAAAGGTGTTGCCGCAGGGAGGTGCCCGGTTCTCGCACGTTTCGAAGGCCGGCCGCGGCTATCTACTGGCGGACACCGGCAGCATCGAATTGCCGCCGGAACCGAGAAACGCACGCAAGATAGCGCTCAAGAAAAGAACCGGCGTAGCAGAGGCGGCCAGCCGGGTCTTGGGTGAGTGTGCAGAGCAGGTGTTTGCCAACGCGGAAACCGTTCTCCTTTCCAGCGATCCGGAAGGACCTCACCAGTTGCGCATCGGCCTGCGGCGGCTGCGCTGCGCACTTTCGCTTTTTCGCGGGGTCCTTGATGAGAGTAGTAGGCGCAGGTTGGCCTCGGAAGCCGGATGGATGGGGAAGCAGATCAGCCGGTTGCGGGATCTTGACGTACTCGCGATGGAGGTGCGCGAGGTTATGTGCGCGCAGGCCCCGGGCCAGTTCGATTTCGCATCCCTGCTTGAAACGGTTCTTACAGAAATATCCGATGAACGCCGTCGCGTTCGCGATTTCCTCACAGGGCCGCAGGCGCTCGGCTTCATGCTTGATCTGGCGGAACTCGTGGAAACCGTTTCGAGCGGCACCGCCATTGCCAAGGTGCCGGCTGGCAAGCAGTCCGGGATTTTATCCGTTTCGCGCCGAGAGATGAGACGTCGGTGGAAAAAGGCGCGTGAGAAGGCGCGCAGGCTGGACGAACTTTCCATCGAAGAGCGCCACCAACTTCGCAAGGAACTGAAGAAGCTGCGCTATGCTGCGGAATTCGTCGCCCCCCTATACAGGCGCAAGGAGGTGGCCCCATTCATCAGGCACCTCAAGAGCATGCAGGATGTCTTTGGTGCGTTGGCCGATGCGGCCATGGTGTCGGATCATCTGACTGGCCTGCCTGTCACGGATGTTCCATCGCGAGGCCGGGATCGCGCAATCGGCTGGTTGCTGGGTGCTAAAACGGCACGGGCAGAAGAAGCCTGGACCCATGCACGCAGGGACTGGAAGGAATTGCGCGAGGCGCCACGCTTCTGGCGGTAGGGCAATATCGATTTCGCCGATTCCGTCAAAATCGAAAGCGCTCCAGAGGAAGCCGCTTGACCGGAAGGCTTTCTGCCAAGCAGAAATAGGCATTTCATGAAACCCTGACGTGTTCGCCGATCGCGTCAAATGTTGTCTGGATGCGCGAGGATACCCGAATGGACACGAATGTACGTCAGCTTGCAGAACGCCTGTTGCAAACCGGCTATGACGATCTTCCGGAGCGCGAGCAGCGGCTGTTGAAGAGGCTGGCCAAGCGCACGGCAATCTCCCGCAACATCAATGAAGAGTTTCATGAAAGGCTAACACTCGGACAGAAGCTTGCCGATCAGGTGGCGGCCTTTGGTGGCTCCTGGACCTTCATCATCATATTTGGCGTTGTGCTGGCGGTCTGGATCGTACTGAACACGCTATTGCTCGCGCGGCAGGACGTGTTCGATCCCTATCCCTTCGTGTTCCTGAATCTCGTGCTTTCCATGCTTGCAGCCATCCAGGCACCGGTCATCATGATGTCCCAGAACAGGCAGTCCAACAAGGATCGCATGGCCGCCGCACATGATTATGAAATCAACCTGAAATCCGAACTCGAAATCATGTCGCTGCATGACAAGCTCGACCGGGTGCGAAACGAACAGCTCTCTGCAATCCTCCAGCGTCAGGAGGATCAGTTGAACGAAATCCGGGAAGTGCTCACCCGCCTGCAGGGCGGGTAGTTGACGGCCTGTGGTCAAGAGGAACGCATTTCAGCCGATGCGGTCGACGACTGCGGCGAGCCCCGCAAGGGTTGGTATTTCGAAGAAACGCTTCTGCCCTGAAGGTTTCTCGGCGTGTTCCAGCGCCCATGTCGTCTCGTGGGGAACATGAACGCCCCAGGCCCCCGTATCCAATGCCGGAATGACATCCGACTTGAGCGAATTGCCGACCATCATCGCATTTGCCGGGCATGCCGCCTGTTCGCCGAATATGCGCAGATAGGTATCCGGGTTCTTGTCCGAGACGATTTCCACTGCGTTGAAGAAATCGCCCAGTCCCGATTGGGCCAGTTTGCGCTCCTGATCGAACAGGTCACCCTTGGTGATGAGAACGATGGTGTAATCGCCTGCAAGGGCCTCCAGCGTCTCGCCTGCATGCGGCAGCAACTGAACCGGTGCCGAGAGCATGTCCTTGCCCGCCTTGAGGATTTCCCCGATCACCTCCGCTGGCACCTTGCCCCCTGAAACCTCGATGGCGGTTTCGATCATCGACAGGGTGAAGCCCTTCACCCCGAAGCCGAAGTGCTTGAGGTTGCGCTTCTCGGCTTCCAGCAGCCGGTCGGAGAGGTGATCCGCTTCGCAGAAATCCGCCAGCAGCATTTTGAGATACTGCTGGGTGATCTGGAAAAACTGCTCGTTGTGCCAGAGCGTATCGTCGGCGTCGAAGCCGATGCAGGTCAGCTTTTGGTTTTCCATGCGCCTCTAGCTTCCAAGGAGAAGTTGCCCTTGGGAAACCCTTACCGCCTGACCGCCGATACGTACAGATACGAGCGCGCCATCTTCCATGGCCGCAGTGACGTTGATCCGGCTGGGCCGTCCCATGTCCTCGCCCTGGAAGATCATGATTTCGCGGTCGCCTCTCCAGGCACCCTCCGCATTGATCACGCTTGATGGAAAGCCGCAGGCCGCCGATCCGGTTGCCGGATCCTCGCCGATGCCGTCGAGGGGAGCAAACCCGCGCGCATGAAACAGGTTTTCGCCGGAACCCGCGCAATAGGCGTAAACCAGGAACTTGCCCAGTTCGCCCAGGCCTTGCCAGTAGGCCATCTGCGGAGATGAATTGGCAAGCGCCTCGCGGCTGGCGAGTGGAACATACAGCATCGGGTGATTGCCGGGATTGGCGGCATGGGGCCTATGGTTGAGGTAGCCGATCTGTTGTGTATCTACCCCGAGGGCGGCAGCTATTGCATCATCGGGCGGGACATCGCCGAGGGGTTTGGGCATGGTTGCCGCTTCAAACGTTGCAATCCGCTCGCGGCCAGTTCCTGAAAAGGAAATCCGGATCGGGCCGATTTTTTCCTCCAGCACCATCGGCGAAGCCGTTCCATCGAGATCGGCCAGAAGGAGGGCCGTGCCCACCGTCGGATGGCCCGCAAAAAGCAGTTCCTGAACGGGTGTGAATATCCGTATGCCGGCCCTGTGCGCCGGATCGGCAGGCTTGATCACGAAGACCGTTTCGGACAGTTTGAACTCGCGTGCGATGGCCTGCATGGTGCCGCCGTCCAGCCCGTCGGCATCCATCACCACGGCAAGCGGGTTGCCCGCGAATGTCTCGCAGGTGAACACATCCAGGGTGTGGAACCGGAGTTTCATAGCTTCTTCTCCTTCTTGAGACGTGCCGGAAACATCCTTTTCCGGAGCCGCACGCCAGCTGTCAATTGGCTTCCTGTGCCTGCAACAAAGGTTCGAGGCTCCGGCCGTCGGGTGCGATGGCCTGATCCTGCAGGTCAGCTTTGGCGCCATGTGATGCTTTGCACATTCAGGGAACGCGATTTGCGGCAAAAACGTTATCGAAGAAAGGAGACGACAATGTTTACCGCCGCCATCAACCTGAAAGCAGGCTTCCGCCGCACCGCAATTGCAGCCATCATCATCGGTTCTGCCGCCCTGACCGGCTGCACGACCACGGGTGTATCGAGCTCGAATACCCCGCTCGGTGACAAGGCGCTTCGCCCCCAGGTGACCACGCATGCGATGGCAATCGAAAATGCTGCGGCCCAGGCCAGGCCTGCTGCCAGGCAGTCGGTAGAGGATGTCGACAGCATTCGCGCGGTGGACGTGATCAACCGTTCCAAGGCAAATGTCAGCCGCAGCGGCGAAATCTACCTGATGCGCGGCCTTGCAAACATCTTCTCTCGCGGGATCGACAAGATGGCAAACGATCTTCGCGCCAAGGGTTATGACGCCTCGAATTTCTCCTACAAGTACTGGCAGCCGGTCGCCGAGGACATCGTTGCGCGTTCGAAGCGCGGAGAGGTCTCCTATCCGGTCGTCATCATCGGACATTCCCTTGGCGGCAACGAAAGCTCCAAGTTCGCGAACTATCTTGGCAGCCGCGGTGTTGAGGTTTCCCTCGTCGTTGCCTTCGACCCCGTAGAGACCGGCCATGTTGGCAAGAACATCGATCGCGTGGTGAACTACTACCTGCCCAAGGACAATACCGACAACACGATCCATGCCGATGCCGGTTTTGACGGCAGCATCGAAAACATCGACGTCACCTCGGACAATTCAATCACTCATACCAATGTCGAGAAGAATGCCCGGTTCCAGTCGGCTTCCTACAAGGAAATCGCAAAGCTCACCAAGGCGCTGTGAGCCGGTCGAACAGGCGTTAACCGACGAAATCGAGAATCGAAAAAAGGGGAGCATTGCTCCCCTTTCTTCTGCCGGGATTTCTCCCGGAACGTCGACGGATGTTTTCTATTTCAGCTCTTCAGCTTTTCGTTGAAGAACGCGATGGTTCTTTCCCAGGCCAGCTCCGCCGCCGCTTCGTCGTAGCGCGGTGTTGTATCGTTGTGGAAGCCGTGATTGACGCTGTCGTAGATGAACGCCTGGTATTCCTTGCCGTTTTCCTTCAAAGCGGCCTCGTAGGCCGGCCAGCCAGCGTTGATGCGCTCATCGAGACCGGCATAGTGCAGCATCAGGGGAGCGGAAATCTTCGGCACGTCCTCCGCGCGCGGCTGCCTGCCATAGAAGGGCACGGAGGCGGAGAGTTCGGGAAAGGCAACGGCAATCGCGTTGCAGACACCGCCACCATAACAGAAGCCGACACAACCGACCTTGCCGGTCGACCCTTCGTGTTTCAGAAGAAGGTCCGTCGCGGCGAAGAAGTCTTCCATCAGTTTTGCCGGGTCGAGATCCTTTTGCATGGCCCGTCCCTCGTCGTCATTGCCGGGATAGCCGCCCTTGGGCGTGAGGCCGTCTGGTGCAAGCGACATGAAGCCTGCCTTTGCAACCCTCCGGTTGACGTCTGCGATGTAGGGGTTGAGACCACGGTTCTCGTGGATCACCAGCACGGCCGGCAGTTTCCCGGTCGCGCCGGCGGGTTTCGAAAGATAGGCCTTAATCTTGCCGTGGCCGTTTGGCGAATCGTACTCGATCCACGTGTTTTCGACCGCTGGATCGTCTTCGGGAACCTGCTCGGCCAGTGCATAGTTCGGCGACAGCATCTGCAGGAGCGCCATGGCGGTTACGCCGCCAACGGCAAATTTCTGGGCCCGGTCGAGAAATTCGCGTTTGGTCATGTGCCCATGGACATAACCGTCAAAAATCTCCAGCAGTTCGGGATCGAAATCGCTGGCCTTCATGCGGGTTTGGGATATCGGGGCATGCTCGTTCATTATCTCACTCCCTGTGGCTTTTGGTATCGCGCTCTCAGGGAGGGAGCTTAGCATCTGGCTGCCGCGCTCGGATTCACTTCATCGTGAGATCAGGAGCCGGTGCCGCCCACCGTCACCTCGTTCATGCGCAGGGTCGGCTGGCCGACGCCTACCGGAACACCCTGACCATTCTTGCCGCACATGCCGACGCCAAGGTCGAGTTGCATGTCGTTGCCGACCATGGTGACGCGCTTCATGGCAGGCGGGCCTGAACCGATCAGGTTTGCGCCCTTCACGGGCTCCATGATCTTGCCGTCGCGCACGCGATAGGCCTCCGTGCAGTTGAACACGAACTTGCCCGAGGTGATATCGACCTGTCCGCCGCCAAAGGAAACGGCATAGATACCGTCTTTCAGGGAAGCCAGGATTTCCTGCGGATCGTGCTGGCCGCCCAGCATGTAGGTATTGGTCATGCGCGGCATCGGCTGGTGCGCGTAGGATTGACGGCGGCCATTGCCCGTCGGCGCCATGCCCATCAGCCGTGCGTTCTGCCGGTCCTGCATGTAGTTCACCAGCTTGCCGTCCTCGATCAGCACCGTGTACTCGGTAGGCGTTCCCTCGTCATCGACGGTCAGGGAACCGCGCCGTCCGGCAATCGTTCCGTCATCGACGACTGTTACACCCTTCGCAGCAACCTGTTCGCCCATCAACCCGGCAAAGGCCGAGGTTTTCTTGCGGTTGAAGTCGCCTTCGAGACCATGCCCCACGGCTTCGTGCAGCATGACGCCCGGCCAGCCAGGCCCGAGTACGATGTCGAATGTGCCCGCTGGAGCCGGAACGGCCTCGAGGTTTACCAGCGCCTGGCGAAGCGCGTCGTCCACTGCATGTTTCCACGAGTGCTCCAGGATGAAATCGCCAAAGCCCGAGCGGCCGCCCATACCGTGCGAACCGGTTTCCTGGCGGTCGCCATCACCCACGACAAGCGAGACATTGAGGCGAACAAGCGGGCGCACGTCCCGCACCCATTGTCCGTCGGCGCGCAGGATTTCGACGACCTGGTAGCTTCCGGCAACGGAAGCAGTCACCTGGCGGACCCGAGGATCCGCGTCGCGCGCATAGGCGTCGATCTTCTGGAGAAGTTTCACCTTCTCCTCGAAGGTCGGTGCGCCAAGCGGATTGAGGTCGGGGTAGAGATGCCGGTTGGTCCGGGCGGGTGCGTCGGCGTAGGTGCCCGTGTGATTTCCCTTGACCGCCGAGACAGCGTCTGCCGCGCGTTCCAGGCTCTTCAGCGTCATCTCGCCTGAATGGGCATAGGCGGAAGCTTCACCGGCCACTGCCCGAAGGCCGAAGCCCTGATCGGTGTGGAAGTTTCCGGCCTTCAGCTTGCCATTGTCGAAGACCAGCGATTCCGACTGGACGTATTCGAGAAACAGTTCGCCGTCATCGCAGCCCGACAGGGTGTCTGCGAGTTTCTTTTCAAGCGCATCGCGTTCGGCATCGAAGGCGGAAATCAGGGAATCCATGGAATGACCTGCACAGGTTATTTCGTTGAGTTCAATATCGGTATTCGCCGCGACTATTCAACCCGGGTCCTGCCATGTCCGCATTGCTTGCAGCCTGCCGGTCTATACGGCAAGCCAGCTTTCCGCCGCCGTCTCCTCGCCGGGTTCGAACGTCTTGATGGTGATGCCGGGAATGAGGAAGGCTTCTACCTCGGCTATCTTTCGCAGCCATGCGGCATCCGAGATGACTGCTGCCTTGCGAAACCTGCCGATCAGCGAAAACAGGCCCGGCAACCGCTTGAATTCGACAGCAAGCGCCGATGCGTCCGGAAGGCGAAAATCGGTGATGACGTAAAACAGCTTGCCGTTCTCGATATCCTTCGACGCGTCGATGAATGCATCGAGACCGTCCTCCATCGCCTTGCCGTCGATTTTTCCGGATACGGTAATGTATACCCGGTCTGGTCCGGTTCGGGTGACTTCGATCATTGGGCTCCTCCTTCCCGTTCTGTTTCAGGAAGGAGACTGCACGCCAATTATGGCAGTGCGTTGAAACCCTCGGTGAATCCGTTCAGGTCAATCGGGATGCCGATGCCTTCCTCCGGTGTCTGGAAAACGATGAAGGTCGCTGTCTTGCCGCTCTTGAATGCCTCGAGAAGCTTGTCCTCCAGCACGACCTCTGCATAGCAGCCGTCGTTGAAGCAGCGGGTGAAGAAGGCATTCCCGATGTCCTTGTCATCGATATAGAGACCGAGACCGTTTGGAAGCAGCACGCCAAGCGGGGCAAGGACGCGCAGCAGCTCGGCCTTCCGGTCGGCGGTCCGCAGCACAACGACCGACAGCCCCATTTCCTGGCGGTCGGCGGCTACCACGTTTTGCATCAGGGCGCATTGCTCAGACGAGGCGCCTGGAGGGGTGTCGCAGACGAGCGACCACTCTCCGTGCTTGGACTTCACATTGCTCTGGGCATGTGAAGTCGTGGCGCCAAGCACCAGCGCAGAAGCCACCATGAACGGCAGCAGAAGACTTCTTGCCGTGGAAACCGGTTTTGGGGAGATGTATTTCATCGCTCGCATCGAATCAGGGAAAGGTGCTCTCAACATGCCCGAATGGACGGGGTATGAAAATACAGGTAGGCCGCATTGGCAACCCGGAGTTTCATCAGGCGGGGTGCGATGGAATTCTTTTAGCGGCGAAACCGGCGAGAATGCGGCACAGGCCTGAAAAAGGGTCAAAACGGCATCGCGTTCTTTCGTGATCGCTTATATTCGTGCCCATTTACAGTGTATAAATGCCGCACCCAATCTTTGTGGGAGAGTGTTTCTTTCCATTGCAGCTTAATGAAAGATGTGATTCAACGCCTTGAAAATCCCCGTGCTGGGGGGTTTAAGAGAAGAGACAAGGTGAGGGGAGAGCGGGTGCTTTTGTGGAAAGGCATCCGGTCTGCGCCGTAGGCGCACATCATGTCGTAATGGGCATCTCCTTTCATCTCTAGTGGAGCCGGCAGGCGCAGCGCGTCTGAACGGCAATGGGGCGGTTTTCCGGCTATGCGTGGAAAACCGGTCGCAAGACAGGAGAGAACTGTAATGAGACTCGTCTCAAAAGCCTTGGCGGCTGTCTTCGCTGCCGTTTCCGCATCTGTCCTTTCCGCACCGGCGTTTGCCGCGGAAGGTGCTCCTCATCCTTGGCAGATATGGCATCAGGCAGCCAACAGCGAAATCATGCGCGATATCACATGGTTCGATCACTACACCCTGTGGTTCATCGGCCCGATCGTGCTTTTCGTCCTGGCGCTGCTGATCATCGTGATGGTCCGCTTCAATTCGCGTTCCAACCCGAACCCGTCGCGCACCAGCCACAACACCTTCATCGAGGTGGTATGGACCATCGTGCCAATCCTGATCCTCGTCGCGATTGCCATTCCGTCCTTCGAACTGCTCGACAAGCAGCTCGCGCCCGAGGAAAAGCCGGAAATGACCGTCAAGGCGACCGGCTACCAGTGGTACTGGGGATATGAATACCAGGACGACAGCGCGCTTTCCTTCGATTCGATCATCCTTCGCAATCCCGACGAGTTCGCCAGCCTCGGCAAGACCGACAGCAAGACCTATCCGCGTCTTCTGGCAGTGGACAATGAACTGGTTGTTCCGGTCGACACCATGGTCCGCGTGCTCGTCGCCGGTGCCCCTGGTGACGTCATTCACTCGTTCGCAGTGCCTTCTCTTGGCTTCAAGGTAGATGCCATTCCGGGCCGCCTGAACGAGACCTGGTTCAAGGCCGAGCGCGAAGGCATGTATTACGGCCAGTGCTCCGAGCTTTGCGGCAAGGACCACGCTTTCATGCCGATCGCTGTCCGTGTGGTTTCCAAGGACCTTTATGCACAGTGGAAAACTGCGGCCGAAGGCGACCTTGATGCGGCAAACAAGCAGCTCATGTCTGCCGTCGAAACCGCCAAGAACGTCAAGCTCGCCAGCAAGTAACCGGCAGGCACAAGAATATTCAAGAGGAGAAAGATCATGGCTACAGCGGCAACGCATGATGCTCACGATCACAAGCCGGGCTTTTTCAAGCGCTGGTTTTTTTCGACCAACCACAAGGATATCGGCACGCTCTACCTGATCTTCGCGATCATCTCGGGCCTGCTTGGCGGCTTCCTGTCGGTGATGATCCGCATGGAACTGCAAAATCCCGGTCTTCAGTTCTTTACCGACCCGCACGTATTCAACGTGTTCGTCACGGCCCACGGCCTGCTCATGATCTTCTTCATGGTCATGCCTGCGCTGATCGGCGGTTTCGCCAACTGGATGGTGCCGATCATGATCGGTGCGCCGGACATGGCCTTCCCGCGCATGAACAACATCTCCTTCTGGCTCCTGCCGCCGGCTCTCATCCTGCTGGTTCTTTCCATGTTCGTGGAAGGCCCCGCCGGTTCGAACGGCGTAGGTGGCGGCTGGACAATCTATCCGCCGCTTTCGACAAGCGGTCAGCCCGGCCCGGCAATGGACCTTGCAATCCTTGCCCTGCATATTGCCGGTGCCTCGTCGATCCTCGGCGCGATCAACTTCATCACGACCATCTTCAACATGCGCGCTCCGGGCATGACACTGTTCAAGATGCCGCTGTTCGCATGGTCCGTGCTGATCACCGCATTCCTGCTGCTGCTTTCCCTGCCTGTTCTGGCGGGCGGCATCACCATGCTTCTGACCGACCGCAACTTCGGCACCACCTTCTTCAATCCTGAAGGCGGCGGCGACCCGATCCTGTTCCAGCACCTGTTCTGGTTCTTCGGTCACCCGGAAGTGTACATCCTGATCCTGCCGGGCTTCGGCATCATCAGCCACATCGTCTCGACCTTCTCCCGCAAGCCGATCTTCGGCTACCAGGGCATGGCCTGGGCGATGATCGCCATCGGTGCTGTCGGCTTCATCGTGTGGGCGCACCACATGTACACTGTCGGTCTCTCGCTCGACACGCAGCGTTACTTCGTCTTCGCCACCATGGTGATCGCGGTGCCGACGGGCGTTAAGATCTTCTCGTGGATTGCCACGATGTGGGGCGGTTCCATCCAGTTCCGCACCCCGATGATCTGGGCAATCGGCTTCATCTTCCTGTTCACTGTCGGCGGCGTAACGGGCGTTCAGCTCGCCAACGCCGGTCTCGACCGCACCTTCCACGATACTTACTACGTGGTAGCGCACTTCCATTACGTGCTGTCGCTGGGTGCCGTGTTCGCGATCTTTGCCGCCTGGTACTACTGGTTCCCGAAGATGACCGGCTACATGTACAACTCGTTTATCGCCAAGTCGCACTTCTGGCTGACCTTCATCGGCGTGAACCTGGTGTTCTTCCCCCAGCACTTCCTGGGTCTGGCCGGTATGCCCCGCCGTTACGTCGACTATCCCGACGCGTTCCACGGCTGGAACATGGTGTCGTCCTACGGTTCCTATATTTCGGCTTTCGCCACCATCGTCTTCCTGGTCGGCGTCGTCGAGGCCTTCATGAAGAAGCGCGTCGCTGGCGACAATCCGTGGGGCGAAGGTGCAACTACGCTGGAATGGCAGCTGTCTTCGCCGCCGCCTTACCACCAGTGGGAAAAGCTTCCGGTCATCAAGTAAGACCGGCATGAGAAAGGCTCCGCCGGGTTCACCCATCCGGCGGAACATGTTTGCAAGGCAATCCCGGTCTCTCCAGAGGGGCCCCGCAAGGGGAGGCGAGACCAGGCAAGCCGAATTTTCCGGAACGCGATCTCCGGGGTTGTAAAGAAGAAGAGACGGAACAATGGCATTCGCCAACGACGAAACAATTGTTGAAAGCTATGCGGGCGCGTCGCTCGCTATGCCCAGGGATTATTTCGAGCTCTTGAAGCCGCGCGTCATGTCGCTCGTGGTCTTTACCGCGATCGCCGGCATGCTCGTCGCACCAGGCGACATCAACCCCTTCCTCGCTGTTATCGCCATAGCCTGCATCGCCATCGGTGGCGGTGCCTCGGGCGCTTTGAACATGTGGTATGATTCTGACATCGATGCCCGCATGTCGCGTACCGCAAAGCGGCCGATCCCGTCTGGCCGGGTAACCCGCCAGGAGGCGCTCAGCTTCGGGCTGGTACTTTCTTTCCTGTCGATTTTCGTGCTGGGCGTTCTGGTGAACTGGCTCGCCGCTGCGCTTCTTGCCTTCACCATCTTCTTCTACGTGGTTGTCTACACCATGTACCTGAAGCGTTCGACGCCGCAGAACATCGTCATTGGCGGGCTTGCAGGCGCACTTCCGCCGATGATCTCCTGGGCAGCGGTTACCGGTGAAGTGTCGGTCGAAAGCGCATTGCTGGTTGCGATCATATTCATGTGGACCCCGCCGCATTTCTGGGCGCTGGCGCTGTTCAAGGCCGGTGACTATGGCCGCGTCGGCGTGCCGATGCTGCCAAACGTGGCTGGAAACCGCTCGACACAGAATCACATTCTGGCCTACGCATTGCTGCTTGCGCCGCTTGGCGTCTCGCCCTTCTTCCTTGGCTTTGCAGGCCCTGCCTATGGTGCCGTGGCGGCAGTGATGGGCGCTGCCTTCGTCTGGTTTGCCTTCCGTTGCTGGCAGATGCCCTCGGACGACCAGAAAATGGTCCAGGCCAAGAAGTTGTTCGGCTTTTCGATACTCTATCTCTTCACCCTCTTTGGCATGCTCATCATTCAGGCGCTGGTGCTGAAGTTCACCGGCTACGCGATCTGAGGCATGAGATGACCGAGAAGGAGAACAAGGAAATGGAAGAACGAAGGCTCAAGGCGCAGCGCGCCCGCAACATCGCCATCGGGCTGATACTGCTCGCGCTTGTCGTTGTATTCTATCTGGCGACCGTGCTGAAATTCGGTCCGCAGATTCTGACCAACCGGCCGCTTTAAGCTGCCGCAGAGAGCCTTTGGATAAAGGGAAGGAACAGGAAACCGGGATGACCGACCGCAACGAAACATCGCAGGAAACGAAGCAGGCGCGTTCCAATACGCGCATCGCCGTCGTGTGTGCGAGTGTCGTTCTCGGCATGGTTGGCATGGCCTACGCCTCGGTACCCCTCTACCGCCTGTTCTGCCAGGTAACTGGCTATGGCGGCACGACCCAGACCGCCACTTCGGCGGATGGCATCGAGATGATCGACCGCGACGTAACGGTGCGGTTCGATGCAAATGTCGATGGCAAGCTGCCCTGGGAATTCAAGCCGCTGGTACGCAGCGTCACAATCAAGATGGGCGAACAGAAGCAGATTTCCTTCTTCGCACGGAACAATTCCGACAAGACCCTGACCGGGATGGCCACGTTCAACGTGACCCCGCAGTCAGCCGGTATCTTCTTCAACAAGATACAGTGTTTCTGCTTCACCGAGACGACGTTGAAACCGGGCGAAAGCCTTGAAATGCCGGTCGTGTTCTTTGTCGACCCGGACATGGCGAGCGAGCGCGAAACACGCAATATCGATGAAATCACGCTGTCCTACACGCTTTACGAGCGCGAACCATCGGAGAAACCGGTGGCCGCACTGAAAACCGAAACACCTGACGCCGGAAAATCCGCCCGTCAGGGAGAACTTTGAAGAGACCCCTTGGGGAATTGCCGCGAGAGTGCGGAAATAATGGGAGTGAACCATGGCTGAAGCCCATAACGTAGATCACGACTACCACATCATCGATCCCAGCCCATGGCCGTTCATCGGCAGCGTTGGCGCTCTGGTCACCGCGCTTGGCGGCGTCGCCTACATGCGCTGGCACACGGGCAATGACTTCTCGGTCGGATCGGTCAACCTGGCCAATCCCTGGCTGCTTCTCGTGGGTCTGGCGATCGTGCTCTACACGATGTATGGCTGGTGGTCCGACACGGTGAAGGAAGCCCATGCGGGCGACCACACCAAGGTTGTCAGCATGCATCTGCGCTACGGCATGCTGCTCTTCATCGCTTCGGAGGTCATGTTCTTCGTCGCATGGTTCTGGGCATTCTTCGATGCCAGCCTTTTCCCGGGCGAAGTGCACCAGGTATTGCGCACCGAGTTCACCGGTGGCCAGTGGCCGCCTGCCGGAATGGAAGTTCTCGACCCGCTGCATCTGCCGCTGTTCAACACTGTCATTCTGCTGCTTTCCGGCACCACGGTGACCTGGGCACACCATGCGCTGCTTCACAATGATCGCGGCACGCTGAAGTTCATGCTTTTCCTGACGGTTGCGCTCGGCGTCCTGTTCTCTGCCGTGCAGGCTTACGAATACGTGCATGCGCCGTTCGCCTTCAAGGACAGCATCTACGGTGCCACCTTCTTCATGGCGACCGGGTTCCACGGCTTCCACGTTCTGGTTGGCACGATCTTCCTGATCGTCTGCCTCATCCGCGCGATGATGGATCACTTCACACCGAAACAGCATTTCGGCTTCGAGGCTGCCGCATGGTACTGGCACTTCGTTGACGTTGTCTGGCTGTTCCTGTTCTTCGCGATCTACATCTGGGGTTCCTGGGGTGCGACTTTCGCGCACTAAACCGGAACGCCGGTTGGCGGTATAGAAAAGGCGGCCTCAGGCCGCCTTTTCACTTTTTGGAGAACAGCAATGGCAAGCACGAAAAAGCAGTCGCAGGACAAGGCGCTCTATCCAGAGCTTTCGAGCGTGTCGACGGGCATGGCGGGGCGCTGCCCGCGTTGCGGTCAGGGCAAGCTGTTCAAGTCCATGCTGAAGCCGGTAAACCGCTGTGCGGTCTGCGGTCTCGACATGAGTTTCGCCGAGGAAGGTGACGGACCGGCGGTGTTCGCGATCCTGATCATGGGGTTCGTCATCGCAGGCCTGGCGCTTCTCTTCGAAAACGCATTTCACCCGCCAGTATGGTTGCACGTCGTGATCTGGGTGCCCGTGACGTTCGCCCTGAGCGTCTGGTGCCTGCGCGCCATGAAGGGCATCATGATCGCCGCCCAGTACAAGACGGATGCCCAAGAGGGCAGGCTGGCCGATCGCGACTGAAGGCAGCATCGGCATGATCCGCAAGTCTGAAATCCTTGTTCTCGCCTGCATGCTGGTTGGCATCGCCATCCTGGCAAGCCTGGGAACCTGGCAGGTCCGCCGCCTTGCGTGGAAGGAAGACCTGATCGCGACGGTCGAAAGCCGCATCGCCTCTGCCCCGGTGCCGGTTGAAGAAGCCCTTGGCGCCGCCGGAAAGGGCGGTACAGAGGGAGCGCTCGATTACCGCCCGGTAGTGGTTGTGGGAAAATTCGTTGATACGGCTCCAGCCTTCGAATTCACGACCTTCAAAGGTCAAAGCGGCTGGAACCTGTTCAACATCCTCGAACTCGGCAATCCTTCCGGGAGCGTCCAACGTTATGCCGCCGTCAATCGCGGCTTCATTCCCTACGAACAGCGTGAGAACTGGAAATCGATTGCACCGCTTCCCACGGGGGCGCAGAAGATAGAAGGACTGCTGCGCCAGCCGCCAGCCGGCAAGCCGGGTTCGATGATGCCCGATAACGAGCCACAGTCCGGCACATTCTACTGGCGCGATATCGCTGCAATGGCCGCACTTTCAGGCATCAACCCGCAGCAACTGGAAGGCTGGTATGTCGATGCGGGTTTCCCGGGTAAATCGCCCGATGGCGAGTATCCGGTAAGGGGAACGACCATCGTCTCGTTTCCCAACAACCATCTGCAATATGCCGTTACCTGGTACGGATTGGCGCTTGCCCTGTTCGGCGTTGGCTCCTATTTCCTGTATTCACGCCGTAAACGCGGCTGATGCGGCGCTGCCGCCAACTGCAGAAATCAGGACATCAGATGCACAATAGCGAAAGCCCGAAACTTGTCCTGCGTCTCTGCGGCCCGCGAGGGTTTTGTGCCGGTGTGGACCGTGCCATCCAGATGGTCGTGCTCGCTCTCAAGAAGTACGGCGCTCCGGTATATGTTCGCCATGAGATCGTCCACAATCGCTACGTGGTCGAGGGGCTTGAGGCAAAGGGTGCGGTCTTCGTGCGGGAACTCGACCAGATACCGCCCACCAGCCAGCCGGTGATATTCTCCGCCCACGGCGTGCCGAAATCCGTTCCGGCCGACGCCGAGACCCGCCACCTTCTCTATCTCGACGCAACCTGTCCGCTCGTCTCCAAGGTTCACAAGCAGGCACTTCGCCATATTCGCAATGGCCGCCACGTCCTGTTGATCGGCCATGCAGGCCATCCCGAAGTGATCGGAACGATGGGGCAGGTGGCAAGCGGCGAGATGACGCTGATCGAAACGGTGGAGGATGCAGACAACTACATGCCTGCGGACCCCACCATGCTGGGCTATGTCACGCAGACCACGCTTTCGGTGGACGACACGACCGATATTCTGGAACGCCTCAAGGAGCGGTTTCCTGATCTGGCCGACCCGGCGGCCGAATCGATCTGCTACGCCACCACCAACAGGCAGGAAGCGGTGAAGGCCGCAGCGCCCGGAGCGGACCACTTCCTGATCGTCGGTGCGCCCAACTCCTCGAATTCCAAGAGATTGGTCGAGGTTGCAAGCAAGGCCGGCGCCAGGCGCGCAATGCTGGTTCAGGGTGCCCATGAGATCCGCTGGGAAGAGTTCGAGCCCGCGCCGGGCAGGAATGAAATCGTCGTCGGCCTGTCAGCGGGAGCTTCGGCACCGGAAATTCTTGTCGATCAGATCATTTCCGCTTTCCGCGAGCGCTTCGATACCGAGATCGAACTTGCCGAGACCGTACAGGAAGGCGAGAATTTTCCTGTCGTCCGTGACCTGCGCCAGACGGAATTGACGGCTGCCGACATGGCTTTCGTCAACGGCACGCTTGCAACTGAAGCATGATCGGGTAAACGGGTTTCATGGCCGTCTATACCGAAGTCACCGACGAGGCGCTTGTCGCCCATCTCAGGCAGTACACGCTTGGCGAACTGCATTCCTTCAAGGGAATTGCGGAGGGCGTCGAGAATTCCAACTATCTTCTGACCACGGATACCGGCAACTACATCCTCACCCTGTACGAAAAACGGGTCGATGCCAGGGACCTGCCGTTCTTTCTGGGCCTCATGGAGCATCTCCATGCCAAGGGCATCGTCTGTCCCCAGCCGGTCAAGATGCAATCCGGCGAGATGATCGGCGAACTGGCCGGACGGCCTGCCGCCATCATCACTTTTCTGGAAGGCTATTCGGTTCGGCGTCCGCAACCCTCTCACTGCCACGAACTGGGTGGCGCGCTGGCCCGCTTCCATATCGCGGGAGAAGGCTTTTCGATCCGGCGCAAGAATGCCCTCGACATGGATGGCTGGCGCCCGCTGTTCGAGATGTCGCAAGCCCGAGCTGACGAGGTGACGCCGGGCCTGTCGGAAATGATCGCGAAGGAACTGGATTATCTCGAATCCAATTGGCCGGCTGAACTGCCCTCCGGTGTCATCCATGCCGACCTGTTCACCGACAACGTGTTTTTCCTGAAGGACAGGCTGTCCGGCATCATCGATTTCTATTTCGCCTGCAACGACCTGCTGGCCTATGATCTGGCCATCTGCCTGAATGCCTGGTGTTTCGAGCCCAATCTTTCTTTCAACACGACCAAGGCACGGGCGATGCTGCAGGGCTACACAGCGGTCCGCGGTCTTTCGGAATCCGAATTCGAAAGACTGCCGGTCCTGGCACGTGGCTCGGCGCTCCGCTTTCTGCTGACGCGGCTGTATGACTGGCTGAACGTCCCGCCCGGCGCGCTTGTTACACCGAAAAATCCGGGTGAGTACATCGCGCGCCTGAAGTTCCATCAGGGTATAGACAACGCAGCCCTGTATGGACTCGACCGCGAAATGGCGGGGCTCAAGGCGTGAGCGGCGATCCGGAAAAACGCGCCGCCGTCGAGATTTGGACGGATGGTGCCTGCTCGGGCAATCCGGGTCCTGGCGGCTGGGGTGCGCTGTTGCGGTTCAATGGCCGCGAGAAGGAGTTGTTTGGCGGGGAGAAAGAGACCACCAACAACCGCATGGAACTGATGGCCGCGATCGAGGCGTTGAATGCCCTCAAGAGACCGTGCGAGGTGCATCTGCACACTGACAGCCAGTACGTGAAGGGCGGCATTACCGAATGGCTGTCCGGCTGGAAGCGCAACGGCTGGAAGACGTCCCAGAAAAAGCCGGTCAAGAATGACGACCTTTGGCGGGAACTCGACACGGCGCGCGAACGGCACCGTGTCGAGTGGCATTGGGTAAAGGGCCATGCAGGCGTTCCCGAAAACGAGAAGGCAGATGAGCTGGCTCGAAGGGGAATGGCTCCCTACAAACCGGGATATATCCCCGGTGTGGACTCAGACTAAAGCTGCTCGAGAATGGCCGCAGCGCCGGAGCTTTCAACCTTGCCCGGAGCTTCCTCGATATTCAGCGTCTTGACCACTCCGTCCTCGATGATCATCGAGAAGCGCTTGCAGCGCAGGCCGAGTTTCGCGCCCAGATCGATTTCGAGCCCCAGTGCTTTCGAGAAGCTGGCATCGCCGTCTGAAAGAAAGCGTATCTTTCCCTTGCCGCCGGTGTCTTTCGACCATGCCCACATCACGAACGGATCGTTGACCGCAAGCACGGCAACCTCATCCACGCCCTTGCTCTGAATGGCGCCCAGATTGTCCAGGAAGCCCGGCAGGTGATTTCGGTGGCAGGTCGGAGTGAAGGCACCGGGCAGGCCAAACATCACGATCTTGCGGCCCTTGAAGAAGTCATCTGTTGCCACCTCCTCTATGCCGTCTTCAGTCATCTCGTGAAGGGTGGAAGAGGGAATGCTGTCGCCTGGCTTGATCGTCATGTGCACTTTTCCTTTGAGTATGTTTGCATGTCGCGAATTTAGGCGGGAAAACGGGAACGTCCAGTGGCCGCAGGCAGTGGAATAACGTTTTCCCGGGTTATGGCTGAAGTTCGACCCGGCCCGTAACCGCCTCGCTTCCGGTGGTCAGCACGTATTCCCAGCTCTGACCAACCGCCTCGTCTCGAACGAAATCGCTGCCGAGAGATGATGTGAATACCCTGGCGGTGCCGGATTGCCCGCTTTCGGCCTGCGGTTCTGTGGGGAAGAGACCGGCTGGCGGCATGACGAACAGCTGGGCATCATCGGTATTGACCGGCACCTGCGCATCGAAGGTCAGCGTGCCATCGGAGGCCAGCGTGCCATGAACCACACCGAGTTCGCCTGTCGCTGATTTGGGCAGGTGCTCGCGTGCCTCGTCCAGTTCGAGCATTGACCTCACATCGCTGGCTTCGAGTTCTGCCGCGTCGATTGAAAAAGACGCCATCGCAGGTATGCAGATATCCTTGCAGACTCCGGCCATGAGGTTGAGGGAGAGCGAGGGATTGGGACCGCCGATCGCTCCCTCGAAGACAAAGCGCGTATCGCCCTTGTATCCGGCGAAAGAACTACCCGGAATCCGGATGAATTTCGGGGCGGGAAAGGAGATTTGGTCGATCGCCACGCCACTTGATTGCGAGAAATCGAACTCGGGAGCGATGCCGCTGTCGCCCGGATATTTCCAGTAGGTCTTCCAGCCTTCTTCGAGAGCGAATTCCACGAAGCCCTCGATACGGCCTTCCTCGGGGTGCACGACTGCCACCAGTCTTGCCTTGCCGCCGCCAATATCCTCCCAACCGCTCGATGCAGAGTGGGCGGGCGGGGAATAGGCAGCGAATGCAAGTGGCGTCACCGCCAGAAGGAAGAAAAGGCCGCGTTTCAGTTTCATGTTTTTCATGTGGGTATCATATTGCGGTTTGCCAACGGGTTCGATGCACGAATGGCTACCAACGTTCAAGCTCTTGTGAAACACAAGACCATGGCCAACGGCTTGCTCCGGCAATGGACATTGCAGGCAATCGGTTGCACAACCCTGTTGTGCAGATGCACAACAGCTTGCTACAAATGCGACGAACCGATTTGTTCCGGGCGCGATAAGACAGGTGTCCGGTGAAGCAGCGAACGCGGAACGCGCAACCAAGCTCACGCGGATGACGGGCTGGCTCCGATCCGGGAAACGCAAGGTCAGGAATACGACGATGTTTGCAGATGCCACTTCGCTCGAGGGCAAGTTTTTGGTTGCCATGCCGGGCATGGGCGACAGCCGTTTCGAGAAGTCGGTCATCTACCTGTGCGCCCACTCCGGGGAAGGCTCCATGGGCTTCATCATCAATCGTCCGCTGGAAACCCCCGGTACGCTCGATTTTCTGGAACAGCTCAACATCATTGCGGAAAATGAGCGCGATGGTGTCCCGGAGAATGTCGTAGCTGCGGGGCTGCACACAGGCGGCCCTGTCGAGCAGGGCAGGGGTTTCGTGCTGCACTCGCCCGACTACCAGGCCGAGGGCACGCTCAAGGTCGACGGCAAGGTTTGCCTGACCGCAACGCTGGAGGTTCTGCGGGAACTGGCGATCGGCAAGGGTCCCGAGAAGTTCCTGATGGCGCTGGGCTATTCGGGCTGGTCAGCGGGGCAACTCGAAGAAGAGCTTGCAGCTAATGGCTGGCTGATTGCCGAGTGCGACAGCGATATCATCTTCAGTGCAGATGCCGGCGCGAAATATGCCCGGGCGATGCAGTCCATGGGTATCAATCCCGGCCTCCTCTCGCAGGAAACGGGCCACGCCTGACCTTCTGGCTGCGGCCCTTGGTGCCGTAGCGTTCTACTGTCCCGCCATCCGGTATTCGTCGTGCAGCAGGTCCTTGACCTGATCCTGCGAAATCGCCTCGCCGAAATAGAAACCCTGCGCGAACTCGCAGCCCAGTTGGCTCAGTTCGGTGACATCGGTCTCCAGTTCAACGCCTTCAGCGACCAGCTTTTGCTCCAGCCCATGCGCCATCGCGATGATCGAGCGTAGAACAACCAGCCGTTCCTTGCGTTCGCGTGCCTGTATGAACGATGAGTCGATCTTGATGGTGTCGAAGGGCAGTCGCAGGAGATATGCAAGGCTGGAGTAGCCGGTGCCGAAATCGTCCAGCGCCAGCCCGACGCCCAGCGCCTTGATGCGCCTGAGTACCTCGGAAGAATATTCCGGGTTTTCCATGACAAGGCTTTCCGTGATCTCGACCTTGAGGGAGGCCGGATCCAGCCCGGTTTTCTTCAGTGTCGCGCGGATGTCGTGCACCAGATCGTCACGGAGCAATTCCCGGCTGGAGATATTGACGCTTACGAAAGGCTTCTGCTCGGGATTGGCAGAATGCAGTGCTGCAAAATCGCGGGCGGCGCGTTCCAGTACATACTTGCCCAACCGCCCGATCAGGCCCGCGCTTTCAGCCACCGGAATGAAGTCGGCGGGTGACACGTTGCCAAGTTTCGCATGATTCCAGCGCACGAGGGCCTCGAAGCCCGCTGTCGTGCTGTCGGCCAGGCGCACGATTGGCTGATACAGGATGGAAATCTCACCGGCATCCAGAGCAAGCTTGAGATCCTCGACAAGAATGACGATGTCGTCCTTGCTCGTGCGGAAGGCAGGGCGAAACGGCTCGATGCGGTTGCCACCCATGCGCTTGGCATGAAGCATTGCGAGTTCTGCATCGCGCATCAGGTTTTGCGCGCCTGACTGGTCGCGCGTCCATGTGGCAATCCCGATGGAAGCCGTAAGTGCGATTTCCTTCTCGCCGAACTGGATCGGCGAACGCATGGTCTTGCGGATGGAATCGGCAAAGCTCGCTATGCGGTCGGGCTTGGTTTCCGACAGGAGCAGGATCGCAAACTGGTCGCCGCCAAGCCTGGCGATGGAGTCGCCTGGATGCAGAAGGCGTGAAAGCCTGCGCGCAACGGTCAGAAGGATGGTGTCACCGGCTGCAAATCCGATCTTCTGGTTGGTTTCCTGGAACTTGTCGATGTTGATGTGGAACACAGATGGCCGGGCCGAACCCGAACGCTTGGCAAGCTGCATCACCATGTCCAGCCGGTTGGCGAACAGTTCCCGGTTTTCCAGTCCCGTCAGGTTGTCGCGCACGGAATCCTGCAACAGCCGTTCTTCCGCGTTCTTGGAGTCGGTGATGTCGGCAATCGTCCCGATGCAGCGGATCACGTTACCGTCGGCACCGAGCATGGGCCGGGCGCGGAGCTTGAACCAGTGATAATGGCCTTCGTTGGACCGCATGCGGAACATCGTGCTGACCTTGCCGCGCTTGTGCTCGACGATCGATTCCAGTGTCGAGTGGTAGCGCTCGCGATCATTGGGGTGAATGAGGTTCAGCGTGTTGCGCATCGCGCCGTTGAGTTCGCGTTCCGGCGTAGCAAGAATTTCCGAGAGTGCCGGGCCTGTGCTGACTGTATCGCGCGCAACATCCCAGTCCCAGAAAATGTCACCGGCACCGATCAGGGCAAGCGCGCGCCGTTCCGCATCGCTGACAAGGCCCTGCGCCAGCGCACCACCAGTGAATGCATTCTGGAGGATCGTGAATGCAAGCAGCATGACGATCAGCACCAGTCCTCCGCCAAGCGCCGGCTGCACGATGTCGTTGGAAATCCGGCCGGTAACTGTCATCCACGACCCGGCCAGCCATGCCAGTGTCAATATCCAGGTCGGGATCAGCATGATCGCGCGGTCGAAGCCCCGGAAGCTCATGTAGAGAATGACGACCGCTCCAAGGAAAACAGCGGCGGCGAAGGATACGCGCGCAATCCCGGCGGCAATCGAGGCATCGAACAGAACCACGCCGAGCAGAATGCCGAGGCCGAGCAGCCAACCGACAACGAGAAAGGTGAAATTCCGGCTCAGCCGGTTCAGCCGCAGGTAGGCGTAGAGAAAGATGAGGATTGCCGCTGCCAGAAAGACTTCGGCACCCGAGCGCCACAAGCGTTCGCTGGACTGGGTGATCGAAATCACGCGGTCCCAGAACCCGAAATCAACGCAGATATAGGCAAGCACGCCCCACGCAAGCGCGGCAGTGGCCGGGAAGACGGCATTGCTCTTGACGATGAAGAGAATGGTCAGGAACACGGCGAGCAGGCCGGAAATGCCCAGAACGATGCCACGGTACAGCGTGAAACTGTTCACCGTATCCTTGTAGGCGGCAGGCTCCCACAAGGTGAGTTTGGGCAGTTGTGGCGTCTTGAGTTCAGCGATCAGCGTGATCACCGCGCCCGGATCGAGCGTGATCAGAAATACGTCTGCCTCGCGGTCTTCCTGCGCCTCGAGCGAAAACCCTTCGGAGGGCGTGATCGCGACGATGCGCGTGGAGTCGAGGTCCGGGCGCAGCAGACCCGATCCGACAAGGCGGTAGTGCGGGGCAACGATTAGCCGGTCAAGCTGTTCGCTCGTGTCGTTCGCCAGTGCGAAAACATACCAGTTTGTGGAGCCAGTATCGACCTTTGGTCGAATTTCCACGCGGCGCACGATGCCGTCCCGGTCTGGCGCGGTCGAAACCCTAAGGCTCCCTTCCTGCCCGGAATAGCGGTCACCGATGTTCGTGATGTCGATCGCCTTCAGGTCCTTGGTGACCGAGATCGGTTCCACAGCTGCCGCCGGTCCGGCGAGCGCCATGAAGACGACGGCGGAAAACGCCAGGATCACGCTCAGGAAGCGATGAGAAATGCCTTTGGCGATCCGTTTGGAATTGCGTTGGGTCAATGCGGAACTTCGTCTTGATTTGCCGGAATATCCGGCGGAATTCCCGCCGGAACATTCGAAGGTCAGTCTATAGCGGCTCAAGGCCGCCAATGCCAAAGAAAATGTCCCCGGAATCAGGCAATTTGAAGCCCGGCAGAATGGCACTCTGTCAGCGGATGACACTGTCATCGGCAATCCGCGCATAGAGCAGGTGGTCGCGGCGGGTGCCGTTTATCTCGAGGTATTGCCGGGCATATCCTTCTTCCTGGAAGCCGCATTTTTCCAGTACCCGGCGTGACGCCGCGTTCTCGGGAAGGCAAGCTGCCTCTATCCGTTCCAGTTCCAACTGCTGGAAAGCATTGCGGCAAAGGCTCTCCACAGCCAGCGCCATGTAACCTTTTCCTGAATGTTCTTGGCGCATCCAGTAACCGAGCGTGGCGGTTCGCGCCGCGCCGAAACGGATATTCGAGAGATTGATGCCACCAACGACCCCGCGAACTGTTCCATGCAGAGGCAGGGTAAGAAGGAAGCTGCATCCGGAACGGTTTTTCCGCGACAGCCGGTCATTGCGCAGCCGCAACAGGAATTCCGGCAACGTCGTGTCGCTGCCGCGCCATTTCGGCTCCCATGGCTGCAGAAATTCCCTGCTCGCCTCGCGCGCCTCCCGCCACGTCTGGAAATGGCGCCGCGAATATGGCTCAAGCCTCAGGCCACGCCCTGCGTCGATGCTGGAATCCAGATTTCCCTGAGAGCCGTTTCGCGTGCGGGCAAACATGCGTCCCAGGAAGGTTTCCATCAGACCCTCCGGCACGAAAGGTCGCAGACTATTCCGCTGCAAGCAGCTTGGTGCTGCCGAGCGCGGAAGCGATTTCGTGCTGGTTCATCACTCCGGAAATGTCTCCGACAGCCGAAATGGTAGGAACGGTTTCGCAGAACAGGCGTCCGGCCAGATCTCGCAGCCGCTCGGCCGAGATCGCCTGCAGGCGTTCCATGAGTTCGTCATTGGGAATGGGACGGCCGAACAGCATGATCTGGCGTGCGATCTGACCCGCCCGCGAGGCAGGACTTTCCATCGCCATCATCAGGCTTGCCTTGATCTGTGCCCGTGCGCGGTCCACCTCGGCTTCACTGATGTCCTCGCTTGCCCTGTGCAATTCGTCCAGGAGCAACGGCATCAACTGCTTTACGTCTTCCTTGCCCGTCGCGGCATGAATGCCGAAAACGCCGCTGTCGGAAAAACCCCAATGGAATGAATAGATGGAATAGCAATAACCGCGCTTTTCCCGGATTTCCTGGAACAGGCGCGAGGACATTCCGCCGCCAAGGATCATGGAAAGAAGATTTGACGCGTAGAAATCGCGCACGTGATAGGCGCGCCCCTCGAAGCCCAGCACGATCTGCGTTTCAGCGGTTTCGCGATGCACCAGCGACTGGCCACCGAGATATTTCGATGGCGGGCAGGGCTCGGATAACTCGCTCGGAAAATCTGAATACAGCTCCTCCGCCTGCTTCTTGAAGGCATCCGAATCCACCTTGCCCGCAGCCGAAATGATCATGTTCGGAGCGCGATAGTGGGTGCCCAGATAGTCCTTGATGTCATTGGAGGTGAAGGCCGTTACCGTCTCGGGTGTGCCAAGGATGGGCCTTCCGATAGGCTGCCCGCCATAAGCGGCATCCTGGAAAAGGTCAAAGCACAGATCGTCGGGCGTGTCGTTCGCTGCACCTATTTCCTGCAGGATGACATGCTTCTCGCGTTCCAGTTCGTCGGCGCAGTAGGTGGAATTGCGAAGAATGTCGTGGAGGACGTCCATGCCGAGCGGCAGGTCTTCACCGAGCATCCTGGCATGATAGGAGGTCATCTCGACGGATGTGGAGGCATTGACGTCGCCTCCGACATTCTCGATTTCTTCTGCTATCTGGCGCGCGCTGCGGGTTGGCGTGCCCTTGAAAGCCATGTGCTCCAGCAGGTGGGCTATACCGTGCTGGTCTTCTCGCTCATTTCGGGCACCGGCCCGGACCCAGGTTCCGAAGGCAACAGTTTCAAGATGCTGCATCCGGTCGATTGCGAGAGTGATTCCGTTTTCGAGAGTTGTGACTTCTACGCTCATGTTACTCCCGGCCCTCCTCCCGAACCGGTTCTCTTTGATGTCGCCAACCCTACGCCCCGTTCACGGGATTGTCACGAAATTTCCCGAAGCGGAATTCCACTCCGTTCTTGCGCCTCGACATGGGCAAACGAGTTGAACTCGCAGGTGCATCTGACGGGCAGCGGGACGCCTATCCGTGACGTGCGTTCTGGCGGATGAATGCTTTCAGTTTTTCGGCATCATTGGCGATGCGCGAGAACCGCTCCTTGCGTGACATCAGGTCTCCCTGCCACGCAGGAAGGGCTGGAACGACGCCACATGCAGCCTTGACGGCATCCGGGAATTTCGCCGGGTGCGCGGTCGAAAGCGTGACCATGGGCGTGCCTTGTCTTGCCTGCTGCCGGGCTACATGAAGTCCCACGGCGCTGTGCGGGTCGAGCAGGTAGCCAGAGCGCTCGAGCGTATCGCGGATTTCGCTTGCCGTCGCCGCTTCGTCGCACCGGCCAGCGGAGAAATCCGCTTCGATCCGGCCGAAGGCCTCTTTCTCGATGGAAAATGAACCGGACTGAGACAGCCCTGACATCATGCGCCGCACGGCGTCGCCGCTGCGTTCATGTGCCTCGAACAGGAGCCGCTCAAAATTCGAGGAAACCTGAATGTCCATGGAGGGCGAAGTCGTCGCGAAAACGGGACCCGTTTCATACCGCGCCGTTTCCAGGCAACGGGTCAGGATGTCGTTCTGGTTTGTCGCAATGACCAGCCGTTCGACCGGCAGCCCCATCTTGCTGGCAACGAAACCGGCGAATATGTCGCCGAAGTTGCCAGTCGGCACCGTGAAGGAAACCTTGCGGGCAGGGGCGCCCAGTGCCACCGCCGATGTGAAGTAGTAGACGATCTGGGCCATGATGCGCGCCCAGTTGATCGAATTGACGCCCGAAAGTCTTACTTCATCGCGGAAGTTCAGATCGTTGAACAGCGATTTCACCAAAGCCTGGCAGTCGTCGAAGTTTCCGTCCACTGCCAGAGGATGCACGTTGGCATCGTTGACGGTCGTCATCTGCATGCGCTGGACATCGGATACCTTGCCATCGGGAAACAGGATGAAGATGTCGGTGTTGTCGCGCCCGCGAAAGGCTTCGATTGCCGCGCCGCCGGTATCCCCGGATGTCGCGCCAATGATGGTTGCGCGCTCGTTGCGTTCGGCGAGGACATGGTCCATCAACCGCGCCAGCAATTGCATTGCCACGTCCTTGAACGCCATTGTCGGGCCGTGAAACAGTTCCAGCACGAAGTGATTGGGCGCGACCTGCACCAGCGGTGCAACCGCTTCGTGGCGGAAGGTCTCGTAGGCAGCATCGACCATCTTCGAGAAATCGCTTTCGGCGATCTGTCCCTCGACGAAGGGGCGCAGCACGGCCTTGGCGACCTGCGCATAGGGTTTTCCCGAAAAACCGGCAATAGTTCCGGCGTCGAGCACCGGCCATTCCTGCGGAACGTAAAGACCGCCATCCCGGGCTAGACCGGCGAGCAGAACATCGTTGAATTCGAGAACGGGCGCGTTGCCGCGCGTGCTTACATACTTCATGGTTCGTTCCGGTGAAAAATGCGGTTGGGGCAAAGGCCCGGCACGCAACGGCGACATCGGTGAGTTTCCCGCGCCTTTTAGTCCGTAACGCCGCCATTTTCAAACGGCGAAGCCCCTGTTCGCAGCAAAATGGCCGGTGGATTAACCGCGCTGGGCATTTCCCTCTTCGCATTTTCGCCTTCAAGCTGTTATACCGCCTGCGAATTCTGCAGGCCGGCTGGCAAATATGAGCTGGGCAACAATCGTGAGAGCATGCGTGTGGCGTACAAATACGAGGGCGAAACCGTGGGGAATTTCAAGACCAGTCTGACAGGTATCATTCTTGCGGGTCTGCTGCTTTCCGCTTGTACCTCCTCGGGTTCGGGGCCTGGCAAGGTCGAGGACACGCTCGGCGTCGACCCCAACCAGCAGGCAGGCCAGCAGCAATCTGGCCAACAGACAGCGGGCATGCCGGAAGACGAGATACAGGATCCGCGCATGTACTGCCCGAACATCACGCTTCGGGCAGGCACGGAAACTCATGATGTCTACCCCGACGGCGTGAAGAAGGAAGACGAGGGTGCAGCCTCGAAGCTGCGCTACCGCGCGACCATTACCGAGACCGTCCGTGATTGTGCCTCGGCCAACGGCTTTACCAACATCGAAGTGGGCGTTGCCGGAAGATTCCTGAGCGGGCCTACAGGCGCCTCTGGCGACTTCACCATGCCAATCCGCGTTGCGGTGGTTCGCGGCGACGAGGTTCTTTATTCGCAACTGCACCAGGTTCCTGCGGCAATTCCGCCGGGCCGCACGAACGGCACCTTCTCATTCGTCGACAAGGCGATCTCCATACCGGCACCCAGGCAGCGCAACATCGTCATCTATGTCGGCTTTGACGAAGGACCCTACGGCACCCCCTGATCAGGCCGTTTCGATTTAACGCGAACGGTCAACTCTTCCTTAACCCTGATCGGTAACCATGCGGGCAGTTGAGTACTGCGTAGAGTATGGGTGCCATGAGTGTATTGAGTCTGGCCGATATCCGTGCCGATAAGCCCGGAACAAAAAGTGCCTTCAAGCCCGGATGGTTGAATTCCATCATCAAGGGCGATTGTGTAGCTGCACTGGAGAAGCTTCCCGAAGCTTCCGTCGACGTGATCTTTGCCGATCCTCCCTACAATCTGCAGCTGGAAGGCGATCTTCATCGCCCAGACCAGTCCAAGGTCGATGCGGTCGATGACGACTGGGACAAGTTTTCCGACTATGCCGCCTACGACGCCTTCACCCGCGCATGGCTTCTTGCCGCGCGGCGCGTCTTGAAGCCGAACGGCACCATCTGGGTCATCGGCTCCTATCACAATATCTTCCGCGTCGGCACCGCGCTCCAGGACCTCGGATACTGGGTGTTGAATGACATCGTTTGGCGCAAGTCGAACCCGATGCCGAACTTCCGTGGCCGCAGGTTCACCAATGCCCATGAGACGATGATCTGGGCCACACGGGACCAGAACGCGAAGAAATACACCTTCAATTACGAAGCGATGAAAATGGCCAACGACGAAGTGCAGATGCGCTCCGACTGGCTGTTTCCGATCTGCACCGGCGGCGAACGCTTGAAGAACGATGCGGGCGACAAGGTCCATCCGACCCAGAAGCCTGAAGCCTTGCTCCACCGCGTGCTGATGTCATCCACAAAGCCGGGCGATGTCGTGCTTGATCCGTTCTTTGGCACCGGCACTACCGGTGCAGTGGCCAAGCGCCTCGGACGTCATTTCGTCGGCATCGAGCGCCAGCAGGATTATATCGACGCTGCCACGGCGCGCATTGCTGCAGTCGAAACCATCGACAAGCCGACACTGGCAGTAACCACCGGCAAACGGGCTGAACCGCGGGTGGCCTTCGGCTCGTTGATCGAATGCGGTTTCCTTGCGCCAGGTACCGTTCTTACTGACACGAAGAAGCGCTGGCAGGCGAAGGTGCGCCTCGACGGTTCGCTGGAACGCGATGGCGAAGCGGCCTCGATCCACAAGATGGGCGCGAAAGTTCAAGAACTCGACGCCTGCAACGGCTGGACCTTCTGGCACTACGCCGATGGCAAGGACCTCAAGCCGATAGACGAATTGCGCAGCCGCTACCGCAGCGAAGTGATGGCGGCAGGCGCCTGACCTGAAGATCTCCAGACGCCCCTGAACCAGGCTGAAACAATAGGCGGTCCGGAATTTCCGGGCCGCTTATTGGTTTTTGGAGGTCTACAGAACGCCTAGCGTGCGCAGGTCTTCCCGTAGCTTGTCAGCGCCGGTGTAATGCACTGCCTGCCAGCCGCATGCCCGTGCCCCCTCCACGTTTTTCGGGCTGTCGTCGATGAACAGGCATGCCTGCGGATCGAGGCCGAATGTGCGGGTATGGATTTCGTAGATCGCCGGGTCGGGTTTGATGATCTTCACATCGCCCGAAACGGTCACGCCACGCGGTTTCTTCAGGAAATCGAAGCGCTCCTGCGCCTCGCGAAACGTGTCGGAGGCGAAATTCGTCAGCATGGTCACATCATGCCCGTCATCGATTAATCCGGTCATGATTGCGGCGGTGTCTTCATGGGCATGTGGCACCATTTCGTGCCAGTTCTTGCGGAAACCGCGGATCAGCTCCTCATGCTCCGGCCAGTCGGCAATCAACAATGCTTCGGCCTCTTCCCACGTCCGCCCGCGATCCTGTTCGACATTCCATGCTGGCGTGCAGACATTGGACAGGAACCATCCCCGCCGGTCATCCTCGGGGATCAGCCTGCGAAACGGGATTTCCGGATCGTAGTGGATTAGGACGCTGCCGATATCGAATACGATATGACGGATGTTTTCGCTGGCGTCTTGCATGTAGGTCCCTTCGTTGGAGGTCATTTGCCTTCGTTGGAGATCATTTGAATGCGTCAGGTATAGCGGAACTGATGATCTTCTTCATCAGGGTGGGAAGCGCCTCTCCGGGCAATTCACCGGGCGAACTCCACCAGCCTTCCATGTCAACGGCTTTGGCCTCGCACCGCCACACCTCCACGTCGAGATGGAAATGGGTAAATGTGTGGCGTACTGGCGGGCATTTTTGCCATCCTGCCGCGAAAGGCAGTGCTTCGGTACCGGTTTCCCCGTCAATCCGCGAAGTCCAATTGGTGCCGGGTACCTCGGTCATGCCGCCAAGAAGCCCGTTCTCCTTGCGCTTTCTCAGAAATACGGCACCGCTCTCATTCGTGATGACGAAGCCTGCACCCTTTCGAACCGGCTTGTCGGATTTGGCTGCCTTGCGCGGGAATGTTTCCTGGTCGCCTGCCTTGAGCGCTTCGCAATGGGCGCTGACCGGGCAAAGCGCACAGGCGGGGCGTTTCGGCGTGCAGATCGTCGCGCCGAGGTCCATCATCGCCTGGGCAAAGTCGCCTGGCCGCCGGTGTTCGAGCAATGCCTGCGTCCGGTCCCGGATTTCCGGCTTGGCAGCCGGCAATTCCGTTTCGATGCGGAAACAGCGGCTGATGACGCGTTCGATATTGCCATCGACCACGGCAACCGGCTCGTCGAAGGCAATTGCCGCAATTGCCGCCGCCGTATAGGGGCCGATGCCCGGAAGTTGTTGCAGGCCGGAGGCGGAAGAGGGGAACTTGCCGTCCAGTTCGAAGGCTACCTTCTCTGCGCATTTCTTCAGGTTTCTCGCCCGTGAATAGTAACCCAGCCCTGCCCAGGCTTTCATCACGTCCTCGGAGGGTGCATTGGCCAGGTCTTCCACTGCCGGCCATTTGGAGGCGAAATCGAGGAAATAGTCCCGTACGGTGGCTACCTGCGTCTGCTGCAGCATCACTTCCGACAGCCAGACGTGGTAAGGATCGGCCTGTGCTCCAGCCTGCCGGTCACGTGGCATGACGCGCCAGGGCATGCGCCGGGCATGCCGGTCGTACCAGTTTAGAAGATCGGAGGCGAATGAAGGCATGCTTTGAACGTCTGGCCGTATTCGTGTAGACAGGAACCGCCGGATTGTCGTGTTTCCTTCCGCGAAATCAAGTGCGGGAAGTTTCGCAATCCGTAGCCGGTATTCTGGGGCAGATCGTTTTCATGGCTGACAATTTCAAGCAGGACCTTCCGCTCAGAGCGCGTGACCGGACGCGCGCCAAGCCATTGTCCGATCTCATGACGGGCGTGCTTGCCGAAACGGTTGCCCGCCGCAGCGGCATGACACTGGACCTGATCGCCGCCTGGGACGAGATCGCAGGGCCTGACTACCGCGAATGCACCATGCCGGAACGTATCCGCTGGCCGCGCCGAGCTTCTGACGATGACCCGTTTCAGCCCGGCATGCTGGAAGTGGCCTGCGATTCCGCCAAGGCAATCTTCTTCCAGCATGAATCGAATGAGGTGCTGCAGCGCGTCAACCTGTTCTTCGGTTTCGAGGCGGTCAATCGCCTGCGCATCCTTCAAAAGCCGGTAAAGGTCGCCACACGGCAACACCGCAGCATGCGTGCGCTGACGCCAAGGGAAGAAGAGCATCTTGGCAGGATGCTGGAAGGCGTAGAGGACGAAGAACTGCGCAAAAGGCTCGAAAAACTTGCCCGCGCTGTCATCCTCAAACAGAGCAGAACAGCTTGAATTGGGAGCTGGACGGTCAAAACGCACGGGTGAACACTGTTTTTCGCCATTCACCCTGTATTCAGACCGGTTTTGACATATTTGGTTGCAATGGAAACCGAAGGCCGTTTTCGCGCCGATCAATCAAGCGTTACCGGCCGCCGGAGAGGTTCCACTGTCAGGCCCGAAAGGCTAGAACATATTCTGAATCGGGCAATGGCCCAGCAGTTTGAGAGGTATTTCATGTCGATCACCCGCCGCAACTCCCTGAAACTGGCAGGAACCGCTGCTCTCGGAGCCGCCATGCTTCCCGCTTCCACGGCAATTCTGAAGTCTGCGGCGCTGGCCGAAGATGGCCCGCAGCTGATGGAGGGCGAGCAGTTCCTTGGCAACAAGGATGCGTCGGTCAAGATCTTCGAATACGCGTCCCTGACATGCGGGCATTGCGCTGCCTTTCACGACAAGACATGGCCAGCGATCAAGGAAAAATACGTCGATACGGGCAAGGTCATGTTCGTCATCCGCAACTTCCCCTTCGATCCGCGCGCCTTTGCCGGTGCGATGCTGGCAAAATGCGCCGATCCCCAGTTCTACTACCCCATGATGGATGTGCTGTTTACCCAGCAGCGCACCTGGGCCGGTGCCCAGGATCCGCGTCCGCCGCTGCTTCAGATTGCCAAATTGGCGGGTTTTACACAGGAGAGCTTCGAGGCCTGCTTGAAAAACCAGGAAGTTCTAGACAGTGTGAATGCCATCAAGAACGAAGCGGCAGACAAGTTCGGTGTGGACGCCACGCCGACCTTTTTCATAAATGGCGAAAAACATGCAGGCGATATGTCTGTCGAGGAATTTTCCGCCCTCATCGACAAGAATCTTTGAGGCGATTCCCGGCAGGTCTTCCGGGCACCGCTCCTCTCACGGGGCGGTGACAGGAGATTTGCAGCCTGAATTTGGCCCGCCCGGAGCGGAACGATGAAGTTCAACAAGCTCCGCCTTCTCGGCTTCAAATCCTTCGTCGAACCTACCGAATTCCTGATCGAGTCAGGCCTGACCGGTGTGGTCGGACCCAATGGCTGCGGCAAGTCCAACCTTGTCGAAGCGTTGCGCTGGGTGATGGGGGAGAATTCCTACAAGAACATGCGGGCGTCCGGCATGGACGACGTCATTTTCTCCGGTTCAGGCAGCCGTCCGGCGCGCAATACCGCGGAAGTCGCGCTGTTCCTCGACAATGCTGACCGAACCGCGCCGGCAGCCTTCAACGATGCCGACGAATTGCAGGTTTCGCGCCGCATCGAGCGCGAGGCCGGTTCGGTATACCGAATCAACGGCAAGGAAGTGCGTGCCAAGGACGTGCAGCTTCTGTTCGCCGATGCCTCGACCGGTGCCCGTTCGCCCTCGATGGTCGGACAGGGCCGCATCGGTGAGTTGATTTCCGCCAAGCCACAGGCCAGGCGGGCATTGCTTGAAGAGGCCGCCGGGATATCCGGCCTGCATTCGCGCCGCCACGAGGCAGAATTGCGCCTGCGTGCTGCCGAGCAGAATCTCGAACGCCTCGAAGACGTGGTCGGCCAGCTCGAAACCCAGCTTGAAAGCCTGAAGCGGCAGGCCCGGCAGGCGAACCGCTATCGTGCGATTTCCAGTGACATACGCAGCACGGGCGCGCTTGCGTTCCATTTGCGCTGGACTGCCGCCAAGCAGGCGGAAGCCGAGGCGGCAAGTGCCGTTTCCGAGGCGACGGCCGCAATCGGCAAAAGCGCGGAAATCCAGGCGGAGACTGCGAAGCATCAGGCAATTCTTGCGTCCAAGATGCCCGAATACCGCAATCGCGAGGCCGAAGCAGCCGCAGCCCTTCAGCGTGTCACCATTGCGCGCCGCCAGATTGACGAGGAAATTCAAAGGGTTGCCGCTCGCAAGGAAGAACTTGCGGCACGCATCGCGCAGCTCGATCAGGATATCAATCGCGAAGAGACCATGGTTTCGGAGAATGCCGGGATCATGCAGCGCCTTGACGACGAAGAGGCCGAACTTTCGCGCCAGTCGCAGAATGTGGTGCAGACCGAGGAAAAGGTTCGCGCCGAACTGCAGGAAGCATCGGCGAAACTCGGTGAAAGCGAAAAGCGCCTCAGTGATCTTACCGCTCGGGTTGCCGAACAGACCACGCGACGGAGCCTTCTGGAGCGCTCGATCAAGGAAGCGGGTGACCGCCGCCGCCGCATTTCCGAACAGATGGACAGGGTGGCAGCAGAGCTTCAGCAGGTTACAGGCGAGATTGCACGTCTTTCCGGCGCCTCCGATCTGGCGGGCCGCGCCGCGACGCTTGAAAAACGGGTCGAGGACTCCGAGCACGATCTTGAGGTTGCGGAAAAGACTGCGGAAGAAGCGCAGGCTGCTTTTCAGGCTTCGCGCGCTCCACTTGAAGCCGCCCGCGCCGAACTTGCGGCAATCGAAACCGAGGCGCGCACACTCAATCGCATTCTCAACCAGGGTGGACAGGACCTGTTTCCGGCAGTGGTGGAGAAGGTGCGGGTCGAACCGGGCTACGAAACCGCTCTCGGTGCAGCGCTTGGCGAGGACCTTGATGTTTCGACAAGCGATTCCGCTCCGGTGCGCTGGAAACTGCTCGAAGGCGAATTCCAGCCTTCCGCACTTCCCGGTGGTGCTATCGCGCTTTCGAGCGTCGTTCAGGCGCCCGGTGAATTGCAGCGGCGCCTCAGCCAGATCGGCATTGTCGGCAAGAGCGAGGGAGCCGCACTCCAGCCGCAGCTGAAACCGGGCCAGCGTCTGGTTTCCCGCGAAGGCGATCTTTGGCGTTGGGACGGCTTTCAGGCGAGTGCCGAAGCACCCACCGCAGCGGCCCAGCGGCTGGCCCAGAAGAACCGGCTTGCCGAACTCGACGAGGCCGCAATCGGTGCGCAAAAGACGGTGCGCGATCACGAAGAGGCTCTTCAGGCTGCGCGTGACAAGTCGGAACGTCTTGCAGCCGAGGCACGCCAGACGCGCGATGCGTGGCGAGCGGCTCAGCGTGAACTCGGTGAGGTTCGCGAGCAGATTGCAGCCGCCGAGCGTTCGGTAAGCCAATTCAGCTCGCGCAAGTCCGCGCTTGAGGAAGCACGAAACCGGCTCTCCGACGATGCTCAGGATGCCCTTGCATCGCTGAGCGAGGCAGAAGCGCAATTTGCCTCGCTGGCAGATGTCTCGGAACTCGAAACCGAACTCGGCAGGCTGAAGACTGCGGTTGCCGAGGACCGGGCGATTCTGGCCGAACGCCGCGCCGCATTCGAAAGCCTGTCGCGGGAGGGCGAAGCCCGTGGCCGCCGCCTTGAAGTCATCAAGGTGGAGCGTGCCGAATGGCAGCGCCGACGTGAAAACGCGTCGAAGCAGATTGGTCAGTTGCAGCAGCGCCGGATGAAGTCTGCAGAGGAACTGGCGAGTATCGAGGACGCGCCGGGTGAGGTCGAGGCCCGCCGCCGGGCGCTGATCTCCGAAGTGGAAAAGGCGGAACTTGCCCGCTCACAGGCCGCAGATGCACTTGCAGTCGCCGAAAGCGAACTGGCCCAGGCGGACAAGGCGGCAAAGGATGCAATCGTCACGCTGTCGGAAGCCCGCGAACGGGGAGGCCGCGCCGAGGAGCGCCTCAACGCGGCGAAGGAACGCCGTGCCGAGGTCGAGGAACGCATTCGCGAGGAGCTCGAGACCGAGCCGCACCTTACCCTCGGCCTTGCCGAGGTGGAGGAAGGCAAGCCGATGCCGGACCTTGCCTCCGCCGAACGCCAACTGGAGAAACTGAAGGCGGAACGCGAACGCCTCGGAGCCGTCAACCTGCGCGCAGAGATGGAGCAGACCGAGATTGCCGAACAGCGGGATGTTCTGGTCGGCGAGCGCGACGATCTCATCGAGGCAATCCGCCGCCTTCGCCAGGGCATTCAAAGCCTGAACCGCGAGGGCCGCGAACGGCTTCTGGCGGCGTTCGACCAGGTGAACGAGGAATTCAAGCGCCTGTTCACGCACCTGTTCGGTGGCGGAACGGCGGAACTGCAGCTGATCGAATCCGACGATCCGCTGGAGGCGGGTCTCGAAATCCTGGCCCGCCCGCCCGGAAAGAAACCCCAGACCATGACCCTGCTATCGGGCGGCGAGCAGGCGCTTACCGCCATGGCGCTGATCTTTGCCGTGTTCCTTACCAATCCGGCACCGATCTGCGTACTGGACGAGGTTGATGCGCCGCTCGACGACAACAACGTCGAACGGTTCTGCAATCTCATGGACGAGATGAAGAATTCCACGGATACCCGTTTCGTCATCATCACCCACAACCCCATCACCATGGCTCGCATGAACCGGCTGTTCGGCGTGACCATGGCCGAGCGCGGTGTCTCGCAGCTCGTCAGCGTCGATCTTCAGACTGCCGAACGCATTCGCGACGCCGGGTGATCCTTGCGCCTGCGCAGACAGGCCTTTGCGAGACCGCGTTCCGCAAATGGTCTGCATTGCGAACATCAGGAAAAAGGTACTCATTGACAGTAGTGGCAGCCTTCGTGCTAGGCTCCATGTTGCAGTGCACAAGAAACTGAAATAGGTTGTGCCTGGAACCATGGCCGGTGCACGCCCGGCCATGACCGCGACGCGATCGGGTTTGTGCGGCAGCAATGTCAGTGCTGCAAGAATTCGAGTGCGGCAAACGGGCAGTGCGACAACAAGGCAAATGGGTTGCGCATGCCCCGGCAGCTACTTGTTGGAGCGGGAGGAAAATGCGTGCGGAGGATGACGGTCTCATGACCAAGTATATCTACACGTTCGGAGACGGGAGAGCCGAAGGCAACGCCACCATGGCGGCGCTGTTGGGCGGCAAGGGTGCGAATCTCGCAGAGATGTCGTCGCTCGGTCTGCCGGTACCTCCGGGCTTCACCATCACCACCGAAGCGTGCAACTCCTATTTCACCAATGGCCGCAACCTGCCCGAGGGGCTCGACGCACAGCTTGACGGCGCGATGGCATGGCTCGAGAAGGTCACGGGACGCAAGTTCGGCTCCGATGACAAGACGCTCCTGGTTTCGGTCCGTTCCGGTGCCAGATCCTCCATGCCTGGTATGATGGACACCGTTCTAAATCTCGGACTGAACGACGACACCGTACTGGCACTCGCACGCGAGTCCGGAGACGAGCGGTTCGCGCTCGACAGCTACCGACGCTTCATCCAGATGTATGGTGACGTGGTCATGGGCATCGACCACGACCTCTTCGAGGAGATCCTCCACGAAGCCAAGGAAGAAGCCGGGCATGAACAGGATACAGATCTGACCGCAGCGGAATGGCGCAAGGTCATCGAGAAATACAAGGCGCTGATCGCCGACGAGATGGAAGAGAGCTTTCCGCAGGATCCGCGCGACCAGCTTGCCGGAGCGGTGAAGGCGGTATTTTCGTCCTGGATGAACCAGCGTGCGATCGTCTACAGAACGCTCAACAACATCCCGGCCGAATGGGGAACCGCAGTCAACATTCAGATCATGGTGTTCGGCAACATGGGAACGGAATCTGCAACCGGTGTGGCCTTTTCCCGGAATCCCTCCAACGGCAAGCGCATGCTCTACGGAGAGTTCCTGGTCAACGCCCAGGGAGAGGACGTGGTAGCGGGCATCCGCACGCCGCACGACATCACGGAGGAAGCGCGCATCGCTGCCGGTTCCGACAAGCCCTCGCTCGAAAAGCTGATGCCGGAATCCTACGAGGAACTGCTCGATATCGCGCGCAGGCTGGAGAACCACTACAAGGAAATGCAGGACATGGAATTCACTGTCCAGCAGGGCAAGTTCTGGATTCTGCAGACCCGCACGGGAAAACGAACCGCGCGCGCCGCATTGCGCATTGCAGTCGACATGGCCGAAAGCGGCATGCTCTCGATTGCTGAGGCGGTGGACCGCATTGACCCGGCCTCGCTTGACCAGTTGCTGCATCCGACGATCGCCCCTGATGCGCCTCGCAATGTTCTTGTTACCGGGCTTCCCGCGTCGCCTGGGGCGGCGACGGGCGAAATCGTGTTTCATCCCGACGAGGCCGAGGCCCTGGCCCAGCAAGGCAAGGACTGCATCCTTGTACGTGTGGAAACCAGCCCCGAGGACATTCATGGCATGCATGCCGCCAAGGGCATCCTTACCCAGCGCGGTGGCATGACAAGCCACGCGGCGGTCGTTGCCCGCGGCATGGGAAAACCCTGTGTTGCCGGGGCCGGCTCCGTTCGGATCGATTACGCCAAGGAACTCTTCACCATTCTCGGCAAGACCTGGAAAAAGGGCGACATAATCACGCTGGATGGGGCAAACGGCCAGGTTCTGGCCGGTGCGGTAGACATGGTGCAGCCGGAACTTTCGGGCGCATTTGCCACGATCATGCAGTGGGCAGACGAACTCAGGCGCATGAAGGTGCGCACCAATGCCGAGACCCCGGCCGATGCACGCGCTGCGCGTTCCTTCGGTGCGGAGGGTATCGGACTTTGCCGTACCGAACACATGTTCTTCGAAGGCGAGCGAATTTCTGCCGTGCGCGAAATGATCCTCGCCAATACCGAGGAAGACAGGCGCGTGGCACTCGACAAGCTTCTGCCGATCCAGCGGCAGGACTTCGTGGAACTGTTCGAGATCATGGCGGGCCTTCCGGTTACCATCAGGCTGCTCGATCCGCCGCTGCACGAGTTCCTTCCGAATACGGAAGAAGAAATCCTGCTGGTGGCGAAATCGATGAACACTGATCCGGAGCGGTTTCGCGCGCGCCTCAACGCGCTGCATGAGTCGAATCCGATGCTGGGCCATCGCGGATGCAGGTTGGCAATTTCATTTCCCGAGATCACGGAAATGCAGGCGCGCGCCATCTTCGAGGCGGCTGTCGAGGCGGGCAAGAGCACCGGTTCGAAGGTCGTGCCCGAGATCATGGTGCCGCTGGTCAGCCTTGTCGAGGAACTGCGCTATGTGAAGGCGAGGATCGACGCGGTAGCGGAGCAGGTGCAGGCCGAAACTGGCGAGAAGATCGATTACGAGGTGGGTTCGATGGTCGAATTGCCGCGTGCAGCGGTTCGCGCCGGTGCGATTGCGGAATGCGCCGAGTTCTTCTCGTTCGGGACGAACGACCTCACACAGACGACCTTCGGCATGTCGCGTGACGACGCATCTTCCTATATCTCCGACTACATCGCCAAGGGGATCGTAAAGCGCGATCCGTTCGTCTCGCTCGATCTGGAAGGGGTGGGAGACCTGGTCTCGATTGCCGCCAAGCGTGGCCGCGCGGCCCGCAAGGACATTACGCTTGGTATTTGCGGCGAACACGGCGGCGACCCTGCATCGATACACTTCTGCGAATCCCAGGGACTCGATTACGTGTCGTGTTCGCCCTTCCGCGTTCCCATCGCGAGGCTTGCTGCGGCACAGGCAGCAATTCGTCAGGGAACTGCCAGGACCTGAGACCGGCCTGGCAGCCCTGCGCAGGATTGCATTCAGTGCAGTCTTGTTATGGTGCTGCCGGAAGAATAGCTCGCATGGACTGGTGACAACTGGCGCATCACTTCCGTGAAAGAAAACGCGAACTCGACGATGCGCTCGGGAACGTCAGCGGCTTCAAGCACAAGTATCCTGCGGTCAGAGGAATGCAGCACGATGAATATCACGCTGCAGGTGTCTTCATCCGGGCAGAGAACCGCAGCGACGCGCCTTGCATCGGCCATTTCGCTGTCGCCCTGGGCGAGCAGCACGGGCGGCAGTTCGAACAGGAAGCTGCAGCCTGCTCGGTCTGCCATCTCGCGCACCGCATCGGCAAAACGCTCACTTTCGTTCTCGCCGTTATCGCGGGCCAGAACGCCGGTCAGGGTCTTGTGCCATTGAAGTGTCATGGCCCTTGCAGGATCGTGGTTGTCTAGGGTTTCCGGCGAGGAGGCGCCTGAGTGATCTTCCGCCATATCGTTGCCGCTCCTGTTTGCGATGGCCTGTCATGCGGCCGGCTTCTGGTGACATCCAATGCGATCAAGGGATCGCGGATCTTGACCGTCGCCCTGCGCTGTGGCGGATTCACGGAGAAATAGTGGCCGCCTGTTCACGAATGAAAACGGTAGAAACACAGTTTGAAACCGTATAATCGGTGGAGACCCCGCTTTCGGGACAGAACCAGCGGTGACGGCCGCGCGGACCCGATTGAAGAACGCAAATAATAACCCCTGGGATATCGAGTATGGCGGGCTATTACCGGCGAAGAAAATCCAGGGCAGCACGATGGTGTCTGCGGCTGGCGGTTATCTGCATCCCCTTTTTCATTCTCACAGTGTTCCTGCATCGTGGCGGGAGCATCACGACGCCGCAGGCCTTCTGGCTGATTGCGGTGGGCATCGGCATGCTGGTTCTCAGTCTCATCCTGGGGGTCAGGGCCACGATCGACCTTTGGGAAAAGGGCTATGAAGGCGGGCGCGCCACGGTCAATGGCATCGTTCTTTCCCTGCTCATGATGGTGCCGTTCGTCTTTCTCCTGGCGCAGGCGATCGACAATCCGGAGTTGAACGACATCTCGACGGATGTGCTCGACCCGCCGCCTTTCCTGCAGACGGAAAACACACGCGACAGCGGCAGTCCGGGGTATACCGACGTCGAGGCGCGAATGATCGTGGGGAGCTATCCCGATATCGTGGGCAGGCGCTACAACACGCCGCCCGAACGGATTTACGCGAGCGTTGACGATATTCTGAAGCGTTGGCGCTGGAGGGTCGTGGCTTCGCAGAACCTGCCGGACCCCCCTGCGGAGCAAGCCGCCGACGGCGAGACTGCTTCCGGCGAGGAGGCGCAGGCTGCGGCCGTTGAAGGAGACGGGGCCGCGGCTGCGGAAGCAGCGGAAGATCGCGACATGCTGTTGCAGTTGCGCGTGTATGGGCCGGTGATGAAACTGCCCTACACCGTCGTCATCCGCATCGCATCGCAGGACGAATCTTCGCTGGTGGACGTGCGCTCGGCCAGCAGTTGGGGCCCGCATGATTTCGGAGCAAATGCCCGCAATATCCGCCAGTTCCTCACGGAACTGGACACACAGTTGCAGGGTGTTGCCGGCGAATAAGGTCGATTTCCGGTTACGCTGGTTCTTTATTCCGCATCGCGTTCGGGCAAATCAGCAGGTGTGTACTCGCCGTCGAGGGAGGGTGCCCCTTGGGTGAGCACCTTGCCCGCCTGAACCAGGTCTTCAAGATGCGCGAAAACCGATAGCCCGGCTGCGCCATGCAGACGCGGATCGGTATCCCTGTAGATCGCGCGGACAATTTCCGGGATGACGCGGTCACCGGCCTTCAGGCGTTGCAGGATTGCGGTTTCGCGCATCCTGCGGTGGGTGCGAAGCCCGCGCACGAATTCGCGCGCCTTTTCCAGCCGTCCGCCATGGCCGGGAAAGTAGATGGTTTCGTCCCGTTGAAGCAGCGTTTCCAGCGATTGCATGTAGTCGGCCATGGAACCGTCCGGCGGCGCGACAATGGAAGTGGCCCATCCCATCACGTGGTCGCCTGAAAACAGATACGGGGTGCCGGTCAGGGCAAAAGCCATGTGGTTGGCGGTATGTCCGGGCGTAAAGACCGCTTCAAGCGTGAAACCCTTTCCGTTGATCATGTCACCATGGGAAAGACGAACATCCGGTTCGAAGTCCTTGTCGCCGGAGGCATCGAGAACGTTGAGTTCGCCCAAATGCAGATCGCGGGCAGGCCGGTGCGGTCCTTCGGCGTATATCGGAGCGCCGGTCTCCCGTGACAACTGCCGTGCCAGCGGCGAATGGTCGACATGGGTGTGCGTCACCACGATGTGGGAGACGGTTCTGCCCTTGAGGGCGCGCAGGATTGCGTCGTAGTGAGGTGATCCGTCCTCTGGTCCCGGATCGATGACCGCGACTTCTTCCTCGCCGACAATGTAGGTATTTGTGCCGTGCTGGGTGAAAGGGCCGGAATTGGGGGCGGTGATGCGTTGCACGCCCGCAACCAGTTCGACTGCCTCGCCATGGTGCGGATCGAAATCGGTTCGGAATTCCAGCTTGCTCATCGCAATCCTTTTGGCGACAATGTACTCATCTGTGTATGCACGTTCTGTTGTGCAATGGCGCACATTGCTTGGCAAGTGTATGACACGTATAGACTGCGGTCAGATTTTTTGATGAGGGAGAGCACATATGAATTCGAGTCAGGCAATTGCGGCAAGGACGCTCGACGGTCCGGTTTTTGGTGCCGCCGGCAAGGCGCTTCTGGTGGCGTTCGGTATCGCACTGCTGACGCTGTCGGCGAAAATCCAGGTTCCATTCTGGCCAGTGCCGATGACACTGCAGACGATTGCCATCATGGGCATCGCCGCCGCATATGGCTCGCGTCTCGCCGTCGCGACCGTGGTAGCCTATCTCGGTGCCGGTGCAGCAGGTCTTCCCGTCTTCGCCGGTCCGATTGCGGGTCCTGCCTATCTGATGGGCCCGACCGCCGGCTTCCTCGCCGGTTTCGTGATCATCGCTGCAATCGTTGGCTGGGCCGCTGACCGCGGCTATGCGGAAAAACCGTTCCGTCTGATGGGCTCGATGCTCGTTGCAGACATCATCTGCTTTGCGCTCGGTTTCACATGGCTTGCCTTCTTCTTCGTGTCGTCGAAAACGGGCAACACGCTGGGAGCGGAAGTGGCATTCAATGCAGGCATCAAGCCCTACATTCTGGGTGACCTTGTGAAGATCGGCCTGGCCACTGCTTCGGTAGCCGCCATCGCGCGCTTCGCCAGGAAATAAACCGGCTCACATACGCTGCAAGAAACCCGCATGGACAATCTGTCCGTGCGGGTTTTTTGTTGCCTGCTCTCGAGCAGTTTTGTCTCAGGAAAGTTCCTTCATCGCAGCATCAAGCCCGGATAGCGTGAGCGGATACATGCGGCCCCCGAACAGTTTGCGGATCATCTGGTTCGATGCCGTGTAGTTCCACGCCCGTTCCGGCACCGGGTTGAGCCAGATCGTGTGCCTCCACGTGTCGAGCGCGCGCCGCAGCCACACATGGCCCGCTTCCGGGTTCCAGTGCTCGACGGAGCCGCCCGGATGCGAGATCTCGTAGGGGCTCATGGAAGCATCTCCGACAAAGATCGCCTTGTAGTCCGGCCCGTATTTGTGGAGCACATCATGGGTCGGGATCACTTCCGCATGGCGGCGGCGATTGTCTTTCCACACGCCTTCATAGAGGCAGTTGTGGAAGTAGTAGTATTCGAGATGCTTCAGTTCGGAACGGGCCGCCGAGAACAGTTCCTCGACAATGCGTATGTGGTCGTCCATCGAACCGCCAACGTCGAGGAACAGAAGGACCTTCACGGCATTGTGCCGCTCGGGCCGCGTCTTGACGTCGAGATAGCCGTGTTCCGCCGTGGCGCGGATCGTGCCTTGCAGGTCAAGCTCTTCATGCGCACCTTCGCGCACCCAGCGGCGCAGGCGCTTCAGCGCCACCTTGATGTTGCGCGTACCCAATTCGACCGAGTCGTCGAGATTCTTGAAGTTGCGCTGATCCCACACCTTCACCGCACGGCGGTGGCGGCTCTCATGCTGGCCAATGCGAACACCTTCCGGATTGTAGCCATAGGCTCCGAAGGGCGATGTGCCCGCAGTGCCGATCATCTTCGATCCACCCTGATGGCGCTTGTGCTGTTCCTTCAGGCGCTCGCGCAGCGTTTCCATCAGTTTCTCGAACCCGCCCAGCGCCTCGATCTGCTTCTTTTCCTCGTCCGAAAGGTGCTTCTCGGCAAGTTTTCGCAGCCACTCTTCCGGCAGGTCCACGGTATCGACGCCATCAGGCGCGCCGGACACGGCTTCCACGCCCTTGAAGACCTCCGAAAATACCTGGTCGAACTTGTCGAGATTGCGCTCGTCCTTCACCAGTGCAGCGCGGGCCAGAAAATAAAATCCCTCCACGTCATAGGTGACGAGACCCTTTTCCATCGCCTCCAGCAGGGTGAGATATTCCCGCAGGCTCACGGGAATGCGCGCTTCTTTCAGTTTGAGGAAGAACGGAATGAACATGGCATACAATCAAGCAGGTCTTGTATTTGTCCGCAACCAGGCATCAAGATTGTCCTTGTTGAAGGTGCCTGCCTCAAGGTGCTGATAGATGAAACGTTCAGTATCTTCCTGCGTAGCCACAATCTCTAGTCCATTGATATCCAGAAAGATGTCCATCACCGCGAATGCGATCCGCTTGTTCCCGTCGATGAAGCCATGGTTCATGGCAAGGCTTTCCCAGAGGGCTGCGGCTTCCTCGATCAGGTCGGCATAATAGCCAGTCTGAGGCCGCAACAGGGCGGTTTCGATCAGGCCCTGGTCGCGAACGCCCCTGGAGCCGCCATAGGCTTCTATCAGTGCTTCATGAATGAAAAGCACCTCACGGATTGTCAGATAACGCATCGGTCAGCCTATTTGGCCAGCGCCGTATAAAGCTTGTCCCAGCGTCTCATGCTACGCTCAAGCGAGGTCTTGACGGTTGAATCGAGACCGCCCGTTGCAGATACGAGACGCTCGTAATCTTCGGCGGAGAGCACAACCCGGTAATCGCGCCCGTTTTTCTGAATGGCAACCGGCTCGCTGCCCGCCTGTTCCAGCAGCTCTCCAAACCGGTTCTTGGCTTCCGTAGCGGTGAAATGTTTCATGGCTTGTTCCTGCCCTTTTCGGGAAACTTTCGGTCAAGATAGACATTTTAGACAAAATAGTCAAATTAGCTATTTTGTCCAATCTCTTCCAGATCGAATGGCGTCGTCTGGTAGGTCTGGTTGATCCAGTTGCCGAACAGAAGGTGGGCGTGGGATCGCCAGCGGTTCTGCGGCGGTTTTGCCGGATCGTTGCCCGGGTAGTATTCGTGCGGCACTTCGATCGGTACGCCCTTTGCCACGTCGCGGTCGTACTCTTCCTTGAGCGAGGTAGAATCGTATTCGATGTGGTTGAAGATATAGAGCCGCCTGCCGGTTTCTTCCGCTATCAGGCACGGGCCGGTGACATCGGACTCCATCAGCATTTCCAGTTCGTGATGCTTGCGCACATCTTCCGACCGGACCTCCGTCCAGCGCGACACGGGAATGGAGAAGTCGTCTGAAAACCCGTTCAAATAGGGTGAGGAAGGGTTGAGGTTGCGGTGCCGGTAAACCCCGAACGCCTTTTTCTGCAGCGTGTACTTGGGTATGCCATGGAAATGGTGGATGGCAGCCATGGCCCCCCAACAGATGAAGAAACTCGAATGAACATTGCTTGTCGTCCAGTCGAGGATGTTCTCCAGTTCTTCCCAGTAGGTCACTTCCTCGAAGGGAAGGGTCTCAATCGGAGCGCCCGTTACGAGAAAGCCATCGAACTTCTGATCCTTCACCTCTTCCCAGGTCTGGTAGAAATCCAGCAGGTGATCTTCCGGCGTGTTCTTGGACTGGTGTGAACCGATGCGCACGAGTGTCATCTCCACCTGCAGGGGAGAGGCGCCGACAAGGCGCGCAATCTGCGTCTCGGTGCGGACCTTGTTCGGCATCAGGTTCAGGAGAGCAATCTGCAACGGGCGTATGTCCTGGCGGATGGCGTGCGTCTCGTCCATCACGGAAACGCCCTCGCGCACCAGAACATCTCTCGCTGGCAATTTGTCGGGAATCCTGATCGGCATGGCAGTCTCTCGCTTGAATTCTGCCCTTGCGGGCACAAAAAAACCGGTGGCGAAATCGCTACCGGTTACCATGCTGCTGTCGCAGAGGCCCCTTTAGCGAATTCTTTAACGTGGCTGCAAGCCGGCCGGCAAATCACCACGATGGATATTATTTAGGTACAAACGCTGAAGGGGTCAACCTGCCTTGGTGGCGAGCCGGTATTGCAGCAGTTCTGCTTCGTCGAGATAGTAGAGCTGCTGTGGCGGCGTTTCGAGCGCGTGAAGCCAGACGGCAGGATCGACACCCATGGCGGTCAGATGCCTTGTCACCTCTGCCGTTGCTGCCTGTGCACTTGAAGCGGCTTGCCCGGCTCCGAGCGGCTCAGTCGTTCCCCACAGGGAAACCTGATGCACGCCGATGGCGGCACCCTTGTCCGCGATGCGTTCCTTGCCGCCGGAGAATACGAGCGGGCACGATGACGCGCACAGATTGCCGCCCGATACGCGCGTTTGATAACCTTTTTCCCGGATGAGTTTTGCCATCGTCAGGGCATCCTGCACGGAGCCGCCGGGCGAATTCAGGTTCACCGTCTTCACATACTCGCCCACCTCGCCGATCTTTTCGGCGAAGAGGCCCGAACTGCCGGGCTGTATGGTGCCGGAGACTTCCAGAACACCGGCCTTGCCAAGTTTTACCGACAGCGGTTTGCGCAGGTTTTCCGGGTCAGCGGTGACGCCCGGCGCCGGTCTCGCTTCCGGCTTCGAAGGACTGGTGAACTGCGGCAGAATGGCCGGCTCCATCTGTTCGGGCAGGATGACCGGCTGGTTTTCTGCCGCTTGCTGCAATTGGTAATAGTCGTTGCCGACGGCAAGTGCACAGCCGGCCAGCATCATGAAGAAGATGGACCGCATGAGCTTGCCGTCGTCGATCCGGGCAATGCTTGCCAGTCGCGATCTCAGTCTCTCCGTTCTTTCGGGAGGGCGTTCGCCCCATGGGGAGGGACGTGCCGGAACGCTTGTCGTCATGTCTCGGTTCCGGATTTGCGAATGCGGTTGATCTGGTCCGTGTCGGCAGAGTGATGCAGCGGCCTTACTGCAGCCGCAGTGGAACCGGTTTTTTCCGGGTCTGCCGGACGTTGAGCCGGCTCCCTTGCGCGTTCCAGCGCGCTGGCGCGTTCATGGATCTCGGTCAGGTGTTCGTCGCCTGTCATCTGGCGGTACAGCGAAACCGCGCGGAACATCTCGGCGGCAGTAATGGTTTCCGCCGTCTCGGTCACGCTGGCCTCGCGCCGGATCGCGCCATGCGCAACAGCCAGTACGAAGACCAGCACCGCGGGCAGCAGATCGATGGAGATGGCGCCGGCCCAGCTCGGCAGGAAATCGCTGGCGTAGCGGATAACGGATTCGGCACTTGAGAGCGGCACAAATCGCCGGCTCTCGACCTTTGGTTCGTTGAGAATATCGTCAGCGGCATCGGCCAGCGCCTTCGATTGGGTCTCCACCGAAGCGCGAACAGTGTCCATCACCCGGTTCTGGCGGAAAGCGAGATCTTCCGTGGTGCCATCTGCAACCGGTGCGATGAAGCCAAGCGAAAGGTCCTCGGCGGCGCGCCGCACCGACGGCGCAACCGATGTCTCCTGGAGTGATGCTATGACCCCCTGCAGTGCCACTGCCTCGCCAGCAAACTGGTCGGATCGTGGCTCCACAGGCCCGGGCGCAGAAACAACCGAGCGCATGCGCGCAAGGTGCTTAGATCCAGTTTCGAACAGTTCCTGCGTCTTTTCGCGCGATGCGACAATGGATTCGGACAGTTCGTCCAGTTGCGCGCCCATCTGTCCCAGAAGTTGTACGACGCTTCCTGCACCGGACGTGCCGGTCAAAGCGCCATCGCGGCGTTCTTCGTCCGCTAGACGCTTGAAGCGTTCTGATGCACGATTGACGTCCGGAAGCAGGCTTTGAGCGGAAAGCGCACGCGCATGTGCCCGATCAAGGTCTGAGGCATATCCTTCCAGCGTCACTGCAAGGTGCTGTTCCATTGCAGCCGAACCGGCCAGCGCTGCCGCGTTCAGCCAGGACGACATCGCAACGATCATCAGCGACCCGACACCCATGATGACCGCCAGTGTCATCCTGCGCGAACCCTCGTGGATGAGGGGAACGAATTTGAGGAAGTAGGACCAGAAGGCATATATGCCGACCGAAACGGCTGAAGAATAGACGATTGCGGCGAAGAAAACCTGGCTTGCCGAACCGTCCAGCAGGCCGCGAACGCCAAGATAGGTATAGACGCCGCTCGCCAGTGCCAGAATGGCAAGTGCGAAACGCGTCATGGTTTCAAGGCCGGCTATGCCCTGTTTGATACTCGATACTGCCTGCCTGTCCTGCATGCCCCTCTCCACTTCCTGATTGCCTGATTAGAGACGGCAAATTGGGGCACAGGCAAGGCGTTTTTCACGCCTGATAGTGCGACTGTTGCCGCTCATGAAAGACAAAGGCCCGCAGGATTTCTCCTGCGAGCCCATATTGTCGTGATTCAACACGCTGTCTATTCCGCAGTAATGACCGTCATGACCAGATTGCCGTCAACGCGGATCGGGCCGTCTTCCTTGGCGCCGAGCGTGTATTCGAATTCACCGGCTTTCATGCCACCGGTCTCGCCGTGAACCATCAGCATCAGCTTGTCACCGGAGGCAACCGCCTCATCCAGCGTTGCCGTCACATCGGTGTTCTCGCCTTCCTTCAGCATGGCATGGCCAACGACCGGGCCGGGCTTCATGTCATCGCCGGTGCGATGAATCACAAGCCAGCCATCCTCGGGGGCGATCACCTTGCTTGCGGTAACCGAACCGCCGGAGACATCCTGATTTGAGCCTTCCACCATTGGTGCCATCGAATGGGCGGCGGCCAGGACGGTGGTTGGAAGCACGAGTGCTGCGATCAGCGAGGCTGTGGATACGGTGAACCTGGAAGTCATGGGAGTCTCCTTGTGTTGGGAAAATTTCTCAGTTTACGAGGAGAACAACGGGTGCCGGGCGCGATCGGTTCGGCCCATCACGTTCTATTGATAGCCACGTTACCGGCGACTGCGAGCACCTGCGGCGGCAGTCCGGCATTCCTGGAGCCGGTTTCAACCCTGTTCGTGAATGGAGGGCAGGTTTTCCTTTTCCAATGCCGCCCGGGTCTGGGGCAGGGCCTCCACGCGGTCGGCCAATGACATCAGCCTGGGGAATTCGGCCTTCATGTCGAGGCCGGTAAAGGCACCCCACCTGGCATAGACGTAGATCATGTAGTCTGCCGAACCTGGTTCGGCACCAAACATGAAACCGTTGTCCGGCACCTTTGCTTCGAGAAGGCGAAAACCCTCCGCGATATTCGTCACCGCGTGCTTCGAAAGAACCGGCTGGTGGTCTGCCTCTGGGCTGAAACGGCCCGGCCTGAAAAACGGCCCGAAACCATTGGCATGCAGGCCGGTTGCCATGGAGGACAGAAGCTCGAGCGCGCGGAACTTTCCCATGCCACCTGGCAGGAGTTCTGCTTGCGGAAACTTGTTATCAAGCCACGCGTGGATCGCAACCAGTTCCGTAAGTGCCCGCTCCTCGCCGGGAATGCGAAGCGCCGGAACGCGTCCCGCCGGATTGATTCTAAGATAGTCCTCGCCCTGCGCTTCACCCTTGCGGATGGCAATGCGGACATCGTTGTAATCGGCTCCGGTTTTCTCCAGCGCAATCCTCACACCGAGCGAACAGGCTGCCCGGTCGAAATAAAGCGTAAGTTCGTCCATTTCAGTTCCCCCGGTTCGTAATCAGCCGCCGCGCTGGCGGGCGAGAAAAGCAAGGCGTTCGAACAGGTGCACGTCCTGCTCGTTTTTCAAAAGGGCACCATGCAGCCGGGGCAGTGCATCCTTCGAAGAACCGCGCAGGTCTGCAGCATCGATGTCTTCTGAAACGAGCAGCCGTATCCAGTCCAGTGCCTCGGAGGTCGAGGGCTTCTTCTTCAGGCCCGGCGTGTCGCGGATTTCATAGAACTGTTTCAGAGCTTCAGCGACGAGTTGCTTCTTGATGCCGGGATAATGCACATCGACGATTGCGTGCAGGACATCTGAATCGGGAAAGGCGATGTAGTGGAAGAAGCAGCGGCGCAGGAATGCGTCAGGCAGTTCCTTCTCATTGTTGGAGGTGATGATCACGATGGGCCGCTGACGGGCACTTACCGTTTCACCGGTCTCGTAGACGTGGAACTCCATCTTGTCGAGTTCCTGCAGCAGGTCGTTCGGAAACTCGATATCGGCCTTGTCGATCTCGTCGATCAGCAGGACCGTTTTCTCGTCCGCCTCAAAGGCTTCCCAGAGCTTTCCCTTGCGAATGTAGTTTTTCACGTCGTTGACGCGTTCGTCGCCAAGCTGGGAGTCGCGCAGACGGGAAACTGCATCATATTCGTAGAGGCCCTGCTGCGCCTTGGTGGTCGACTTGATGTTCCACTCGATGAAACGCAGTCCCAGGCTTTCGGAAATCTGGCGTGCCAGCTCGGTCTTTCCGGTGCCGGGTTCACCCTTCACCAGCAGTGGCCGCTCCAGCGCGATTGCGGCATTGACCGCAGTCGTCAGGTCCTCTGCTGCCACATAGGATTTGGTTCCTTCGAAACGCATCTTGTCACTTCCGGTTTGATCGTGTGAATGTCTTTTGCGACAGGTAGCATCGGCTCAGGCAGCTTTCAATGCGCTGGCCAACCGGGAGGAGCGTTGCTGGATGGAATTCGACTACGTGATAGTCGGCGGCGGCTCGGCCGGATCGGTCATGGCGGCAAGACTGAGCGAGAATGGACGGAACAGCGTCTGTCTCCTGGAAGCAGGAGATGACGGAAGAAGCATTTTCTACCGGGTTCCTGCACTGGCCGCAGCGATCATTCCGGGCCGGCCGAAATTCCGGAACTGGGCATTCCAGACGGTGCCGCAACCGGGCTTGAACAACCGCCGGGGCTATCAGCCGCGCGGCAAGGCGCTTGGAGGATCGTCGGCAATCAATGCCATGCTGTACGTGCGCGGGCATCCATCGGACTATGATGAATGGGCTGCGGACGGCGCACATGGCTGGTCTTGGGAAGACGTGCTGCCGTGGTTCCGCGAGGCGGAGAACAACGTGCGTGGCGCTAACAGCCTGCATGGAGCGGACGGACCATTGCATGTATCCGACCAGTTCGCCCCGCGCCCCGTGAGCCAGGCCTTCATCGAGGCTGCCTCTGCATTGCAGATTTCCCGCAACCATGACTTCAACGGTACTGAACAGGAAGGGGTAGGCCTGTTCCAGGTTACCCAGTTCCACGACGACAAGCGGCGGGGAGAGCGTTGCTCGGTTGCTGCGGCCTATCTGCATCCGGTCATGAACCGAAGCAATCTGCATGTGGAAACAGGCGCGCGAGCGACCCGTATCCTGATCGAGGATGGCAGGGCAACCGGCGTGGCTTACCGGCAGGGCGGGAAGGGCAAGACCGTGAAGGCGAGGCGCGAGGTCATCCTGTGCGGGGGAGCATTCAATTCCCCGCAACTGCTCCTGCTTTCAGGCATTGGCGCAGCAGAAGAACTGAAACGGCATGGCATCGAGGTTGCCCTTGATCTGCCGGGCGTCGGCAAGAACCTTCAGGACCATCTCGACTTCATCCAGATCTACCGGTCGAAAGACCGGGACATGCTGGGACTTGGGCTGTCAGCAGGCTGGCAGATCTTCCGCGAAGCCATGCAATGGCGCCGCGATGGCCGCTCCCTTCTGTCCACGCCATTTGCGGAAGGCTGCGCCTTCCTCAAGTCCGAAACGGATATCGACCGGCCCGACCTTCAACTCCACTTCGTGATCGGCATGGTGGACGATCATGTAAGGAAGCTGCACTGGGGATATGGCTACTCATGCCACGTCTGTGTCCTGCGTCCGCATTCGCGCGGCGAAGTCCGCCTTGCGGGCAGCGATCCGCTGGCCGACCCGGAAATCGATCCGCAGTTCCTTTCAGACGAACGCGATCTCGAACTTCTTGTGAAGGGTGCGAAACTCACCCGCCGCATCATGCAGACGCAACCGCTTGCGGCATATGCCAGCGGCGAACTCTACATGCGAGGAGACGAGACGGATGAGGAACTGGCAGCGCATATCCGCCAGCGGGCCGACACGATCTATCATCCGGTGGGCACCTGCCGGATGGGTTCAGACGCGATGGCGGTGGTCGACCCGCAATTGAGGGTCCGGGGTTTGGAAGGGCTCAGGGTGGTCGATGCCTCGGTGATGCCCAGGCTGATAGGCGGCAATACCAACGCACCCACTATCATGATTGCCGAGCGCGCGGCTGACTTCATCGCGCACGAACGGGCATAGGTCAGTGCGTTTTACGGACGGTTTGCATGGTCAATATGCCGCGCCCGTGGAAAGGGGCGGCGCGCGCGCCTATCTTGTGGTTGAACAGACACCAACATTGTGGAGCATCAAATGTCCGATCTCGAAAACTGGTCGCCGGTCAAGGTCAAGGAAGCCCTCGACAACAACGAAATTGTGCTGATCGACGTCAGGACCCCTCCGGAATACATGATCGAGCACGTTGAGGGCGCGCTGCTGATGCCGATGTCCTTCTTCAAGGCTGACAGCCTGCCGACCCAGGACGGCAAGCGGATTGTTCTGCATTGCGGCTCCGGTATCCGCTCGGCAAAAATGGCTGACGAAATGAAGAAGGCAGGCATCTCGCCACTTGCCCACATGGAAGGCGGCTTTGGCGCCTGGAAACAGGCCGGTCTCGAATACATCGGCACGGAAATGTCGTCGGGTGCACCGAAGAAGATGAAGGTCACGCCTCCAGCTGCGTGATCGCAGTTGGCCTGGCAATTTTTCTGCTGCAAGATCGCGATGCCTGCATTCGTGCGAATTGCCCGGATGCGGGCATTTTGCTTCGAGGGAGACAAATGAGCGGCGAGCTTCAGTTTTCCATGTTCGACACACCTGTCGGTGTTTGCGGCATGATGTGGACAGCGCAATCCATATGCCGTTTCAGCCTGCCGGAACTCAGTCCCGAAGCGACACGCGAAAGGTTGCTCAGAGGCATGTCAGCGGTCGAGTCGGAGCCAAAGGGGCTGGCAGTCGATGCACGGGATGGAGTTCTCGCACTGCTCGAAACCGGCAACGCGGACCTTTCCGCAATCCCTGTCTCGTATGGGGCGCTGTCGTCATTCGATATCTCGGTACTGGAGACAATCCGCCCGCTCGCGCCTGGACAAACAACGACCTATGGCGATATCGCAAGAGAACTTGGCGATGTAGCCCTGTCACAGGCAGTGGGGGCCGCGCTTGGGCGAAATCCTGTGCCCGTGATCGTTCCTTGCCACCGCGTTCTGGCGGCCAACGGAAAACTGGGCGGATTTTCAGGCGGTCAGGGTCTGCCGACCAAGCGGCGTCTTCTTGAAATCGAGCATGCCAGAACCGGGCACGAACGCATGCAGCCTGATCTCTTCGACTGATCAGGCCGGGGTATGAGAACTGGAATTTCTTGCAAAATGGTCGGAGTGGCAGGATTCGAACCTGCGACCCCCTCGTCCCGAACGAGGTGCGCTACCAGGCTGCGCCACACTCCGACACAACAGGCGGGCCAAGCGGCCCGTCGAATGGGCGGGGTTATATCCACGGTGGCAGTACACCGCAAGCGATTTTGTTTAAAAGACTGGCCCTTTTCACGATTTGCCGCACCTGCCGGTCAACGCTGTTCGTTGTAACTTATTCCCCTTCGCCGTGCTTGCAGTACGCAAACGGTTTTTGTATAGGCACTGGCACTGTTGGGGTGTAGCCAAGTGGTAAGGCAGCGGTTTTTGGTACCGCCATGCGCTGGTTCGAATCCAGCCACCCCAGCCACCCAAATTCCCGAGAGCTTCGAACCTTCAACTCCCGCTGTCTTGCTCATCCGGGCCGGCTGGAATGTTCCAGCATGCGCATATTCGGATGCGGCCCGCGCAGGCATTGACCCGAGGCAGGATTGCCGGGATAAACGTCACCGGTTTGACGAAAAACAATTCCTCAGCGGAGCCGGGGGTTATTCCGGGAACCGCTTCATGCACTCGCTGCCGGTCTTTAGCGCGCGGGAGCATGGTCTTCTGATCCATTGCAGGAAAGTGATCGACAATGCGTAACGGCGGAAAGTTGCTGGTTGAGTGCCTCGTATCCCTTGGAGCGCGAAAGGGCTTCGGTGTTCCGGGTGAGAGCTATCTTGCGGTACTCGATGCCTTGCACGATACACGCGGCAAACTCGACTATGTTCTGTGCCGCAACGAGGGCGGCGCGGCCTTCATGGCTGCAGCCTATGGCAAGCTTACGGGCAATCCGGGCGTCTGTTTCGTGACGCGCGGTCCAGGCGTCACAAACGCATCGATCGGCGTGCATACCGCCATGCAGGACAGCGCGCCCATGTTGCTGTTCGTAGGCCAGGTGGGCACGGACATGAAGGGCCGGGAAGCCTTCCAGGAGATCGACTACAAGGCGGTTTTCGGAACCATGGCCAAATGGGCTGTCGAGATCGACCAGGTCGAGCGCATTCCCGAGATCGTGTCGCGTGCCTGGACACTTGCCATTTCCGGCAGGCCGGGCCCGGTCGTCATCGCGCTTCCCGAAGACATGCTGACCAGCCTGACGGATGTTGCGGCAGTGTCCGGTCCCGTCATGATTGCCGAGCCTCACCCGTCGCCAGAATCGATGGGCAGGCTGCGCGAAATGCTTGCAAGTGCATCGCGGCCGCTCATTCTCTACGGCGGCTGCAACTGGAAGGGTGAGGGAACCGAGCCGATGCGCCGGTTTGCCGAGGCGAGTGACATCCCGGTGGTTTCGGTCTTCCGCTACCAGGACCAGTTCGACAACAATTCGCCGGTCTTCTGCGGTGAAGCCGGTGTCGGCATGGTGCCGTCGGTTCAAAAGCTCATCCGCGAGGCCGATGTCATTCTGGCGATCAACAACCGTTTCGGGGAAAATTCGACAGGGGGCTATACGCTGCTTGACGTGCCGCAGCCGAAACAGAGGCTGATCCATGTTCACGGATCGGACCTTGAGATCGGCAAGATCTATCGCCCGGAACTTGCCATTCAGGCCGGACCAAATGCCTTTGCCGCAGCCCTTGGCGATCTTGAGCCTGTAAAGGGCGGCTGGGCCGATTGGCGGGCCGAGGGCAGGGCCGCCTACGAAGCCGGTTTCAAAGTGACTGACCTTCCTTCGCCGGTCGACATGGGCAAGGTTACGGCCTATCTGCGCGGCAGGCTGCCGGACGACATGATCCTGACCAATGGTGCTGGCAACTTCGCCATCTGGTCCGGCAGGTTCTTCAAATTCGGCAGGAAGGCCCGCCTTCTGGCACCGCAGGCGGGTGCCATGGGCTACGGACTTCCGGCAGCGATTGCGGCAAAGATCGTCGATCCGGAACGCACTGTCGTGTGCTTCGCTGGTGATGGCGACTTCCAGATGAACTGCGCGGAAATGGCGACCGCCCTGCAAGCCGGTGCACAGCCGATAATCCTGCTGCTCAACAACGGCACCTATGGAACGATCCGGGCGCACCAGGAGCGGAATTATCCCGAGCGTGTTTCGGGCACCGACATGGTCAACCCCGATTTCGTCGCCCTCGCCAAGGCGTACGGCTTCCATGCCGAACGTGTTTCGGCGACGGATGAATTTCCTGCTGCCTTCGAACGGGCGCTCGCGTCGAAAACGGGCGCGCTGCTCGACCTCGAAATTTCGGCGGAGGCGATCACGCCGCGCCAAACGTTGACGCAGATGCGCGAAGCCGCGCTGGCGAAGGCAAGGGGATAGAAGGCCAGAGGCCTGGCCTTCCTGCGCTGCCAATCTGCCGCGACCGCTTCATCAGTGGCCGCGGCTTCTTCTTTTCACGCGATCACGCGCCGTTCAGTCAGCCAATTCCTCGACCGACGGGCAGGTGCAGACCAGATTGCGGTCGCCATAGACGTTGTCGACGCGGTTGACGGGTGGCCAGTACTTGTCGACGCGGAAGGCGCCCGGCGGAAAGCATGCCTGTTCGCGGCTGTAGGGCCGCTCCCACTCGCCAACAAGATCCTCCATCGTGTGCGGAGCATTCTTGAGCGGGTTGTTTTCCCGGTCCATGCGTCCCTCGGCGATGTCTCGGGCTTCTTCGCGAATGGCGAGCATTGCGTCGCAGAACCTGTCGAGTTCGGCCTTGGGTTCGGATTCCGTCGGTTCGACCATAAGGGTGCCGGCGACCGGCCAGCTCATCGTTGGTGCGTGGAAACCGCAATCGATCAGGCGCTTGGCAATGTCATCCACCGTCACACCGGCTTCTTCGAGAAGGGGCCGGGTGTCGATGATGCACTCATGTGCAACGCGCCCGTTCTCGCCCTTGTAGAGTACCTCGTAGGCGCCCGACAGCCGCTTGGCGATGTAGTTCGCATTGAGGATCGCAACCTTGGTCGCCTGGGTCAGGCCTTCACCGCCCATCAGCAGGCAGTAGCCCCAGGAAATCGGCAGGACGGAAGACGAGCCGAATGGTGCTGCCGATACCGGTCCGGGCGTCTGCATGCTGTTTGGATCGCCGGGCAGATGCGGGGCCAGATGCGCCTTGACGCCGATCGGACCCATGCCGGGACCGCCGCCGCCATGCGGGATGGAAAAGGTCTTGTGCAGGTTGAGATGGCTTACATCCCCACCAATGTCGCCGGGCCTTGAAACACCGACCATGGCATTCATGTTTGCGCCATCGATGTATACCTGCCCGCCATGCTCATGCGTGATCTCGCAGACCTTGCGTACAGTGCGCTCGAAAACCCCATGGGTTGAAGGATAGGTGATCATGCAGCCGGCAAGGTTTTCCGAATTCGCCTCTGCCTTCTGGCGGAAATCCTCCAGATCGATATTGCCGTTCTCGTCGGCCTTCACTGCCACCACTTTCCAGCCGACCATGTGTGCCGAGGCCGGGTTCGTCCCGTGGGCCGAGGTGGGGATCAGGCACACATTGCGATGCGCCTCGCCATTCGCGACATGGTAGGCGCGGATGGTGAGAAGGCCCGCATATTCGCCTTGAGCGCCGGAGTTCGGCTGCATCGACATGGCGTCGTAGCCGGTGATGGTGCAGAGCTTCTGGCAAAGGTCTTCGATCAGTTGCGTGTAGCCTTCGACCTGGTCAGCGGGCGCATAGGGATGCACCTCTGAGAAGGCTGGCCAGGTCACGGGCAGCATCTCGGCAGTCGCATTCAGCTTCATCGTGCAGGAACCGAGCGGGATCATCGCGCGGTCGAGTGCCAGGTCGCGGTCGGCAAGCCTGCGCATGTAGCGCGTCATTTCCGCTTCGGCCCGGTTCATGTGAAAGATCGGATGCGTCAGGTACTTGCTGGTGCGCAGGCTGGATTGCGGCAGGCGATAGAACCTGTCCTCGACGGTGCTGACCTTCATGTTGCCGCCAAAGGCGCGCCACACCGCTTCGATCGTCTCCGGGTAGGTCTTTTCATCGACGCTGATGCCGATCCGGTCCTTGCCGATGCGGCGCAGGTTGATGCCATTGGCAACGGCAGCATTCAGGATGACACCTTGCAGCGAGCCAACCTTTACCGTGATCGTGTCGAAAAACGCCTCTGGCGAAACGTCGAATCCAAGGCTTTCCAGCCCGCTGGCAAGCTGAACAGCCTTGCGGTGTACGCCCTGGGCAATGGCCTTCAGGCCCTCGGGACCATGGAAGACCGCGTACATGGAGGCCATGACCGCCAGAAGAGCCTGCGCCGTGCAGACGTTTGAGTTGGCCTTCTCTCGGCGGATATGCTGTTCGCGGGTCTGCAAGGCCAGCCGGTAGGCAAGGTTGCCGCGCGCATCGATGGAGGCACCGATGATGCGACCCGGCATCGCGCGCTTGTAGGCGTCCTTGCACGAGATATAGGCCGCATGCGGGCCGCCATATCCGAGCGGAACGCCAAAGCGCTGCGTGGATCCGACCGCGATGTCGGCGTCCATTTCTCCGGGCGAGCGCAACAGCGTCAGCGCCAGCGGATCGGCAATGACAATGCCCAGCGCGCCTGCTTCATGCAGCGCTGCAATCTGTTCGGTGAAATCGCGGATCTGGCCATGTGTGCCCGGATACTGGAAGATCGCTCCGAACACCTTCCCGGGGTCGAGACCGGTCTGCGGATCGCCTATGATGATCTCGATGCCAAGCGGTTCGGCACGCGTCTTCATCACGGCGATATTCTGCGGATGGCAGTTCTCGTCGATGAAGAATGCAGTCTGCTTGGACTTCGCAACCCTCTGCGCCATGGTCATTGCTTCGGCAGCGGCGGTTGCCTCGTCCAACAGTGAGGCATTGGCGATTTCGAGGCCGGTCAGATCGGAAACCATGGTCTGGTAGTTGATCAGGGCTTCAAGCCTGCCCTGTGAGATTTCCGGCTGGTAGGGCGTGTAGGCCGTGTACCAGGCCGGATTTTCCAGGATGTTCCTCTGGATCGCCGGCGGCGTCATCGTTCCATAATAGCCCTGGCCAATGAGCGACACCATGGGCTTGTTCTTCTCGGCAACACCCTCCATGAAATGCAGCATGTCGCGTTCCGACATCGCAGGCCCCCAGTCGAGCGGCTCGGCCTGGCGGATTTCGGCCGGAACGGTCTGGTCGATCAGTTCGTCCAGGCTCGAAACGCCGAGCAGGTCGAGCATCTGGTCCATTTCCCGGGGGGAAGGGCCGATATGCCTGCGGTTTGCAAAGTCATAGGGGTCATAGTCGGTCGGCGAAAAAACCATTGCCGGTGCTCCGTGCAGAAATCAAAAGCGGTAGGGAAAGGCGTTGGGCTCAACCAACCATCGCGTCATAGGCGGCCTTGTCCATCAACCCTTCGAGTTGGGACGGATCGCCAATCTTCATCTTGAACAGCCAGCCGTCGCCTTCTGCTGCGGTGTTGACGAGTGCAGGGTCGGAGCCGAGTGACTCGTTCACCCCGGTAACCTCGCCGTCGATGGGTGCGTAGACGTCCGATGCTGCCTTGACCGACTCGACCACGACAGTTTCCTCGCCCTTGGAAATGGTGCGTCCGACATCGGGCAATTCCACGAACACGAGATCGCCAAGCTGTTCCTGAGCGTAATTGGTGATGCCGACCGTGGCGGTGTCGCCTTCGACGCTGATCCATTCGTGTTCATCGGTGTAGTATACAGTTGCCATGTGCTGCTCTCTCTTTGAGGGATTGGATTGTGCTTATTTCTTGTAGTGGTGGGGTGCGAAGGGCAGGGGCACGATTTCCATCTCGACCTGCTTGCCGCGGACATCGGCAAAAATACCGTTCTCGCCGGCATCGGCTGAAATCATTCCCAACGCCACCGGTCCGCCCACTGTCGGCCCGAAGCCGCCAGAGGTGATGGAGCCAATCTCGTTGCCTTCACTGTCGGCAAGTGTTGCGCCCGCACGGACCGGCTTGGCTTCCTTCGGTTTGAGCCCGACCCGCTTGCGCTTGCGTCCTTCGGCAAACTTCCTCGCAAAGGCGTCCGCGCCAAGATAGGCGCCGCCCGAACGAAGCTCCTTCGGGATCGCCCAGATCAGCCCGGCTTCATGCGGCGAGGTTTCCTCGTCCAAATCCTGGCCGTAAAGCGAAAGCCCGGCTTCGAGCCGCAGGCTGTCGCGCGCTCCAAGGCCGATGAGTTCAACCCTCTCATCTGAAAGAAGCTTGCGGGCGAATGCCTCCGTTTCTGCCACCGGAAGGGCAATCTCGAAACCGTCTTCGCCCGTGTAACCCGTTCGCGAGACGAACCAGCCGCTTTCCGGTTCCATCGCCGTCATGAAGACAAGCTGCGAGACATCGATCCCGGCATCGCACAGCACTTTCTCCGCTTCGGGTCCCTGCAATGCCACGAACCCGCATTCGAGGACTTCGATATCAGCGTCGTATTCTTCTGCCAGCTTGCTGATATGCGCGATATCCTTTTCGGCGCAGCCGGCATTGGCAACGATGCGGAACCGGGCGTCGCCAAGACGCGTGACGATCAGATCGTCGATGATCCCGGCATTTTCATTGAGAAAGAAGGTGTATTTGCAGCTTCCCTGATCTTGAGAGGCAGGATCGAAGGGGGAGGCGCGCGCTATGAGATCGGCAGCCTGCGGTCCCGAAACGTCGATATGCACCATGTGGGAAATATCGAACAGGCCGGCATGGCCGCGCGTGTGCTGGTGTTCCTTCATGATCCCGAGAGGATAGAACAACGGCATGTCATAGCCGGCGAATGGACCAAACTTCGAGCCGCTTTCGGCATGCAGTTCATGCAGGGGTGTTTTCTTCAAGGTGCCAGTCTCTCCATGCTAGCTCCCGGCGCCAAATGTTCCAGGGCTCAATCCAGTGACAATGGTTCAGCCACGCCCGTTGCCGGGAAATGGCACCCCTCTGTCCTTGGCCTGAGAGACTCGCGAAATGCCAGGGCTTTCCGCTTACACCTTCGGCACGGGCTGCTGCCCGTTTTCCAGAGTGTCTGCCGCAAACGGTCCTTTTGCCTGAGAGATTATGGGTGGTTTTCACCTTCGGCGGTCCTTGCCACGTTTCCGTGGCGCGAACTCTCTCCCGCTTGCAGCCCGGCAATTGCCGGATGACTTCGCAATAGTGACAGCAAATGACGCAATCATGCAATGCGGAAATTGCGAGAATCCCCAGCCGTTGAGCCATGCAGAAAAATCAGAGCCCGACCGTGCTCGAATTGCAAAGGGTCTCAATTGGAATATTTTGTGGCCGATTCGTTGCATCGGCCTGCAAAAAATGCGCCCATCTTGCCTGAAATTGCAATTTGGATGTCATACTGCATCCGGCTGGTGCCATTTCATCCAAGTTCGGAATTTCGCTCGTCGAGCCAGCATTGACCGTTGCCATACGGTCCATTGGCAAGATTGTTTGGTCCGTTCGTGGCCCGCCCGCCCGGCAAGGAGGAAATCATGGCAGCAAAGACCGATATCGAAATCGCCCGCTCGGCCGAGAAAAAGCCGATCATCGAAGTGGGAGAGAAGATCGGCATTCCTGCCGATCACCTGCTGCCCTATGGCCATGACAAGGCAAAGGTTTCAGCCGGTTTCATCGCGGGCCTTGAAAAGAAAAAGAACGGCAAGCTCATACTGGTGACCGCGATAAACCCGACACCTGCAGGCGAGGGCAAGACAACAACCACGGTTGGCCTTGGTGACGGCCTCAACGCCATTGGCAAGAAGGCAATGATCTGCATCCGTGAGGCGTCTCTTGGACCCTGTTTCGGGATGAAGGGCGGCGCAGCGGGCGGCGGGTATGCCCAGGTAATTCCGATGGAGGACATGAACCTTCATTTCACCGGTGACTTCCACGCCATCACCTCCGCGCACAACCTTCTCGCCGCAATGATCGACAACCACGTCTACTGGGGCAACGAGCTTGGCATCGACATTCGCCGGGTCGCATGGCGCCGCGTCATGGACATGAACGACCGTGCCCTGCGCGAGATCGTGGTCAATCTTGGCGGCATCTCGAACGGCTTTCCCCGCGAAGCCGGTTTCGATATCACCGTGGCTTCCGAGGTCATGGCGATCCTGTGCCTTTCGAACGACCTGGATGATCTGCGCGAGAGGCTGGGCAACATCATAGTTGCCTACCGGCGTGACCGTTCGCCGGTCTACTGCCGCGACCTGAAGGCGGACGGAGCAATGACAGTTCTGCTCAAGGATGCCATGCAGCCCAATCTGGTGCAGACGCTGGAGAACAATCCTGCCTTTGTCCATGGCGGGCCGTTCGCCAACATCGCCCATGGCTGCAACTCGGTCATTGCCACCAAGACCGCGCTCAAGCTGGCGGACTATGTAGTGACCGAAGCCGGGTTCGGTGCAGATCTCGGCGCAGAGAAGTTCATGGACATCAAGTGCCGCAAGGCGGGACTTGCACCCGATGCCGTGGTCATCGTTGCCACTGTCCGCGCCGTCAAGATGAATGGGGGCGTGGCCAAGGAAGACCTGAAGGACGAGAACGTGGCGGCAGTGAAGGCGGGCCTTGCCAATCTGGGCCGGCATATCGAGAACATGCGCCAGTTCGGTGTTCCGGCCGTCGTCGCCATCAACCATTTTACCGGTGACTCGAAGGCCGAACTAGACGCGGTCATGGAGTATGTGAAGGAGGCGGGCTCGGAGGCCTTCCTGTGCAGGCACTGGGCAGATGGATCGAAAGGCATTGCGGAACTGGCGGAACGGGTCGCCGCGATTGCAGATTCCGGAATGGCGCAGTTTTCGCCTCTCTATCCCGACAAGATGGGCTTGTTCGAGAAGATCGAAACCATCGCCAAGAGGATCTACCGGGCAGACGAGGTCATGGCCGACAAGCGGATCCGCGACCAGTTGCGCCAGTGGGAAGCCGAAGGCTATGGCGACTTGCCCATCTGCATGGCCAAGACCCAGTATTCATTTTCGACCGATCCCAGCCTGCGCGGAGCGCCCACCGGGCATTCCGTGCCGGTTCGCGAGGTGCGCCTTTCCGCAGGCGCGGGGTTCGTCGTGGTCATCTGCGGGGACATCATGACCATGCCGGGACTGCCGCGCAGGCCCAGCGCGGAAGTGATCGAACTCAACACCAAGGGTGAAATTGAGGGGCTTTTCTGACCCTGCCGAAGCTTTTCCGCAACTTTCGAGCCAGGTGATGCATGTCGCCTGGCGTGTGCATCGATACACAACCGGATATGAAATTATGGTCCGGCTCGGGCAAATTTGCCCCTATGGCAGCCGATACAAACGATTGAACGCCGCGCTCGGCGAAAATCGGCGGCTGCGCTCATTCCAATGGCCTATTTTCGAGCGCCCCCAAATGTGTTCACTCACCGCACAAACATCGGGTAAAGGCTTGATAACGGCGGCTTGCTGACCTATTCCCGCATGCGAACCCGGTATGCGGCTCGCTGTCGCATGCGGGAAATGTGTGCCGGTTTCCTCAACCGGCAGGCAAGTCGAAAGCCGGAAGGTCAAGCCATCCAGGGCAAAGGTTGAGAGCGACATGAACATTCACGAATACCAGGCGAAACAACTTCTGAAGGGTTACGGGGCTCCCGTCGCACAGGGTGTGCCGATATTGTCGGCAGACGATGTGGACGCGGCGATTGCTGCGCTTCCGGGACCGCTCTACGTGGTCAAGAGCCAGATCCATGCCGGTGGACGCGGCAAGGGCAAGTTCAAGGAGCTTCCGGCAGATTCGAAAGGCGGCGTGCGCCTCGCTTTCTCACCTGAGGAAGTAAAGTCCCACGTGGCCGAGATGCTCGGTAACACGCTCGTCACCAAGCAGACCGGCGAAGCTGGAAAGCAGGTCAATCGCCTGTATCTCGAAGACGGCGCCGACATCGAGCGCGAACTTTATCTCTCGATCCTCGTGGATCGCTCCTCTTCCCTGGTTTCCTTCGTCGTATCGACCGAGGGCGGCATGGACATCGAGGCGGTTGCCGAGGAAACACCGGAAAAGATCGCTACCGTCGGCATCGATCCGCTCGAAGGCATCACCGATGCCGATGTTGCAAAACTCTCCGCTGCGCTGAAACTTGACGGTGCTGCTGCCGAAGACGCCAAGTCGCTCTTCCCGATCCTCTACAAGGCCTTTGTCGAGAAGGACATGAGCCTGCTTGAGGTCAACCCGCTGATCGTCATGAAGAACGGTCACCTGCGCGTTCTCGACGCCAAGGTATCCTTCGACGGCAACGCGCTGTTCCGTCACCCGGACGTTGTCGAACTGCGCGACGAGACGGAAGAGGACGCAAAGGAAATCGAGGCCTCCAAGTACGATCTCGCCTATGTCGCGCTCGACGGTGACATCGGCTGCATGGTCAACGGTGCCGGTCTTGCCATGGCGACGATGGACATCATCAAGCTCTACGGGGCCGAGCCCGCCAACTTCCTCGATGTTGGTGGTGGCGCTTCCAAGGAGAAGGTGACGGCAGCCTTCAAGATCATCACTTCCGATCCGAACGTTAAGGGCATTCTGGTCAACATCTTTGGCGGTATCATGCGCTGCGACGTGATCGCCGAAGGCGTGGTCGCTGCGGTCAAGGAAGTGGGCCTGAAAGTTCCGCTGGTTGTTCGCCTCGAAGGTACCAACGTCGAACTCGGCAAGAAGATCATCAACGAGTCGGGCCTCAACGTGATCGCTGCTGACGATCTCGACGATGCCGCCCAGAAAATCGTCAAAGCTGTCAAAGAGGCCTGATCCAAGATGTCCATTCTCGTAAACAAAGACACCAAGGTTCTCGTACAGGGCCTGACCGGCAAGACCGGTACCTTCCACACCGAACAGGCGCTCGCCTATTACGGCACCAAGATGGTTGGGGGTATTCACCCGAAGAAGGGCGGAGAAACCTGGACTGCCGAAAACGGCAGTGCCAAGGGTACCGAACTGCCGATCTTCGCCTCCGTGAAGGAAGGCAAGGCCGCAACCGGCGCTGATGCATCCGTCGTCTACGTTCCGCCTGCAGGGGCTGCCGCTGCGATCATCGAGGCCATCGAGGCTGAAATACCCTTCATCGTCTGCATCACCGAGGGCATCCCGGTTTCCGACATGGTCGAGGTCAAGGCGCGCCTTCGCAAGTCGAATTCCCGCCTGCTTGGCCCAAACTGCCCGGGCATCCTGACACCTGAACAGTGCAAGATCGGCATCATGCCGGGCAACATCTTCATGAAGGGCTCGGTCGGCGTCGTGTCGCGCTCCGGTACGCTCACCTATGAGGCAGTCTTCCAGACCACCAATGCGGGTCTCGGCCAGACTACGGCTGTCGGCATCGGCGGCGACCCGGTCAAGGGCACCGAGTTCATCGACGTGCTCGACATGTTCCTCGACGATGACGAGACCAAGTCGATCATCATGATCGGCGAGATCGGTGGCTCTGCCGAGGAAGAAGCTTCCGAGTGGCTGATCGAGCAGGCGAAAAAGGGCCGCAAGAAACCGATGGCAGGCTTCATTGCCGGCCGTACCGCACCTCCGGGACGCACCATGGGCCATGCCGGTGCCGTGATCTCCGGTGGCAAGGGCGGAGCCGAAGACAAGATCGCTGCGATGGAATCGGCCGGTATCGTCGTTTCCCCGTCTCCGGCGAAGCTTGGCGAAACCCTGCTCAAGGCAATCGGCTGATCGCCTGACGCCCGAACGGGCTTGCAGCCACGGGAATGAACATACCGCGCTCCGGATTTATTTCCGGGGCGCGGTTTTGCTTTGCGCGTAAACAGGATTGCAGGGGCCAGCCGGGATGTTCAACAAACTTGATTTCTGTTGAGCACATTGCCTCAAGTTTAATGCGGCCACCATATGCCAATTGCGCATGATGCCAATCATGATTCCTTGCACCTGTTGCCCGCGTGACATCACTGTGTCACGCGAATCCAGGGTTCTTGCGAAGGCAGTGCGAATATTTTAAAACGATTGTATATGCACTGCACAAGAGCAGTTCCGCGAAAGGCAGATTAATTCCATGAAACGCGAAAGCTATTGCAAGATCGTTGCAACCATCGGTCCGGCAAGTTCCGACTACAAGACAATCAAGCAACTCTTCAAGGCGGGCGTGGATGTGTTCCGGCTCAATTTCAGCCACGGTTCCCACGAGGAGCATGCTGCCAGGCACGCGATGATCCGCAAGATCGAGGAAGAGACGGGCCGTCCCATCGGAATTCTGGCGGACATGCAGGGGCCGAAACTGCGCATCGGCACGTTTTCCAATGTTTCGGAACGGCTTCGCAAGGGACAGGATTTCGAGTTCCATCTGGACAAGGTGACTGGTGACAGTTCCAGGGTCTCCTTGCCGCACAAGGAAATTTTCGCCGCCATCAAGCCGGGAGAGGATTTGCTGGTCAATGATGGCCGTCTGCGCCTGACCGTTGAAAAGAATGACGGCAAGGTACTTTCATGCAAGGTCCAGAATGCCGGCATCATTTCGGACCGCAAGGGGGTCAACGTTCCAGGAACTGTACTCCCGATCAACATTCTAACCGCCAAGGACCGCAAGGACCTGGAATTCGCAATCTCCCTCGGTGTCGAGTGGATTGCGCTTTCCTTCGTCCAGAAGGTGGAGGACATCCACCGCGCCCGCCGTCTTATACGGGGCCGCACGCGTGTTCTGGCCAAGCTTGAAAAGCCTTCTGCCATCGAGAACCTGGAAGGCATCGTTGCACTTTCCGATGCCGTGATGGTGGCGCGTGGCGACCTGGGAGTGGAAATGCCGCCGGAGCGCGTGCCGCAGATCCAGAAACAGATCATCGCCGCCTGCCGCAAGGAGGGCAAGCCTGTCATCGTCGCTACCCAGATGCTGGAATCGATGATTTCCGAACCGGTCGCGACTCGTGCCGAAAGTTCCGACGTTGCCAACGCGGTATATGCCGGTGCTGACGCGGTGATGCTTTCTGCCGAGACGGCGGCGGGCAAGTATCCGGTCGAGGCGGTAAAAACCATGGACCGGATCATCCAGGCAACCGAAGAAGACCCGGATTTCGATTCCATCATTCACGCGGTGCCGCTGCCGATCGACGAAACCGATTCCGACGCGATTGCTTCTGCAGCCTGCGACGTGGCGCGCAACCGCAATTGTGCCGCCATTTCCACCTTCACCAAGACAGGTTCGACGGTGCGCCGCGTGTCGCGCCTGCGCACGCTCGTACCGACACTGGGACTGACACCGGACGCCACGGTGGCGCGCCAGCTTTGCCTTGCCTGGGGCGTGCATGCCGTGAAGACCCGCGATGACGTGGAAAACTTCGCCGACATGGTTGGCAAGTCGACCCGCTTCGCGCGGCGCGAAAAACTGGCAAAGAACGGCGACCGTATCGTGATTTCCGCAGGGGTTCCGTTCGGCACGGCTGGAACGACCAACATTCTTCGCATCGCCATCGTGGGCGAGCACGAGGAGAGCAAGTCCGCATCGAAATCGAAACCGGCGAAGAAGTCCGCTTCCAGGAAGACTGGCAAGTCCACGGAGAAACCGGCTTCCGAGGAGTGAAGCCGGTAGAATACGCGCTTCAGGGCGTGCCGGAGTACTTTACGAGACCAGGTTGTCGCTGATCATCATTCTGGCATTGCCGCCGTCGCCGCCATTGGCGAGATCGCCGGTCGTCTTTTCCTGCCAGCGATGGCCGATGATCGCGCCGCCCTTCGCCCCCGAAATCGTGTTGCCGGAGATGCGAACAGGGCCTACGCCCTCGACCACGCTGACATAGACACCTATGTCGGAGCCGCGAATGATGTTCGAGGTCGCAACGACATCGCGCAGGTAAGGCCCCCAGCCGAGCATCAGGCCGTATCGGCTTGCACTCTCGATCACGTTGCCGGTAACCACGGTGTCGGCCTCGGCAGAGATACCCTCGCCGAACGGATGCTCGTCATCCTCATAGGGCGCGGTGGTGCGGATATTGCGGATCAGGTTGCCCGAGCAAACGGCCATGCGGCCACCCTGCATGAAATTGGTGATCGAGATTCCGCGCGCCCCGCCGTCGATCACGTTGGAGTTGATAACTGCCCCGTTGAACTCGAATTCGGAATAGATGGCGGTTTCGCCGGAGTTCAGGCAGGTGTTGGAGGAGATCTGCACGTTGCTCCCCGCATTCGAGCGAATGGCGGTGAAGGCGCAGTCGGAGACGTGGTTCCCGGTAATGATCACGTCACCGCAGCGGAACACGTTGATGCCGTTGCCCCATTCGCCGGTTCCACCATTGGCCGCGCCGATGCGTGATACCCGGTTGCCCGAAACAATTGTGCCATCCGGCGCCTGCTGCCAGCGATGGACCAGGATGCCGCCGTTTGCGCAGTCGGAAACCTCGTTGTTGACGATAATGAGGCCTTCGTTCTCATAGGCCATGATCGCGCATTCGCCCGCCGCGCCGCTGATCGAGCAGCGTTCTATACGGCCAGCCGACCGGTCGAGGCGGATACCTGTACCGGAACTGCCTAGGAAACGGCAATTGTCCATCACGGCGTGCTCGATGTTGACCAGCCGAACCAGAGCCTCGGCATAGGGATTGAACCCCCGGTTCTGGCCGTCGGCCACGATACCCGTGATCTCGATGTGCTCGGCGTTTTCGCCCATCAGGAAATGGCCGTTTCCCGAATATACCAGGCGCGAACTGCCCGGCACGCCGATCAGTTTGGTGTTCGAGGGGAGGAGTATGTTGGAGACCTTGTAGTCACCTGGCGGAAGGAACACCGGCTTGTTCTGCGATGCCGCCTTGTCGAGAATGGACTGCAGGAGCTTCGACTGGTCATCCACGGCACCGGGTCGCAAACCCAGTTCATTGGCATTGCTGGAACCGCGCAGGTCGGCCATCGAAAACAGTTCGCGTGCGGATTTCTCCGCCCGTGCAGGGGCTGCCGCGCCAAGAGTTGCTGCAGCGCCGGCCAGCAAACCGCCGAGAACGGATCTGCGGCCAATCCTGCGTTCTGATGCCTCCGACAAGTGGCCTTCAGCCTTGGCGCCGTTTTTTCGACTGTTCAAACGCATGGTCTCCCTTCCATTCACGGGAGAACCGGGAGCATGAACCGTGCCATGAAGGCCGTGCCAAATCGGGACCACAAAAAACGGATTTCCGACAGCGTTTGATATTTGCAGCAGGGGAGCGATTTGCCTATAGCATGGGAGTGCGCGCTTGCGCCTTCTGGAACACTTAGCCGGACATGCGGCAACAGGGGTAAATGTATATGCCAAGGCAAGAGGAAGGCCGGATCTATCTCGGCACCAGCCGCAATCCCGATGATTCCATCAACAAGGGCGAATATCTGGAACTGAAGCTCGCCAACCGGCATGGGCTTGTGACCGGCGCAACCGGCACGGGCAAGACGGTGTCGCTTCAGATACTGGCCGAAGGCTTTTCCAACGCGGGGGTACCGGTTTTCTGCGCTGACGTGAAAGGCGACGTTTCCGGGCTGGGCGCAATGGGTGAGATGAAGGACTTCCTTGCCAAGCGTGCCGAAACGATTGGCTTCGATGACTACGAACTTCAGGAATTCCCCGTAATATTCTGGGACCTCTTCGGCGAGAAGGGCCATCCCGTTCGCACTACGATCTCGGAAATGGGGCCGCTGATCCTTTCGCGGCTGATGGACTTGTCCGAGGCGCAGGACGGTATTCTCAACATGGCGTTCAAGCTGGCCGACGACGAAGGCCTGCTGCTGCTCGACTTGAAAGACCTGCGTTCGCTGCTTTCAAACATGGCGGATCGGCGCGAAGAACTGAACGACGACTACGGTCTCATCTCGACACAGTCGATCGGCGCCATCCAGCGCCAGCTTCTGATCATCGAGCAGCAGGGCGGAGAACACTTCTTTGGCGAGCCGGCGCTTCAAATCAGCGATCTGATGCGCACGACGCGCGATGGGCGCGGCGCGATCAGCATTCTGGCGGCGGACAAGCTTATGAGCTCACCGCGCCTTTATGCGACCTTCCTTCTTTGGCTGCTGTCCGAACTTTTCGAGGAACTGCCAGAGGTCGGCGATCCCGAAAAGCCGCGTCTCGTCTTCTTCTTCGACGAGGCTCATCTCCTGTTCGACGAAGCGCCCAAGGTGCTCGTCGACAAGGTGGAGCAGGTCGTCAAGCTGATCCGCTCCAAGGGCGTTGGCGTCTATTTCGTCACGCAGAATCCGATCGACATTCCCGAACCCGTCCTTGCCCAGCTTGGCAACCGCATCCAGCATGCGCTTCGCGCCTTCACGCCGCGCGAACAGAAAGCGGTACGCACCGCTGCCGACACTTTCAGGCCCAACCCCGATTTCGATGCGCGGGACGTGATCATGCAGTTGGGCGTCGGCGAGGCACTGGTTTCCACCCTGGAGAAGAAGGGTATTCCTTCCGTCGTCCAGCGCACGCTCATTCGCCCGCCATCCTCGCGGCTTGGTCCGCTTGAGGATTCCGAACGGCGCTCGCTGATGAATGTCTCGCCGGTCAGCGGCCAGTACGAGAAGGAGATCGACCGCGAGTCGGCTTACGAGGTTCTCCAGGCCAAGGCTGAGAAGGCGGCGAAGGATGAGGCTGCCCGCAAGCGGCAGGAAGAGGAAGAAAAACAGCGCCGCAAAGAAGAGAAATCAAGCTCTTCCAAGCGCTCGTCGGGCCGCCAGACGGCCACCGAAGCGGCAATCAAATCGGTTGTCAGGTCAGTCGCAACGACGCTTGGCCGCGAACTTGTCCGTGGTATTCTGGGAAGCCTTCGCCGCTGATCTGTCCCTCGCGGCTCTCAAGGCAGTCCGTTCAGATTCTCCAGAATTCTGGTGGGGGATAGATCGCCATATTCGTCCGGCTGCCCCGTGCGGTTGACCCAGTTGCAGGTGAAGCCGAATGCGGCGGCCCCAGCGATGTCCCAGCGGTTCGAAGACTGAAATGTCACCTCCTTTGGAGTGATCCCGAACGCATCGGTTACCAGGCGGTAGCTCTCGGGATGCGTCTTGAACTTGCCCAAATCATGGATCGAGATCACCTTGTCCAGGTAGTCTCCGATACCGGAGGACGAGACCGCGCTGTCCAGCATTTCCGGTGAACCGTTCGAGAAGATTGCTGTGCGCGCGCCGCCTTCCTTGAGCTGCTTGAGAACCTGCGGAACTTCCGGATAGCACGACAAGGTGCGGTAGGCATCAAGAAGCGCTTCCCGTGCCTCGGCATTTGCACCTGGCACCGCGGCAAGCGCGAAGTCCAGCGCTGCCTCTGTCAGATCCCAGAACGGTCGGTAGCGCCCCATGAGCGTCAGCGTCCAGCTGTATTCAAGCTGCTTGTTGCGCCAGATCTCCGAAACCCGCGCCGACTGCGGACTAACCAGTTGGGCATGGCGGGCGACGGCCGAATGCACGTCGAACAGCGTTCCATAGGCATCGAAGACATAGGTGCCGGTCATTTTCCCATCCATGGTTAGTTGCCTCAGCCTCGCGGCCGTCAGCCTGCATCATGTGCGCCGCGCAGGCAATACCGCAGCAATTGCCTCCAAATGCCTGTCTGAAGTGCCTGTTTTGCACCTGCCGGAACCAATCTTGGGAATACACATTGTCATGTCATCCAGAAGTATTAAATATGCTTCCAGAAGCCGCTCAGCGGACCGTTAATTCGCAATCAAGAAAGGATTTCATCATGTCGTTCGAACTTCCCGACCTTCCCTATGCCTATGACGCCCTCGGCCCCTATATGTCGGCCGAAACGCTCGAGTATCATCACGACAAGCACCATCAGGCTTATGTCACCAACGGTAACAAGCTGCTCGACGGCTCGGGCCTTGAAGGCAAGTCGCTGGAGGAAATCGTCAAGGAGAGCTTTGGCAAGAATGCCGGTCTATTCAACAATGCTGGCCAGCACTACAACCACCTTCACTTCTGGAACTGGATGGCTCCTAACGGCGGCGGCGGTGCAGCCAAGGTTCCGGGCAACCTGCTCAAGGCAATCGAGAGCGATCTCGGCGGTTACGACAAGATGCGCGATGACTTCATGAACGCTGGCGCGACCCAGTTCGGTTCCGGCTGGTGCTGGCTCGCCGTCAAGGGCGGCAAGCTTGAAGTCATGAAAACGCCGAACGGCGAAAACCCGCTGGTCAACGGCGCAACGCCGATTCTGGGCTGCGATGTCTGGGAACACTCCTATTACATCGATTACCGCAATGCGCGTCCGAAATACCTCGAGGCTTTCGTCGACAACCTTGTCAACTGGGAATACGTCGCGGAACTCTATGAAGGTGCGTCTTCCTGAGTTCAGGCATGATCCCTTTCGATTGAACGGGATCGGCCGCTTCTCAATTCTTCGTGAACCCCGGCAGAAATGCCGGGGTTTTTCTTATGTTTGGCAATCTTTTCGCTACAGTTGACGCATCGTTCACCAAGCCTGCACCTGACGATTCGGGGCTGGTATGTTCCACTTTTCAAGCCGCCGTCCGGCCGGCAGACATGTGAACGCAACCGAGCCGGAAGAACCGAGTTCCCCAACCTGTTCAAAGGGAGAGAATGATGAAGAAATTTGTAATGACGCTGGTAGCAGCCTCTGTCGTTTCAGGCGGTATTGCCTTTGCCGCCAGCCATGGCGCAATGGATCCGGTGAAGATGCGCAAGGATGGAATGCAGACGGTCGGCCTTGCCATGGGTCAGGTTGCGGGCATGGCCAAGGGGCAGGTGCCCTTCGATCCGAAAGGTGCCGTCGCTGCATTCAAGGCGATGAACTACGTATCCGGCACGATTGGACAGTTCTTCCCGGAAGGCTCCGACATGGCGGCTGACACCACCGCCGCACCGGCAATCTGGGAAGACATGGACGGCTTCAATGCAGCATTGGCAAAGTTCCAGGCTGATACGGCCGCTGCAATCGAAATGGCGCCGGCTTCCCCGGAAGACCTTGGAAAAGCGCTTGGCATGGTCGGCGGCAACTGCAAGGATTGCCACGAGAAATACCGCGTCAAGAAAGGCTGATCCCGGCTTTATGACTTGCCTTGCCGGACGATGCCGCAAGTGCACCGTCCGGCATACATTTTTAGAGAGCTGAACAATCCGGTACCATGAAGAAATCAATCCTAGCCCTTGTCGTCCTCGCCGTTCTGGCCGCCATCGTGTTCTGGTTCCTTACCGCGCCAGTCAGGCTGGATGAGAGCGTCACCGCACAGATGGATGCAGGCGACGCGGCGCGAGGGGAAATGGTCTTCTGGACCGGAGGATGTGCATCCTGCCATGCCGCAGATGGCGCCAAGGGCGACGAAAAGCTGAAGCTTGGTGGCGGGCACAGATTGCCGACACCGGCGGGCATCTTCGTTGCCCCCAATATTTCGCCCGATCCTGAAACCGGCATCGGTAATTGGACAGGGGCGGATTTTGCCAACGCGGTAATGAAGGGTGTCTCACCGAACGGCAGCCACTTCTACCCGGCATTTCCCTATACTTCCTACACACGCATGAAGCCGGAGGACGTTGCCGATCTCTGGGCATTCATGAAAACGCTTCCCCCGGTCTCGCGCGCCAACGAGGCAAACGAGCTGGCGCTTCCATTCAAGCTCAGGCGCGGGCTTGGATTGTGGAAGGCAATGTTCATGGATTCGTCGCCGGTCGTGGATCTCCAGACCGATGATCCTGCAGTACTGCGCGGCCAATACCTTGTGGAAGGCCCCGGCCATTGCGGCGAGTGCCACACGTCGCGAACCTTTTTCGGGTTTGGCGGTTCGGATCGTTCAAGATGGCTGGCTGGCGGCCCCAATCCGGAAGGCAAGGGCGTGATCCCGAATATCACGCCGGACCCGACCGCGCTGGGCAGCTGGAGCGCGGCCGATATCGCCGGCTATCTGAAAACCGGCTTCACGCCGGAATTCGATTCCGTCGGCGGTTCGATGGTCGATGTCCAGGAAAACATGGCACATCTAAAGGACGACGATCTGGCCGCCATTGCCGCCTATCTGAAGGCCATCCCGCCCGTTCCCAAGCAGTAACGAGCGGGACCTGACGGCCAGTTCAGATTTTCCCGGTGGCTTTCAGCGCAAAGGCAAATGACCGGGCTGCATCTTCGAGCGCCGCAAATCGTCCTGACTTGCCGAAATGGCCAGACGTCATGTTTGTCCGCAGCATCAGAATGTTGCCATCGGTCTTGAGCGAGCGCAGCTTGGCAACCCACTTTGCCGGCTCCCAGTAGGTGACGCGCGGGTCCGAAACGCCTGCCGTTACCAGCATCGCGGGATAATCCTTTGCCGCCACATTGTCATAGGGCGAATAGGACCGGATATCGTTGAAAGCGTCCACGCTGGCGATCGGATTGCCCCATTGCGACCACTCGCCAGGTGTCAGCGGCAGCGTCTCGTCGAGGATGGTGTTGAGCATGTCGACGAATGGAACGTCGGCGATGACGCCGGCAAACAGTTCGGGCCGCATGTTGACCGCAGCCCCGACGAGCAGGCCTCCGGCAGAGCCGCCCTGAATGACGATGTTGCCGCTCGAGGTAAATCCTTCGGCGATCAGTTTCTCGGCTGCTGCAATGAAGTCCTTGAACGTATTCGGTTTCTTGCCGAATTTTGCGTCTTCGTACCACTGGCGGCCCTTTTCCTCACCGCCGCGAACATGCGCGATTGCGTAGACAAAGCCGCGGTCTACAAGGCTAAGGCGGTTGGTTGAAAAAGATGCAGGCATCGACATGCCATACGAACCGTAGCCATAGAGAAGGCATGGCGCTGTGCCATCAAGCGGCGTATCCCTGCGGTAAAGTATGGTGACCGGCACTTCGGCTCCGTCATGGGAAGGCGCCATGATACGGCGCGTCGCATAGGCATCGGGATCGTGCCCGGACGGCACTTCCTGGGTCTTCAACAGCGTCCGTTCGCCGGAGGCAAGGTCGTAATCGAATACCTCGGAAGGGGTGGTCGGCGAGGAATAGGAAAAGCGGAACATGTCCGTTTCGTATTCCGGGCTGGTACTCATGCCGAGCGAGTAGGCCTCCTCCTCAAACGCGATGGCCTGAACTGCTGCCTTCGCACCTTCTGCCGAGTGAACGTAGCAGATTCGGGGCAGGGCGTTTTCGCGCTGCAGCCAGATTATCCAGTCGCGGTAGGCATCCAGTCCAACAATGGTGCGGCCTGGTTTGTGCGGAACCACATCCTTCCAGTTCTCGCGCCCGGGCGCAGAGACAGGAGCCTCGACGATCTTGAAATCTTTCGCATCGTCGGCATTTGTCACGATCAGGAAGCGATCTCCCTGATGCTCGACCGAGTATTCGATACCTTCTGCACGCGGTTCGATCACGCGCGGGGAAGTCTCGGGCGCCTCCGCCGGGATGACAAGAACTTCATCCTCGTCGTTCATGCCGGTGCCGATGACAATGAATTTGCCCGATCGGGTCCGGCCGACGCCGACGAAGTAACGCGGGTCTGTTTCCTCGAAGACGAGTACATCGTCCTGCGGATCTGTATTGAGCTTGTGCCGGAACACCTTTGACGGCCGGTGGCTTTCATCCACGCGGGTATAGAAAATCGTTTCATCGTCAGCCCAGGCGACCGAACCCACATCCGGGATTTCCTCCCCGGTATCTTCCTGCGAACCCGCCTGTCGGAACCTGAGATGATAGTATTCCGAGCCTGAGGTATCCGAACTCCAGGCGAGTATCTTGTGACCCGGCGAAACATCTGCCGTCCCAAGGTTGAAATACTCATGTGCCTCGGCTTCGCGGTTGACATCAAGCAGCACGGTCTCTTCGCCACCATCGCGAGGGGTGCGCAGGAACACCGGATGCTCTGCGCCTTCCGTGTATTTCCACGAATATGCAAACGGGCCATCGTTCTGGGGAACAGAGGAATCATCCTCCTTGATGCGTCCGCGCATCTCGGCGATCAGCGTCTCCTGGAGTTGCGCCGTATCGGCCATTGCTTCTTCATAATAGGCGTTCTCGGCGGTCAGATAGGCCTTGATATCCTCGGGCAGCTTTTCCGGTTCGCGCATGGCCTCCTGCCAGTTTTCCGCGCGCAGCCAGCCATAATCGTCTGTCAGTTTGACGCCGTGGAATTCCGCCTCCACCCGGCGTGCTTCTGCGACGGGGGCACCGGCGATTGCCGGAAATCTGATGATCATGAAATCTGTCCTGAATTGGAACTGGGCCGCAAATGGAATTGGCCCCGAGATGGAATAAATGGGCGTTCAGGCCGGACTACTCGGTGTCCGGCTCGAAGTCCAGAGCATGGCCGTTCATGCAGTAGCGAAGCCCGGTGGGTTGGGGTCCATCGGGAAAAACATGTCCCAGATGGGCATCGCAATCTGCGCATCGCACCTCGGTGCGGCGCATGAAGAACGACCGGTCCTCGTGTTCTGCAACAGCCTCGTCGGATACGGGCGCGAAGAAACTCGGCCATCCGGTGCCGGATTCAAACTTGGCATCCGTTCTGTACAGGGGTTTTCCGCAGCAAACGCACTTGAAAACGCCGGGCCGCTTTTCGTCGAGATAAGGCCCGGTCCCCGCACGCTCCGTCCCGTGCTTGCGCGTGATGCGGTACTGCTCGGGAGAAAGTTGTTCACGCCACTCGGCGTCGGTCTTTGAAATCTTCGGCATGTCTGCCTCCACACGTCTATTCTGTGCCCGAATGTAGGTTTGTTGCGCCCGAATCTCAATGAAACCTTCGAACACGAGATTCACCATCGGTTCAAATCCGGTTGATTAGCGCGGCGAATTTTCCTGTTCTCCTTGAAGCATGGGGAGACAATCGTTATTCAATTTCAAATGCCGGGTTTCTGGGCACCAGGAGCGGCAGTAATCAGTACCGCATTTACCGCCGCATCCGGGGGCAATTCTACTTGAGCGTGACGCTTTACATCCTGATGGCACCATTTCTCGCGGCATTGCTGTCGCCGGTGCTGATCCGCTTTCTGGGCCATCGCGCCGTATGGCTGCTGGCCTTGGTTCCGGCGTTCGTTTTCATACATCTCTCGGGATATCTGCCGACTGTGGCTGCCGGCGAAGCAGTCACCGGAGGCATTCAGTGGGTGCCGTCGCTGGGTGCAAATCTCTCCTATCTCATCGATGGGTTGAGCCTGACTTTTGCGCTCCTGATATCGGGCATTGGCACGCTGATCATCCTGTATGCGGGCGGCTACCTGTCGTCGCATCCGCAACTGGGACGCTTCGTCGGCTTCCTTTTCCTGTTCATGGGCTCGATGCTCTGGGTGGTCATGGCTGACGGCCTGATAGCCCTTTTCGTTGCCTGGGAACTGACTTCGATTACCTCGTTTCTGCTGATCGGTTTCGATCACAACCGCGCTGCCTCGCGCCGCGCCGCGATCCAGGCCCTGCTGGTAACCGGTGCAGGCGGGCTGAGCCTCCTCGCGGGCGTGGTTGTCCTCAACCGCATCAGCGGCATGACCGAGCTTTCCCTGCTCATCAATGGCGGAGACGTGGTCCGCGACAGCCCCTATTACCTGCTTGCGTTGATCCTGGTGCTCGGTGCAGCCTTCACCAAGTCGGCACAGTTCCCGTTCCATTTCTGGCTTCCCAACGCCATGGAAGCGCCAACGCCTGTTTCGGCCTTCCTGCATTCTGCGACCATGGTGAAAGCCGGGGTATACATGCTGATGCGCCTGAACCCGGTTCTGGGCGATACGGCAGTGTGGGAAACAGTGTTGCCGCTCTTCGGGATCGTAACGCTGGTAACCGCAACATTGCTGGCCGTGCGCCAGACCGACCTGAAGCTCATGCTCGCCTACACAACCGTCGGCTCGCTGGGCCTGCTTGTGATGCTGACCGGGTTCGGGTCTGAACGGGCAATCGAGGGCGCGGTCTACTACCTGGTTGCCCATGCCCTCTTCAAGGGCGGGCTGTTCATGGTCGCCGGCATCGTCGACCACGAAAGCGGCACCCGTGACATCCGCAAGCTCGGCGGTTTGCGCAAGGCAATGCCCATTACATTTGCGGCTGCTGCACTGGCCGGATTGTCGATGGCGGGATTGCCGCCATTCATCGGTTTCATCGCCAAGGAAGAGATCTACGCGGCGATCGGGAAGGGCGATCTCTGGTCGATCTCGCTGACCGTTCTGGCGATATTTGGCAATGCGCTGATGCTGGTCATAGGTGCTGCGCTTGCAATCAAGCCATTCCTGGGCGCGAAGGTCGAGACCCCCAAGCATGCACACGAAGGGCCTGTGCTGCTCTGGCTCGGCCCGCTCACCTTGTCGGTCATGGGCCTGCTCTCTGCGCTTTTTGCTTCCTATTCCAACCACTTCATCATCTCGCCGATGTCGACCGCGGTTGCCGGAACCGGCATCGAGGCGCATGGCGTGGTTGCTTTCCATATCGGGCTTCCCCTGCTTCTATCTCTGGTAACGATCGGCCTCGGCATCGCGATCTTCTGGAAGCTCGACACCGCGCGCCTGATAATGGCACGTGTTCTGCACATTATCGGATGGGGTCCGGACCGTGGGTTCGACCAGGTCGTCGCCGGTATCGTGAGGCTCTCCGTTGCCATCACGCGAGTCCTTCAGAATGGGCGCATGGAAGCCTACATGACTTCCGTCTTCCTGGTATTCGGCATATCTGTCTGGCTGTCTCTGATCCATTTCGGTGAACTGCCTGCCTGGCCTTCCTTCCCTTCGATGACCTTCTACGAATGGGGCATGATGCTGCTGGCGCTCCTTGGATTGATTGCCGTGCTGACCGCCTACAACAGGCTTACGGCAATCGTGTCGCTGGGCATACAGGGCTTCGCAGTAGCAGTTATCTTCATGCTCTTCGGTGCACCGGACCTATCGTTTACCCAGTTCATGGTCGAGACGCTTTCGGTGGTCATTCTTGCGCTGGTGATGACCAGGCTGACGCTGAACAAGACGGACCGCAGGCCGATGCGCGAAACCGTGTTCGATTTCGCTGCAGCGCTGGTTGCTGGTTCGGCGTTCACCGCGCTCCTGCTGGCAGTGGTGGGCGTGCCGTTCGATCCTGCACTTTCCGAGTTCTTCAGCGCCAACAGCCGCGTCATTGCGCATGGTCGGAACATCGTGAACGTCATCATCGTCGACTTCCGCGGCTTCGATACGCTGGGCGAGATCGCGGTCGTCATGATCACGGGCCTGGCGATCATCGCGCTCATTCGCGTCAAGCAACGCAAACCGCGCTTCGAGTATGAGCTGGAGGGACCGGACGAATGAACACGGTGATCTTCCGGGCCGTCGCCCCCTACCTTACAGCGCTCATGGTCGTCTTTTCGGTCTTCATTCTGCTGCGCGGCCACAACGAACCGGGCGGCGGCTTCATCGGCGGGCTGATTGCAGCCTCCGCCTTCGCCATGTACGGCATTTCAAACGGCGTCGCCGCGGTCAGGCGTTCGCTCTATTTCCACCCGATATCGATTGCAGGTTTCGGCCTTCTGCTTGCTGGGCTTTCCGGCGCACTTTCGGTCTTCTTCCATGTTCCCTACCTGACGGGTCTTTGGACCAAGGTAGCCATCGGCAGCGTGGAACTCGATCTCTCGACGCCGCTGTTCTTCGATATCGGCGTCTACTGCGTGGTCGTCGGCGCCATTTCGGCGATTGCGCTGGCACTGGAAGAAAGGCAGGCAGACTGATGGAAATCGCGCTAACCCTGCTTGTAGGCTGCTTCTTCACGGTCAGCATCTATCTCCTGCTGTCCAAGTATATCATTCGCGTTCTTCTCGGCGTGGGCATTCTGGGCAATGCGGTGAACCTGCTCATTTTCACTGCAGGCCGGCTGGAACGCGAAGTGCCGCCGATCATTCCGGACGGCAACATGGTGCCGGAAACCGTGACAGCCAACCCGCTGCCGCAGGCGCTGATACTCACCGCCATCGTGATTTCGTTTTCGTTCTTTGCATTTCTGCTGGTGCTTGCCTTCCGTTCCTACCAGGACCTGAAGACCGACGATACCGAGAACATGCGCTTTGCCGAACCGGCTGATGAGCCGCACCCGCCATTGGGCTATTGAGGAGTTAGGAATGGCAGGGGCTGCCGGACAGGAAGTCGATCTGACGGGCGTGATGGTCAGCGCAAACCTCACGGTGAGCGACTATTTCATCGTCGCGCCCGTGGTGATTCCCATTCTCTTTGGCGCGATCCTGATGATGCTGCGCTCCAAGCGCAACTGGCAGGCCCCCATCGCGATTGCAGGATTCGCAATTGCGCTGTTTGCCGAGTTCGGACTGTTGCAGCAGGTAATCGCCGAAGGCCCTCGCACCATGACGATGGGTCGCTGGCTACCGCCCTTCGGCATTTCCTTCACGGTCGACCTTACCGGTGCGCTATTTGCCTTCACCGGTGGAGTAGTGGCACTTGCCGGCGCCATCTATTCCTGGCGCGACGTGACGCCGACGGGCAGGCGATACGGGTTCTATCCGTTCTTCATGTTGATGATGGCGGGCGTTTCAGGTGCGTTCCTTACCGGCGACATCTTCAACCTCTACGTATGGTTCGAAGTGCTGCTGATTTCCTCCTTCGGACTGATCGTCCTCGGGTCGGAGAAGCCGCAGCTCGACGGAACGATGAAGTACGCCTTTCTCAACCTGGTGGCGACCACGATGTTCCTGGTGGCGACCGGCTATCTCTATGGGATCACCGGTACGCTCAACATGGCTGATATCCGGGACAAGGTCGGTCAGCTCGACCAGGCCGCGCCGCTGATGACCATTGCCATTCTGTACCTTCTGGCCTTTTCCATGAAGGCTGCGGCATTCCCCCTGAATTTCTGGCTCCCGGCTTCCTATCACACGCCCAAGATCGTCGTTTCAGCGATCTTCGCGGGTCTGCTTACCAAGGTCGGTGTTTACGCGTTGCTACGTGTCATGCTGATGCTGTTCGCCGTGCCGCGGGATCTACTCGCCGAGCCGATTGCCTGGCTTGCTGCATTGACGATGCTGGCAGGGGCCTTCGGAGCGCTGGCGCAGAACGATATCCGGCGTGTGCTTGGATATGTGGTCATCACCGGTATTGGCACGATGCTGGCCGGCCTGTCCCTGGCCACCCAGACAGGCGTGACGGGCACCATAGTCTATGCGATCCATTCCATGCTGGTCATGACCGCCCTCTACATGGCAGCAGGCGTAATGAGCAGGTTGAACGGCAGCTTCGACATGCGCCAGCTGGGTGGGCTTTATGCGGCCTCGCCGATGCTCGCGGCAGGTTTTCTGGTGCTGGCCATATCCGTCTCCGGCCTGCCGCCGACCTCGGGATTCTGGGGCAAGTTCATCCTCGTCAAGGCATCGCTTGAAATGGGCGCATGGTGGCTTGCCGCCGCAATCCTGATCGCGGGTTTTCTGACCACGCTTGCCGTATTCCGCATCTGGATTTTCGCCTTCTGGCGCGGGGGGCCGGAAGGTACACGCGATGGTGCCGAAGCATGGAGCATTGGCGAGGCCGAACCGGACTACGTCCTGCATTCGTCCCTGGCGATCGGCTTCTTCGTCGCCGCCAGCCTGTTTATCGGGTTCGCGCCGGAACTGCTGATCTCGACGGCGGGTGAAGCAGCCCATGGTCTTCTGCATTCGCAGGATTACGTCAACTCGGTGTTTGGAGGGAGATAGGCATGAACCTTCTGCTGATAAATCTGCTTCTCATGCTGGCTTGGGTCTTCGTGACCTCGTCCTTCTCCGAGGTGAACCTGTTGTTCGGTTTCCTTCTGGGCCTGGTAGCGATCTTCCTGATCCGCGAACAGGTGGGGACGATCAGCTATCTCGTGCGCATTCGCCGCATCATCTCGCTTGCGCTTCTTTTCCTCAAGGAACTGGTGCTTTCGGCGGTGCGCGTCGCCGTTCTGGTGTTGCGCCCCAACATGAATCTCAAGCCGGGCATCTTTGCCTTTCCGCTCACCGTTGACAGGGATTTCGAGATCGCCCTTCTGGCAAACATGATTACCCTGACGCCGGGCACGCTTTCCGTGGACGTCTCGCCCGACAGAAAGTTCCTCTATGTCCATGCCGTCAATTGCTCGGACATCGAAGCAGGCAAGGAGGACATCGCGAACGGGTTCGAGCGCAAGATTCTGGAGGCCTTCAGATGACCGGAAAGGAATTCCTCGACCTTGCGATCTGGGTGTCGCTTTTCTTGCTGATCCTCGCCTTCTTCCTGACTACCTTTCGGGTGATCAAGGGACCAACGCTGCCCGACCGTATCGTTGCGCTCGACATGCTTGTTGGAGCCGTGATCGGCTTCATAGCGGCCATCGGCATCAAGACCGGTTATTTCCTCTATGTGGATATTGCCATCGCGCTTGGGCTGGTGGGCTTTCTAGCAACTGTCGCGTTCGCGCGTTTCGTGCTGACGCGGGGACTGAGTGATGCGGAAAGACCTGAAACGGGCGATGTCCGGGAGGCAGGAAAATGACCGACTACATCGCCGGAATACTGCTCATCGTGGGTGCCTTTTTCACCTTTGCCGCAGCGATCGGACTGTTGCGCCTGCCGGATGTCTATTCGCGCATGCATGCAGCCTCCAAGGCGGGCACGATGGGTTCGGGCCTCATGCTGATCGCGCTGGCACTCAATGCTGACGATTTCGGTACTGCCACGCGTGCGATTGCCGGCGTCGTCTTCTTTCTTCTGACTGCACCGATTTCCGCGCATCTGCTCGCGATGGCATCCTACAAGGTGGGATACAAGTTGTGGGAGGGTTCTGTTGTCGATGAAATGTCCGGCGAAACCGCTTCCCACGAAGTTGATGATGAATGAATATTTAAAGTTGTATCGGGTTTAGTTTATGCGTCATTGATTTGGTGCAATATTGGGCGGTGCGATTTTTTTCTTTTTTGTGCGATATGTTGACTTTGCTGGTTTGACGTTAAATAAGTTGCACGATTCCGAAGCAAGTAACCCACAAGAAATCCCCAAGCCTGTCGTTCGGAATCTGAGCTCCGAGGAAGTGAAATGGTCACTTCAGGCTTTCGGATAACAGAACAGAGAGAACCCATGAATGAACATACCGACGTCGGCGGAGGCATGAGCCTCGGCAACGACATGCTCGAACTGACAACTGAAATTGTTGCAGCCTATGTTTCGAACAACATTGTTCCGGCAGGGGATTTGCCTAGCCTGATCAACGAAGTCCACAAGGCTCTCAACACTGTTCAGGCCGCCAGCGAAGAGCCTGAGAAGCCGGAACTCATTCCTGCCGTAAATCCCAAGAAATCCGTGCATCAGGACTACATCGTCTGTCTTGAAGACGGCAAGAAATTCAAATCGCTGAAGCGTCACCTGACCTCCCATTACGACATGACTCCCGAAGAGTACCGGGAAAAATGGGGTCTGCCGGCCGACTATCCGATGGTCGCACCGAGCTATTCCGAGCGCCGTTCGCGGCTTGCCAAGGAAAAGGGTCTCGGCCGCAAGAAGGGCGAAAAGGTCAAGCGCTGATCGTGCGCAGGTCGGTTCGGGAGTGATCGTGCTGCAAGGCAGGAACATCTCGCTCTGGCACCATCTTTCCCGAACAAACTGTTCTCCGCCGCCGATCCGTTGGACCGGCGGCGTTTTCATTCCGAAGCGTCTTGCGGTCCGCCGGGGTTCGCTTGCCTGACCTCCAGTCTTGCCAGCGCGTCCAGCGCCCGGGAAAGGCTGATATGGCGATTGAGGTCATAAAGGGCAGAGCCACGCCTGGCCCGCCGCCGTTCGCCGGCGAGTTTTCTCCTTATCGCAATGTTCGCTGCTTCCGCACTTGCAGAATCCAGGACTGCAATTCCGGTGACCTTTTCGACAAGGTGCTCGGGCTGTTCGGCCTCGAACCCGGCCTCAAAGGCCTTTCGGGCAAACTTCGAAGCTTCGCGCCTGAGGGCATTCTCAAGCTGCAAGAGCAACTCGTCGGGGGAACTGCACACGCCAACAACCGCCTTCCGCTGTCCATAGCCGGTTAGCATGGCCCATCAGGTCGAGGGCGTGGATTGTTGGCGCGACCGCTGATTTCACCATCAGCAAGCAAGTAATTGAAATACAGACGGTTTTTGATCGGCGAAGTCTTTTTCGTGATCCGAATTCTCCCCCGTGGCTTGCATTTTCGAATATAGGAATATATTCTGCATATTATACTTCACGTACCAAAGCGTTCGATTGAGAGATTTAATCTTATTGAACACGACAAATATCATTCTGCCGACAGTTTATGCGTAATTTGAAGTCGCCCTAGATTCACAAATGAAATATCACGCCTGCTATTTAGACGGGTGCTACGAAAAACATTACAATCAATTTGATCTGGTGGACCGCTGCAGGCTTCTGGCTGGGAGCGAGCAGGAAATAACAATCTCGTGGATTGCCGCCGTCTTGGCAGGGCCTGTATCGATCCAAGGAAAAACTGCTTTTATATCAGTTTCAAAAAGGGATGCAGTTATAGTTGCACACCACAAAGGTCCATTTAGGCTGGTCGGCTCTAACCGGGGCGTTTCACAACTTCAAGGCGCTGGCTTGCGCGATTTTTCTGGATCTCGGTCGTTACTTTTTTTAATAGGGAATTTGGGATAACGCCATAAAAACAATAATCAGACTTTTCACCAAAGCGTGGCCCTATTGGCCTAAGGTCTGGCCCAGGCCACACAAAGGTGTTTAGTTCGTCTGTGACCACCCACGACGCTTCGACGTCCAACCCAAGTCGGTCTTTCACTTCAGCAGGAATCTCAACGGATCCAAGTGACGATCGAGGGGGTGAATGTGTTATGGCTGCTACCGTCACAATCAGGGAATTGCTTATTATCTCTCTGGCCAGGACAATCACGGATGGCCTGTCCTTTTTGCCTTCGTCCCGGCCAGCTCGGGCCTCTTCAGCCCAAAGATAGGCGTATCTCAATACGAGGCCAGGTTCGACGCGCTCTGGCAACTGCATATTTAAAGTGTAACTTTCGCGTCGACGTCAAATTCTTCGGTCAGTTCCCAGTCAAGATCCTCTGGGACTCTTGCCTCCGAGATCATTTTCATCTCTTCGTCGGAAAGTTCACCGACAAAGAATGCCCTTCTGTAAGAAGCCCACATTTGCTCAAAAGTGTCAGCCGACACCAGATACGCAGTGGTTCGGCCATGATTCTGGATTTCAACCGGAGCTTTCATGGCGGCATCATGAACTCGGCCAAACTGACGTTGAACTTCAGATGCTGAAACAGTTAGCGACATTAGGTGTGCTCCACAAAATACGAATAATACGTAATATACATACTTATTTCTGTATTTCAACAAAATATCAATTGAGCATTTGAGCCCTATCTAGACATCCTTCCTCAAAATTCGACTCATCACCTGATCGAAATTCTCCGGATCTTCGTCCAGGCCGAGCTTCCGAGCGGTCTCGATGAACCGCTCGGATTGTTCTTCATCCGTCATCTTCCTTGTCTTCGAAGAGCCAGAGCTGGCCATCTTCCTGGCTGGGCGGCTCTTCGACCGGGATGATCGGGACCCGTCGCCATCGGACCTTGACGGGCTTGTATTTTGACGGTCGCCAGACACCAATCGGCTCCTTACGCTTTTTCAGGCACTTCATATGTGAGTCGCTTGCCGATTGCACCCATCAGCATGGAAGTGGCGCGGTCTGCATCGTTCCAGCCCAGGTCAGAGCGATGATTGTGCCGGAAGCTGAACTCCGCCAGGTAGCGATGCAGATGGCTCTCTCCGCAATGCTGGTAGATCCCGCGCATTCCGCGCTTGAAGATGCTGAAGCTGCTTTCGATCGTGTTGGAGTGAACCTTCTCCCGGGCAAACTCGCCAGTGCTGTGGCGAACATGCTCATGCTCGGCAAAGTGCTGGTCCATCCCTTTGTAGAGGCGACTTTCGTCGGTATAGAGCGAACTTTCGCGGTCGATATTTTCCTTGACCAGCTTCGCAACGTTGATCTTCGTTGCCTGCTTGATGTGGAAATAGCGAACCTTCCCCTTGCGCTCATGCAAGCCAAGGATAGCACGCTTTCCTGATGGTCCCTTGCGGCCGCTGCTTGTGAACGGACGTCCGGACGTCGTTGCTTCCGGCGGTGGCCCATCAATTTTTCCATAGTAGGTCTCGTCTGCCTCAACGATTTTGCCCGGCCCTCCCAAGGGCAACAGGATGCCTTCTCGCATGGCTTCGCGGATGCGATGGGACATGAACCAGGCGGTCTTGAGAGTAACGCCCAGCGTCCGATGCAGCTGGTTGGATGAGAAGCCCTTCTTTGACGATGCCATTAAGTAGATCGCCTGCAGCCAGAGATGCATCTTGACGTGACTGCTCTCGAAGATTGTTCCGACCTTGACCGTGAACGGCTTGCGGCACGTTTTGCACTTGTAAGTGCCAATCCTGGTGCTCTTGCCCTTCAGCTTAGTGATCCGCGTTGAATCACACTCTTCGCAGTGCGGGCAGATCGGCCCGTCCGGCCAGATGTGCCTTTCGATGTAGTCATAAGCCGCTTCTTCGCAATGGAAGCGTGGTTCAGAAAGTATAGACATTTCTTCATCTCCTTACAGCAAGGAAAGAATGACACCTATACTTCTAGTTGCAATAAATTGCCGGAATTTGGGTAAACCGGGGGTGAATAGATAGGATTTTAGGCGATTTTTAAACTGCAAAATTCGGCATGGTACGCGAAGTATAATATGCGGAATATATTCCTTTTCGAATGGGAGCAGCCGATGTATGAGTTTCATGTGCCTGTGACGGGGGAAAGCGGTGGAAATTGGCCGCACCCTGCCAGCCGCTTCAAGATTTATCACCAGACAGGGGAGGCCAGCCAAACCGTCATTCCAGGGGGGCCGGAAACCGATGACGGCGAGACTGTCTGTGCAGGTGCGGAACGGCCGGCGTTCATCGAAGCAGCGGGAAGGCTGGTATGTCTATCGGTTTCCGCTCTTTACGGGATAGATTTGAGAGACCTCATGTGCAGGACGCGGGGCAAGGCAAATGCCAGCCGGGCGCGCCAGGTGGCGATGTATGTGATGCACAAATCGCTCTCGATGACATACCAGGAGGTGGCGGACTTCTTCCATCGCGTCAGAACGACCGTGTCTCACGCATGTGCGCTGATTGAGGATGCGCGGGACAGGCAAGTCACCGATGCAGAGATATCGGTTCTTGAAAGATTGGTAGAGGCCGCGCGGGGTCTGGCCTCTTGCGAAGGCGAAACCCGATGAGCCGTGCTGACCAGAAAGCTCAGCGGACCGAGTTGCGAATTCTGAAACTGCTCAACGGCCATGGCGGCTCGGGTCTCCCGATTTCAGTGGATGGCGAACAGGTGATACTGTGCGCCACCGGAAGACGGCACGCCTTTCCTGCTGCACTTGTCGAGGACCTGGAACAGCGGCAATTGGTGGCCCACAACAACGGTCATTTGCTCCTGCGCGAGGAAGGCAAGGCGCGGTTGATGCGGCTGTTGCATCCTGACGAGGCGCATCTGGCTCAAAACAGCGAACTAGGCGAGACCTCGATCCAGACCCCGGAGGGACTTCGGACGGTTCGTGTCAACGACGCGGAATCTCCGCTTTCACGCCTCCATGCGCGCAAGGATCGAAATGGGAAGACCTGGATTGACGATACACAGTTCCAGGCCGGGGAGCGCTTGCGCTCGGACTTCGAGAAGGCCTGCCTGCAGCCGCGCATCTCCGCCAACTGGGAAGCGGCGGTAGCGAGCGGGAGCCGATCTGCGATGCAGGCCGGCGACATCAGCGATTTTGCCATCGACGCCCGCAATCGCTTCAATCGCGCGCTTGCCGCAGTCGGACCTGAACTTGCCGGTGTCGCGGTGGACATATGCTGCTTTCTGCACGGTCTTGAGCAGGTCGAGAGGGCACGGGGATGGCCGCCGCGTTCAGCAAAACTGATGCTGCGTGCTGCACTCGACATGCTGGTGCGCCACTACGGCCTGGTTACCGGAGCTGGCGCCAGAAGCGTCAGGCAGTGGGGAGCACAGGACTACCGCCCGCAAATCGCAGAATGAAACCGGTCAAAATCAGTTCGCGGGACTTCGAGATGGCCATCAGGCCGTCTGAAGCGCGCCTTGGGCAATCTCCTTGATCCGTGCGACCATCGCACGCAATCCGTTGGAGCGCTGCGGGGTAATATGCTCGGACAGGCCAAGTTCGTTGAATATCTCTTGCTCGTCGGTCTCGACGATCTCGCTCGCCCTGCGTCCGCTGAAAATTGCAAGCGTCACCGCGATGAGGCCGCGAACGATATGCGCGTCAGATGTTCCGATGAAATGCAGCACAGGATCGCTTCCCGGCTCTTCGCGGCAGGCGATCCAAACCTGGCTCACGCAGCCCTGAACCTTGGTCTCGCTGTTCTGCAGTGAATCGGGAAACGGCTCCAGACCGTTTCCAAGCTCAATGAGATACTTGTAGCGGTCGTCCCACTCGTCGAGGAAGGAGAAGTTCTCGATGATTTCTGCGATGCTCATCCGGGTCAGCCTGACATTCCTTGCGTTGCCACCCTTATATAGGCGGTGTCAGGCGATTCAACAGATGCGTGGACCCGTCTTGTGCGGCAGAGGCGTGCTCAGTTAACCGAACCGGTGGTCACCATGTCTGACGCAGCGCCGTTTCCGGCAACGGAGGTTCCGGCCGGAGCCGTTTTGTCATCGAGGAAGCTGTAGACGATCCTGGCGCCTTCCTTGGCTTTCAGGCCCATCCTCGAAAGGGCGAGCTTGCCTTTCTCGCAGGCTTCAGGCTTGCGATCGCAAACCTTGATGAAATCGGCCAGAAGATCCTGCGCTGCGCCCACCGTCTCGATTGTCGAGACAGGTTGCTGGCCTTCGCCAAGGTCTGCCGGATTGACCGGTATCAAAAGGACCACAAGGCCCAACCAGAATGCTGTTCGTATCAAGAACATGGTTTTCTTCCCTTTTCCCGATGACCGTCTTAGCACCTGCGGATTAAGGCCGAGTTCGAAGCAATTCGGTGATTTGACTAAAATTCTAACGATTATTTCGCCCTGTTGAGACAGGTGGCAAAATGGCGATCCGGCGTTCCCATATGCGCTCACCGGACATCCCACATCCCGGCTGCCCGGGCCGGCAACAACTTGTTTACCATAAGCCGAGAAACGGACCGAAATTGCTTGCCCGTGGCATGTTTTGGCCGGGTGCCCCCGCCATGCTTAGTGAAGCATTAAACGCGATGTGGAACCCTGCAGGCACGATTTGATCGGAACCCGGTTTTGGGTTTCTGATACCAACCGGGATCGAGTTTTGCGTAATCGCTTGTCACATTCAAACGGATGGAAGCAGCCTCAGGCTGCGGGGAAAACCGTCCGCCGCCTCATAGAGAGCCTGGAAACGGCCAACGCCATCATGTCCGGTGGCGCAGGGCAGAATGCTTTTCCGCCGTTCACCATTCATGATGCAGGAGGCGAGTTGCTTCATGCCAATGAGACAGCCGCTGCCTGGCTGGGTACGGACGCCAGCAACATGAGGGGCAAGGGATATCTCGATCACATCCATGTCCAGGACCGTGTGGCTGCCGCCCGCGCTCTGCGTTCCCATTCGGGCCGCGTTACCGAGGACAGTGTGGAATTTCGCCCGTTGCCCAAGCCTTCGAACAAACTCGACGGCGCTGGGCCTGTGCCCACCTGGATCGAGGCGAAGATCCGGCACATCTCAATGGATGGCTCTGCCTATGTCGTCGCCATGATGCACGACACCAGCGGCGTCCACGAACTGAACCACGCACTCGAGCGCGTTCGCGAGGAAAGCGAAAAGACAAGCGTTGCCAAGAGCCGCTTCTTCGCCAATGTCAGCCACGAACTGAGAACGCCACTCAATGCGATACTCGGCTTTTCCGAACTGCTGACGTCGCCGGTAATGGCAGGCATCGACGACGACAAGCGCAACGAATATGCCGATCTCATTCATGAATCGGCCAGCCACCTGCTCGCGGTTCTCAACGACATCCTGGACATGTCGAAGATTGAATCCGGCAACTACGACATTCTGCCGGAGACCTTCAATCTTGCGACCTGCCTTGAAGGCACAGTCGCGATCATGCGGGGCCAGGCTGACCTGCGCGGTATCAACATCGCGATGTACGGCTTCCGCGATCTGCCGGAAATCGTCGCCGACAAGCGGGCAATCCGCCAGATCATGATCAACCTGCTGTCGAATGCAGTCAAATTCTCCGAAAGCGGACAGGAAGTGCGTGTCGTCGTGGAGCGGCTGGCTCGGCGCGTGCGAATCCACGTTCAGGATGACGGCATCGGAATCTCTTCCGAGCACCTGGAAAACCTCGGCAAGCCGTTCTTCCAGGCCGATTCCAGATATGACCGGAAATACGAGGGTACCGGCCTCGGCCTCTCGGTGGTCAAGGGCTTGGTTGCCCTGCATGGCGGCGAAATCACGTTCAACAGCATTCGTGAGCAGGGAACCGTGGTTACGGTCGAGCTTCCCATTCATGGGAATGGCGCACGCATGAAGGCGGCTCCCCAGGAGCCGCAGCGACTGACCGCAATTCCGATGGCCGCAAACACCGCTTCAGCGTCAGGCCAGACCAAGGCGCAGCAATTCAAGATCATCCGCAACAGCGCATGAGGAGAAACCCAATGAACAAAGCAACAGACAACATCCTGTTTGCCTTTCTGCAGGAGAACCCGACGGCAGTTGCAGGTGCGGCAACCTTCCTGGTGGCCTTTGCGCTGGTAGCCGGCAATGCCTTCTACTCGCAAAGCGGCGCGCATCCGGACCCGATCTGGGCGACCCGCGACATGACCAATACTCATTCGATTTCCCAGGACGGGTTCAATCCGCCTGTGCGCAAGGTGTCAACGCGGCTGATCCGCCCCAGAACCATACCTGTTCCAGAAAGCAGAAGTGCAGCGCTTCTGAATTCGACCCGCGACGGTGGCGCTTCCGCGGTTATGCCTGCATGGGACCGTGAAACGGTACGCCAGGTACAGGCGGCACTTGCGGAAACCGGTCATTTCAAGGGCGAGGTCGACGGTCTTTACGGTCCGGTCACCAAGGCCGCGATCATCGAGTTTCAGCGTCAGAACGGTCTCAAGCAGACGGGGATACCCGATATGGCCCTGGCGGAGTACGCCGGCTCGTCAGCACCCAAGGCAGTGGCCACAAACCGCAACGCCTCCACGCTCGACGGCATCATCGAAAAAGCGACCGCAGAGATCGAGCCTGGCGTGCGCCCGGCCTACGATCGCGAGCTGGTCGTGAAGGTGCAAACGGCTCTGGCGAAAACCGGCGAGAGCGAGATCGATGTCGACGGGATTTTCGGCAGTCAGACCGAAGAAGCCATTCGCCGTTTCCAGGAAAAACACCACCTGACCGTGGATGGCATTCCGGGCCCGCAATTCCTGCGCAAGCTGGCGGATGTGGGTGTTCTGTCGGAAGTTTGATCCTGCTATTGCATTCCTTGCCGGATACACAGTTGAAGGCTTGCTGACGGCGGGCTTTGCCTGCATCATCCCCCCATGCGCCTCAAATCTTCGATCTTTGTTTCCGCCATCATGCGGTCCGAACAGGTGTCGGGCGCCTTCTGTTCGGTGCTGTCGCATGGCTCCGAGGAGGCCGGTGCGATATTCATCGTTCACCGGCGATCCAATAGTGCGTCGGATTTCTACGGACCCGCCCCTCAGTCGTTTTTTGAAGACACGGACAACGGCAGGCGCTTCGAGAAGCTGGCCGAAGATGTTGACGATGCGGAAATCCAGCGGTTGAGCGATCGTCAGAGGCAGTTCGATCCGGATTGCTGGATCGTGGAGATCGAAAAGAGCGCGGACTTGTCGTCGATCGAGGTCGTGGCCGCCGAGCAACCGGACTGGCCGCAACCATGATCGGCATGTGCGTTTCGCGCAGTCTCAGTTCAGGCGGGTCAACCCCAATTGCAGGCTGGAAGAACCTCAGGTCCCGAAGCTGAATTCCGTTGGCGAATGTGCTTCGCGGCGTTTGCCGAATTTCGGCTGAGGCTCTGAACCGATGAGCTTGTTGAGCCGCTGACGTCGCTCGTGGGCAGCCTGACGGAACTCCGGCAGATCGCTGCGTTGCCCGGCAACTTCCGGCGCTGCCGAGGCTTTCATCACGTCGATTGCCTCACCTTCCTGCATTTCGACTTGAGCTGCCTTGCTGATCTCGAACCTGGCGCCGATCTCGTTGAAGATCATGCGGCAAATGCCCTGGTCCAGTTCGTCCAGGGTCCTGGCCATATTGCAGTAGTTTTCCGTGCTGCGCCCGTAGCGCGGAATGAGAAGCATCGCGATCTGGCGGTTCTGTGGGAAAGGGACGCCAAGCGCGCAGAGAAGATAGAGGATTTCGTCGCCGGAGTTAGCCTGAAGCAGTTTCGTGGTGATGTCTGCTTCCGGTCCGCCTGATTTCTCGACTGCGCTGGCAAACCCGGCAATATCGTTGCGCCGAGCAAAGACATGCAGTTCGTGAACACGGGCAGGGCTGCATTCACCCGTTGCGTCTTCCGCAATCAACACGGGGGCTTCCACCGTTTCCGGTTTCTTGGCTGGTGTTATGACACTTGCCGGCTCGGTGCTAGCAACGCGGTTCCGGCCTAGCCTGCCGCCAGCGCCAGCCAGTGCCATGACCTCAGCGGTCGTGTTGCGGGTTTGGGCGGGCGCGCCGGCCAGATCTTTTCCGGTATCGATATCGCTTGGCGCCTTTTCCGGCATTTGCACCGGGGAAACTGACGCGGATCTGGCGGCAGCGGCAATCGACTTGCTTGTCACTGTCTCTTCGGGAGCACGGCGGATCGCCAGCAGCGGATCTGGGGTCTTTTCCTGCTTGGCCAGCTCGGCAAAATTTGACTGTTCGAAGAATGCCTTCGTATCCTGCTGGCGCCGCGAAATCACTTCCGCATGTTCGCTGCCGCGCTTCTGGACGATCTTCTCCAGATCGCGTTTCGAAAGGACAGGCGAGAACAGCAGGAACGGTGCAGCGATCTCCACCTTGTCGAGCGCGAGGTAGAGGGCAACCTGGCGCGGCGTGTATGCATTGCGGGCCAGCATGGCGGAGATGATGCGCCGGTCTGCCGGCGGCATCGAGCCGATCAACTGGTAGAACAGTTCCTTGTACTGCTCCACATCACCATATCTTGCGCGGGGGAGTTCGCAGAAATGGCGCGTGGCGTCGATGAGGATGCGGGTCTTGCGGCGCACCCGAGGGTCCGCAGCGGTGTGATCTTCCTCGCTCGCGGCTAGTGCCGGCATGGAAGGTGTACGCATCGTGTCTGCGGTGGGCCGCAAATCCCATTGGCGCACGGCAGCGGGGGTAGCCATTGCCGGATGCCCGAGGGTGTCGTTCGTATTCGCCTGCAATGCCGATGACAGCATGTCATTTTCTCCGCAAATTTCGCGCAGGAAGACGAATCATGCGCGCGTGAGGTCAACATTGCGGCGCAATTCGTTAGCAGACTGTTAACCATAAGCTGACCGCTTCGCGGCTTACGCTGGGGCAGACCTTAACGCTGCATTAACTTTCTGGGCGTTCACTGGAGACAGGCGATTCGCGCTGCGCGGATGGAAATGCAGGCGAACGCATTGGAGCAGGAAATGGGACAGCTCATAGACTTCCGTCAGGCTGGCGAACGTGCGGTACGGCTGCGTCCGAAATCCGCAGGCCGGTCCATGGAGACGAGCCGGGCCGCATCCGCCAAGGGCAAGGTGCTCTTGTTCACGGGCGTTCGCTATGAACGCATGGACAACGAAGACACCCGTCCCGGAAAGCGTATGCCTGGCAGATTGAACTAAAGCGGATTGCGTTTTGTCTAACGCGCGAAAGCATCAACATTCGCGTTCGAGCACTGCGAGAGGCTGCGCATTTTGCTTCGGAATAAACGCAAACCGCTACAAGCGCGAGCGATTGAGCCGGTTGAGGCAGGATCTGCGCGCTTGTTGAAACTTGCTTGACCTCGGAAATGGTACATGGGCTCCGGTGAAGCCTTGGCATTCACCGTGGCGCGATTACTTCGACTTGCCGTCTTCGCCTGTTGAATCGGCCTCGCTCGCGGCATCCTGCGGCGGTAGATCCGGCTGCGGCTCATAGGGCCTGCAACTGATACCGCCGAGAAACTTCTGCGATGCATCCCGGTAGCTCGAATCGGGTTCCAGAACGCGGATGATCACATAGCCTCTGCGCGTATTGGCCTCGATCACTACCGATGTTTCCAGTTCGGCCGGCTGGATCTCCCTCAACTCGAGCGATTGAACCGGGCTGACGATCACCATGTAGGGCAGATTGTCGATCGCCGTACGGTCGTTGAGGCTGTAGAGAACCGTGCCGCTGTCGTTGAAAACGGAGGCAGACCAGTAGGTGGAACTCTTTTGCCCCTGAATGATCACTCCGTTCTCCGACAGGTCGAACCTGCAAATTCCGTAGGCAAAGAACGGATCAGTCTCGGCAATTGCGTTTCCGCTGCGATTGTTGTCGAGCCGCGTGAACGAAAACTGGTCCGTTCTGCTGGACAGAAAGGCCCAGGCATCGCGGGTGCCGTATTTCGGTATCAGGAAGATGATCACGATGTGAACGATGCCGGCCAGCACAAGGCCGACGAGAAGCGTATGCAGGAGGCGCCATTTCATTCGTGACACTCTCCACGAATGATCACCGGCATTTGAGGCCGTGCAAGGCCGGTCGTGCTGGTGATGGGCGTGTCATACACCCGCAGAACAAGATGGAAGGTTCCGGAGCCGGAAATGGCGAGCCAGTTTTCCGCGCGGGGCCTGCGGCTAACATTGATGCGGAACGAACCGTCGGGAAAACGCAGTACATCGCCGGAGTAGAGCGACGAAGTTCCCGCTGGCGAAGGCGTTACCGGTTCTCCACCGCGGCCATAGGCAACGATGGTCCAGAGCTTGGAGGGCGGTGTTACACCCGAGACGGAATAGTCGCAGGCGAGATCGAGATCGCGGCCCTGGTTGTCCACCCGCGCCTCGAAGGCCAACCCTTCGGTGGCGCCCAGCGGAATGGTGCCATTTCGCGCCACCTTGGCCACTGTATAAGGGTCCGCATCCTTGCCGCCAGTGAACGGCCAGGCCGCCCACTCGCCAACGCTGATCCCGCCCAGCCCGTGGCTTTGCTGAAGGGCATACCATGCCGACACGCCGCCCAGCCCGAGCCCAATGGCCAGGGCGACGAGCGTGCCTGAAATCTGTCGGGTGAAATTCGCGGGATCCAAGTTCCAGTTTCCCGTCGGATCAGTTGTTTGCCGGGGAGGCGGATGCCGGTGCATCTTCCGTGGCCGGAAGGGTTCCGGTCCTGGTGCTGCCGGTGGTCAGACTGCTGACCACCGTTGTTGGCGAACCGGCCGCGGCGGCAAGTTCCGGGTTGGCCTTTACCGGCTGGGCGCGGCGCAGCTTGCCCGCAAGATCGCGCAGCATCTCCTGCGATTTTTCCGACAGCGTCTTGGGCCGCAATGCGGGAGCAAAGCCGTCTTCAAGCGCAGGTTTGGCGATGCGGGTTCCTTCCGGCAGGTCAGGGAACGGATTGTCGATATATGGGATCGGTTTCAGGTCGATGTTCTGCGTGGCAAACGACATGTACTTGTTCCAGATCGTGGCCGGCAGGCTGCCGCCGGTAAGCCTGCGTGTCGGCTTGTAGTTGTCGTTGCCCATCCACACCGCGGTCACGAAATTGCCGGTGAAGCCGACGAACCAGGCATCGCGATAGGCCGAAGTCGTGCCGGTTTTTCCTGCCGCGCGGATGCCGTCGAGACGTGCGCGCCGTGCCGTGCCGATTTCGGGGATCTGCGCCATCATGCGGTTCATCACGCCGACCGTGCGTTCATCCAGCGCCCGCTCGGGCTGTGGCCCGTCCTTGCGGTAGTCATAGACTACCTCGCCCTGCTGGTTGGTAAGCTGGGTGATGCCGTGGGTATGAAGCCGCATGCCGCCGGTCATGAAGGTGCCGTAACCGGTGGCCATTTCCATCACGGTCAGGCCGTTTGCACCCAGAACCATTGCGGGCGACATGACCAGTTCCGATGTGACGCCCATCTTGCGCGCTGTCTCGACGATCTTCTTGCCGCCGATGCCCGGAATGCCGTCGCCGCCAACATAGAGCTTCACCGGAATGGTGTTGATCGAATTGATGATTGCCGTCTGAAGGTCGATACGGCCGCGATAGCCGCCCGAATAGTTGTGCGGGCACCACGAGCGCCCGGCAGTGCGGACGCAGATCGGCCCGTCGGTGATCGGTGTGGTTTCCTTCAGATTGTTCTCACGGACTGCCGTGGCATAGACAAAGGGCTTGAACGACGAACCCGGCTGGCGCTTCGACAGGATGGCGCGGTTGAACTGGCTGGAACCATAGTCCAGGCCGCCGACAATGGCGCGCACACCGCCCTCGTTGTCGATGGAGACCATGGCGGCTTCGGACACACCGTAGCGTTCGCCGTCGGAGCGGATTGTCGATGTAATCGCGTCCTCGGCAGCGCGCTGCAGGTCGAGATCGACGGTGGTCTTGGCGATGAAGGAGCGCTCGGGCAGGGTACGAGCGATTTCCTGTACCTCTTCGAAGGCCCAGTCGAGGAAGTAGTTCGGACCCTCGACGTCGTTGCGTTCAACGGGAGTCGCGGGCTTCTTGCGTGCCGCGATCACCTGGCCCTCGGTCATGAAACCGGCCTGCACCATGTTGGTGAGAACCTCGTTGGCGCGGGCGCGCGAGGCGGGCAGGTTGACATGCGGCGCATATTTGGTCGGCGCCTTGTAGAGCCCGGCCAGCATCGCCGCCTCGGCAAGCGTCAGGTCTTTCGGGCTCTTGTCGAAATAGTACTCGGCGGCGGCGGTGATGCCGAAATTGCCGCCGCCCATATAGGCGCGGTCAAGATAGAGCTTGAGGATTTCCTGCTTCGAGACGTTCGTTTCCAGCCACAGCGACAGGAACGCCTCCTTGATCTTGCGGTCGAGCGTACGCTCGTTGGTCAGGAACAGGTTCTTGGCAAGCTGCTGGGTGATGGTAGAGCCGCCCTGGACGACCGAGTTGGCGCGCACGTTTTCGACCATGGCGCGCGCAAGGCCCAGGAAATCGATGCCGTAATGTTCGAAGAAACGCCGGTCCTCGGTGGCGAGCACGGCCTTGATGAAATGATCCGGCAGCTTGTCCAGTTCATCGGAATCGGCCTGGCGCACGCCGCGCTGGCCGATCTCCTTGCCGTAGCGATCCAGGAAGACGACGGAGAAATCGCTCTTTGCGCGCCAGTCCTTGTGGGTTTCCTCGAAAGCGGGCTGCGCAAGCATGAGCAGCAGCACGATGCCGCCCAGGCCTATGGTCAGCGACTCGTCGGCGATCTCGACCAGGAACTTCTTGAAGCCGGTTACCTTGAACTTGCGGAAGAACAGCGTGACGGATTCCCACCGGTCGGAGCTGTCGGCAAAGAAGCGATAGAGTGTGGAATCGATCCAGGAATCGAGATCGAGCAGCCAGGTGCTCTTCTTCTTTCCTCCCGAATTGTCGAACGGATTCTTCACCGGTCAAATCCTGCCTGCAGGCGCGAACCGCGCCCACCCAACTTCCCAAGCGTTACGAGTGCAACCCTATATAGCAGAATGAAGCAAAATTTGGAGAGCGAATTGCTTTTCATTCCGATTGTGTGAAATGAGGTAAACCGCGCCGGTAAATGCCAGGTGCCAGCCACCGATCTGCCACCGATCTGCCGCCGTCCCTTTGCCGAAATGCCGGAAAATCGTCATGAACACGCCGAAAACGGGCGAAAAGCCCTTCTGGAAAGCCAAAGAGCTGACCGAAATGACCGAGGCGGAGTGGGAATCGCTGTGCGACGGCTGCGGACGCTGCTGCCTGAACAAGCTGGAAGACTGGGATACCGGCCAGATCTACTTCACCTGTGTGGCATGCGTGCAACTGGACGATCACACCTGCAGCTGCAAATCCTACGCGACGCGGTTCGACGTCGTGCCGGATTGCATCGACCTGACACCCGACAAGATCTACGAGCTGAAATGGCTACCGCCCACCTGCGCCTATCGCCTGCTGGCCGACGGCAAGGACCTGTATGACTGGCATCCCCTGGTCTCGGGCGATCCCGAAAGCGTTCACAAGGCGGGCATCTCCGTGCGCGGCCGCACCATCTCGGAGGAAGGGCTGGAACCTGACGACTACGAGGAGTTCCTGGTCGACTGGCCGGGGAAACTGCCTGGCAAGGGCCAACGAAAGAAATAGGAAAAAATTCCTTGACACCGCACCGGTGGTTTGGTATCAATTTGCTACGGTCGGAAAAGTGCGGCTGAGGCGCTTGGGGCGCTTTGCATGATGATGATTTCATGACCGGAATTTGTGGGGTGCGGAAGCGCCCCTTTTTCATTTCTGGCTCCGGCAGGGGCCTAAAACGCAAACCGCTATAGCTCACGGAAATTCACAATGACGGAAAACGATGCGCGCGCCGCAGCGATTGGCGAAGCGCGGCGGCTGGCGGCCCATCTGCGTGCCGTAAACGATGCGCTGGAGAGCGAAGCGGCAGGCGGCAGCGGACGGGGCAATGGCGTCGCGGATGATCCGGCGAAGGTCGCTGCCATTGCAGTAGGGCGCGCAAAGGATGCCACGGCGCTGACCAGGGCCGTGGGCGAAATCGAGGAGGCAGCTTCGAGGATGGAACAGGCGGTGCATGCGGCAGAATCTTCTCGCGACCCGGTGGCGCTGGTTGAAAGACTTGCAACAAGGCTTGATGCGCTTGCCGCCGCTTCTGCGCCTGAGGTTCCTGGAGGAGACGCCATTCCTTGACCGGATCGATCTGGACGCGTTCTGGCCCTGTTGGGCGCGCGCCAACCAGTTGCCGCCCATCGATCGTGAATGGCGAAACTGGCTGCTGATGGGTGGCCGTGGCGCGGGGAAGACACGCGCCGGTTCCGAGTGGATACGCGCGCTTGCCACCCGCAATCCCTTTTTCGAGGGGGATACGGCGGGCCGCATCGCGCTTGTCGGTGAGACAATTCACGATGTTCGCTCGGTGATGATCGAGGGTGAGTCCGGCATCCTGTCAGTGCATCTGCCGCACGAAAGGCCGCTCTGGTCGCCCGCACTGAAACGGCTCGAATGGCCGAACGGGGTAATCGCTCAGGTGTTTTCGGCAAACGATCCCGAAGGCTTGCGCGGCAGCCAGTTCGGCGCTGCCTGGTGCGATGAAACGGGCTGTCCGGCTGTCAATCGTGGCGCGAACCAGCCGAATGTGTTCTTCGATCCGAAATCGGCGCAATCCCGGTTGCCCTGGTTTTCCTCTGGCGCCCGTGACGACCTCGTCCAGCGCCGCTACATCGGGGCACTTCAGCAACACTGGAATTCAGGGGCGCCCACAAATCCGGTCTCGGCTGTTTACGGTTCCGGGATGGTTCCATCGGACAGGATCTGGCTGTGGGCATGGGATGCGCGGCCCTTCCCGGAGTTTCCCGAATCCTCGGCTATCTGGAGCGATGGCGGCAACTGGCAGCGCGGTCATTGGCTGAACGGACGGCTTGGGGGCTGCCCGCTCGACCGGCTGATCGACCGGATTCTGGCAGACTATGGCATCAACTACCTTCCCTCGAAGACAGACGGTTTCCTCGATGGTTTCGTAATTGGCGAAGTTGCGCCGCTTCGTGCCTCGCTCGAACCGCTTGCCGGCCTGTTCAATCTTATAGCAAGGGAGGAGGAGGGCAGCCTCCGTTTCGTTGGCAAGGAATACCTCGACGATACAAGCATCCCGGTGGAAGACCTTGTGCAAAACGGGGAGGCTGCGGCATTCGCTGAGACGGTTTCGGGCGAGGTGGAATTGCCGCGTGAGGTGACACTTACGCACGGCGATGTGTTCTCGAATTACGAGGGGGTCACCTCGCAGTCGCGAAGGCTGGAAACTGCAAGCGACCGTTCTGTTTCCATGAAAGCGCCGGCCATCCTTCCGCCATCGAGCGGCGAAGGCTTGGCCGAAGCTCGTCTACGGGATACGTGGAACGCGCGCAGGCAATGCAGCTTCGGCCTGCCCTGGAAGTATCTGGCCCTCGAAGCAGGTGATGTCGTGTCAATGGCGAGCGCTCTGGCACCTGCTTCCCAATATCGGATTTCGGGTTTCGAGGATGGACAATGGCGTTCGGTCTCGGCCAGCGGTTTCACCCGGTTCGAGAGTTCGGGATCGCATTCCGAGCCTGCCACCGGAAGTCCGGGCAAGGTGACGGGTTTCGGCACACCGCTTGTTGCGCTGATGAATCTGCCGATCGGCATGGATGCAGCAGAACCGGAACCAGCGGTTCATGTGGCCGTATGGTCCCAGCCATGGGCGGAAGGCTATACCGTCGCAACCTCGCCTTCCCGGGACGGGTTTTCAGGCCGCGCCTTTGTTCCCGATCCGGCGCAGATATTCACGCTGCAGGAACCGTTGTCCGCCGGGCCTCTTGGCCGTTGGGATCGCGCCAGCGTTTTGAAGCTAGCCGGAGAAGCGGGTGATCTGGAATCGCTTGAGCGCGTGCTGGTTCTGGCAGGCGGCAACGGGCTTGCCGTGCAGTCCGACAATGATGAGTGGGAAATTGTCCAGTTTCAGGAGGCCGCACTCACCGGCGATGGCAGCTGGCAGCTGACCGGCCTGCTCCGCGGCCAGATGGGCACCGATCCCGCAATGCTGGCCGGAGCTTCGGCTGGAAACCTTGCTGTCCTGTTGAACGACGCAGTGGTCCGGGTGCCGCTACAGGCCAGCGAAACTGGACTTCAACTCAATTGGCGGGTTGCGCTGGTGGTTGCGGGGATTTCAGATCTGGCCAATGCCGATCTCCAACCGTTCACCTGCACGGCGGCCAATCGGCGGCCGCTTTCGCCAGTCCATCTGAATGCCAGCGAGCAGGCCGATGGAACCCTGACTTTCACATGGGTCCGCCGCTCCCGCACCGGTTCCGACAACTGGGACAATGCCACCGTTCCTCTCGATGAGCCTGTCGAACAGTGGCGTGTGACCGTGCGAGACGCGACGGGGACAGCTGTGCGCACGGAAGATACCGGCACAGCATCCTTCACCTATTCGGCGTCCATGCGCACGGCTGATCTGGGCGACGCTTTCGCGCCTCTCACATTCGAAGCCGCCCAGATTTCTGCGAGCGGCCTGCCCGGTCCTGCAGCAGGTCTCGACTGGCCTGTCTGAATTCCCTTACTCGATTGACAGCAAAGGAGAACTTGAATGGTCGATGAGAAACCGTGGTATCTTTCCAAGACGATCTGGGGCTCGCTGGTGGCGATTGCCGCTGCCATTGCTTCGGCATTCGGCATGCCCCTTGGAAGCGATCTCCAGGCACAACTGGCCGAAGCACTGTTGCAGGTGGCGGGTGCGGTGGGAGGGCTTGTTGCCATCTATGGCCGCCTGACCGCGACCGACATCATCTCGTGAGGCCGCGCCAGTGTCGGGATGGCCTGCAGCGCTCGTTGCGCTCTTTTCGCTTCTTGGCCAAGTGGTCGCCTGGCTTCGACGGCGCAACGAAAATTCCGTCCCCCGGTCCGGGGAGGCGTTTTGGCGGGCACAGCGTGCGCGAGAGGCGGCTCGCGAATCGCACTATCGCAGGCATGATCGTTCTGGTGCCGGTGATCGCGCTGCAGGCTTGCCAGACGACCGGACCGGAACGCCGGACAACGACCGCTACCGCCGCGATTGACGGTTCCGATCCAGGCCTTGCGCAGCGGATGTGCGCGGTCTTTAGGCCAATTTACTGGTCGCGGTTGGACAGCGAAGAAACCATTCGTCAAGTCGTGGTTCACAATGCGGGTTGGGACGCGCTTTGCGCCCCTTCCCAAACACTTCCCTGATGCTTCCCTTGCGGCAGCGAATTTTGCCTTTTGCATTCATTTTCCATTCAGCCAGTCTCTGCTAAAAGACCGGTCATGATGAAAACGTTCCTTGCCCTCCTCCTTGCCAGTTTCGCCTTCGTGCCTTCCGCGCATGCGGATTGCGCTTCGGCAGCCGCTCAGCTTGCTGCAAAGCGGGGTGGCGAGGTCATAAACGTGGTGGCCGATGGCGGTGACTGCCAGGTCACCATTCGCATACCCGGCAAGAACGGCAAGCCACCCCGTGTCGAGACGCAGAAGGTCAAGGGCTGACAGCTCAGCAGGAAAGATTGCATGCGGGTACTCATCGTAGAAGATGACAAGGATCTGAACCGTCAGCTTGCCGAGGCATTTTCCGAGGCTGGATATGCCGTGGACAAGGCGCTCGACGGCGAGGAAGGTCACTTCCTCGGCGATACCGAAACCTACGATGCGATTATCCTCGATATCGGTCTGCCCCAGATGGACGGCATCACGGTGCTCGAAAACTGGCGGCGGGAAGGCCGCACCGCTCCGGTGCTCATTCTAACCGCCAGGGATCGCTGGAACGACAAGGTCGCGGGCATCGATGCCGGCGCAGACGATTATGTGAGCAAGCCCTTCCATATCGAGGAAGTTCTGGCGCGCGTGCGGGCGCTGATCCGGCGCGCGGCGGGACATGCCGCCTCTGAACTGCAATGCGGCCCCGTCCTGCTGGATACGCGAACCTCGAAGGTGACGGTCGACGGCAATCCGGTAAAACTGACATCGCATGAGCTGCGCCTGCTGTCCTACCTGATGCATCACCAGGACAAGGTGATTTCGCGAACCGAACTGACCGAACATCTCTACGATCAGGATTTTGATCGCGATTCGAACACGATCGAGGTGTTCGTCGGCAGGCTTCGCAAGAAGATCGGCACGGACATCATCGAGACAGTACGCGGGCTGGGCTACAGGCTGACAAGTCCAGGCAGCACGGAATCGCATGACGGGAAAGAGACGGCTTGACCGGACCACGCAGTCTCGCTTCCCGTCTCTTTCTCTACACCTCCCTTTGGGCGGTCGTTTCCATTTCGCTGATCGCCTGGCTTATCAGCCAGAATTACCGTCAGACTGCCGAAAGCCGCATGGCGGAACGCCTCACTGCAAATCTCTACAACATCATGGGTTCGGTGGACACTGGCCCGGATGGCAGGCTGGGTGGTTCTCCCGACCTGCGCGACTCGCGCTTTCTCTCATTCAATTCGGGCTACTACTGGTCGGTCTCGGAAAACGGAAAGCCGTCAAACCAGATCAGGTCCGCTTCCCTTGCCGGAGCGGATATCCCGCAGGGCGACGGGCCGGGTTACGGCCCCGACTTTCAGCGCCGTTTCACGGCATCCGATGGTGCGGGAAACCGGCTTGTCGGCATTGATGCGCAGGTTTTTCTCGGCCAGGGCGATCGCCTTTACACCTTTCGCATTACCGGCAACCGCGGAGAGGTGGACGCCGAGGTTTCCCAGTTCATCAACCGGATTCTTGTCCTCCTTACGCTGTTTGCTCTTGGCTTCATTCTCGCAACCTACTTCATCGTTCGCTTTGCCCTGCGTCCGCTGAACCGGATCGCAACCGGGCTGACCCAGATCCGCGAGGGCAAGGCGGACAGGCTGGAAGGCGACTATCCCACCGAAATTGCCCCGCTGGTTGACGAAACCAATTCCCTCATCCGGTCCAACAATGCGGTTATCGAGCGCGCGAGAACCCAGGTTGGAAATCTTGCCCATTCACTCAAGACACCACTTGCAGTTCTGAAGAACGAGGCGGTCAACGCAAAACCTTCCGTGCGGAAGCTGATCGAGGAACAGGTCGGGCAGATGCAGAGCCAGATCACGACCTACCTGGATCGTGCGCGGATATCTGCCAGGACCGGGTCTGTGACCTCCCGGACGGTAATCGAACCGGCTGTCGAGCGGCTACTCAGGGTCATGCGGAAACTCAATCCGGAACTTGCGTTCGAGCTTTCGCAGGGGCCGGGCAGGCAGGTGTTTTCTGGCGAACAGCAGGATTTCGAGGAAATGCTGGGGAACCTGCTGGAAAACGCTGCCCGTTTCGCCCGCAAGAAGGTTGCCGTGACGATCCGCCCGGGGCAGGCTCCGGGACGTATCAGCATCTGCATTGATGACGACGGGCCGGGCATGACCGAAGGTGAGATGGCCAGGGCCATCAATCGCGGAACGCGGATCGACGAGTCCATGCCGGGATCGGGGCTGGGTCTTTCAATCGTTCGGGACATCGTTTCGGAATACCAGGGCGAAATGAGGCTTGAAGTCTCACCTTCCGGTGGGTTACGGGTTCATCTCGAAGTGCCGGGAACGGCATCCTGACGTAGATCAGCCAAGGGCGGCAACGAAGCATGCATCTCAAATCACGCCTGTTTGTCCCTTTCTGCTGCCTTTCGCTTTCCGCCTGCATTACCACTGGTTCCGGCGATGCCAACGGGCCGACATCGGCCCTGCGCGCGGAAATCGAAAAATCCGGGCTTGCCGCGGGACTTGATCCTGCTGCCCGCGCAAAGGCTGCTTCCGCAGAATTCGAGGCACTTGAAAACGGCCTAGCAGGCGTTCCGGTGAAATGGAATGCCAGCAGCGCCCTGGGCGAGGTCACTCCCGATCCCGCCTATGTCATCGGCGAGATGCGCTGCCGCCGATACAAGCATGTCATTTCTTCGGGCGGGCAGACACGAAGTGGAGCGGCAACCGCTTGCCGCGATGCCTCCGGCCGCTGGGTTCCCCTCGATTGACGTAAAACATGCAGCGTAGATGCGACTTTCCTGCGACCTGTTGTCCGTAATCCAAAAAACCAGCTTGCCAGTCTTTGATTCTCCCACATCTGACTTTAAGTAGGCGCAATGTATTTCTGGGTTCTGGCTGCCATTTTGACCATCGTCGCCATCCTCGTGGTGACTGTTCCGCTTTTGCGTACGCCGAAGCGGGCGCTGGAGGCATTCGAGTTCGACAAGGAACTCTACAAGGACAGGTTGGTGGAAATCGACCGCGACCTCGCCCTGGGCCGCATTTCCGCCGAGGAGGCAGAGACGGCACGCGCCGAGGAGGGCCGCAAACTCATAGCCCTGTCGAGGTCGGACCGATCAGGAGATTCGCCGAAAGCCGGTCTGTCTGGCCGTCCCGTTGTGATCATAGCTGCCGGAATCATAGCCATTCCGCTTGCCGCATTCGGGCTGTATTCCATGCTGGGAACGCCAGCTGCACCCGACCTGCCGCTTTCTGCGCGCGCGTCGGGCGATCCTGCGGGTCAATCGATCACCGAACTTGTCGGACGTGCCGAAGGGTATCTGGCGAAAAACCCGGATGACGCCAAGGGATGGGCGGTTCTCGCGCCGGTCTATACGCGGCTCGGCAGGTTCAAGGACGCGGCAAACGCCTGGCAGAATGTCTACCGGATCGACCCTGACTACCCAGAAATCAGGGCAACGCTTGGCGAAAGCCTGATGGGCGTTTCGAATGGTATCGTCACCGAGCGGGCTCACGAGCTCTTCGCCGGGGAACTCGAGAAGAATCCGTCCTCCTTCAAGGCGCGTTACTACATGGCAATGGCGCTTGCCCAGGAAGGCAAGAACGAGGAGGCGTCGCAGGCCTGGCAGGCCCTGATCGAGACCTCTCCCCCGGATGCAGGTTGGCTGGAATCCGCATATGCGTTCCGCGATCAGGCCAGAGAAGCTGCCGGACTTCCCGCCTTGAACGATGCGCCGCAGAGCGCAGGCGCTGCACCGGGCCCGACGCAGGAACAGGTGGCGGCGGCGTCCGACATGACGGCCGAGGAACGCCAGCAGATGATTACCGGGATGGTCGCGCGTCTTGAAGAGAAACTGGTGGAGGACCCGGCCGACAAGCAAGGGTGGCAGCGGCTCGTTCGCGCCTATATTGTGATGGGCCGGAAGGAAGACGCTGCCAAGGCAATCGAGACCGCGCTTGCCAGCAATCCGGACGATGCAGCGTTTGCCGAACAGATGAAAGCCGCAAGGGCGGAACTCGGAAACTAGAGATACGCTGTTCTCGTGCATGTTGCGGGACAAGTGCCCTGCGCGACATGCGCAGCAAGTGAAGGGAGATCTACATGACTCGCAAGCAGAAGCGTCTGGCGGCCATCGGCACCATTGGTGCCGTGCTCATTGCCGCCGTCTTGCTGGTGATGTTTGCCCTGCGCGACGAGATCGTCTTCTTCTATTCGCCCACGGACGTGGTCGTCGAGGGCAAGGCGCAAAATGGCGAACGGTTTCGCCTCGGCGGGCTTGTGAAGGAAGGGTCCATCGACAAGCAGGGCGAAAAGGTTACATTCGTCATCACCGATACCGACAAGGAATTGCCCGTTGTCTTCGTTGGCATCCTGCCTGATCTCTTTCGCGAAGGGCAGGGCGTGATTGCGGAAGGCAAGCTTGCCGCCAACGGCACCTTCGACGCCGACAATGTTCTTGCAAAGCATGACGAGAATTACATGCCGAAGGAAGTTGCCGACACGCTCAAGGAAAAGGGTCTCTGGCAGGAAGAAGGGACGGTGACCCAATGATTGCTGAAACTGGCCACTACGCGCTCGTACTCGCACTTGTACTGTCGCTCATCCAGTCGGTCGTGCCAGTCTGGGGCGCGGCGCGGGGCGACCATCGTCTGATGGCAACCGCACCCGGCACCGCGATAGCGGTTTTCGCGTTCATCGCGCTTTCGTTTGCAGCACTCACCCACGCCTACGTCACTTCCGATTTTTCGCTCGTCAATGTGTGGGCAAACTCGCATTCCTCGCAACCGCTGCTCTACAAGTACACGTCGGTCTGGGGCAACCACGAAGGGTCGATGCTGCTTTGGGTTCTCATTCTGGGATTGTTCAGCGCACTCGTGGCCCTGTTCGGCAACTCCATGCCTGAAAGGCTTCGCGCCAACGTACTTGGCGCACAGGCTTGGGTATTGACCGCATTCCTTCTCTTCATACTGTTCACATCCAATCCGTTCGAACGCCAGATTCCTGCGCCGTTCGAAGGCCAGGACCTCAATCCGATCCTTCAGGACATCGGGCTGGCGATCCATCCACCGCTGCTCTACCTGGGCTATGTCGGCTTCTCCGTGACCTTTTCCTTCGCCATCGCGGCGATGCTTTCCGGACGCATCGATGCGGCATGGGCGCGCTGGGTTCGCCCGTGGGCGCTCGCTGCCTGGATATTCCTGACTGCAGGCATCGTCATGGGGTCCTACTGGGCCTATTACGAACTTGGCTGGGGCGGCTTCTGGTTCTGGGACCCGGTCGAGAACGCCTCGTTCATTCCGTGGCTGGTGGGAACGGCGCTGTTGCATTCGGCAATCGTGATGGAAAAGCGCGAGGCATTGAAGATCTGGACCATTCTTCTCGCCATCATCACTTTCTCGATGTCGCTGCTGGGAACCTTCCTCGTCCGTTCGGGCGTTCTGACGTCGGTCCACTCCTTCGCCAACGACCCTGCGCGCGGCGTCTTCATCCTGATGATCCTGCTCGTGTTCATCGGCGGCTCGCTTGTGCTGTTTGCCGTTCGCGCGCCGATGCTGAAATCCGGCAGTCTGTTCAAGCCGATCTCGCGCGAAGGGGCGCTCGTATTCAACAACCTGTTTCTCTCCACCGCCGCAGCAACCGTGCTGATCGGTACGCTGTATCCCCTCTTCATGGAGGCGGTATCCGGGGCAAAGATTTCGGTTGGCGCTCCCTTCTTCGACATGACGTTCGGTCCGCTGATGGTGCCGCTGCTCGCGATGGTTCCGATCGGCCCGCTCCTGTCCTGGAAGCGCAGCGATTTCTATCCCGCCATGCAGCGGCTGTTCATCGTCTTCGGTCTTGCAATTCTCGCCGTGGCCGTGAGCCTCGCCGTTACCCGCGGCGCCGAAGTTCTGGCTGCGCTGGGCATCGGGCTTTCGGTATGGGTCATGCTCGGTGCCTTCGCAGAGATCGCCACACGCTCGGGCTTCCGCAAGGCGGGGTTTGCCACCGGTATCAGGCGAATGGCGGGCTTGCCACGCTCGATGTGGGGAACTGCGCTCAGCCATTTCGGCCTTGGCATGACCCTGCTCGGCATCGTTATGGTCACCGCCTACCAGGGCGAAGCGGTACGCGAGGTGGGGCCGGGTGATCACGTCAAGATCGCCGGATACGAACTGGTATTCAACGGCCTGACGCCGTTCTCAGGGCCGAATTTCAACGCCGACGTGGCTTCCATCGATGTGCGCCGGGGCGGTGTCAGCCGCTTCGAGATGCATCCTGCAAAGCGCATCTACACGACACGCGGCATGCCGACCACGGAATCGGCCATCAAGACGATTGGCTTCTCCCAGCTCTACCTTGCGCTTGGCGACAAGAGCCCAGATGGCAAGATCGTGCTGCGCGCATGGTGGAAGCCGCTGATCACGCTGATTTGGTTGGGCGGCGTGATGATGATGATCGGAGGCGGCATCTCGCTCATGGATCGCCGTCTGCGCGTGGGGGCTGCGAGAAGTTCGGCAGCCCAGCGCCGCAAGGAGGTCTCAGATGCTTCGGCCTGACCTGATGATCAGGGCAATCATTCTTGCTGCTGTACTGATGATTGGCAGCATCGCGCCTGCGTTTGCGGTCAATCCCGACGAGATGCTGGACGATCCGAAGCTCGAACAGCGCGCCCGCGAGATTTCGGCGGGTGTTCGCTGCATGGTCTGCCAGAACCAGTCGATCGATGATTCGGATGCCTCGCTTGCGCACGATCTGCGTCTGTTGATCCGTGACCGGCTCGTCAAGGGTGATTCCAACGAGGAGGTTCTGGGCTATCTGGTCGACAGGTATGGCGAGTTCGTCCTGCTCAAGCCGAGATTCTCGATGGCCAACCTGGCGCTGTGGATAACGCCCCTTCTGGTTCTGGTGTTCGGGTTGTTGCTCTACTGGCGCTATCTCAAGGGAAGGGAACGCGATAACGTCGCAACCACCGCTTCCGCCGGGCTTTCCCGGGAAGAGAAAAAGGCGCTTTCGGAAATCCTGAAAGAAGGCGAATAGGACATTTCCTGTTTTGACTGGACCGTAAGTTCTGGAACTCGACGGCGGATTCGGTCACCTTCGGGGCTGGAGATGCGGACCAGAGGTCCTATCTGATCCGGAAACAGAGGGAAGGGGCACGATGGCTGTAGTTTCGAAACGGATCGATTTTCCCGGAAGTCATGGTGCTTCGCTTTCTGCCCGGCTCGACATGCCGGATACGAAGCCGCGGGCCTATGCGCTCTTTGCGCATTGCTTCACCTGTTCAAAGGACCTTCACGTGACGCGCCGCATCGCCCAGACACTGGCCGGTGAGGGGATCGCAGTCCTGAGGTTCGATTTCACTGGTCTGGGTAATTCCGAGGGCGAATTCGCCTCCACCAATTTCTCGTCCAATGTTGCCGATCTCGTTGAGGCGGCCAACATGTTGCGCAGGGATTACCAGGCTCCCTCGCTCCTGATCGGGCACTCGCTTGGTGGCGCTGCGGTACTTGTCGCGGCCTCCCGGATAGAGGAAACCCGCGCTGTTGCCACCATCGGAGCACCGGCCGACGCAGCCCATGTGGTCAAGAACTTCAAGGCGAGTGAGGATGAGATTCGCCGCGACGGCAGCGGAGAAGTCGAAATCGAGGGGCGCAAATTTACCATCGAAAGCCAGTTTCTGGACGATCTGGAAGAGACTTCGGTTCGCGAGGCGGTGACCGGCTTGCGCAAACCCCTGATGATCATGCATTCGCCGCTCGACCAGATTGTCGGCATCGACAATGCATCGCGCCTGTTCCTGGAAGCACGCCATCCCAAGAGCTTCGTCTCCCTCGATCACGCCGATCACCTGCTCAGCAACGAAGAGGACGCCGAATTTGCCGCGCGCACGATCGCGGCATGGGCTTCGCGCTATCTTGCGAAGGAGGAACTGGAGGAAACCGAGGCAGTCAGAACGGGTGTTCATGTCGGCGAGACCGGCTACGGCAAGTTCCAGAATGCCGTGCAGGCCGGGCCGCACCGCCTGCTTGCGGATGAACCTGAAGCATATGGCGGCAACGGCACAGGACCTTCGCCCTATGACTTTCTCTCCATCGCCCTGGGTGCCTGCACGGCCATGACGCTGCGGATGTATGCCGACCGCAAGGACTGGGACATCGGGCCAATCAGCTGCGATGTCGATCATGAAAAGGTCCATGCGAAGGATTGCGCCGATTGTCCCGAGGAACTACGGTCGGCCGGCGGCAAGATCGACCATTTCCACCGCCGGATCACGGTGGAGGGGACGAACGACCCGGAGATTCTCGAAAAGCTCCTGGAAATTGCTGACAAGTGCCCCGTGCATCGCACGCTGAACAGCAAGTCCTCTGTAACGACGGCGATCTCGCCTGCCTGACCGCGATCAGTGCAGTTTGGCGGCGAACCTTACCGATAATTAATCCGCGCGTAATTTTCGCGTAACGTGCGCTCTTCCATATTGCGGCGCAGACGGTACGTCATATCGTCCCGCACCTCCCTGAACCAGAGGACAGTCCCCGAAATCCCAAGGCGGCTTGATGCCGCAAAACGAGAGGGTCAAAATGAAGAGAACTCCAAGGATCACGACCAGATTTCTTGCAACCGGCATGCTGGCTTCTGCCATCGCGCTTACCGGCGTTGCAAACTTCCCAACCCACAGCGTGTCCAATGCCTATGCCGATGCCGTTCGCGTGACGGCACCCCAGGCACCGTCTTTCGCCGATGTTGTCGAAGCGGTTTCCCCCGCAGTCGTCAGCGTGCGTGTCGAACAGGACTACCAGCCTGCCTCCGATGAAAGCGGCAACGACAATGGCGGCGACTACCGTTTTGATCGCCGCGGCAACGGCATGGACCAGCTTCCGCCGTTCTTCCGCAACAACCCCGATCTCTTCGAACGTTTCTTCGGCATGAGGCCGGATCGCGGTCCTGATGGCCGCTATGGCGACCGTCGCGGAAATCCGCCCCGCCGTGGCCATCCCTACGCCATGTCCCAGGGGTCCGGCTTCTTCATTTCTGAAGATGGCTACATGGTCACCAACAACCATGTCGTTGACGGCGGTTCGAAATACACCGTCGTCATGGATGACGGCACCGAATACAACGCCAAGCTGATTGGCGCCGACGAGCGCTCCGACCTTGCCGTCCTGAAAGTGGAAGCGGACAGGAAATTCACCTATGTGGATTTCAGCTCCACTGAACCGCGCATCGGCGAATGGGTCGTTGCGGTTGGCAACCCGTTCGGCCTCGGTGGAACGGTAACCGCGGGCATCGTCTCGGCGCGCGGCCGCGAAATCGGCGCGAACCGTTACGAAGACTTCATCCAGATCGACGCTGCGGTCAACAAGGGCAACTCCGGTGGCCCTGCCTTCAATCTCAACGGTGAAGTCATTGGCGTGAACACCGCGATCTATTCGCCTTCCGGCGGAAACGTGGGCATTGCGTTTGCTATTCCCGCATCAACGGTCAAGGATGTTGTCAAGGAACTGATGGACAAGGGAACGGTCGTTCGCGGCTGGCTCGGCGTTCAGATCCAGCCGGTAACCAAGGATATCGCCGAGAGCCTCGGTTTCGAGGGAACAACTGGTGCCCTGGTTTCCAGCCCTGCCGATGACAGCCCGGCCCAGAAAGCCGGCATCAAGGCTGGCGACGTGATCACCGCCGTCGACGGGACTTCCGTCAAGGACCCGCGCCAGCTGGCAAGGATCATCTCGCACTACAGCCCGGATACCGACGTCAAGGTATCTGTCTGGCGCGATGGCAAATCGCAGGAACTCACTGTCAAGCTTGGTTCGCTTGGCGACATGAGCGCCAGCCCTGCCGCTACCGCACGGGCAGAGGATAAGCTTGGACTGACGCTGCGCGCTGCACCTGATGGTGCCGGCGTCGAGGTAGTTGAGGTCCAGCCCGGCTCGGGTCCCGACACCAAGGGTGTCCAGGCTGGCGACGTCATCGCCTCCGTCAATGGTGAGGAAGTAAGGAACCCGTCCGATGTGGCCAAGGTGGTCGAGGAAGCCCGAAAGCTGGGCCGCAAGAACACCCTGTTCCAGATCAACCGTGACGGCAATTCCAGCTTCGTCGCCGTACCGCTGGAAAGCGACAAGGGCTGACACCTGACTTCCCGCCCAGGCGGGCAGTTCGAAGTCCTCATGCAACTTCAACCCGGAGCCATCCGTGCATGAGGAACAGGCAGCGGCGTTGCCGGTTTCGACCAGACCGGCGACTGCCGCTGCCGCCTTTTTATATTGTTCAATTCGTGATTATGTCTGTGACATGAAAATACTTGTAATCGAAGACGATCAGGAAGCTGCGGACTACCTTCTCAAGGCATTCCGGGAAGCTGGCCACAACCCCGATCATGCCGCCGACGGCCTGAGCGGCCTGCACATGGCACAGTCCAATTCCTACGATGTTCTGATTGTGGACCGGATGCTGCCCAAGCTCGATGGCCTGACCGCCTTGCAGGAATTGCGGTCGGAGGGCGACCAGACACCGGCGCTCATCCTTTCCGCGCTGGGCCAGGTCGACGACCGGGTAAAGGGGCTGCGTTCCGGTGGCGATGATTACCTGACAAAACCCTATGCCTTTTCGGAGCTGCTTGCCCGTGTGGAGGTGCTGGCGCGCCGCGTCAAGCCGGAAGAGGCCGAGATGCAATTGCGTGTCGGGGACCTCGAGCTTGATCGGCTTTCGCGCGAGGTCCGGCGCGGCGGCAACAAGATACTGCTTCAGCCGCGCGAGTTCCGGCTGCTTGAATACCTGATGCAGAACGCGGGCAAGGTGGTCACTCGCACCATGCTGCTGGAGGAGGTCTGGGACTATCATTTCGATCCGCAGACCAATGTGATCGATGTCCACATTTCCCGCCTGCGTTCGAAGATCGACAAGGACTTCGACACGGCAATGCTGCAGACCGTGCGCGGTGCAGGCTACATTCTCAAGGCACCCGCCGAAGCGTAGAAGCACATGTGGAACAGGCTGAGACTTCTCTGGTCGGTGACGGCCGTCAGGCTTTCGGTGGCCTACACGCTGGCCTTCGGCCTGCTGGCGCTTTTTCTCGTCTTCTACATGTCCGGCAGCGCCGTGCAGTTTCTGACAAGCCAGTATCGCGACGCCATCGAGCGCGAAGCTGCCGGTCTCCAGCTCGTCTACGAAAGGCGCGGCATCAACGCGATGATCCGCGAGATGGAATTCCGCTCGCGTGGACCCGGCGCCAGCCTTTACGTAGTCGCCGACAAGGAAGGCAACATCCTTGCAGGCAATGTCCGCGACCTGGACAAGAAAATTCTCATCACGAATGGCTGGACGCGCCATCCGTTCCCATACGACGGCTTTGGCGACCAGACGAACAGGAAGGATGATGAACGTTCGCGTGCGGTAGCCGTGACCTTCTCACTGCCCGACGCGATGCAGGTGATGGTCGGCAAGGATATCGGCGATCCGGATCGGTTCCGCAACATCGTCCGGCGCGCGCTTGGCCTTTCGATGACCATGATGCTGGTCGCAGGTTTCCTGATCTGGTTCTTCCTTGGCCGCCGGGCGCTCAAGCGTATCGACATGGTGTCGAGGTCCACCGAGCGCATAATGGCGGGCGACCGCGCCGAGCGCCTGCCGGTGACGGGTGCCAATGACGAGTTCGACCGTCTCTCGGCGCGCATGAACAACATGCTGGACCGCATATCGACGCTCGATAGCGGTTTGCGCGATGTCTCCGATTCCATCGCGCACGATCTCAAGACGCCGCTTACCCGCCTGCGCAACAAGGTGGAGGCGGCTCTGGCATCCGACCCCGGCAAGCGCGAAGCCCAGGATGTGCTCAACGAGGTGATTGCGGACAGCGACAGCATCATCAAGACCTTCAATGCGTTGTTGATGATCTCGCGGGTCGAATCCGGTTCGCAGGTGGCTGAACTGAATGAACTCGACCTCACCGAGCTTGTCCACGACGTCCACGAACTCTACGAACCGGTCGCGGAAGAAGAGGGTGTGGAATTGCGCCTTGAAACGGCTCCGGGCGTGAAGACGATCGGCAACCGGGAACTTCTTGCGCAGGGGCTCACCAATCTGCTCGACAACTCGCTGAAATACGGCCGTCCCGAAAACGGCAACCCGGCAGTCGTCACGCTCCGCCTGGAAAGCGAAAAGGGCAAGGCCGTCATCAGCGTGTCGGACAACGGGCCAGGTATTCCAAGCGAACATCGCGACAAGGTTCGCGAGCGCTTCCACCGGCTCGACAAGAGCCGTTCGAAACCTGGCTCCGGCCTTGGCCTCGCTCTTGTAGAGGCCGTGGCAAAATTGCATTCTGGAACGCTGGAGCTGGGAGATTCTGAACCGGGGCTTTCTGCCCGTCTGGTGCTCCCCGCCAAATGACCATTGCGCCGTGCGACGGGGCCTGGATCAATTTCGATTTTCACGGAAACGGAGAGATCGAAATGCGCGAAGGAATTCGGTTTTTGGCCGAAACAAGTCGTTTCACCTGAAGGTGAAACGATCTAGGGGGGAGAATGCATGCCTGCTGTCCTGGCAGATCATTTCACGAAGCCAGCCGTTCAACTTGTTCCGTTGAACAAGAAGGAGGCAGATCGTTACCTGCGCGAGTTCCTTGCCGAACTGAATGAATGTGACGAATCGGAACTTGCCTCCGATATTTCCTCCTGCGACGAATTTGCCGGCTTCCTGAAGGCGGTTTTCTCGCTGTCGCCCTATCTGCGTGATCTTGCCCTCGTCCGCACACGCCTGATCGCGGGGATATTCCGGCAGCCCTTCGACGACTACCTAGCTTCCGAGGTGGCGAGTGTTCGCGACTGCTGGAAGGAAATCGAAACCGAATCCGCATTGATGGAAAGGCTCCGCTTCGGCAAGCGCCGCGTATCGCTGGCACTCGGGCTGGCCGATCTCGGAGGCTGGCTGGAGGCGGCCGCGGTCACCGACTGGCTGAGCCGGTTTGCCGATGCCGCGCTTGGTGCGGCCTGCGATTTCCTGTTGCGCGGCATGCATCAAAGCGGGCGCGTGGAACTTGCAGACCCTGCCAGCCCCTCGGCCGAAAGCGGCCTGCTGATGCTTGCAATGGGCAAGTATGGCGCGCGCGAACTGAACTATTCTTCGGACATCGATATCATCATCTTCTTCGACCTGTCCCGGAAGATGAAGGTGAACACGGACGACCCGACATCGCTATTCGTGCGTTTCGCCAAGAGCCTGGTTCGCATCATGCAGGAACGGACCGGCGACGGTTACGTCTTCCGGACTGATCTGCGCTTGAGACCGGATCCGGGTTCCACCCCTCTCGCGATACCAGTCGAAACGGCGTTCAACTACTATGAGGCCTATGGGCAGAACTGGGAACGTGCGGCCTTCATCAAGGCGCGTGCCTGTGCAGGAGACGAGGAGGCTGGACGCCGCTTTCTCGAGGAACTAGCCCCCTTCATATGGCGCAAGTATCTCGACTTTGCTGCCATCCAGGATGTCCATTCCATCAAGCGGCAGATCCATGCCCACAAGGGACATGGCGAAATCGCCGTGCGCGGCCACAATGTGAAACTGGGACGCGGCGGGATTCGCGAAATCGAATTCTTCGTTCAGACACAGCAATTGATCGCGGGGGGGCGGCGGCCTCAATTGCGGCAGATATCCACGATTGCCGCGCTCAATGCACTGGCCGGGGACAGCTGGATCGACCGCAGTGCCGTCGACGTGCTGACCGGAGCATACTGGTATCTGCGCGATGTTGAGCACCGTATCCAGATGGTGGCTGACGAGCAAAGCCACACCCTGCCTGAGGATGACAAGGGGCTGGAGCGCATTGCCTACATGATGGGAAATCGTACCCGGCAGGAGTTCGAGGAAACCCTTGTTGCCACGATGCGCAAGGTGGAAACCCACTATGCCGACCTCTTCGAGTCATCGCCAGAACTGACAGGTGCGGGCGGCAACCTCGTCTTCACCGGCGAGGACGATGATCCCGCCACGCTGGAAACCCTGACCCGGTTGGGCTTCAAGAAGCCCTCGCAGGTAATTTCCACCATCAAAGGCTGGCATTTCGGACGGTTTCCGGCGGTGCAGACCGCGCAGGCGCGCGAGCTTCTCACCGAACTGACACCGGCGCTGATCGAAGCGTTTTCGGGTGCCGACAGTCCCGATGAAAGCCTGTTTGCATTTGACCGGTTTGTCTCCGGACTGCCAGCAGGCATTCAACTCTTCTCCATTCTCAAGTCGAATGCCAATCTGACGAGCCTTCTCGTGCATATCCTGGGAGCTGCACCGCGCCTTTCGGAGATCATCACGCGTCGCCCCCATGTCTTCGACTCGCTCATCGATCCTACCTTTGGCGCCGGCGTTCCAGATTCTGAAACACTGCACGAACGGTTGCGGCTCCTGCTCTCGCGAACCACCGGATATGAGGCTAAGCTCGACCAGGCACGTATCTTTGCTGCCGAGCAGAAATTCCTGATCGGCATCAGGCTGATCAACCGCACGATCAATGCCCGCCAGGCAGGCATCGCATTCTCGGATCTGGCCGAGGTTCTGCTTGGCTGTGTATTGGAGGTTGTTCGCGAGGAGTTTCAGCGCAAGCACGGCACCGTAAAGGGTGGCGGCATAAGTGTGATCGGCATGGGCCGTCTTGGATCGCGCGAACTGACGGCAGGGTCGGACCTTGATCTGATATTTCTCTATCGCCACGATGAGGATGCCGAGGCTTCCGATGGAGACAAGCAGCTCTATCCGCAGCAGTACTTCGTGCGCCTTGTTCAGCGCCTTATAGCGGCCATGAGTGCGCCGACCGCCGAGGGGGTTGTCTATGAACTGGATTTCCGGCTGCGTCCCTCTGGCAATTCAGGTCCGCTGGCGACCTACCTGGATTCGTTCGTCAAGTATCAGCGCGAGGAAGCCTGGACATGGGAACGGCAGGCGCTTTCCAGGGCGCGGCCGGTTGCCGGAGATCCGGCTCTGGTGCGCGAGACTGGCGCCATGCTGAACACGCTTCTTTCCGAGCCGCAGGATGGCGGCAGGATAGCGAAGGACATCGCGGAGATGCGCGCCACCATCGACAAGGAGAAGCCCGCCGCGAATGTCTTCGACGTCAAGCTTGCAAAGGGCGGCCTGACCGATATCGAATTCATCGCGCAGTGGGGAATTCTGGAAACGGGCAATGCGGGAACCACGGTCGAAGACCGCTCAACGCTGGCACTGATCGGCAGCCTTCCCGAAACGTTGCTGCCGGTAGAGGAACGAGAAACCCTCACACACGCCTTTGAACTCTACAACTCCATTCTCCAGATCCTGCGGCTGTGCCTGAACGAGGAGTTCGATCCGAAGAACGCCTCGCGCGGTATCGCCGGAATGCTTACCCTGCTGACCGGCCAGCCCGATCTCAAGGCGCTGCAACTGGAACTGGAAATGCACCAGAAGGCCGTGCGCGCCATTTTCAATCGTCTCTTGATCTGACCGCCTTTTCTGGCGGCCGTTGTCCGCACACACAGACCCGGTACGGGAACATGTTGTTCCTCCAAATGCATCCTGCACCCGAATTCAAAAAAAGCCCCGAACCGTGTCAGGTCCGGGGCGCCAGTTGGCAGGGAAGTTATCAGCAGAGGCGGGTTAGGATTGTCGCGTCTGCTGATCCGGTGTGCTTGCAAGCCGGGCGGAGACCGGCAGTTGCAGCGAAACGATTGTGCCCTTGCCCGTACGTGAACGGATGCGCAGTGCGCCGCCATGCATCTCGGCCAGGGACTTGGAGATTGCGAGACCCAGGCCGGAACCCTTGTGGCTGCGCGTGAACTGGTTCTGCGCCTGGCTGAACGGGCGGCACAATTTCTTCAGGTCGGCCTTTGATATGCCAATGCCCTTGTCCTCGATGGTGACCCGAAGGTCTCCAGATACGATGCGGGCGCGCACGAAGACATTTCCGCCATCGCGGCTGAACTTGACCGCATTGGAGAGAAGGTTGAGCAGGATCTGCTTGACCGCACGGCGATCCGCGACGACTTCGAGATCCGAAGCCGTTTCGTCCTTGATGGAGATGTTCTTTGTTTCCGCATCGTGGGAAATGATGCGGAATGTCTCCTCCAGGATATCGTCGATGCGAACTGTTTCGAGGTCGAGCATCATCCTGCCGGCCTCGATCTTCGACATGTCGAGAATGTCGTTGATGACGTTGAGCAGGAAGGTGCCGCTCGATAGGATATCGCTGGCATATTCGGCGTATTTTTCCGAGCCGAGCGGGCCGAACATCTCGTTCTCCATGATCTCGGAAAAGCCGATTATGGCGTTGAGCGGCGTTCTCAACTCGTGGCTCATGGCAGCCAGGAATTCGGACTTGGCGCGGTTGGCGTTTTCCGCGCGCTGTTTTTCCGCGGCATGGCTTTCCGCGAGTTCGACGAGCTGCTGCGCCTGCTTTTCCAGCTTCAGGCGGGAGGCGCGCAGATCGGCAATCGTCGTCTTGTACTTGGCTTCCGCCAGCAGCAGCTTGGTCTCGTGGCGCTTGATGGTCGTGATGTCGTTGCCGACCGAGACATAGCCGCCGTCGAGCGTGCGGCGCTCGTTGATCTGCAGCCAGCGCCCATCGCCGAGTTCCACCTCGTAGGTGCGCGCGCCCTGTGCCTGCCGGTCTGCCAGCACGATCTCGCGTTCCATTGTCGGGCTCTTGGCATTGGCCATCAGCTGTCCGTATGGAATGCCGGGAATGGCGATTTCCGGCGTCACGCCATGCAGCTCGCGGAACTTGGAATTGCAGATGACGAGGCGCTTCTTGCTGTCCCAGAGGACAAATGCCTCCGACAGGCTCTCGATCGCATCCTGAAGGCGCATGGCAACGCGGTGCGTGCGTTCGCGGATTGCTTCCTGTTCGCTGACGTCGATCGCGATCCCGATGAGGTGCGGTTCATGTTCATCACTGTTGACGACCTGCGCTCTCAGGCGGACATGTATCCACTGGCCGTCGGCATGGCGCATCCTGAATACGCGATCGACCGCGTCGGCATGTTCCACCATCACCAGATCGGCAATCGAGTAGAGATCGGTATCTTCGGGATGCATCATCTCTATCGCACGCGAGAAGCCGAACAAATTGCCGTCCGGCTGGTGGCCCAGCATTCCGAACATCGAATCCGACCAGTAGATGCGTCCGCGCGCGATGTCCCAGTCCCACAGCCCGCACTTGCCGCGGCTAAGCGCCGTGTCGAAGCGTTGATTGGTGGCGGTGTAGATTTCGTCGGCCTTGCGGGCACGCGTTCCCTGGGCGAAATAGGCGTAGAGCACGACAATGAGAATGCTGGAGGTTCCAACAAACAGCAGCACGTTGGTCGACAGGGAATACCGCCAGTTCGCCATTATCCTGCTTTCGGGCTGCAGTACCGTAACCCCGCCATAGGGTTCGTCGAGCAGCCGGTGGGCAGCGAGTGCTCTTTCGCCGTCCGGCAGAACCACGGTCTGGGTCTGGGCGTTGCGGCCGAACATCGTCAGCAGCATGGAATTGCCGATGGCATCGTTCTGGCTCCTGCCGATCAGCCTGTCCTGCTCCGGCAGCGTCGCGATGACGATTCCGCTGGAATTCGTCAGGAGGATCTGGCGCCCGTCCTCAAGATACCGGGCAGGTATGTTTTCTGCCAGCAGGTTGTAGAGTTCATGGCCGGTCAGCCGGACTTTCAGCGGCTCGCCTTCGCCAGTTCCGGCATTGCGTGATTCGAGAGCTTCCGTGGCGACACTTAGCCTTGCCTCGATCAGTTCGGCGACGAAATGCAGTTCTGCGTTGGCGGAATTGTGGATCTGGCTACCCAGAGTGTTGAGTTGGACCCATCGCGCCGTTGCGATCACGATCAGGAAGATGACGATCAGAACCGGAACGGTCTTTCTCAACAGGTCTTCGGATTTGAGAAGCCGCTCATAGGCGGGATGGCTCAACTGGCGGGCGTACCCGGAAATGCCCGGTTTTCGCCCGCCAGAATCGCTGGCAGAATCCATGCTGCTCGCACGCACGGGGTGCGTGTCCGCTTCCGCCATCGGAGGCCTCCTCGAATTTTAGGTCTGGTGATCCGCCAACGCCGCACCGGCGAATCACCTCCACTTTGAATCAGGAGGAATCCGGTTGTCCATAGCCGCCGGATAAATATTTAACGCTTCGTCAATAATTACCCCTGCATCAGGGCGTTTGGCTCAGGAAAGTGTCCGGTCGAGGATGTCGCTTACATCTCGTGACAGCTTCCCGCCTTCCTTCAGGCCCTTCAGGGCGGCTTCGGCCTGTTTTCGCCGCTCCAATTCAAGCTGCTTGTAGGAACGGAATGCCGTTAGCAATCTCGCGGCCACCTGCGGATTGATTGCGTCCAGCTTTCTCACCGCATCGGCAATGTACCTGTAACCAGCACCGTCCCTGCGGTTGAAGCCGGTCGGGTTGGCCTGCGCAAAGGCAGCGATTACCGAGCGCATGCGGTTCGGGTTCTTCCAGGAAAAGGCGTCGTCGCGGGTCAGGCGCTTGACAGTAGCCAGCGCAGAGCGGCCCGGCACGACCGCCTGCGACATAAACCATTTGTCCATCACCAGCGGATCGTCGCCATACCATTCGCGGAACTGCGCAATGGCCTTTTCCGATATCTCCGTATCGTCGACCTGGCGAAGGATCATGTCGAATGCTGCCTGCCGGTCGGTCATGTTCGTGGCGCTCTGGAAAAGATCGGTCACTTCCTTTTCCGCGGCCTCGCTGTTTGCCGCCAATGCGTGGGAAAGCAGGACATGGCGCAGCCTGCGCTTGCCGGACTGCATGGCATCGGGGGCATACTCTCCATCGATTTCGAGGGTGGCAGCGATCTCCGCACGCACGGGTTCCAGCGCTTCGCCGATATGCCCCTGAAGCGCGTTGCGGGCCGAGTGGATTGCGTCGGGATCGATGTTCTTGCCGATCAGCTGAGCGATGTCGGCTTCCGACGGCAGCGTCAGCGCGACCGCACGAAAGGCCGGTTCAAGTGTCTCGTCGCGCGCAACCGAGGAAAAGGCGGGTGCCAGACCATCATTCCATGCCGGTTTGCGGCGTTTCGCCATCTGCCGCATGGCGCGGATGATCTCGCGGCCGGCAAGCGTGCGCAGCGACTGCCACCGGTTGAAAGGATCGGTATCGTTTGCAGCCAGGAAGACCAGCTCGTTATCGCTGTAGCGATAGTCGGTGATTACAGGCGCACTGAAGTCGCGGTTGAAGGAGAGCAGGGGCCTTTCGGCAATGCCGTGAAAGACGACCTTGTGCCGGCGTTGGCGAAACTCCAGCAATTCGCCGTTGCTGTCGATACCGGTGATCTTCGAGGGTTCGAGTTGCTTGCCGCTCTTCGAGCCGATCAGCGCCGCACGAACGGGAATGTGCATCGGCTTCTTGCGGTTCTGGCCAGGCGTGGGTGCAAGCGACTGCTCTGCTTCAACGGTGAAGGTCTGCTTTTCCTTGTCATAGTGGCTGGCGAGGTGAAGATGGGGGGTGCCTGCCTGCCGGTACCACAGGAAGAACTGCGACAGGTCGACCTTCGCCGCCTGTTCGAAGCAGGCGATGAAATCCTCGATGGTGGCGGCATCGCCATCGTGTTTCTTCAGGTAGCGCGCCATGCCCTTTGCGAACTTCTTCTCGCCAAGCAGCAGGGCGAGCATGCGCACGATCTCCGCTCCTTTTTCATAGACGGTGGCGGTATAGAAGTTGTTGATCTCGCGATAGGCTTCCGGCCGCACGGGATGCGCAAGCGGACCTGCATCTTCCGGAAACTGCTGTGCCCTCAGGGTCACCACGTCCTCGATGC
>JACKJU010000003.1 GCA_020637805.1 Nitratireductor sp. | reverse complement strand
ACGCTCATTGTTCCAGCGTTTGCCATTGTGCTGGTTGCCATAGCCCTGCGCATTCTGCTGCATGGCGCAATCGCCATTGCCGCGCGGTGAGGCGCTGGCGGGCAATGCCGCAATGCCGGCTGCAAGGCCAAGAACAGCAAAACCTGCTGCAAGTTTGGAAACGATCGTCATCTTGTTATCTCCTTCGGTTTCGATCTTCGATGGAGACAAGGTAGGAAGTGTTGGCCGCAAAACAGTTGACCAATATCAAAGTTACTAATATTTAATATTGCTTATATATTCTTAACAAACTGTAATATTTGGTATTTCCTGATCGATTTCGCACCTTGCGGCCCTACCCGTTGCGCCCCCAGCGCCGGGGTTTCTTTGCAGGTTTCTGCTTCGAGCCGCGCCTGCCGCGAAGGAATGTCGAGAGCAGGAAGATCATGGCTCCAATCCCGATGAGGGCGATACCGGGCTCTCGAAGCGTGTTGTCCACCGGCCGTGCATGGGCAATGAACACGGCATCCACCCAAGCCAGGCCCAGATCCCGGTCCACATCGAGGGACAGGTTGAACGCATGCTCCCCGGAAGCAACGATCCCGATATCCGGGACGAAGTAGCGGAACTTGCGCGTGAAGTTGATGTTTTCGCCAGGCGAGACGCCTGAATCGACTTGTACAGGACCTGACAGGACCGGACCTTCGGGACCAACAAGGCTGACCTGAAATGGCAGCAGGCGGTAGCGGGTATCGAGGAGATCGCGGGTCGTTTCATCCAGACCATTGACGAACTCACCCTCCAGGCGAATTCGAACCGGATTGTAACTCTCGTTCAACTGCACCCTGGCGGGTAGCCAGCCATCCTTCCAGCCGCCGAGCTTGCGTTCGAAAACCCGAACGCGCGCCACCTCGTCGCCCGTGGTCCCCTTCTGGTACTCAGGCCACAGGAAAACGAGACCGGCACCCGCGAGCATCAGAAGAACAGCGATCAGCCGAATGGAGGTTCTCATGTCGTCACCTGCTCAATTCCACCGGTTCAGGCATCTGCCGTGCGCCGCCGCCAGACCATGAAGGCGTGAAGCATGGTGCTGCCGTCCTGGCGGAAAAGCTCGAAACGGCGATCTTCCTTCTTGTCGAAGCCCATGGCCTCGAACATGTTCAGTCGCTCTTCCGGCAGTGGCCATGGCGGTCCGTTTGGCCGCCCGCCCGGCTCATAGCGGGAATAGATCAGCAGCGTGCCACCAGGCTTGACCAGGCTTGCGACAGCAGCAGCCGTCCGCTCAAGCATGTCGGGCGGCAATGCCTGCAGCGTGAAGCACTCGTTCACGAGGTCAAATCCGCCAACCCAGTCCGGCGGCAAGTCGAAGAGGTCGGCAGCGTGATAGGAGACAGCAGTATCCGGGAAGCGCTTCCTTGCCCAGTTGACCGCCTTTTCAGAGTAGTCGAAGGCAACCGTATCGTAGCCCGCCGAAGCCAGCGCCTCGGCATTGTCGCCCAAGCCGCAGCCGACATCGATCGCACGCTGGTCCGGTCGCGCCGGATTTTCCGCAAGCCATTGAAGCAGTTCCGCTTTCGGTTCCAGGTCTGCCCAAGGCACACGGGCCTCGTCACCGCTCGCTTCCTCATACACAGCGTCAAAAAAGGCATAGCGGCCACTCGATGAACCCGCCTTGTTTTCGATTGCTTCGATCTCTTCCTTCAGCGCTGCACGACGCTCCTTGTCTGCGCCACTCACGCCTTCTTTTCCCATCCGCCATTCGGCTTTTGCTGCCAGTAGGTAACTTCGTGTCCGGCCGATTTTTCGGCCTTCCAGCGCGCTCTGGCATGCTCGACAGAGGCATTGTCATGCCCGTCGAACAGATAGACGGCGCGGTCATAACCGCTCAGGTCCGGCGGCATGGCGCCATCGACAAGAAAGCGTATTTTCGCACCGTTGGGATTGTCGCCATCCGTGGTGAGCCAGACGGGCTGATGCGCCTCCATTCCGTCGCGCTGGGCGGAGTGGGCGAGAAAGGATTCCTCGCGCCACACCCACAAATGCGTGTCCAGTGCCTCCACCCGCTCGTCCGATCCGGCCTGCACCACCGCGCGCCAACCCCGCTCCAGCGATTTCTCCAGCAGGCCCGGCAGAACCTGTTCCAGCGTTCGCTCGGTGAGATGGTAGAACAGAATCTCGGTCATGGCGTTTGGATCGGGGCCTATTTCTCGTAGCTGTCGGCAACGAGGCGATTGAGAAGACGGACGCCGAAGCCCGAAGCCCAGGACTGGCTGTACTCGTTCTTCGGTGAGCCCATGGCGGTTCCAGCGACGTCGAGATGTGCCCAGGGCACGTCGCGAACGAAGCGCTGCAGGAACTGGCCGGCCGTAATCGAGCCAGCCCAGCGGCCACCGATGTTCTTCATGTCGGCGTTCTTGGAATCGATCAACTTGTCGTATTCCTTGTCCAGCGGCATGCGCCAGACCCGCTCCCAGGTCGCGAGGCCGGCCTTGGTGAGGCCTTCAGAAAGATCATCATCGTTGGAGAAAAGGCCAGCATGGTGATTGCCGAGCGCAACGATGATCGCGCCGGTAAGCGTGGCGAGGTTGATCATGAATTTCGGCTTGAAACGGTCCTCGGTGTACCACAGGCAGTCTGCCAGCACGAGGCGGCCTTCCGCATCGGTATTCAGCACCTCGATGGTCTGACCCGACATGGAAGTCACGATATCGCCGGGGCGCTGCGCGTTTCCGTCGGGCATGTTTTCAACCAGCCCGATCACGCCCACCGCATTGACCTTCGCCTTCCTGGCTGCAAGCGCATGCATGACTCCGCAAACCGCGGCCGCGCCACCCATGTCGCCTTTCATGTCTTCCATGCCTGCTGCGGGCTTGATGGAAATCCCGCCGGTGTCGAAGACAACGCCCTTGCCGACAAAGGCTACCGGGCTGTCCTTTGCCTTGCCGCCGTTCCATTGAATGACCGCGACACGTGCGGGCCTGACAGACCCCTGAGCAACACCCAGAAGAGCGCCCATTTTCAATGACTTGAGCTTTTTCTCATCGAGAATTTCAACTTCGCAGCCAAGCTTTTCCAGTTCCGAAGCCTTCTTGGCGAATTCGACCGGACCGAGAATGTTCGCCGGCTCGTTGACGAGGTCGCGCGCGAAGTACACGCCGTCGGTAACGCCGTCCATGTCTTTCCAAGCATTGCGAAGCGCCGTGCTGGCGGGGGCCACGAACGTCATCTTGACGCCCTTCTTGCCGTTGTCCTTTTTCTTCGTCTTGTAGGTGTCGAAGGAGTAGGCCCGCAGCTTTGCGCCACCCGCGATTGCGGCAAGTCCGTCTGCCGGAATTTCGTCCTTGCCCGCAATTTCAGTTTCCACGGTCACCGTTTCACTGCCCTTGCAGGCTGCGAAAATCTTGCCGCCAATCTTCATCCAGTGATCCTCGCCTGCATCGGCAATGTCCCCGATGCCCACGATCACGACCCGGTCCCAGTCGCCGTCGGGCGCGATCAGGTCAACGGTCTGGCCTGTCTTGCCTGTGAAGTCGGCCACCTTCATCGCCTTTCCGACGCGCCCGCTTTCATTCACCTTTCCGGCTGCCGGCGGCAATTCTCCGCCTTCCGACACGAGCAGGACAAGCGCGCCTTTTTCGCCGGGGACGGATTTGGCAAAGCGGATCGATAGGGGGGAAGTCATGAATTCTCCTTGAAGTGTCGAACGAATACGGAAATCTCGAACTGGAATTCGATGCGCCAGCGGAAAAACCAGGCGCACGCGAATCTGCAGGCGAAAAACGCGTTATTTCAACCTCAATAGGTAGCGGCGAAGCGCCCAAGCGGCAAGGGGCGGCGCGGGAGTGTTTTCCTTCCACCGCTTCGGCGCTGAATCCCCAGGATTTGCAGGCAATTCCGTGACACGACGGCAACACCGGGAAAGAAACGTCTTAACCGTCTGTTAACCGCCTTTTTTCGCCCATTTTTAGCCAATTCTACGGTATCAGTTTACACAACGATAACCACGGCAGGGATGGTGGGGGCAAATGGATGCGTGACATCCGAAATCCACGCGGATGACCACTGCGCTTCAATCACGGAAGCGATCCTGCGCCACCGCCCACCACTGGCCTCCATGACCGGGAAACCCAGCCACAGATGACACTCATCGGCAAAACACTGGCAAGCTACATTGCCTGGCGATTTGTAAAATCGCTGGTGGCGATGATGCTTCTGCTGTTTTTCCTGATCGTCACGGTCGATTTCATCGAGAACCTTCGCCGGACCGACGGCCTGGATGTCTCCATGGGCAAGGTCTACATGGCCTCGGTCTACACCGCTCCCTGGTTCATCGAGAAGGCTTTTCCGTTTGCCTGCCTCTTCTCGGCAATCGCAACGCTCTACCAGCTCAACCAGAAGCTGGAACTGGTGGTGGCAAGGGCTGCTGGCATTTCGGCATGGCAATTCATGATGCCGATTGCCGGAACATCCATCGTCATCGGGCTTTTCGCGGCGATGATCTACAACCCGCTCGCGATCAGCATGTACCAGACCAGCCTCGACACCAAGGCCGAGATGTTCGGAGAGAACCTGCGCGCATCGGACAAGCGGGCAGGTTACTGGCTCCGGCAGACGGATGAAAACGGTGGCTCATCGGTCATCCATTCGGAACTCGTCCGCGATGAGGGCAAACTGCTCACGAATGTGCGGGTATTCCGCTTCGACTCGCAGGACCGCCTGCTGACGCGCATCGAGGCTGCGTCAGCGGAATACAAGGGCGATCACTGGCACCTGCTCGATGTTGCACGCACGAACAATGACCAGCGCGTGGAGAAATTGCAGACCCTCGACATACCGACGCGTATCAGTGAGGAATACCTGCTCGGCTCCAGCGGCAACCCGGAAGAGATTTCGTTCTGGGAACTGAAGAACGCTGCCCGCTCCGCTGCCCAGTCTGGCCTGAATGCCCTGCCCTTCATCGTCAAATATTACAGCCTGATAGCCCTTCCGGCCCTGCTGGTTGCGATGAGCATGATTGCCGCGACGGTGTCGTTAAGGTTCGCACGATTTGGCGGCGCCGGAAAAATGATTTTGGGTGGAATTGTCGGTGGGTTCGTGCTTTATGCAGTCACGCAGTTTGTGACGTCATTGGGGAGTAACGGAATCGTGCCGCCGCTTTTGGCAGCGTGGTCTCCGGCATTTGTAGCGATTTTGATCGGCATGAGCATCATTCTGCATCAGGAGGACGGTTGAATGACCCTTCTCCGGACCAAAGGGGTGCAGCGGCCTTCCATGATTTCAGGGGGCCTTGACGGCGGTCGCGAGACGCGTGCTGCCGATGCCACGACTCTGTCTCCCGTTCGCCGCGTTCGCTCCCTGCTCCTTGCCTCGATTGCTGTGCTTCCGCTGGCCGCCGTGCTCTGTGCAGCGCTGCCTGCCGGCAGTGCCAATGCGCAGGTCTCCGGCGACACCCTGTTCGGTGAGGGCCAGACAGACCCGAACGCGCAGATGCTGCTGGAAGCAGACGAACTGGTCTATGACCAGGCCAACAATTCCGTCGCCGCAGTCGGCAATGTGCAGATCGCCTATGACGGGTACACGCTCGTCGCCGAACGCGTGACCTACAACCGCAACTCGGGCCGTGTACTGGCATCGGGCGCGGTCGAAATCGTCGAACCATCGGGCAACCGCATTTTCGCCGAAGAGATCGACATCACGGACAATTTCCAGGATGGTTTCGTTTCCGCCCTCAGGGTCGAAACACCGGAGAACACGCGTTTTCTCGCCGAGAGTGCGGAGCGTCGCGATGGCGAGATCGCCGTGTTCAACAATGGTGTCTACACGGCATGCGAGCCGTGCAAGGAAGATCCGTCCAAGCCGCCGGCCTGGCAGATCCGCGCCAAGCGTGTAATCGTCAATACGCAGACGAAGACGGTCGAATACGAGAACGCCTCGTTCGAGCTGTTCGGTAGGCCGATCGCCTATGTCGAATACTTCTCGCATGCCGATCCGACGATCAAGCGCAAGAGCGGCTTCGTTGAACCGGATGTAGGCTTTGACGACAAGACCGGTTTCCGCGCCGGACTGTCCTACTTCTGGGCGCTGGCTCCCAGTTACGATCTGACACTCGGTGGAAAATACTATGCGAACCAGGGGTTCCTGGGGCATGCCGAATGGCGCCAGCGCACCGAACTTGGCGAATATTCGATCCGCTTTGCCGGTATCGACCAGCAGGACCCGGCAGCTTTCAAGGATACCAAGCTTCCGGCGGGTTCGCTGATCGACGAGAACAACACGACCCGCTACGCCGTCATGACGACCGGCAAGTTCCACATCAATCCGCGCTGGAAATTCGGCTGGAGCGCACTCTACCAGTCGGACGGCAACTTTGCCCGCACCTACGACCAGCGCGGCTTCTCCAACCGCGAAATTACCAACGAGATCTATCTGACCGGACTGAACGGGAAGAACTATTTCGACCTGCGGGCGCAGAAGTTCCTGATCCAGGACAACACCGAGGATCAGCTGGACATCAACGATCCGACCCGCGTTGATCCCAGCCTTACACCGGGCAAGCACGACCTTCGCCAGGACCAGCAAGCCAAGGCCCTGCCGGTATGGGACTACAACGTGGTCTCGGAAGACAACATTGCGGGCGGTCAGGTATCCATCGACATGAACCTGACCCATGTGAAGCGCAGCCAGGTCGATATCGCTAATTACCGCAATCCGGATTCGGTCATCGCCACGCCTTCCCTGCTGCCGATGGAACGCCATCACGGTGTCGCAGGCGACTATACGCGCGGCAGCATTGAAACGGAATGGAAGTCCTCTGCCATCACCGGCGGGGCGGTCGTTACCGCGTCCCTGAGCGCCCGGGGCGACGCGATCTTCACGGACACGACGAACGTCAATACCGAGTACAATCCGCTGCGGGAGAACAAGAGCCTGCTGCGCGGAATGCCTGCTGCGATGCTCGAGATCCGCTATCCGCTTATCGCCAACGACGGCATGACGAGCCAGATCTTCGAACCTATCGCGCAGATCATCGCCCGGCCGAACGAGACCCATATCGGCGAGTTTCCCAACGAGGACGCGCAAAGCTTCGTCTTCGACACGACGAACCTTTTCGAACGCGACAAGTTTTCCGGCTATGACCGTGTCGAGGGTGGCACACGGGCAAATGTGGGCTTCCGCTATTCGGCCTCGTTTGCCAACGGCTCGAGCCTGAACGTGGCCGCCGGCCAGTCCTATCATCTTGCGGGCAAGAACTCGTTCGCCCAGCGCGACCTGGTCAATGCCGGTCTCGACTCGGGGCTTGAGAGCGATGTCTCCGACTACGTGGCGTCGGTGGACCTGAACACGGGCGACGGGCTGACGCTTGGTGCGTCCGGCCGCTTCGACAAGGACAATGCCGAGGTCAACCGTGCGGTTGCGGGTGCCAGGTTCGTCAACGAGAACCTGACCTTTACCGGCAATTACGTCTTCATCAACGAGCAGCCGCGTTACGGTGCATCGGAAGATCGGCACGAACTGCGCGGCGCGGCAAGCGTGAAGCTGGACGATCGCTGGCGCGTCTTCGGATCGGCCAACTACGACATCGTCAACGACCAGCTCTATTCCTACGGCATCGGACTTGCCTATGACGACAGCTGCACTTCGTTCTCCGTGGCGTTCCAGCAGTCGGATGACCGCTATACAGGTGCCACGAACGAGCGTTCAGTCATGTTCCGCCTCGGACTGAGGACGCTTGGCGAAACCGATTACAAATACAAGCTGGAAGAGGTCCAATAGGCAGGGAGCGACACAGTTTCGCCCTATGCGTGCCGATAAAGGCCTGAACAGCAATTCTGGAAATTCCGCATCCATGATCAAATTCTTGAACAAGCAAGCCTTCGCAGGAACCACTGCAATCCTCCTCGCGATGTCGGTCGTGCTTGCGGGCTGCAACACTTCCACCAAGGCTGTCGAAAGTGCAGCCGAGGAACAGCAATCCCAGACGGCCAGCGCAGAAGGCACTGCGACTGACGGTCAGCAGGCCGCCGCAAAACCTGACGAGAGCGGTGTAAAGATCATACGTGAGGCCCCCAAGGTATCCCAGAAGGGAACCACCATCCGTGCCGTGGTCAATGGCGAACCCATTACCAGCTACGATGTGAGCCGCCGCGCGGCCTTCCTGAAGCTGCGCCGGGCAAAGAGTTCAAGCTCCCAGGCTGCGCTTGAGGAGATGGTCGACCAGGTTCTCAAGCTTCAGGAAGCCAAGCGGACGAGTTCCCTGGCGGGGGATGCCGAGGTCAACGCGGCCTTTGCCAATTTCGCCAAGGGCAACAAGCTGACGCTGAGCCAGATGAGCACCGTGATGGAGAAGTCCGGGGTCGGCACGTCTCACTTCAAGGAATTCATTCGCACGCAGATGAGCTGGAATACGGTCGTGCAGAAGCGTTTCCGCTACGAATCCAGCAACAATGTTCAGCAGGATGCCCTGTTCAACCTGCGCAAGTCCGGTGCAGACAAACCGGAAACCGTGGAATACCGGTTGCAGCAGGTCGTATTCGTGATCCCGACCGACAAGCGCTCGAGCAGCACCATCTCGCGCAGGCGCCAGGAAGCCCTGGCATTCCGGCAGCAGTTCACGTCTTGCAGCAATACCAAGCAATCCTCGGTTGGCCTGCTCGACGTCACGGTCCGGGACCTGCCCCGCCTGCTTGAAGAACAGTTGCCGAGCGAGTGGATGGAAGAGGTCAAGCGCACGGCTTCCGGAGCGACAACAGACGTCAAGACCACCGACAAGGGTGTCGAGTTCCTGGCCGTCTGCGACCGCCGCAATGTCTCGGACGACAAGGTGGCAGAGGTGCTCTCGCAGAAGGAGCAGTTCGACAGCTTCAACAAGGAAGCCAGCGAACTGTCAGATAAATACCTCAAGGACGTGAAGTCCCAGTCCAGCATCATCTACCGCTGATGGCGGGGACAGGGTGGAAGCGGGCCCAATGACATCACTTGCACCTCCCCTCGCAGTGACGGCCGGCGAGCCGGCTGGCATCGGACCGGAAATCATCCTGAAATCCTGGCTTGAGCGCCAGAAGGAAAACCTGCCGGCGTTTGCCTTGGTCGGCGATCCGGGACATCTGGAGCGGCTTGCCGGAGACCTCCGGCTTGAGGTTCCGATTGCCACATGCGATCCCTCCCAGGCTGCGGGCCTGTTCTCCTCGGCCCTGCCGGTGATTTCGCTTCCCGGGCAATTCCAGGCAAAACCCGGAAAGCCCGCAACCCCCGATGCCAAGCTTGTCGCGGGAGCAATCGAGGAAGCCGTGCGTCTGGCCTTCACGGGAGCGGTTTCGGGCATCGTGACGGCGCCGATCAACAAGAAGGCATTGTACGACAGCGGTTTCGAGTTTCCGGGACATACCGAGTTCCTCGCGGCGCTTGCCGGGCATCACACCGGCAAGCCGGTACGGCCTGTCATGATGCTCGCAGGCCCCGAACTGAAGACGGTGCCCGTGACCATCCACATTGCGCTGAGCGAAGTGATGGCCGCATTGACGCCCGATCTCATCCAGGAAACGGCGACGATCACGGCACATGACCTGCAACAGCGTTTCGGCATTGCCTCACCGCGACTTGCGCTGTCCGGCCTGAACCCGCATGCAGGCGAGGAAGGCGCAATGGGCCGTGAGGAAATCGAGATAATTGCGCCAGTAATCGCCGACCTTCGCCGATCCGGCATCGACGCCACGGGCCCCTGGCCCGCCGATACGCTGTTCCATGCGAGGGCGAGAAAGGGCTATGACGCCGTGCTTTGCATGTATCACGATCAGGCGCTGATACCCGCAAAGACGCTCGCCTTTGACGATGCGGTCAACGTCACGCTTGGCCTGCCTTTTATTCGGACATCGCCGGACCATGGCACTGCCTATGACATTGCCGGAAAGGGAATTGCCAATCCATCGAGCATGATCGCCGCGATCCGCATGGCGGGCGAGATGGCTGCCAACGCAAACATGAAGTCTTCCGCATGAGCGGGCAGATCGACGACCTGCCGCCGCTGCGCGAAGTGATTTCAAGGCACGGGCTGGCTGCCAAGAAATCTCTGGGTCAGAATTTCCTGTTGGACCTCAACCTGACGTCGCGGATTGCCCGGCAGGCAGGTCCGCTGGAAGGACATGACGTTGTCGAGGTCGGCCCCGGCCCCGGCGGCCTGACCCGCGCGATCCTTGCAAATGGCGCGCGCAAGCTTGTCGCCATCGAACGGGATCCTCGATGCATGGAGGCGCTGGCCGAGATCGCCGCGCACTATCCCGGCAGGCTGGAGGTAGTGGAAGGCGACGCGCTGGAGGCTGATTATTCAGACATGGTGAAGGCCCCTGTGAGGATCATATCCAACCTGCCCTACAATGTTGCCACCCCGCTCCTCACCGGATGGCTTGCCGGTGCGCAGTGGCCGCCATTCTATGTTTCCATGACGCTGATGTTCCAGAAGGAAGTGGCGGAGCGCATCTGTGCCGCGTCGGGATCGAAAGCCTATGGAAGGTTGTCAATCCTGGCGCAGTGGCGGTGTGAGGCGCATATCGCCTTCGATGTATCGCCAAAGGCCTTCACCCCGCCACCAAAGGTAACGTCTTCGATTGTCGTTCTGGAGCCGCGACCGGAACCCCTGCCCTGCGACGTGCGCAAGCTGGAAGCGGTTACGCGTGCGGCCTTCGGGCAACGGCGCAAGATGCTGCGTGCCGCGCTCAAGCCGCTTGGCGGAACAGAACTGCTGGACAAGGCGGGTATCGACGGAGAACGGCGGGCGGAAAACCTGGAAGTCGCCGAATTTGTTGCGTTGGCAAACGCGCTTGGCGAAATTCGCAAAGGGTGACTGCGGTTCTCCTGGAACCGGCAACGCTTCCGTATCAGCCCTCGATCAGGCCGGAAGCGAAATCATACAGCCCGTGGCGGCGATCGCGGCGAAGGCGCTCGGCAATCAGGATCGATTCAACCTCGTGGTATGCCCGGTCCAGATCGTCGTTGATGACGACATAGTCGTATTCGTCCCAGTGGGGGATTTCCTTGACCGCATTCTGAAGGCGCTTTTCGATCACTTCCGGCTTGTCCTCGGCGCGGCGCACGAGCCTGCCCTTCAATTCGGTCATCGACGGCGGCAGGATGAAAACGCTGACGACATCGGCACGCGCCTTTTCCATGAGCTGCTTGCCGCCCTGCCAGTCGATGTCGAAGAGCATGTCGCTGCCCTGCGCCATTGCAGCCTCGGCGGGATCGCGCGGCGTGCCGTAATAGTTGCCATGCACTTCCGCCCACTCCAGCAGCGCGTTGGAATCGCGAAGCCGCATGAATTCAGCCTCGGAGATGAACCGGTAGTGGGTTCCATCGATCTCGCTGCCGCGTCGCGGACGTGTCGTCACAGATACGGACAGGATCAGGTTGGAAAAGCTGGCCAGCAGATTTCGCGCAATCGTCGACTTTCCGGCTCCCGATGGCGAGGAAAGCACCAGCATCACACCGCGGCGCTCGATTGTGTCGTTGATAGTCTTGCCTGTGGCCATGCCTGCCCCCGGATGTCTGCCGCGCATTTCGCAGTCCGAAAGGAACGCGACAACGCAACAAGTCGATTTTGCCATGGAGGGCGGGATAGAGCGGCTTGGCGACAATCCCGGCCACGATGGCGGTTGTTCTACTGCAGATTCTGCAATTGCTCGCGAAACTGATCGATCACTATCTTCATTTCAAGCCCCGTACGCGTAACCGAGGCGGCATTGGATTTCGAGCAGATCGTGTTGCACTCGCGATTGAATTCCTGCGCCAGAAAATCGAGCCTGCGGCCCACTGCGCCGTCGCCCGAAAGAAGTTCGCGGGCCTGGGCAACATGGGCCTCGAGACGATCTACCTCCTCGGCGAGATCAGCCTTTGTCGCCAGGATGGCTGCCTCGTGGTGCAACCGGTCCTGATCCAGGCTGCTGTTCTCGCCCATGATGCGTTCCAGTTGTTCGGCCAGCCTGGCGCGAATGGCATCCGGCGTCCGGGAAGGATCAGCCGCAACTGCCTGCGTCAGGCGTTCGATCTCGTCGACCTGCTGCAGGAGAACCCTCGCCACCGCAGAGCCTTCGGCCTGACGCGCCTCGGCCAACTGCACCATCGCCGCTTCGAAACTCTCCAGTATCGCCCGGTCCATGGCTTCCGCCTCGTCGGCGTCCATTCCGGCATCGCCGGTTTCAATAACACCTCGCAAGCCAAGAAGTGTATCGATAGACGGACGTTCGCCTGTCTTGTGCGCGATGTGTTCCGCGATCACCAGCGCGGCATCGAATGCGGCTTCGTTGAGAACCGGCACCGCCGCCGTGTTGGCACCTTCGAAACTCAGCGAGGCCTGGATATTGCCGCGCGCAACATGTTTTGCGGCAACCGAGCGGAGATCCTGCTCCAGACGCTCGAAGCCGGATGGCAGGCGCAACCGCACGTCAAGAGACTTGCCGTTGACCGAGCGTATCTCCCATTGCCAGGCGGCTCCCGAAAGGCTGTCTGCCTGCCTGGCAAAGCCGGTCATGCTTTGAAGTGCCATGATGAATTCCCCCAATCCCGCGCGTCGCCTACTGCGCTGCAGCGTCTCCCGTGGCGCCGTCAGCCGCGGCTGCGGCCTCTCCCGCCTTCACTGCGGCATCCTTGGCTTCGGCGGCGGCCTTTTCAGCTTCGGCTGCCGCTTTCTCTGCCTCGGCAGCGGCCTTCTCGGCTTCCTCCTGCAGGCGCTTCTCGATTGCGCGCCAGCGGGTGACGTTGGCATTGTGCTCTTCCAGCGTCTTGGAGAAAACATGGCCGCCGGAACCGTCTGCAACGAAGTAGAGATCTTCCGTTCGCGATGGATTGGCCACGGCCTCGAGTGCCGCACGTCCCGGATTTGCAATCGGCGTCGGAGGCAGGCCGTTTATCACATAGGTATTGTAGGGCGTTTCCTTCTCGATATCGGAACGATAGATCGGCCTGTCCTTGGGTTTGCCCTCCCCACCGAACAGCCCGTAGATGATAGTCGGGTCGGACTGCAGGCGCATGCCCTTGTTCAGACGGTTGATGAACACGGAGGCAACGCGCGGCCGTTCATCGGCCTTGCCTGTTTCCTTCTCGACGATGGATGCCAGGGTGATCATTTCTTCGGGCGTCGTGACCGGCAGACCATCGATCCTGCGATCCCAGACCTCGTTGATGAACCGCTGTTGCGCCTTCTCCATCTGGTCGATGATTTCCTGGCGGGTGGTACCGCGCTGGAACGGGTAGGTGTCCGGCATGAGGCTGCCTTCAGGCGGAATCGTCTCGGGAAGGGCGCCTTCCAGCGTGTCGTTGGCGGCCAGCCGCTGCATGATCTGGAAAGAGGTCAGGCCCTCGGGAATGGAAACCTTGTGGACGATGCCCTTGCCCGAACGGATGGTCTCCATCACCTGGCGCATGCTCATGCCCGGCTTGAAAGCGTATTCTCCCGCCTTCAGATCACCGGCGGCATTGTAGGCCTTCACGCCATGGCTAAAGATGAAGTCAGAGGAAATGATGCCTGCGCTCTGCAACTTGCCGGCAATCGTGTTCAGTCCGCTTCCTTCCTCGATGATGACGGTGCGCGCCTTTGTAAGCGGCCCTGTTTCCTCGAAACGCAGCTTGCCGACCCAGAATGCGGCGCCACCAGCCAGTGCGCCGAAAACCAGCAGGCTCATCAGGAAATTGAGGAAGACGACCGTCTGGTTGCGCGCCATCCGCGAGCGCTTCGGCGGCGGCGGCACGTCGCGTGGCTGAAGGATCTGTTTTGCCGAACGTGGCGGCGTTGAGAAGCCCGCGCCACCGGAAGCTGCCTGCGCTTCGTAGCCGGACTGCTGAGGGACCGCCTGGCCGGATGGATCAGGACGGGATTCCGGCGGTCTCTGGCCGAATTGCTGTTGCTCTGGCTGGCTGCCATTGTTGCCTGGTTCGTAGCCGCCAGACGTGGCGTCTGCCGGGCCACCCGGCTTGTAAGGTCCGTCGCTGTTCGTCACGCGCGTTTCCTCTTGAGAAGTGGCTGCTGCGGTCTCGTGAAACCTGACGCTGGATGCACCGCTTTTTGGTCAAAAATGTGGATTTCCTCCCTGCCCCCAAACAGGAAACCGCCAAAACCATTACCTGATTCTGCGTTCGATAAAGAGCCGCCGTGCGCCGTGCAGGCAATTGGTCACACGCAACACGAGACGCCGCACTGCAACCAATGCAGCGCCCCGATGGCAGAATGCATCAATCGACCGCCGAAACAATCAGCGAGGCGTTGGTACCACCAAATCCGAACGAGTTCGACAGCGCCGTGCGCACCTTGCGTTTCTTCGGCTTGTGCGGGACCAGGTCGATCTCGGTTTCGCGCTCGGGGTTGTCCAGATTGAGCGTCGGAGGCACGATCTGGTCACGGATGGCGAGGATCGAGAAAATCGCTTCCACCGCACCGGCTGCGCCGAGCAGGTGTCCGATCGCCGACTTCGTGGACGACATGGCGGCATTTGGAGCGGCGTCGCCCAGCATGCGCTCGACAGCGCCCAGTTCCAGCGTATCGGCCATGGTCGATGTGCCATGGGCGTTGATGTAGTCGATGTCGGAAGGCTGCAGGCTGGAATTCTTCAATGCCATCATCATGCAGCGGTAGGCACCGTCGCCGTCCGGCGAAGGAGCGGTGATGTGGTAGGCGTCGCCCGAAAGGCCGTAGCCCACAACCTCGGCGTAGATTTTCGCGCCGCGTGCCTTGGCGTGCTCGTATTCCTCCAGGACGACGACGCCGGCGCCCTCTCCCATCACGAATCCGTCGCGATCCACGTCGTAGGGACGGGAGGCCTTCTTCGGATTGTCGTTGTAGGAGGTCGAAAGTGCCTTGGCAGCAGCGAAACCTGCAAGCGACAGGCGGCAAACCGGGCTTTCGGTACCGCCGGCGACCATGACGTCGGCATCGCCAAGGGCAATCAGCCGCGATGCGTCACCGATGGCATGCGCACCCGTCGAACACGCGGTCACGACCGCGTGGTTCGGTCCCTTGAGGCCGTGCTTGATGGATACCTGGCCACCGGCAAGGTTGATAAGGCGGCCTGGAATGAAGAATGGCGAAATGCGGCGCGGACCGCGTGTTTCGAGGGTCAGGGTAGCCTCGGCAATGCCCTGCAGGCCGCCGATACCGGAACCGATCAGCGTTCCCGTGCGCCACTGGTCCTCGTCGCTCTGCGGGTGCCAATCGGCATCGTCAAGCGCCTGCTGGGCAGCGGCCATGGAGTATATGATGAAATCATCGACCTTGCGCTGTTCCTTCGGCTCCATCCAGTCATCGGGGTTGAAGGTGCCGTCCGAACCGTCGCCACGGGGAATCTGGCAGGCAATCTGGGCTGCGATGTCGTCGACGGCAAAGTTCGTCACGCGATCTGCCGCGTTTTGTCCTTCCAGGATACGTTTCCAGGTTACCTCAACACCGCAGCCAAGCGGCGAGACCATACCAAGACCGGTTACGACGACTCTTCTCATTGTGATTTTTCTCCTCCGCCCCGGCGGGCGGCCAGACCGGGCGCCGCGCGCCTCTCATTCGCGATGACAAAAAACAGGCGGCCTGCAAGGAGACCGCCTGCTGGATATTCTGGCAAATGTCCGGCTGCCGCAGGCACGCCGGAATGGCTTACGCCATTGCCTTTTCAACGAATTTCACGGCATCGCCGACGGTCTGAATGGTTTCAGCCGCATCGTCGGGGATCTCGACGCCGAATTCTTCTTCGAATGCCATGACGAGTTCGACGTTGTCGAGAGAGTCGGCACCCAGATCGTCGATAAAGCTTGCGCTTTCGGTCACTTTTTCGGGCTCGACATCCAGATGTTCGACCACGATTTTCTTGATGCGTTCAGCAACATCGCTCATTTGGCATTCCTCGGTTAAAGTTGGTTAGAACCTATTTATTTGGCAATTGATTGCAGATCAAGGCCAAGGTTAACGGCGCTGTTGATATCCTGCTTCGCGGCACATCGGCCTCATGCGCGGATTCAGCCCCGAACCCGTGGCTGAACCTGCCGCCTGCCACTTCCGGGGTGCCGGGTAACACAGTTTCTCCAGCCATCAAAGCAATAATTTCCCGTTCGCCCGAACACAGGACGGTACACAGGCGCCGGTCTCAGCTGCCAGTCTCAGGCGCGCTCGGAGCGGGCGGCAAGAACCGTAAGCACGACGGCGAACAACAGCGCGATCATTGCCGCTTCGAGCGACGGCGCGAAACTGTCCCATAGTTCATGGGCATAGCCCGCGAATACCGGCCCGAGTATCTGTCCCGCACCGAAGGCCGCGGTCATCAGCGCAATTGCCGCCGGGGCTTCGTATCCGGCCATGTTGCGCGCCTTTGCCAGCCCGATGGCGGTAATGGCTACGAAGGTGCCGCCCAGCAATACGCCTGAAACAACCAGCGACAGCGGCGTCACCCAGATCAGCAGCACGCCGATGCCTGCCGCCTCGACAAGGCAGGCAATGGCGTAGGTGGTGAAAATTCCCGCGGCCTGGGCCAACTTGTTCCACAGCCAGACCGAGGGGATGGCAGCCATACCGACGGCCGGCCAGAGCCACGGTTCGACGGCGGCAAGACCGCTCGCGGCATCGCCGGTGCCCGAATGGGCGGCGGTTACCGCGATTGTGTTGATGAAGGTCGCGGTAATCACATAGCCGAAGCCAAAGCATCCGTAGCTGCCGATCAGCAACCAGAGCGCGGCAGAAAAACCGGGTGTGCGCCGCCGTCTTGCCGATGCTTCGGGAACCGGCTGCTTCGCAGGCACCGGCGGGCGGGGCAAGAGCAGGAAGGACGATAACCAACCGGCAAAGGCAAGTATGCCTGCCGCCAGCCACAGCCACGTCCACCCGGCTCCCGTTTCCACCATGCCGGATACGAGCAGGGCAGAAGCCAGAATGCCGGTGCCCACACCTGCAAAGTGGACAGCAATCAGCCTCTCGCGGCCTTCTTCATGGAGTACGGCCATTACCATCGTGGTGACGAAGATCATGGCGAAGGCGCTGGCGACGCCGGACGCAAACCGGAGCACGCACTGCAATATGAAATCGCCGGTCAGGCCCATCGCCAGCGTGGTGGCCGCGCTCGCAAGGAGGGCAATCACGAACCATGTGCGGCGATGCCGGGCGAAACCCTGCCATGCGGCGCCAATCGCACCCAGCAGGTAGCCAAGGAAATTCAACCCGGCCATCAACCCCGCGTCGGCGGTGGAAAACAGGTTGACCGAAAGCATGTGCGGCAGGATGGGCGTGAACACGAACCGGCCTACACCCATGCAGACCGCCATTGCGATCATGCCCGCCACGGCAGCACGCATGGCGTGAGGGGTGCCGGTCGACATGATCAATGATTCCCTTGCCGGTAACGCCTGCGCGTCAGATCATCGCCATGCCGCCGTTGACATGCAGGGTCTGGCCGGTGACATATTTGCCGCCATCGCTGGCCAGGTAGACGGCTGCGGCAGCGATATCCGCGCCCTCGCCCATCTTCTTCATGGGAATAGCCCCCATAATGGCTTCCTTCTGCTTGTCGTTCAGCTTCTCGGTCATGGCCGAGGCGATGAAACCGGGCGCTATGGCGTTGACTGTGACATTGCGGCTGGCGATTTCCTGGGCCAGCGACTTGGTGAAACCGATCACCCCGGCCTTTGAGGCGCAGTAGTTGGCCTGGCCCGGATTTCCCGTCACGCCGACAATGGAAGTGATGTTGATGATGCGGCCGGACTTTCGACGCATCATCGGATAGGAAATTGCCTTGGTGAGGCGGAAGACCGCCGTGAGGTTGACGCGGATCACATCGTCCCAGTCGGCATCGGGCATGCGCGCAAGCAGGCCGTCACGGGTGATGCCAGCATTGTTGACCAGGATATCGACGCCTCCCAGTTCCTCCTCTGCCCGCTTGCCGAGGGCGTCGACAGCGTCGAGATCGGAGAGGTTGGCCGGAAACACGAATGTGCGATCGCCGAGTTCGGCGGCAAGCTCATTGAGCTTTTCTTCGCGGGTACCGTGCAGGCCCACGGTAGCGCCCTGCTGATGAAAGGCGCGCGCGATTGCTTCGCCGATGCCACCGCTTGCGCCGGTTACAAGGGCCTTCTTGCCGGAAAGATCGAACATGGGTCAAACTCCTAGGTCAGGCGGGGTGTGCCGCCGAATATCTGTTGGTCAGGCGTTCGCTTCGAGGAAGCCTGCAATGTCTTCCGGCGAGCCGATGGAGGTGGTGGCAATGTCGCGGTTGATGCGGCGGGCAAGGCCGCTCAACACCTTGCCGGAGCCTGCTTCGACAATGCTGGTGACACCGTTGGCGCCAAACCATTCAACGGTCTCGCGCCAGCGCACCTGACCGGTCACCTGCTCTACGAGGCGGGTACGGATCTCGCCGGGATCGCTTATCGGTGCTGCGAGCACGTTCGCCACGACGGGGACCACGGGCGCCTTCATTTCCACTTCTGCCAGAGCCTGCGCCATGCGTTCTGCGGCAGGCGCCATCAGTGCCGAGTGGAACGGGGCGGATACCGGCAGCATGAGCGCGCGCTTTGCACCTTTTTCCTTTGCCAGTTCGGCAGCCTTTTCCACCTCAGCCTTCGAGCCGGAGAGGACCAACTGGCCTCCACCATTGTCGTTTGCGATCTGGCAGGTTCCGGAACCGGCCGCATCCGCGCAGATTGCTTCCACGTCTCCGTGTTCAAGGCCGATGATCGCGGCCATGGCACCCTTGCCGACAGGAACGGCCTCCTGCATCGCATTGCCGCGAATGCGCAAGAGGCGCGCGGTATCTGCAAGCGAGAATGTGCCTGCTGCGCAAAGTGCGGAATATTCGCCGAGCGAGTGGCCTGCAACATGTGATGCCTTATCGGCGATTTCGTAGCCGTTTGCTGCGAGCACGCGCATGACCGCCATTGATACGGCCATCAGTGCGGGCTGGGCGTTTGCGGTGAGCGTAAGCGTTTCCTCGGGGCCCTCGAACATGATTGCAGAGAGCTTTTCGCCAAGCGCATCATCCACTTCGTCGAAGACAGCACGGGCCTGCGGATAGGCCTCCGCAAGAGCCTTGCCCATGCCGACGGCCTGACTGCCCTGCCCCGGAAACGTGAACGCGGTGCTCATCTGCGCAATTCCTCCTGAAACCCGTTCCTGACGTCGCGGACGGCTTGTCGGCCGGGCGACTTGAATTCCGCCTCTACTGGTGAGTTTGCCCCCCGGAGTCAAGTCCGGCGGCACCTGCGCGCCTTTCCGAAACACAGGAAACCGCGCTTGCAGGCGGGCAGCATCAGCAAATGCCCTCAATGCGCGAGTTGGCAAACCCCCAAATTCTATGGGTTGTATTGTAGTATTAATACAAATATAGGTTGTATTAATTTCAAGCCATCGGTCCGCAGGGGACCGGTCCGGCGCAAGCCGGAACCTATTGCGAAGGTGGCTAATGATCCTCTTTATCGATCCGGGTAACCGGGCGCAGCACAATGATGCGCTCGATCAATACTTCACGCTCAGAAAAAAGGTTTTCGTTGACCGTCTAGGCTGGGTGGAAGGCAGGGACGACGGTCGCGAAACCGATCGTTTCGACGAGATGTTCAACGTCTACGTGCTCTATGTGGACGAGGAGACGGGCAAGGTGGTCGGCGGCGTGCGGCTGATGCCTACAACCTCCGATACGCTTCTGCACTCGGTCTGGCCGGACATGCTGGACGACCGGCGCGACTACCGGTCGCCAAGAATGTGGGAAACTACCCGCTTTTGTGTGGACGATGAGGGATTTGCCTATCGCAAGGGCAATTTCATCAACCGGGCCACCTTTTCACTGTGCCTCGCGGTGCTTGATTTCTCGGCGGTGAACAACATCACCAGCATTGTAGCGATTTGCGAGAAGCAGTTCTTCGACATGACACAGACATACGGGGTGAGCGCCGAACTGATCTCGCGCAAGACGGACGAGAACGGCACCGATGTCTGTTTCGGCATCTGGGAAGCAAGCCATGACGATCCGAAGATCCAGTGGGCGCGTCACTTCATGGGAACGAGTGCGCCGTCGACCGTCGGGATGATGGCTTGAGAGACCGTCCGAACGGCAAGGTCCGGTTCAGTTGGACGCAATCCAGTTGAGTGCCATGCGCCAGTCGATCATGCGCACAGGCGTTCCGTGATTGCCGGTGTCGAACACGGTCATGCGGACGGGCTGGCCGGCCGACTTCAGACGGTCATACATCTCATCCATGGCCGAGGCTGCATAAACGCTGTCGCGGGAGCCATGGGCAATGTAGACGGGGATGTGCCGGTCGCCTGCAGGAAACCGCGGCTCAGGAAAACCTCCGAGCAGGACCAGCCCGCCGATCATGCCTGACAATTGTGGATCAAGTACCAGCCGCCAGCACAGCTTGGTTCCCATCGAGCCGCAGGCCAGAACTAGCTTGCCTCGTGTGAGCGGCTTTCTTTCGCGTATCAGGGCGGCGATATCGGCAGCCCCGGCGGCCTCGAAGTCGGTGAAGTCCGGACTGAGCCAGGCGCCACCGGCCTCGGCGAGCAGGTTCTTGGCCCTGTTGAAGTTTCCGCCAAAGGTTTCGTCCTCGAAACCCCAGTCGCGATTGCCGCCCTTGCCGTGCAGGTAAATTACCGTCATCGCAGCGTCGGCACCGGAATTGCCGGCGATCCAGAGCGGCTGAGGACCGCCCGGCGCGGCATAGACCGTATCCTTGATGCGGTTGGCCGAAAGCCGCCGCGTATATTGCGGCTTGACCTTGCGCACCGGCATCTCGTCGCGCCGGTTTATGTCGAGTTTCTCGTCATAGGGCACGACCAGGTATTCACCATTGTCGCGGCTCGATATCGCAGCACGATAGCCGAACAGAGAATCCTTGAACGGTTTGAGCGGCGAGAAATGGGGCTTGCGGCCGCCAACCATGTGGGATTTGGCATCTCCAGCTGCCGTGCCCAGCGTTTCCGAGGTCTGGCAGGCAGTCAGAAAAACGGACAGGAGGAGTAGCGCCGCCATTGCCAGCGCCTCCGGTCCGAAACTGCTGCCAAACCTGCCGCCAAACCTGCCTATGCCGGAAATCACTTGCTGCGCCCTTGTCATGGGTAATCCGCTTAATTTGGAAATCGGGCGAAAACAACTGTGCCTTTTCGAATTTCGCGAGGATTATGGCATTGCAGTTGCCGGATCGGGACACCGCCACCGGCGGGGCATCCAATGCCCTGGCGCGCCGGCATTGTGCACTTGCAAAACGGCGGCATATCTGTATAACCCGCTCGTTCACCAACACAGGTGTGTTCACCAGAGGCTGAACGGAAGGCTGTCCGCTCACAGGCGGCATGACGCGATTTCAAACGGATCGCGACATGCGGTAGGCAGCAGGGATGCAAAGGCATCCGGCTTCCCGTGTCTCTGCCCGTTTCTGCAAGAAACGCCTTTCCCGGCCATTCTGGCCAATCGCGGGACCGGGGCTTTGCGTGAAACCCTGTAGAGAAAAAAGGAAAGGCAATCATGCCACTTTACGAGCACGTGTTCCTCGCTCGCCAGGACATTTCCGGCCAGCAGGCAGAAGCACTTGCAGAACACTTCAAAGGTGTTCTGGAAAACAATGGCGGCAAGGTAGGTAAGGTCGAGAACTGGGGCCTTCGCACTCCGACCCACCGCATCAAGAAAAACCGCAAGGCACACTACATTCTCATGAATGTGGAAGCACCTGCCGATGCCGTTTCCGAAATGGAGCGCCAGATGCGCATCCATGACGATATCCTGCGCTACATGACCATCCGCGTCGAGGCACACGAGGAAGAACCTTCCGCGATGATGCGCAAGAGCGATCGTGACGACCGTCGCGGACCGCGCGGTGACCGTGGCGACAGGGGAGATCGCGGTGACAGAGGCGACCGCGGTGACAGGGGCGATCGTGGCGACAGGGGCGACCGCCGCCCGCGCGACGACAACCGTTCCAGCAACTGATCCGGCGACAGGAGACAAAAACAATGGCACGCAGACCTTTCAACCGCCGCCGCAAATCCTGCCCGTTCTCGGGCCCGAACGCGCCGACCATCGATTACAAGGACATCAAGCTTCTTTCCCGCTACATTTCCGAGCGCGGCAAGATCGTTCCGTCCCGTATTTCTTCGGTATCGCACAAGAAACAGCGTGAACTGGCACAGGCCATCAAACGCGCCCGTTTCCTCGGCCTTCTTCCCTACGTCGTTCAGTAAGCGGCCTTCGGGAAACATGCATACAAGGAGAGCCGGACCCGTCCGGCTTTCCTGAAACCCGAAAGGGACCTCCCGCGATGGGGATCGCGGACAGGGAAACATACCCAGGTTGGGGCCAGGTCCTGAACGGTCGGCCCCTAACTGCGAACCGCAGGACAGCGAGATGAAGAACGCCAATTCCCTACTTGTGGGCATACTTGCCGGTGCGGCTTCCGCACTGATGCTGTTTGCTGCCCACCGTTCGGGGCTGGGCGCAGTTGTTCTTCTGGCTTTCGCGCCCGTTGCCATCTACATCGCTGCCATGGGCTGGGGAACGCTTGCCGGTATCGCCGGTGCCCTGGCTGCCTCAGCCGCAGTACTGATGTTCTCCTCGCCCGCCTCGGCCGCCGCTGCAGCAGCACTGATCTTCGCGCCCGCCGCGTGGGTTGGACACCTTTCCAATCTGGGCCAGCCCGGCAGCGACGGCAAGACGATGGTCTGGTACCCGCTTTCCGGCATTCTTTTCCGGCTGATGCTGGCAACCTTCGCGGCCTTCATCCTGACCGGCTATCTTGCAGGCTATGGCGAGGACTCGGTTGTTCCGGCCTTTGTCGCGCTCATGCAGGAATTTTCCTCGGCAAACCCGTCCGTGCCGGTGCCGCCGGAGGCCGACATGATCGATCGCGCCAGGTTCTACACCAAGATCATTCCGGTGGTTGTTCCGGCAACCTGGCTGCTGATCAACGTCCTCATGGCTCACCTGTCTTCGTCAATCGTGCGCCGTTCCGGGCTGATGGCACGCCCGCGCGATGACATTGCCGCATCCCTCACCCTGCCCCTCGAAGCCGTGGGCTTTCTCGTTGCCGGTCTGATCGGGATGATGATCCTTCCGCCTGCGGGCAGGCTAGCCTCGGGCGTGGCGCTCGGCGTTGGCATCGCCGGTTTCGGCGTCGTGGGCCTTGCGGAACTTCACTTGCGCACGCGCGGACGCGATGCACGAGGCTTCATGCTGTTTGCCACTTACGCGCTGATCGTGATGTTCAGCGTTCCATTCCTTCTTTTCACCGTGACCGGTCTCTGGCGCACGGTGACACGAAACCGGCCTCCCGCAAACAATGGCGGGACGGCCTGAACCAACCGATCCAACACAAATCGAAGAGATCAAAAACCGAAAGGAAATTGAAATGCAGGTAATTCTTCTTGAGCGCATTGGTTCGCTCGGCCAGATCGGCGATGTCGTCAAGGTCAAGGATGGCTACGCACGCAACTACCTCCTGCCCCAGGGCAAGGCACTGCGCGCCAACGACGCGAACCTCGCCCGCTTCGAGGCAGAACGCACCCAGATCGAAGCCCGCAACGCGGAACGCAAGCAGGAAGCTGAAGCAATCGACAAGAAACTCGGCGGCACCTCCTACATCGTCATCCGTTCGGCAGGCGAAACGGGCCAGCTCTATGGTTCCGTCTCGACCCGCGACATTGCCAACGCACTGGCGGAAGAAGGCTTCACCGTAGCCCGCAACCAGGTCAACCTGACCGCGCCGATCAAGATGGTCGGCCTGCATGAAGTCGAAATCGTGCTGCATGCGGAAGTATCGTCCATCGTCAACATCAACGTTGCACGCTCCGAGGATGAGGCCACACGCCAGGCGGCAGGCGAAGACCTGACGACCCGCGATGCCTTCGAGATCGACGAGGAAGATGATGTCGATCTGGCTGAAGTCTTCGAAGAGGTTGAAGACGAAGGCGAGGAAGCAGAAGAAGGCGACGACGAACAGGCCTGATCGCCTGCCCTGTCGCGAATTTGACCAGGGGCGGTTCAACGACCGCCCCTTTTCATTTCTGCTTCGCCGGACCAGCTGAAATTTCGCGATATAATGGCGCCGAATCGCCGCGCGGGACGGGCTGAATCCGGTCCGGCATGTCAACGAATGACAGCCGAGAAATTGCGGTAATATAGAGTACCCTGTGGATTGCTGTGTTTAGTGCGGGAAAGCGCTCCGGCTTGATCTCGCTTCTTTGTTCACGGGGATGGAATCAATAAAGCTGGCCGGACCGCCGCAATTGCCCGCAGCACGGCAGAGTTGCGGTTGCCCGGCCAGTTTGGCCCGGGGGAACGGCAACGACTTGGCAGGAAAGAAGAAATGGCCGAAGCAGTAGCGCGCCTGCGTTCACAAGATCAAAAATACAGGCTTGCCCCGCACAACGTAGAGGCGGAACAGGCATTGCTTGGCGCGATCCTGGTCAACAATGACGCCTATTACCGCGTTTCCGACTTTCTGCTCGACAAGCATTTCTACGAGCCTGTGCACCAGCAGATCTACAAAATCTCCACCGACATGATACGGGCGGGCAAACGTGCCGATCCGCGCACGGTAAAGACCTTCCTGCCAGCCGACGAGAAAATCGGCGGCGAGATGACCGTCTCGCAATACCTGGCGCGCCTTGCAGCCGAAGCGACCACCATCATCAACGCCGAGGACTATGGCCGTTCCATCTACGATCTCGCGACACGGCGCACGCTGATCACCATCGGCGAGGACATGGTCAACATCGCCTATGACGCGCCGGTTGAAATGCCGCCATCGAGCCAGATCGAGGATGCCGAACGCCGCCTCTACCAGCTTGCGGAAACCGGCAAGTATGACGGCGGGTTTCGTGATTTCGGTTCTGCGGTGAATACCGCCATCGAACTCGCAGCGGCCGCCTATGAACGCGAGGGCGGACTTTCGGGGATTGCCACTTCCATCCATACGCTCGACCAGCGCATGGGTGGCCTCCAGGCATCGGACCTTATCGTGCTCGCCGGCCGCCCGGGCATGGGCAAGACCTCGCTTGCAACCAACATTGCCTACAACATCGCCTCGAATTACCGCGGCGACGTCTCGGCGGACGGCACACCGAAGGCGCTGGATGGCGGGGTGGTCGGGTTCTTCTCCCTTGAGATGAGCGCCGAACAGCTTGCCACGCGTATCATCTCCGAGCAGGCGGAGGTCTCCTCTTCGAAGATACGCCGAGGCGAGATCACCGAGGCCGATTATCACAAGCTCGCTTCCGCCGCGCAGATCATGCAGAAGGTTCCGCTCTTCATCGACCAGACGGGCGGCATTTCCATTGCCCAGCTTTCGGCACGCGCGCGGCGCCTGAAACGCCAGTTCGGCCTCGACCTGTTGATCGTCGACTATATCCAGCTCATGACGGGTTCGAAGAAGTCCGGCGAGAACAGGGTGCAGGAGGTGACAGAGATCACCACCGGCCTGAAGGCGCTTGCCAAGGACCTCAACGTGCCGATCATCGCGCTTTCCCAGCTCTCGCGCCAGGTGGAAAACCGCGACGACAAACGCCCCCAGCTTTCCGACCTTCGCGAATCCGGCTCCATCGAGCAGGACGCTGACGTGGTGCTCTTCGTGTATCGCGAGGAATACTACCTGAAGAACAAGGAGCCGAAGGAAGGCACCGAGGAGTGGTTCAAGTGGGAAGCCGAATTCCGCGAGGCAACCGGCAAGGCGGAAGTCATCATCGCCAAGCAGCGCCACGGTCCAACGGGCACGGCGAAGCTGGGCTTCCAGGCTGAATTCACGCGATTTTCCGATCTTGCGGAAGACGAACGCCTGCCGGAACGCTTCGAATAGCAATCGATACGTCCCGCAATTCTGGGAAGCTGCGTGAAGGCAGGGAATATGCGAAATAATCGCCGGGCAATTTTAGGCCGTCTTGTTGTCAGCCACGCCGATTGTTCGTATTGAACCGGCATGACCCGAAAGCCCAAACGGAAATCTCCCGCTCCGGTGGCGCGAGCCGCCCGCCTGACCATCGATCTTGGCGCAATCGCCGAGAACTGGAAACGCCTGGACCGCAAATCCGGCAAGGCCGAAACCGGCGCTGCCGTGAAAGCCGATGCATATGGCCTCGGTGCAAGGCAGGTGGTGCCCGCACTTCTCAAGGCCGGATGCAGAACCTTTTTCGTTGCGACGCCGGCTGAAGGCGCGGAAGTTCGAAAGCTTGCCCCGAAGTCCGATATCGTGGTGCTGAACGGGTTCGACCCGGCGCTGGGCAACCTCTTCAAGTCGAAGAAGCTGACACCTGTTCTCAACTCGCTTGCAGACATGGTTGCCTGGACCGATGGCGGGCAGCCCGGCGCAGGCTGCGCCATCCATATCGATACCGGCATGAACCGGCTGGGCCTTTCACCGGCCGAACTGAAGGTATTCCTGGGCAACCTGCCGCTGGTCAGCGCGCTCAAGCCAACCATCGTGATGACACACCCGGCCTGTGCCGACGATCCCGGCCACCCGATGAATGCGCGCCAGCTTGCCGCCTTCGAGGAGGCCGCATCGCATTTCCCGTATGCACGCAAGTCCATGGCCAACAGCGCCACGATTCTTTCCAACCGCAAGGCCTGCTTCGACCTCACCCGGCCAGGCATCGCCCTCTATGGCGGGGCGGCGGTCAGTGGCGTGAAGAACCCCATGAAGCCGGTGGTGAAGCTGGAACTGCCGATCCTGCAGGTTCGCCATGCCCGAAAGGGTGAAACCGTTGGGTATGGTGCTACACACAGGCTGAAACGCGATACTTTGATCGTCACCGCAGGGGCCGGTTATGCGGACGGGATCCTGCGCTCGGCGTCCGGCTCCGGCGTGGCGATGCGCCAGAATACACGCAAGACCAAAGGGGTGCCGGGTGCTTCCGCGATGATCGGCAAGTACGCGCTGCCGATACTTGGCAGGGTTTCGATGGACTCGATCACGCTCGACGCCAGCGGCGTGCCCGCCGCCACGCTCAAGCGGGCAAGCCATGTGGAAATCCTGAACCGCCACCTGACAATCGACGATCTGGCAATAGCGGCAGGCACCATTGGCTACGAGGTGCTGACCAGTCTTGGCCTGCGCTACGAGCGGATTTACCTCAAAGAGTGACCCAGGTCAGGTCAAAACTCTTGCCAGTCATCCAGATCCACGGCCGCGTTGCCATGTACCACAAAATCGGATGACCTGGACCGGGGCGCCGCAGTTCCTTCTTCACGGCGCGGGGGTTCCGGGAGTTTCGCAACACGTGCGGGTTCAGGCGGCTTCTTTGCAAGGTTGGGCATGCTCGACCGGCCGGAATAGTCAAATTGCCGGATCGTATTCGTCAACTCGCCGATACCACCGTTGAGTTTCCTGACCACTTCAAGGGTATCCGCAGCCATCGATGCATTGGTCTGCGTTGTCGAATCCATCTGGCTGACCATGGTGCTGACCTCGACCAGACCTATGGACTGCTCTTCGGATGCCGATGCGATTTCTGCAATACGATCGCTGATCTCCGAAATGTATTCGGCAATTTGGCCAAGTGCCGCTCCCGTGGCGTGAACGTGCTTGACGCCACTGGAAACCTCAGTCGTGGATTTGTTGATGAGTTCCTTGATCTGCTTGGCAGCGGTTGCCGAGCGTTGTGCGAGTTCCCTGACTTCCTGAGCAACTACCGAGAATCCCGCTCCTGCTTCGCCTGCGCGTGCCGCTTCGACGCCTGCGTTGAGCGCCAGGAGATTGGTCTGGAAGGCAATCTCGTCGATAACGTCGACGATGCTGGCGATCTCACCAGAAACAACCTCTATCCGCTCCATGGCCGATACTGCTTCGTTGACGACACCGATCGAATTGTCACGGACCTTATTCGCCCTGAAAGTCTGTTCGGCAGCCTGTTTAGATTGGGCCGACGTTGACTTCACGGTTTCCACTACCTGCGCAAGTGCAGCAGCAGCTTCTTCAAGCGCAGCGGCCTGGCTCTCGGAACGCATGGAAAGTCCATCTGCCGAACCTGCAAGTTCGGTTGCATCGTGCTGTACATCCGCGGCATGGCTGCTTACCCTGGACAAGAGATCGGAAAGCCGTTCCATCGAAAGGTTGAAGTTGGAGCGTAGTCGTTCAAGCTCGTCGGGAAATGCCTCGTTGATCCTCACAGTCAGATCGCCATCGGAAACGCGTGTCAGTGCGCCGGAGAGCTTTTCGACCACTTCATTCAATTCCCCGGCCTGCCTGGCGTCGCGTTCAATCTGAGCTTCACGCTGCAAATCCGCTTCCTTGCGCAACCTGTCGGCCTGGACATGGCTGTTCTCCGCCTCTTTTCGCGATGCTTCTATGGCTTCGAGCGCGCTTGCCTGCTCTGACATTGCCTTCACCATCAGGCGTGTGATTGCCAGCAAAACTCCCGTTTCAACCAACAGAATTACCGCATGCAGCACGACCCGCATGAAAGTGGATTCGCCGGGGAATACTGCCGATGGCAGCACCCCATAGAGAACAAGATGGTGAACAGCGGTCAGGACCGTGAAGGCCAGGATTGGACGCCAGTCCATCCAGGCTGCAGTTACCGCAAGCGCTGCAAAGAAATACATGTGCATGTCTATTTGCAGCGGGGAACCGGTGAAAGAATAGACCAGAAGTGCGACGAGTGCTGCCTGCGCAAACCCTGTCGCAATTCGCGTATTTGTGCCGGTCTTGTCCAGCAACCATGAAAGAGTCGCCGCGCCTGCGACAGCCAACGAACTGACCATCAGCACCAGGCTGTTAGCTTCCGTGCCCCAAATAAATCGCAATGATATCATCGCGACATTCAGCCAAAGCAGCGCGACTATGATATAGGACGCCTTCTGGCGGATTTCGTTTACGCCCAACATTTCTTCACCTTTGAAAACAACCGGCGGCAAGTTCGCCGTTGAGTACCAGGATGGCTCCGGCATTGTACAAACGGCCGGCAAACCCATCTTTTTCATCTGTGGCGACGGCGATCCAACCTGTCCTGCCGCCGTTGACGACCGATCCGTTCGCACGCGAAATCGTCTCGATCACCGTCCCCTCGGCGCTCCAGGGCGACACGAAGACGATCACCCGGTCACCGGTCGGCACTGCCGCTATCAGGCCGACCGACAAAAGAGCGGCAGCAAGATTGGCGGCAAGAACCCAGCGCCGAAGCATGGGTGAACCTTGTATGTGTGCAAGATTGATTTGGACGGGGGACAGTGCAGACTGCATTTCGCGTCGACTTGTGGATCATTTGGCCGAATGACATCACGTCGCTGAAGCCATATGCACATTATGGTCGGTTTGCGAAAAACCTGAGGAAACGACTGACTTAACAATTGCGTTAAAACTGCTAACGATTGTTTAAGCCGCACCGGCGGACGTGTCATAAACGACGCCGCCAGATATTTCCCTCACGGATCCGGAAAAATTGAACGAACCGCACAAGCGCATCGAGCACTCCTTGCTGGAGGATGCCCAGGCATTCATACTGGGAACGGCGCTGTGTGCATTGGCCTTGCAGTTTCTCACCCATGCCGGGCTGATCACCGGACAAACCGCCGGACTTGGCGTTCTTCTGTCCTATGTCACTGGCTGGAGCTTCGGTGTGGTGTTCTTCGTCCTCAACCTGCCCTTCTACATCCTCGCCTGGCTCAGGATGGGACCGCGCTTCACCATCAAGAGCTTCATCGCGGTTGCGATGATGTCGGCGATGACGGAAGTGTTTCCGAAACTCATGAGTTTCGGTACGCTGCATCCGGGTCTCGCCGCCTTCCTGGCAGGCGCCACGGCGGGCATGGGGCTGATCGTTCTGTTCCGGCATGGCGCATCGCTTGGCGGGATCGGCGTACTCGGCCTCTTCCTGCAGGACCGGGCGGGCATTCAGGCAGGCTGGGTGCAGCTTGGCTTCGACATCCTGCTGTTCGCCGCCGCCGCGTTCCTGATGCCCGATCTTGCACTCGTGGGCTGGTCACTGATGGGCGCGGTGGTGGTCAACCTGATCATCGGCGTCAACCATCGCAAGGACCGGTATGTTGGAAGGTAGGGAGCGTATTTCGTGGCAGAACTCGAAGAGCGTAGAGGCAGTTTCTGCTTGGAAAGATGGGCAAACTGCCGCCCATGACCACGAATAGAAGCTAGGAGCCCTTTCGAGACATGTGCTTGTGCGGCCAATTCGTTGTCGCTGGCCGGGAGTTCCTCGGAGAACTCGCATAGCGGCCCCTCTTCTTGTACCTTCAGGCACACAAGTTCGCCCGGATATGGCGTGTATGCCGTGGCGATCTTGCCGCCAACTTCAGTGCAACCTGCTTGAAGGGTCGGGTTCGCACAGGCCTAGGTAGGCGAGTCTCCGGCCCATGAAGAAATCCCGTCGCATTTCAACGATGATCCGGCGACCCCGTCAGTCGAAGCTGAAAATGTCACCAATGTTCTCGATGATCGCCACGAGCAGGATCACGCCCGCAAATAGCATGGCCACCCACCAGAAATAGTGGAAGACGATGGCTGAAGCACCGAGCGCTGTGCCATAAGCAGCGAACCGCCAATTCTCCCGCAATACGCGGGAAATCACCGACAGCACGATAGCCAGAACGCCGACAAAGGGCGCAACAAAAGCCATGTAGTCCCAAATTGTCGGGTTCTTGATTTCCGTTGGCGGCTTCGGCAGGCCAAGGAAGCTGCGCCATGCCGAGCGCCTGATCTCGCCTGCGATCTCGCCGATCTGGCTCCCCACCGAGGGTTTGGGTTCCAGCGACGGACCGGCAATATGGGCGAAAACCAGTACCATCGCCAGCGCGCCGGCGATCATGCCCCAGAAGCCCCAACGGCGCAGGAAATCCGGCCTGTCTGCTATTTTGCTTTCGTTGGTCATGGCTGAAGGGTGACCGAAAGAGCTGAAGAAAGGACAAACTGCGCGCCTGCAAATCTAATGAGAAGATTAGCCGATGCGAAACCAGTAGTCGTCGGCTCCTGACCGCTTACGGCCCCATTCCCGTCATTCGAGCGGAGTGAGGCTTCGTGCCTGCAAAGCAAATGATTCTCCAGCAAGTTCCTCACACTGAAGTTGCACTCACGTACAGCCAAGTTCACTGGTGCCGGTGGCCATCAATATCGGATATCCAACCCCTGCCCCCCTTGCCTTCCGGCTTCATCTCAACTAGAACATAGCAAGAACAATTATACTGCGGCAATCATCCCACATGGCAAAACCACGTTCCCAGTTCATCTGCCAGAATTGCGGCTCCGTTTCCAATCGCTGGTCGGGCAAGTGCGATGCCTGCGGCGAGTGGAACACGCTGGTCGAGGAAAATGTCTCGTCCGGCGTCGGTGCCTCACCCTCGGCGGCCAAGGCAAGGCGCGGCCATGCAGTGGAGCTGGTGGCGCTTTCGGGCGAAACCGATGATGCGCCACGCATCCTGAGCGGGATTGCCGAACTCGACCGGGTGACGGGTGGCGGGTTCGTGCCCGGCTCCGCGCTGCTGGTGGGCGGCGATCCCGGCATCGGCAAATCGACGCTTCTTACCCAGACCGCCGCCGCACTGGCAAGACAGGGTCATTCCGTCGTCTATGTTTCCGGCGAGGAGGCGGTCGCGCAGGTGCGCTTGCGGGCGCGGCGGCTCAATGCAATCGAGCCGGATATCGGCCTTGCCGCCGAAACGAATGTCGAGAACATCCTGGCGACGCTGGAGGCGGGAAAGCCGCCTGCCCTGCTAATCGCCGATTCCATCCAGACGCTGTGGACCGACCAGGCCGATTCCGCACCCGGCACCGTGACACAGGTACGCTCGTCGGCGCAGGCGCTGATCCGCTATGCCAAGAAGCATGGCACGGTGCTGATCCTGGTTGGCCACGTCACCAAGGACGGGCAGATTGCCGGGCCGCGCGTGGTCGAGCACATGGTCGATGGCGTGCTCTACTTCGAGGGCGAAGGCGGCCACCATTTCCGCATCTTGCGCACGGTGAAAAACCGTTTCGGCCCGACCGACGAGATCGGTGTCTTCGAGATGTCGGACGGTGGGCTCAGGCAGGTGGCTAACCCGTCCGAACTGTTCCTGGGCGAACGCAACGAGAAGGCGCCGGGCGCTGCCGTCTTTGCCGGCATGGAAGGCACCCGGCCGGTTCTGGTCGAAATCCAGGCGCTGGTTGCCCCTTCCACGCTCGGCACGCCGCGCCGCGCCGTGATCGGCTGGGATTCGGCCAGGCTTTCCATGGTTCTTGCCGTGCTGGAGGCCCATTGCGGGGTGCGGCTCGGCCAGCATGATGTCTATCTCAACGTGGCGGGCGGTTACCGCATCTCGGAACCGGCGGCCGATCTGGCAGTGGCAGCGGCGCTGGTCTCGTCGCTCGCCGGCATGCCCCTGCCCGCACAGAGCGTCTATTTCGGCGAAATCAGCCTTTCAGGCGCCACCCGCGCGGTCTCGCACACGCCATCAAGGCTGAAAGAGGCCGAGAAACTCGGTTTTGGCCGGGCGCTGGTGCCGAAGGGCAGCCTTTCCAGGGACGAGGGCAAGGCAGCCGCCAGGAGCACCGCTCTCGAAGTTCTCGAGATTTCGGAGCTGACAGACCTTGCGGGCCGCATTCTGGCCAATGCCCGCAAGAAACATCCGGTTCCCGGCGAGGAATAGGCGCTCGCAAGGCAGGCACCGCCCGAGTCTGCGGTCTCTCAACAGGAATTTGGATGCATTCGAGCAAACGAATTGATTTTCGGTCGGCAACGCGTCAAAAGACTGGCAGAATTGGCCAGTTGCTGTTAAACGCACCGCTTCACAGGCCACCTGGTTAAACGCAATCGGAAACTGCCAATGCCGATTACCTTGTTCGACGGAATTCTGATCGGGCTGATGCTCGTATCGGGGCTTCTGGCCATGATCCGCGGCTTTTCGCGCGAAGTGCTGTCCATCGTTTCGTGGGTGGCGGCCGCCGTTGCTGCGGTCAAGTTCTATCCCATGCTATCGCCGATTGCCCACCAGTACACGGCTGCGATCAACGATTCCAAGACGGTAGCCGACATCGCTGCTGCCGGTGTCATCTTCCTGATCACGCTGATCGTGGTCAGCCTGATCACCATGCGCATCGCCGATTTCATCGTCGACTCGAAGGTCGGCGCGCTGGACCGCTCGCTTGGTTTTGTCTATGGCGCGGTACGCGGTGCGCTGCTCGTGGTCGTTGCGCTGCTGTTCTACAACTGGCTGGTTCCCGAGAACCAGCCCGGCTGGATCGCCAATGCGAAGTCGAAACCAATGCTGGAATCGATTGGCGAAGGCATCATCCAAATTTTGCCAGATGATGGTGGCAAGACGGTCATCGAGAAACTGAAGCCCGGCGGCGACACGACCGAAGAAGGCGAAGCCGACGACCAGAAAACCTGATGAGACAGGCGGCCCGCTGGCGGGCCGTTTTCCATTCCGGCGGCACGTTTGCAATAGCGGCGAAGCCGGGGGCGGAGTGTTTCCGCCATTGATTTTGCAAGGCAAACATCCAGAGGTGTAGACGCCATGTCTGAAGGAAACCAGCTTCACGAAGACGACAATCTTCATGAAGAGTGCGGTGTGTTCGGCATTTACGGACACAATGATGCGGCAGCGCTGACCACGCTAGGCCTGCATTCGCTGCAGCATCGCGGCCAGGAGGCGGCAGGCATCGTCTCCTTCGACGGCAAGCAGTTCCGTGCCGAGCGCCATCGCGGCCTGATCGGCGACACGTTCACGCAGGCCGACGTTCTGTCCCGGCTTTCGGGTTCCCGCGCCATCGGCCATACCCGCTATTCCACGACCGGCGGCGACGAGATGCGCAATGTGCAGCCTTTCTTCGCCGAGTTCGCGGGCGGCGGATTTGCCGTTGCCCACAATGGCAACATCACCAACGCCCTGAAAATACGCCGCGAATTGCAGCGCGAAGGCGCAATCTTTCACTCGACCTCCGACACCGAGGTCATCCTGCACATGATCGCGATGAGCAAGCAGGCACACTTTGCCGAGCGGCTGATCGATTCGCTGCGCAGGCTCGAAGGCGCGTTCTCGCTCGTTGGCATCACCAACAAGAAGCTGATTGGCTGCCGCGACCCGCTGGGTGTGCGACCGCTGGTATTGGGCGATCTCGACGGCGCCTACATTCTGGCTTCAGAAACCTGCGCTCTCGACATCATCGGCGCGCGCTACGTACGCGACGTCAAGCCCGGTGAACTGGTGATCATCGATGACACGGGCATTCAGTCCATGATGCCGTTCGAGACCAGTGGTTCGCGGTTCTGCATTTTCGAATATGTCTACTTCGCGCGGCCGGATTCCGTCATAAGCGGCCACAGCGTCTACCGCGTGCGCAAGCAGATTGGCGTCGAACTTGCCCGCGAGATGCCGGCAGATGCGGACCTGGTCGTTCCGGTTCCCGATTCCGGCGTGCCTGCGGCCATCGGCTTTGCCGAAGGCGCGGGCTTGCCCTTCGAACTCGGCATCATCCGCAACCACTACGTTGGCCGCACCTTCATCCAGCCAACCGATTCCATCCGTCACATGGGCGTAAAGCTCAAGCACAATGCCAACCGCGCCATGATCGAGGGCAAGCGCGTGGTGCTCGTCGATGATTCCATCGTTCGTGGCACCACCTCGCAGAAGATCGTACAGATGGTTCGCGATGCAGGCGCCGCCGAGGTGCACATGCGCATCGCCAGCCCGCCGACGATCTCGCCCTGCTTCTACGGCGTGGACACGCCCGAGAAACAGAAGCTGCTCGCGCATCGCATGTCGGTCGAGGAAATGGCCTCGTTCATCCGCGTCGACAGCCTGGGCTTCATCTCGCTTGATGGTCTCTACCGCGCGGCAGGCGAAGCATCGCGCAACGGCGATCTGCCGCAATACTGCGATGCCTGCTTCTCCGGCCAGTATCCGACGGAACTCACCGACTCGTCCGGCGGCGACAAGGGAGCGAAAGTTGCCCTTCTGGCCGAGCACATGGGCCGAAAGTAAGCGCCGCAAACAATCTGGAAGCGGAAGACCGGTCCGCACAATCACGAGCAGGAATTTCCGCATGAAACTGGAAGGACGCATCGCGCTGGTCACGGGCGCATCGCGCGGCATAGGCTATTTCGCGGCGCGCGAACTGGCGCGTGAAGGCGCCCATGTCATCGCCGTGGCACGCACCGTGGGCGGTCTCGAGGAACTCGACGACGAGATCAAGGCCGCAGGCGGCTCGGCGACTCTGGTGCCCCTCGACCTGATGGAGCACGATGCGATCGACCGGCTGGGCGCCTCGATTTTCGAGCGCTGGGGCAAGCTCGATGCCCTGCTAGCCAATGCCGCCATGTTGGGCCAGCTTTCACCGCTCGGCCATATCGACCCGAAAATGTTCGACAAGGTGATGTCGCTCAATGTGACCGCCAACTGGCGTCTCATCCGTTCGCTCGATCCCCTGCTCAGGCAGTCCGATGCCGGGCGCGCCCTGTTCCTCACCTCGTCCGTCGCCACCTCGGCGCGTCCCTTCTGGGGCGCATATTCGGCTTCCAAGGCCGCGATGGAAGTACTGGCCCGAACCTGGGCTGGCGAATCCCTCCAGACCGATCTGAAGGTCAATATCCTGGATCCGGGCGGCATGCGTACTGCGATGCGCGCGAAGGCCATGCCCGGCGAAAACCCCGAGGACATGCCGCATCCCTCCGAGATTTCGCCGTTGATCGCTGACCTTCTGAGTGTCGGCAACACGCGAACCGGCGGCCTCTACAGGTTCAAGGATGGCGCCTGGGAAGACGCCTGAGCCATCCACGGCAACTCGTCTTGGCGTTAGGTAAACGGTTCACACGGCAAGAAAAACACTCTAGAATTTCCCAAGGGGTTTCATGCCCCGGCAGCACCGGGAGATTGCTGTGGGAGAGGACGCATTGCCAACCGGCACAGGCCGGCATTTCGAAAATCCGTTTGACGGCAGAACGCTGTTTCAGGCGTTTGCCGATGCCTGCCGCAGATATGGCGGCAGCGAACCTGTCGTGGAAGACGCCGTCGGGGGAAAGAGCGGCTATCGCCGCATCCTGACCGGTGCGCGCATCATTGCCCGGCGTATTGCGCCGCTGACCGATGAGGGCGAAGCCGTGGCCGTGCTGCTGCCGAATGCGAACGGCGTCCTTGCCACCTTCCTGGCCCTGCAATCGGCGGCACGGATCCCGGCAATGCTCAACTACACGGCAGGCCCATCCACCGTGCTGGCAGCCTGCGATACAGTGAAGGCGAGGCTCGTGATCTCCTCGCGGGCTTTTGTTGAAAAGGCAGGGCTTGAACCGATCGTGGCCAGGCTTGAGGGGGCTGACCTCACCTTCTTCTGGCTGGAAGACCTGCAGAAATCGGTGAGCAAGCTGGAAAAGGCACTGGGCTGGCTCTTCGCCTTGCGTCCGATGGTCCGGGCCAGGCCGGACCAGGCCGGGCTCATCCTGTTCACCTCGGGTTCGGAGGGACTTCCCAAGGGGGTCGTCCTTTCGCACCACAATGTCCTGTCCAACTGCGCGCAAATCGCGACGCGAATAGAGTTTGGACCGAAGGACAAGCTCTTCAACGTGCTGCCGGTGTTCCATTCCTTCGGCATCACCGGGGGCATGATACTGCCTCTGCTCTACGGCGTGCGGCTCTACCTCTATCCCTCGCCCCTGCATTTCAAGATCATTCCCCAGGCAGTGGCGCGGGTGAAGCCCACAATCATGTTCGGCACTGACACGTTTCTAAACGGCTATGCCCGGACCGCGAAGGACAGCGATTTCGCCTCGCTTCGAATGGTCGTCGCGGGTGCCGAGGCTGTGAAGGACGAGACCCGCCTGACCTGGGCACAGCGCTTCGACACGCTGGTACTGGAAGGGTTCGGCATGACGGAAGCATCGCCCGTCGTCGCGGTGAATTCTCCGCACGGGAACCGGCCCGGCTCGGTGGGACAGCTTCTTCCAGGCATCGAGCACAGGCTCGAACCGGTTGAGGGCATAACGGAGGGAGGCCGGCTGTGGCTGCGCGGGCCCAATGTGATGATGGGATACATGACCCACGACCGGCCCGGTGAACTTCAGACCCTGGATGACGGGTGGCACGATTCAGGCGATATCGTCGCGCTGGACAGCGAGGGTTTCGTGTCCATCAAGGGACGGGCAAAGCGGTTTGCCAAGGTTGCAGGCGAAATGGTCTCTCTCGGCGCCATAGAACTGATGGCAAAATCGCTGTGGCCGGAAGAAAACCATGCCGTCGTGACGATCCCGGACAGCCGCCGCGGCGAGCGGATCGTGCTGGTTACCACAGCTTCGAAGGCAGAGCGCGATGCACTGATCGCCGCAAGCCGCCAGCGCGGCTACACGGAGTTGTGGGTTCCAAACGCGATCATCAAGGTACTGGAAATTCCTGTACTGGGTTCCGGCAAAACCGACTATGCCAGCGCAAAGATCATCGCTCTGGGTGACACCGGCACTGTCACGCTTGCCGGCACGGGACCAGGCTGAGCGCTCCTGCGCCTGGCTTCCCCTTTCCTGCCACTCCATTTCATGTTGCACTGCAAACAATAGCGGCATAATTTGCACGTACCTTCGCGGCTGCAACATTTTTTTATCGGCGCCGGATTTTATTTCATATACTTTCTTGATATATATCAATCGAGAACATATCTCGCATGAAGAGACAACCTGCAGCCTGTGAGGGGACATGCACGCACGCACTCTTTTGCTGGCCATCCTGGGATTCGGTGAAACCACCGGATACGACATCAAGAAGATGTCTGAGGAAGGGCCTTTCAGCTATTTCATCGACATCAGCTACGGCGCGATCTATCCGACGCTTGCAAAACTCGAAGAGGAAGGCTGCGTAGCCAGCCGCATCGAATCCCAGCAGGGCAAACCGGACAGGAAGGTCTATTCCATCACGGAAAAGGGCCGGCTGGAATTCGCCGAGTCGCTCGCCATTCCACCAGGTCCCGACAAGTTCAAGTCTGATTTCCTTCTCGTGGCGGCGCATGCCGCGCACGGAACACCGGAAACGCTGCAGAAGGCCATCGATTCCCGCATCGACTATATCGAGAAGGAAATCGCGATGATCACCGAACATTGTGCCGAATGCGACCATCCGGCCACGAAATGGGTCGGCGCCTACGGCGTGCATATCATGCAAGCGGATGTCGATTACCTGAAACAGAACCGCGACGGCCTGATCGAACTGGCCGGCCTCGATCTCTTTACCAGCGAAGCAGCACAGTAGACCGCGCCGCCAAACCGGACAGAACGGGTTTTCCCATGAATTTTCTTAATCGCATTTCACAGGCAACCGCACTCGCACTTGTTCTCGCCGCCACCCCAGCAGGGATTGCAGTAGCCGCTGGCAGCGAACCGGCCGCAAATTCCGGCGAAGCCAACCAGAAAAACGTGCAACTGCCTTCCATCTATGTGCATACAGCTGCGAAACAGCACTTCCGTGTAATCGTGCCCGGTTCCGGCTTCGTGCAGCCCGTGGAAGAGGTCTTTGTCCAGCCCGAGGTCCAGGGTATCGCCATCGACGAAGTACTTGTCGACATTGGAGACACGGTCGAACAGGGCGAGGTTCTGGCTCGGCTGAAACAGGACCAGCTTCTTCTCGAAAAAAGCCGCCTCGAGGCGACACTTGCGAGAACCGAGGCGGGCGTCGCGCAATTGCAGGCAGCCGTGGCCGAAGCAGAAGCCAATGCGATAGCACCGCGTGACAATTTCAAGCGGGCCGAAGCCCTTTACAAGTCGAAGACCATTTCGGAAGCGCAATACGACCAGGCGAAGGCTGCAGCCGAAGCCTCGGCCGCACGCGTCAATTCAGCCAAGGCAAATCTCGAAGCCTCCCGTCTCGACGTGAAGGTCGCGCAGGCGCAGCTTGGCGACATAGGCCTTCGATTGCAGCGCACAGACGTCAAGGCACCAGTGGCGGGTCTCGTATCGGGCAAGTCGGCGAAGATCGGAGCGCTTGCTTCCGGTGCAGGTGAACCCCTTTTCACGATCATCCGCGATGGTGAACTGGAACTGCGCGTCGAGCTTGCCGGGAGCGAACTGGTTCGCATCCGGGCGGGCATGCCGGTTTCGGTCGAACTGGCCGGGAGTCCCGAGAAAATCGAGGCAGATGTCCGGCTGGTCGATCCAACCATCAACATGCAGAGCAGGATGGGAACCGTACGCATCTCGCTCAAGGAAAACGACATTGTCCGGGCAGGAATGTTCGCCGAGGCCAACATTCTGATCGCCGAGAAAGACGTTATTGCCATTCCGCTGCCTTCTCTTTCGATCGAAAACGGGCAAGCCACGGTTCTGAAGGTTTCTGACGGTGTGGTCACGAAGACAAACGTCGACACCGGTTTCCAGAGTGACGGAATGGTGGAGATCACGAGCGGCCTTTCAGCCGGTGAAGTAATCGTTGCCAAGGCAGGTGCATTCGTTCGCGATGGCGACCGCATCAATCCGGTCTTCGAAACCGGCGCGGAAGCCAGCCTCGATAAAAAGCTCAACTGATTGGATAGACCATGAACTTTTCAGCCTGGGCCATACGCAATCCGATTGCGCCGCTTCTCGCCTTTGCGATGCTCCTGTTCGTGGGCATCCAGTCATTCTATTCGCTTCCCATCACGCGGTTTCCGAACATCGATGTGCCGGTGGTCGCGATAACGGTTGCCCAGAGCGGAGCGTCACCTTCCGAACTCGAACAGCAGGTGACCAAGGAAATCGAGGACGCTGTTGCGGGCATTACAGGTGTTGACGACATCCAGTCGTCGATCACCGATGGCGTGTCCCAGACAACGGTCATTTTCCGTCTCGAAAAGCCAACCCAGGAAGCCGTACAGGACGTGAAGGACGCGATCGACAAGATCCGTTCCAACCTGCCAGGCGATATCGAGGCGCCGATCGTCTCGAAGATCGATGTTGAAGGTCAGGCCATCCAGACCTTTGCCGTGTCATCGAAAAACATGACGCTGGAAGAGCTGTCGTGGTTCGTCGACGATACCGTGAAGCGTGAAATGCAGGGCGAGGCCGGCATCGGCAAAGTGGACCGCTATGGCGGTGCTCAGCGCGAAATTCACATTGAACTCGATCCGAAGAAGCTCGATTCATACGGCGTGACGGCGGCAAGCGTGAGCGCGCAACTGCGCCAGGTGAACACCAACCTGGGTTCGGGCCGAAGCGAGATCAGCGGCAACGAGCAGGCGATCCGAACGCTTGGCGACGCCCAGTCGGTCGAGACACTCAAGAATACTGTCATTTCGCTGCCGAACGGGCGCTTCGTGCGCCTGAGCGAACTTGGCACCGTAACCGATACCTACGAGGAACTTCGCTCGTTTTCCCGCTACAACGGCGACCAGGTTGTGACCTTCGCCGTTTTCCGTTCGAAGGGAGCCAGCGAGGTCACCGTTGCGCGCAATGTCGAGCAGGTGATCGAGCGGCTTCGCGAGGAGCACCCACAGATCAGCATCGACCTGGTGAGCGATCTGGTCTTCATCACCGAGGGCAACTACCACTCGGCGATTTCGGCCATGATGGAAGGTGCCCTGCTCGCGATCATCGTCGTGTTCCTGTTCCTGCGCAACTGGCGCGCCACGCTTATTTCGGCTGTGGCGCTTCCCCTGTCCGCCATTCCCACGTTCTGGGTGATGGACATGATCGGCTTCTCACTGAATCTCGTGTCCTTCCTCGCGATCACACTGGCGACGGGCATCCTTGTCGATGACGCCATCGTGGAGATCGAGAACATTGCCCGGCATATCCGCATGGGCAAGTCGCCGTACCGCGCAGCGCTAGAGGCGGCAGACGAGATCGGCCTTGCGGTCATTGCAACCTCGTTCACGATCATTGCAGTCTTCGTGCCCGTGTCTTTCATGGGTGGCATTCCCGGCCAGTATTTCATCCAGTTCGGCCTGACGGTCGCCATCGCCGTGTTCTTCTCTCTTGCCGTGGCGCGCCTCATCACGCCGTTGATGGCCGCATACATCATGACGCCTGCCGATATCGGCCATGACGAGGACGGCAAGGACGGCTTCCTCAAGCGTGCCTATGTCAAGCTGGTCGGCTTCACGCTACGGGTTCGCTATCTCACCGTTCTGTTTGCATTCGGCACCCTTGCCGTATCGCTGTATTTCATGGCGCAGGTTCCGGGCAGCTTCATTCCGCCGGATGATGTTTCGCGCATCACGGCAAGCATCGAACTGCCACCTGGATCGACCCTGGAAGACACGGATCTGGCGACAGAGAAAATGCGCAAGATCGCACAGGACATCGAGGGCGTGGAGAGCGTCTTCGTGCTCGGAGGCGCCACGCCCAAGGGCGAACTCGACGTGCGCCGTGCGACCATGACGCTGGTTCTCGAAAAGCGTGAACACTCGCTCTACAAGCGGGCAGTCAACATTCTGGCAGGGCTTGTGCCCTTTGCCGGCGACAGCCTGAAGATCCCGCCGGATGGCCGTGCCCGCGCGCAGTGGGACATCGAGGAGGAACTTTTCAACAAGCTTGCATCGATCCCCGATGTACGGGCCGTCAAGCTGAACGACCGCAACGAACGCGACCTGGCCTACAACATCCTTTCGCCCAGCGAACAGGACCTCAACAAGGCGGTGGCAATCATAGAGGCGAACCTGCGCAACGAGCCGCTGCTGACCGGCGTAAGTTCCGATGGCGCGTTGCCGCGTCCCGAAATACAGGTCGTGCCGCGCACGGACGAGGCCGCGCGACTTGGTGTAACTACCGCCCAGATCGCACAGACGGTTCGTGTCGCCACGCTGGGTGATGCGGATGCCGCGCTCGCAAAGGTCTCGCTGGACGACCGGCAGATCCCGATCCGCGTGCAGATGAATGAAACTGTGCGCAATGACCTGAACCGCATCCGCGATCTGAAAGTCATGACATCGAGCGGCACCACCGTTCCCCTGAGTGTCGTCGCCGATGTCAGGATCAGCCAGGGGCCTAGCGTGATCAAGCGCTTGGACCGCGAACGCAATGCACAGATTGGCGCAAGCCTGCCGCCCGGCGTTCCCCTCGACTCGGCACGGGAGCGGCTCGAAGAAGTAGTCGCCGGCCTTCAGGACCAGTTTCCTCCAAGCGTGGAGTTCGTCAAATCGGGCGATGCCAAGGTCCAGAACGAGATGATGCAGTCCTTCCAGAACGCCATGCTCATGGGTCTTTTCCTGGTGCTGACGGTTCTGATCCTTCTGTTCAAGGATGTGATCCAGCCACTGACGATCCTGCTGTCATTGCCGCTGGCAATCGGTGGGGTGGCAGCCGCGCTGCTGCTGACCGGCAATCCGCTCTCGATGCCGGTACTCATCGGCATCCTCATGCTGATGGGCATCGTGACGAAGAATGCCATTCTTCTGATCGATTTCGCCATCGAACAGAGGCGCAAGGGCATGGAGCGGTTCGAGGCGATTATCGATGCAGGCCGCAAGCGCGCCCAACCGATCATCATGACCTCGATTGCCATGTCTGCGGGCATGCTTCCTTCAGCTCTGGGTGTGGGTGAAGGCGGAACGTTTCGGGCGCCCATGGCTATTGCCGTCATCGGCGGGATCATCGTCTCGACGGTTCTGTCGCTCGTGATCGTCCCGTCGTTCTACCTGGTGATGGACGACATCTCGCGCTTCATGTCGTGGATCTTTGGACGGTTCATCGGCTCTAGCGAGGAAGAGATCGAGCCTTGGGATGACCGGCAGCTCACCGAGGAGGCGATTGCGGCTCGCAAACGCCTGGGTGAACTGGCGGGACGACTGGACGAGATGGAAGACGGAATGCGCGAGGCGGGCATCAGTCCCGACCATCCACGCTGGAGCAAGGCCGCGGAGTAGTCATTTGCCGCCTGCCCGCTTTCAGCCAGCATTCGCGAAAGCATGAACGTCAGAAAGAGTGCCTGAATTCAGGCTCCCTTTTCTTCATCCAGTTCGCCCGAAGCTTCCCGGGCCGCAAGCCTGTTGAAGTAGTACATGCTCCACGGAATACTGGCGAGATAGATGAGGGCAAGTGCCGTTAGCACCTGCCAAGGGTAGCTCAGCAGCAGGGCGACCACGAGGACAAGGCCGATAATCACGGGTAGCGCGATGTTGCTCGGAATTCGCGATCCGAGCGTCTTTCCGGAATAGGTTGGAAGGTTTGAAACCATCAGCATGCCCACCAGCCCGGAGAAGATGGCGGTTATCCAGGCAAGTTCGCCGGTGATCTCGACACCCAGCAAAGACAGATAGGCAGGCAGCAGCACGACCATGGCCCCGGCAGGTGCAGGCACGCCGGTGAAGAAGTCATTGCGCCAGGGTGCACTTTTCGGCTGATCGAGCTGCACGTTGAACCTGGCGAGGCGAAGGCAGGCACAGATCGCATAGACGATCACCGCGATCCAGCCCGGCGTGCGGATTTCGCCCAGGAAGGTGAAGTAGATGATCATGCCGGGCGCCACGCCGAAATTCACGAAATCGGCAAGGCTGTCCATCTGCGCGCCGAAGCGGCTGGTCGACTTCAGGAACCGCGCCACCCGGCCATCGATACCGTCCAGCACGGCAGCCAGAATGATCGCCCCAATCGCCATTTCGGGCCGGTTCTCGATTGCGAAGCGGATCGCCGTCAGACCAGAGGCGATTGCCAGCAGGGTAAGGACATTGGGAAAGATGACTCGCAGGGGAATGTCACGCAGTCTTGGCTGCCCGTTCGTCGCCGGGACTGCTTCGTCCTCGTCCGGCACGAAGGGTGGAAATGGAGGCTCCATGTTCAGCCCCTGCGCGTGAGCGGATTTACCGCCGCGCCGTCAAAGCGAGCCAGGATGGTTTCGCCCGCAATCGCGGTCTGGCCGGGGGCAACCGCGGTTTCCGCACCTTCCGGCAGATAGACATCGAGCCGCGAGCCGAAGCGGATGAGGCCAAAGCGTTCACCCGTCGTGAGCTCTTCACCCTCCTTTGCCCAGCATATGATGCGCCGCGCCACCAGCCCTGCAATCTGCACCACGGCCATGTCGCCATGCGCGCTGGCAATGACAAGGGAATTGCGCTCATTGTCGGTAGATGCCTTGTCGAGCTCGGCGTTGAGAAACTGCCCCTGCGTGTGAACGGCGCGCAGGATCTTTCCGCGTACCGGAGCACGGTTCACATGGCAGTTGAAAACATTCATGAAGACCGAAACCCGCAGCATCGGATCGCTACCCAGTCCCAATTCGGCGGGCGGCACGAACATGCCGACTGCAGAGACCTTTCCGTCGGCCGGAGAGATGACCAGGTCATCATTGACGGGCGTAACCCGTTCCGGATCCCGGAAGAAATAGGCGCACCACGCGGTGAGCAGCAGGCCTATCCAGAAAAACGGCGTCCACAGGAAACCCAGCACCACGGAGACGGCGAAGAATACCGCAATGAACGGATAGCCGGCCGGATGAACCGGTACAAATGTCTTTCGGATGGTATCTGCAAGGGACATGGGCACTCGTTGCGTTCAGATGCGGGTGGGTTTTAAGCGCTTCCCTGCCCTGTGTGGCGAATGGCGAAGCGATCTCGATACAGCTGCGTTATAGCGCGACACCCATTCCAGTCCAAGGAAAACGACGCGCCCGGGCGGGCGGGCAAGCGATGCGCACAATCGCCGGGATGGCCCTTTGCGGAACCTTTGGAAGCGTCGCACGTTCAAACGACGACGAACAAGGAGTTTTCCATGACCACAACAATCTTCGAACGCATTCGCAAGGACCATGACCGCCACCGCCAACTGCTCGACACGATCGCCGACACGAGCGGCCACAGTGAAACGCGGCAGAAGGCCTGGAAGGATTTCTACTACGACGTGAAAAGCCACGCGGCGGCAGAGGAAGAAACGCTTTACGCCAAGCTCATGGAAAAACCGATGGGGCAGGACGATGCCCGCCACAGCGTATCCGAGCACAAGGAAATGGACGACATCATGGAGGAACTCGACGGCATGGACATGTCGAGTTCTGGTTGGCTGACGCGCTTCAAGACGCTGAAGCACGACTATGAACATCACATGGATGAAGAGGAAAAAGACATCTTCTCCAAGGCCAAGGAAGTGCTGACAGAGGACAAGGACGGAAAGTTTGCCGACAAGTTCGAACAGCGCAAGGCAGCCGAACGCAAATTGGTGGACAAGAAGGCCGAAGAAGCCCTCACGGAATAGAACCGCCCCAGAGCAATCTCGATTTTGACGGAATCGTCTAGATCGAGATGCATGAAAAATACAGTTGTTTGCCGGGACAAGTCGTTTTCGCCTGAAGGGGAAACGATCTGACCGGTTCAAACGAAAAGCCGCTTCCAGTCTCCCGGAAGCGGCTTTTCCTGTTTCAGGCCTAGACATGTTTAGAGGGGAAACCCTCAGGCTCCGGTCACTTTCACTTGTTGTTGGCCAGGTGCGTAGAGCCAGGTTCCTGCAGGTGTTTCAACTTCCACACAACAACGAGGGTCTTGGCTTAGTTGACACCAAACTCCACGGCCTGTTCGCGGGCCTTGCGCAACCGCTCCTCCGCTTCGGTGGCCTGGCGCTGCTTGTCCCACATCTCGGCATAAAGACCCTTGCTGCCGATCAGTGCTTCGTGGGTTCCGCGCTCGGCGATCTTGCCTGCCTTCAACACGATGATCTCGTCCGCATTGACCACCGTGGACAGCCTGTGGGCGATCACCAGCGTGGTGCGGTTCTTCGACACCACGTCGAGTGCCGACTGGATTTCCTGCTCGGTATGGGTGTCGAGGGCAGAGGTGGCCTCGTCCAGCACCAGAATCGGTGGAGCCTTGAGCAGCGTGCGAGCGATGGCCACGCGCTGCTTTTCGCCTCCGGACAGTTTTAGGCCACGCTCTCCTACCTGAGTGTTGAAGCCTTCCGGCAGACCACGGATGAAATCCCCGATCTGCGCCATTTCGGCAGCCCGGATTACCTCTTCCTCGGTTGCATCAGGACGGCCGTAGCGAATGTTGTAGGCGATCGTGTCATTGAACAGCACCGTGTCCTGGGGAACCATGCCGATGGCAGAGCGCAGCGACTTTTGGGTCACGTCGCGGACGTCCTGGCCGTCGATCAGGATCGCACCGCCGGTGACGTCGTAGAAACGGTAGAGCAATCGCGAAATCGTCGACTTGCCCGCACCCGAAGGCCCGACGATCGCCACCGTCTTGCCTGCCGGAATCTCGAAGCTGACACCCTTGAGAATGTGGCGGTCGGGATCGTAGTGGAAATCGACATCATCGAAACGGATCGAGCCATCGGTTACATCAAGGTCCCGCGCGTCCGGCCTGTCGCTGATTTCCGGCTCCTCGTCCAGCAGGCTGAACATGGATTCCAGATCGGTCAGACCCTGGCGGATTTCGCGATAGATGAAGCCGATGAAGTTGAGCGGTATGGCAAGCTGCAGCAGCAGTGCATTGATCAGCACGAAATCGCCGATCGTTTGCGTACCTGCGGCAACAGCCTTGGCGGAAAGCCACATGCAGGCACCCATTCCGATGCCAAGGATTACCGCCTGACCGAAGTTCAGCCAGGCCAGCGAGGTCCAGACCTTCGTGGCCGCCTGCTCATATCGCGCCATGGATTGGTCGAAGCGCTCGGCTTCCATGTCCTCGTTTCCGAAATACTTGACCGTCTCGAAGTTGAGAAGGCTGTCCACCGCCTTGGAATTGGCCTCGGTGTCGTTGGTGTTCATGTCGCGGCGAATACCGATGCGCCAGTTGGAAGCCTTGACCGAGAACCAGACATAGGCCCAGACCATCACGGCGATGATGGCGACATAGACGAAGCCGAACTGGTACCAGATGACCGCTGCCATGAAAGCAAACTCGATGATCGTGGGGCCGCCGTTGAGTATCGTGAAGCGGACAATCGCCTCGATGCCCTTGGTGCCGCGCTCGATCACGCGTGAAAGTCCGCCGGTGCGGCGCTGCAGGTGGTAGCGCAGGCTGAGCGAATGCATGTGCCGGAACACGATGGAAGACAGTTTCCTGACCGCGTGCTGGCCAACGCTGGCAAAGGCGGCGTCGCGCAGGTTGTTGAGGCCAACCATCATCACGCGGCCCACATTGTATGCCAGAACCAGCATCACTGGTACGACGAGGAGCGCAGGCATCCAGCCGGGTGCTGTGTTGTCGCCAGTCAGTGCATCGGTCGCCCACTTGTAGAAATAGGGCACAAGCACCGTTACCACCTTGGCAACGATGAGCACGATGAACGCCCAGACCACCCGCCACTTCAGATCGGGGCGGTCCGACGGCCACATGTAGGGCCAGAGATTGCGGATGGTATCGGCCAGGCGGCCTTCGTCTGCATCCACGGTGCTGGATGAGGGTGGAAGTTTACGTATCATGCAGTGTCTTTCCTGGGGTTCGGGCAACAGGCCGAAAGCCGGGAAAGCTCGTCTGCAAGCGCCGCAATACGACCCGCGTTCAGGGTGAAGATCGACTTCGTTCCCTCGGGCCTGCGATTGACGATGCCGGCTGCAAGCAGCATTTCGAGATGTTGCGATATTGTGGATTGCGCCAATGGCAGGCAGGAGCAGAAATCTCCCGCGCAGCAGCGGTCACGGGCCGCCAGTTGGCGCACTATTTCGAGACGCACAGGATGACCCAGCGCCTTCAGCCCTTCGCTGAACGTGTCCGGCGGCTGGTTGGCGGAATCCTTGCTGCAGGCAGTTGCAGCTCGACGCTTCATGCTGTGTTCGGTGGAAATCGGAGGGGCGTCCAGGGCGCAGAAAATGGTTCATCGGCATTTGCCGATGAACCATATATCGGTATCTACCGATCAAGTCAATTGGCGGATGCGCCGCCTGTACCTGGAGTTGGGGCCTCTTCCTCCCTGGAAGGAATGCTGAGTACCTGTCCCGGATAGATCAGGTCGGGATCGCGGATCTGGTCGCGGTTGGCCGAATAGATCAGCGTGTAGCTGCGGCCCGCGCCGTAAAAGCGGCGTGACACCCGCCAGAGATTGTCGCCCTTGCGAATGATCAGGGACTGACCGGTCCTGATGACCGGCGAACTGTCCCCAGTGGCCGGTGTTTGGGCGACCCGAGTGGAGGCGCCAGTTGAAGGCGACGATACCTCCTGCTGCTGATCCGAAGGCACAGTTGAGCCATCTGCAGATGCGGCACCAGCGGGAGCAGTGTTGCCCGCCGTCATTGGCGTACCATCGGCACTGGCTGCATCTCCACCTTCCGCTACCGGAGCCGTGCCGGAAGCGCCGTTCGCCACTCCGGTCGATTCAGGGGCCGGGGCCTCGGGAGGCGCATCAGTGGCAGTGACCGAATTGCCGTTGTTCTCCGCAGAAGTGGCGGGGGATGCCTGCTTTGTGGCATCCGCGGCTTCGGCAGCTGCCATTTGCGTTTCATCCGCAGCCTTCTGCGCAGGCTCATGCAGAACCGTCACTTCCGAACGCGATGCAACCTCGGATGTAGAACCTTCGAGAACATCGATACGGACCTTGTGTTCGCCAGCCGAAAGCTCACCGGGAATGGACAGAATGAAACCGCCCTCACCCCCGATTTCGGCTGTTCCCTTGTATTCGTTGTCGAGGTAGACACCGACGCGGCGGCCAGGTTCACCCTTGCCCGCAACGATGATCTTTCCCGGCTCGACATCGACTGCCTGGACCAGCGCAAGCTGGCGGACCGGCTTTTCTGCTTCAGCCGCGTTTCCACCTTCAGGCGCAGAAGACGCATCCATGGAACCTGCCTCCGGTGCTGCTTGGCCCGGCGTTTCCATCTGCAGGACGCGGGTTGCCTCTCCAGGCTTGGTTACAAGCGCCATGACCTCCCCGTCCATGCTATCAGGTATACGGGCGATGCCCGTTTCCTGGGACAGTTTGACGGTGCCCTCCGGCGTGGTTGTCTTGATTGAAAGCTCGTGGTCGCCGGGCTCCAGAGGCTTGTCGAGGACGGCCACCCAGTCACCGGAAGGTCCGGCCATCTCGCTCAGAATTGCCTCGCCGTTCTGCAGGATTTCAACCTTGCTGCCGGGCATGGCCTTTCCCGCCACGACAAGCGATCCGTCCCGCTCGACCCGCATCACGTCGAAGGTCGGCGCATCAGGGTCAACGGCGACCTGTTCCTGTGCGGCAGTGCCGGAATCCGAGGGAACGGGGGTCACGGCTGGTTGCGTGTTCCCGCCGGACGCGGCGGAGCCGCTGTCATCAGGGCTCTTGGCAGGTTCGAGGGAAGCGACTTCGTTCTGTTCGCCGGCAGCAGGTGCATTCCCTGCCTGCTCGCTACCTGCAGGACCGCTTGCTGCCTGATCGCTACCTGCCTGATCGCTTCCGGTCTGATCGCTTCCGGCCTGGGCGGGTGTCTCGCCGGTTTTCTGCGTTTCTCCGCTACCTGCCTGTTGCTCTGCGTTTTCCGCAGTAGACGTCTCCGGCGCTGCCGCTTCATCCGGCTTGGCTGCTTCCTCCCCGGTATCGCTGCCGGCGGTTTCGTTTCCGGCCTTTTCCGTTTCCTGCTGACCGGAACTTTCGGAGGTACCCTGCTCGGACATAAGAGGCGTCGGGTTGGATGCCGTACCGCTGCCGCCAGGTGTGCTGGCAGTCATCGTCAACCGTTCGATCAGCGAGCGTCCGTCCCCGTCTTTCAGGCCGAAGCCGGCTACTCCCGCCACTACCAGACCGAAGACGACTGCGAGAGCAGCCTTGGTCCGGGTTGCGATACTGGTTGCTTGCTTGTTCGAGCTCATTTCTTCTCCGCCCACCCCGCCTGATTTCCGGCATCTGACGCCTAATTAGTACATATTCTCGCAATCGTCATCATTCGCGTAACGTCAAGCTGTCACAGCCTCTCGCGCACGGATCGCGAATCTGGGATACGCAATGCAAAGGAAAGGTGGCCTGCATGTCTCAAATCCGTTCGATCTGTGTGTATTGCGGCTCGCAGCCCGGAACCAATTCGCGGTTCATCGAGGCAGCGCGCACACTCGGCGAATCCATGGCGAATAACGGCATCCGCCTCATCTATGGCGGCGGCACGCGCGGCATCATGGGCGCGGTTGCCGATTCGGTGCTAAGGCACGGCGGCGCGGTGACCGGAATCATCCCGGACTTCCTTGTAGACAAGGAAAGCAGCCAGTCCGACCTGGAAAAGCTGAGCGAAACGATCATCACGCAGGACATGCATACGCGCAAGCACACCATGTTCGAACGCGCAGACGCATTCGTGACCCTGCCCGGCGGCATCGGCACACTCGAGGAACTGATCGAGATGATGACCTGGGCGCAGCTTGGCCGTCACGACAAGCCGATCGTACTCGCCAATGTGGACGGGTTCTGGAACCCGCTGCTGGAGCTCATCAACCACATGGATGATAGCGGTTTCATCCACACCAAACCGAGGGTAGCCCCGATCGTCGTCGATGATCCCGCGGAAATTGTCCCGCTACTGCTGGGCTGATTCGGCAGGAATTTGCCGGTTCTTTTCCTGGGCCACGCCGCGCTGCCTGAGCATGGACCACGTGTAGAGCACGAGTGCCAGCCAGATCAGGGTGAATGCAAACAGCCTGACCAGACCGAACGGCTCCTTGAAGACGAACACGCCGATCAGGAAGATCAATGTCGGCGCGATGTATTGCATCAGGCCAATAGTCGACAGGCGTAGCTTCTTCGCCCCGAACGCATAGAGGATAAGCGGGATTGCCGTCACCGGCCCGCAGCCAATCAGGAGCGCCATGTTGGACGCACTGTCGAAAAAGACACTCGCGCCGCTTGCCGTGATCCAGCCAAGATAGGGCAGCGCAATCACCGACAGCAAAAGGACTTCCACGAGGAAGCCCTGTGTCGGTCCGACATCCACCGTCTTTCTGAGATATCCGTAGAGAGCGAACGAGAATGCCAGGACGAGGCTGACCCAGGGCAGCGCACCCTGCCCGACCGTCAGAATGGCGACAGCCAGCGTGGCAAGGCCGATGGCCACAATCTGCAGCCGGGTGAAGCGCTCACCCAGGAATACCGCGCCCATGAGCACGGAAATCAGCGGATTGATGTAGTAGCCGAGCGCGGCCTCCACCGTGCGGCCAACTGCTATCGCCCATACGTAGATGCCCCAGTTGACCGAGATGATGCCAGCCGTGACCGCCAGCACTCCCAGCCTCTTCGGGCTCTTCAGGGTCGGCAGGATGTCGGACGTCCTGCCCAGCCAGAAGAGAATGACGCCTGCCACGGGCAGCGACCAGAATGCCCGGTTTGCCACCACCTCGACCGGATCAATGTGATCGACGAGCTTCATGTACAGCGGCAGAAAGCCCCACAGGCCGTAGGCTGCCAATGCGCAGAAGAAGCCGGCGCGGCTGTCGCCTGCACCATCGCCCCTCGGCAGGCTGCGGGGATTGTTCACGCGGCCCCTTCCTTCATCAGCTTGAAGTTGATCGAGTCGATCAGGGCCTGGAAGGAAGCATCTATGATGTTGACGGAGACGCCAACGGTAGTCCAGCGCTCGCCTGTATCATCGGAACTTTCGATCAGCACGCGTGTGATGGCCTCGGTGCCGCCATTGAGAATACGGACCTTGTAGTCCACCAGTTCCAGATCGGCGATCTGGGCCTGGTACTTGCCAAGGTCCTTGCGCAGCGCACGGTCAAGCGCGTTGACCGGACCGGCGCCTTCGGAGACAGAGTGAAACTCCTCGCCGTCAATGGCTATCTTGACCACGGCTTCCGAGACGGTGACGACCTCGCCGCGCGCATTGAACCGGCGTTCGACCTGGGTGCGGAACGAATCGACCCGGAAGAACTCTGGCACCGTGCCCAGATGCTTGCGTGCAAGTATCTCGAAGGAGGCCTCGGCGGCTTCGTAGGCATAGCCCTTGGCCTCGCGTTCCTTGACGATGGCAATCAGGGTATCGAGCTTGGGATTGTCCTTCGCTACCTCGATGCCGCAGCGTTTCAGTTCTGCCAGGAAGTTCGACTTGCCGCCCTGGTCTGAAACCATGACGCGGCGATTATTGCCGACCAGCTCCGGCTTGACGTGCTCGTAGGTGTCCGGATCCTTCAGGATCGCCGAAGCGTGGATGCCGGCCTTCGTCGCGAAAGCGGACGAACCAACATATGGCGCCTGATGGTCCGGCGCCCGGTTGATCATCTCGTCGAACTTGTGTGAAAGGCGGGTCATGCCCTCGAGTGCCTCGACGGAAACACCGGTTTCGAAGCGGTCGCGATAGGCAGGCTTCAGCGCCAGCGTGGGAATGATCGTGGTCAGGTTGGCGTTGCCGCAGCGTTCGCCGATGCCGTTGAGCGTTCCCTGTATCTGGCGCACCCCGGCTTCGACTGCTGCAAGCGAATTTGCCACCGCCTGACCGGTATCGTCATGGGCGTGAATGCCAAGCCGGTCGCCGGGAACACCGGCCTCGATCAGATGGGCAACGATTTTCGAGACTTCCGCAGGCTGGGTTCCGCCATTGGTGTCGCACAGCACGATCCAGCGTGCGCCGGCGGCATGGGCGGCCTTCGCGCAGGCAATCGCGTATTCCGGATTGGCCTTGTAGCCATCGAAGAAATGCTCGCAATCGACCAGCGCCTCGCGGCCCGCGTCGATGGCTGCCTGCACGCTTTCGGAAATGCCTTCGAGGTTTTCCTCGTTGGTGCAGCCGAGCGCGACCTTGACGTGATAGTCCCAGCTCTTGGCGACGAAACAGATCGCATCGGTATCCGCTTCGAGAAGCCCGCGCACACCCGGATCGTTGGAAACGGAAACCCCTGCCCGCTTGGTCATGCCGAATCCGGTGAAGGCAGCCTTTTTCGTGCGTTTCTTCGAGAAGAATTCTGTGTCGGTAGGGTTCGCACCCGGATAGCCGCCTTCCACATAGTCGATGCCGAGTTCGTCCAGCAGTTTTGCAATCGCAATCTTGTCGGCCACCGAAAAATCGATGCCGGGCGTCTGCTGCCCATCGCGGAGCGTGGTGTCGAACAGATAGAGGCGTTCCTTGGTCATGTCAGTCTTCCGAATGCGCCCGGCATTTTTGTGCTCCTTGCCTGTCCTCGGCGCTGACGCGCCTGCGGGCAAGGCAGGGCGTCTGCTGCCCATTGCGGAGCGTGGTGTCGAACAGGTAGAGGCGTTCCTTGGTCATGTCAGTCTTCCGAATGCGCAGTGTTCGCGGCGACTAAGAATGCCACGAATTGCTTAACGCATTTGGCCGCAAAGCGGCGCGATTTCAATCGAGTGAGGTGGCTTTAGACCGTTTCCTTGCGCCGTGCAAATCGGGAACCTGCCCGGCCTGCCGAAGCCGGGGGGGCCTCAACCCAGTATCCCGGCATACCACAGGACGGCAATGACGATCAGCACGACAATGACCCCCTTGGCGATGAGGCCGTAGAGCAGCCACTTGGGCATCTGCATGCCAGGTTTCGGGGCGGGTTTTTCAGGTTTGACGGTCATGATCCGAACCTAGCTGCTTGGCGCAGGAGGCCATTGATCTGTGTCATGATCGGGATGCTGATGCGAAACGATGCCGGACATGAACACTGCCTGCGGCGAATCCTGTTCCCACTCGCGAACGGGCAGATCACCCAGACCATCGACGAAGGACAGCTTGTCGGCCAGGTTGAGCTGCAACACCGGCGCTGCCAATTCCGGGTCGTCCAGCGTGCCGATGGCGATCTCGGGTTCGCCGCCATAGTCATAGGTGAGCGGCGTACCGCATTCGGCGCAGAAGCCGCGCTGCACCTTGTTGGAGCTGGCAAAGTGTTTCGGCGCGCCACGTGTCCAGACCAGTCCCTTCGCCGTAACCAGCGGTCCATAGAAGGAACCAAAAGCCTTCTGGCACATGCGGCAGTGGCAGATCGTGGCGCGGCCAAGGTCGTCACAACGGTAGCGGACAGCTCCACACTGGCAGCCTCCGGTGATGGGAGATGCGTTCATTTGCCCGGCTCCATTTCTTCTACCGGCCATACCTCGGTCTCATGATCGGGGTGCTGGTGGTTGGTGGCAGCGACTTCGGCAACTACAACGCCATCAGGATCGGGATCATCTTCGGTCGTTGATGCCGGAAGCCCATCAAGCGAGGCAAACCAGGGCATCCTTGCCTCTATTCCGAATTGCAGTTCGGGGACTACATCAGCCGGTTTGTCGAGCGATCCCAGGGTGACGTTCAGGTGATCCAGTCCGATGGTGTCGAAGATCAGCGGCGTGCCGCAACCGGCGCAGAAGCCCCGGCGCACCGGGCCGGATGACCGGAACCATGCCACGCTCCCCCTGGTCACCACAAACTCGGATTTCATGGCGTTCGCGAGAGGCATGAAATAGTTGCCGGATGCCTTCTGGCACATGCGGCAATGGCAGATGTGCGGCATGGTCAACTTACCCGCGATCCGGTATCGCACCGCGCCGCACTGGCAGCCGCCGGCCAAGTAGTTCTGGCTCACATCACACCTGTGACTTTCAGCGCGAGGAAGACCGCACCTGCGATGAGTATCAGCTTCAACGCCATGTAGTAGAGACGATGCTTTGCAAACGGAACGTCGTTTACCCAGTCGTCGTCCTGCGGTTCTTCATTCATCGCTTCACTTCCCAGGTTGTGATGCGCTCGCCGGATTCCGAGTCTTTTGAATCCTTTAGCTGGATACCCTGCGAAAGGAGTTCATCACGGATCCGGTCGGCCTCTGCCCAATTCTTATCACGAATGAAGGCAAGGCGCTGATCAACAATGCGCACAACCTCCGCCTCGTCCATCACCATTTCGGCCTTTGGGGGAAGCAGCCCCATCAGTTGAGCCGTCGCGGCAAAGTCGGAGTTCCGGTCCATCCGGTGGAGCAACTGAATGGCACTGGACGTGTTCATGTCATCTGCCAGAGCACCAAGGACCTCGGATGAAATCACGCCTCCTTCCGGCTCACAGTGCCGCCATTTGGCGAGAATGCTTTCCGCTTCCTCCAGCCGCTTGACGGAGAAGTCTATCGGCTCGCGGTAATGGGTCATCAGCATCGCAAGTCGAAGTACCTCGCCCGGCCATTTGCGGCCGCCGAATTTGTCCGTGTGCAGCAGGTCATGGATGGTGACGAAGTTGCCCTCGGACTTCGACATCTTGCGCCCTTCCACCTGCACGAAGCCGTTGTGCATCCAGTAGCGCGCCATCCGTTCCGTGCCATGGGCGCAGCAGGATTGGGCAATCTCGTTTTCGTGGTGAGGAAAGATCAGGTCCAGGCCGCCGCCATGAATGTCGAAGGTCTCGCCCAGATGGGCAGCGCTCATGACCGAGCATTCGATGTGCCAGCCGGGGCGACCATGAATGTGAACGCGGTCACCAGCGATGAGGAAGGTCCCCTCCCAGCCCGGCTGATCGACGGTCGATTCCTTCCACAGAACGAAGTCGCCCGGATTGCGCTTGTGGTCCTTCACGTCGATACGCGCGCCCGCCTGCTGGTCTTCCAGCTTGCGCTTCGAGAGTTCGCCATAGTGCTCCATGGACGCCACGTCGAACAGGATCTCGCGGCCTTCAGAACCGGAACTCATATAGGCGTGATCCTTGTCGATCAGCGACTGGATCATCTTGATCATGCCTTCGATATGCTCGGTGGCGCGCGGTTCTACCGTCGGTTCAAGGCAGCCCAGCGCGGCGACGTCGGCATGAAACTGGTTGGCCGTTTTTTCCGTCACCTTGCGAATTGCATCGTTGAGCGAAAGGCTGCCCGAAGTGATCTCGCTGCCGAAATCACGCAGCGCGCGAGCGTTGATCTTGTCGTCCACGTCGGTGATGTTGCGCACGTATTTGACATGGTCCTCGCCATAGAGATGACGCAGAAGGCGGAACAGGACGTCGAAGACGATAACCGGCCTGGCATTGCCGATATGTGCGAAATCGTAGACCGTGGGACCGCAGACATACATCCTCACGCGATTGTGATCGAGCGGCTCGAAGGCTTCCTTCTGCCGCGTGAGGGTGTTGTAGAGCATCAAGGTTTTGGCTTCGGACATCGTCAATATCAGGATTTCGAGGGAATTTGCGGTGTTTTGGCGAAGCAATACACGATTGCGAGCGATAGAATACAGTCTTTTCGGACACCTGATCATGGAGCGCAATGCCGCGATCCACAACCTCCAAGGGTTCATACCTTCCAAAAAGGGGTGACATACGCCCTGACCGATGGCAAATTTTCGGCGTTCCTCATTGGAAGGCTCCGGGACGGATTCAGCCCCACTGTTCCGTCCAGGGTTTGCGCCGGTCGCTCAATCAGCGATCGGCGTTTTTTTGTGCCTTCCCTGCGCTTTTCCGGTCTCTTTTGGCACTCGCGATACTTTGTCCGGGAAGGTTCCATTACATTTTATGACAAAATTGCAACGAATTCAGGCTTTGTTCAGTTTTACATACGCAAACTGTTAACTTACCGGCCGCTGGATCACATTTCGGCCATGAAAGTTGCAGAGTGGACGCCGGTCAATGACGCCGCGGAGGAAACATGGCTCCCCCGGTGATGACAACCGAGCAAAACCAGACAGCGATCAGGTGAAACAATGCCCCGAGCAAACCAGGAATCAGCACAGAAACAAGCGCTGGTAAACAAGTACCGCCCCATCGGCATCCCGGCCCTCAAGGCCGCTTCCAACCCCTGCACCAAGAAGAATAGCCAGGAAGTGAAGACCCCCTGCAAGAATGCGGGTCTGCCGAAGTTCGCAGAAATTTCCTGAGCCTGTTGTTGAGGGCCTGCTCGCAGGCTCGCAAGTGCGCCGGCAATCGTTTTCTCGCGAAACGACGCGAAGGCAACCTGCCGGATAGGCCAAGAGATAATTGCGCGTTTGCGATGTGTCTCAGGCTTGAAGTGCCGAATGCAGAAGTTTGGCCGCCAGAGCGGCCATGATGACCGCAATCAGCGCATCCAGCACCTGCCAGGCGCGCGGATTCCGGAAAACCGGTGTCAATATCCGGGCCCCATATCCAAGACAGAAAAACCATACGAAAGAAGCCGCGGCAGCGCCTGCACCAAAGGCGATGCGCGCGGCGTCTTCATATCTGGCCGCGAAGGCTCCAACCAGAACGACGGTGTCGAGATAGACATGCGGGTTCAGAAAGGTGAACCCGGCACATATGGCTACGGCACGCGCCAGACTGACCGGCTTTGCGCTCGAGGCCTCCAGCAGTTGAGGCCGGAATACACGGTAGAACGCAAGGCCCGCGTAGCCGAACAGAAATGCTGCACCGGCCAGTGCCACGATACGAAACAGGGCGGGGTTCGAATCGACGAATGCTCCCATTCCGGATATTCCTGCAACGATCAGCAAGGCATCCGAAAGTGCGCAGAACAGGCATAGCCAGAATACGTGGCTGCGCAACAGGCCCATGCGGAGAATGAATGCGTTTTGCGCGCCAATCGCGACGATCAGGCTCAGTCCAAGCAGAAAGCCCGACAGCGCCGGCCCAAACAGGATAAACATCCGGAACCTCAGAAAAGATCGAACTGGCCGTCGTCCTTGCCGACGGCTGCAGTGGCTCCGGCGCCAGACTTGTTCCGCTTTGGAGCGGGCTCCGGCGCGCGTTCGACAAGGCCCGGTTCCTGCACTTCCGGGCCGTGATTTGCAACCTTGTTTACGAGGTCGGATACAGCAATCGCTTCGAAATATTCGTCACCGACAGGTGCGAGCAGATCCTTGACATCCCTCGGCTCGTAATGCGCGCAGTCAAGCCAGCGCTCGAAATCGGAAGGCTGTATGACAACGGGCATGCGATCGTGGATGCGGCCGATGGACTTGTTTGTGCGGGTTGTGAGTATGCAGCCTGTATCGATCTCGCTGCCATCGCTGCCGGTCCAGGTTTCCATGAGGCCGGCGAAGAAGACCAGGCCGCTCTGGTTCGGCCCAAGCGGGTCGGGCCTGATCCAGTAAGGCTGCTTGGGTTGCTTGCGGTCATCCGGCCGGTGCCACTCGTAGAAGCCGGAAGCGGGCACGAGCGCCCGGCGATGGCGCATGGCCGCGCGAAAGGACGGTTTTTCTGCTGCTGTCTCTGAACGCGCGTTGATGATGAGCGTGAACCCGTCGGGGTCTTTGACCCAGGATGGAATCAGCCCCCAGCGAACAAGGTGCGGCACCGGGTTGCCTGCTGCGTCACCCGCAATGATGAGGATTGGCTGGGTGGGTGCAATATTGTAGCGTGGCGGAAACGGGTCGATCTTCTTGTAGCTGAAGAACTCCTCGATATCTGCCGGATGCGCAAGAAGGCTGTAGCGCCCACACATTTTGTCTGTCCCTTCGCTCCGGTCTGGCGACCCTTATGAAACTGCCAAACCGTGGAAGGCCCCGCAAGTGAAGAAGTTCCCGGCAATCAAAGCAGGTGCATCGGTCATGGTGGTGCAGGACGGGCGGGTACTGCTCGTCAAACGGGCAAAGCCGCCGCTCGCGGGCTGCTGGGCATTTCCAGGTGGCTCCGTGGAGGCCGGAGAAACGCCCGAACAGGCAGCACTTCGCGAACTGGAAGAGGAGACGGGGCTACTTGCACACGAAATCCGCATGATGGGAATTTCCGAGCACGAACACATCGACAACAGCGGAGAAATCGCCTGCATTTTCTCGATATCGAGGTTCCTGTGTACCCGCTTCGAGGGAGCAGCAATTGCAGGTGACGACGCAGTCGAAGCCGACTGGTTCACACCACAGGAAGCCGAAGTGCTGCCGATGGTACCTGGAATTGACGGATTCATGCAGGAAGCGCTGGGCGCTGCTGTGGAGTAGAAGACAGGGCCAATTCAACTTGTTTTTGCCACTACTGTCGTGCAGAACGTCATCGTCCGAAACGGTATTCCGAGCTGCCATGCGCCGCATTCGCAAAACCTCCCTCATGCTGCCGCTGCTTGTCCTGATCGCGGGACTTGGCGTTGCTGCACCGTCGGGCGCGCAGGACAAGGATGCTGCGGAGAGCAAACCGGATTCATCGCAAGTCCGCGTATTGCCGCCTGCCTATGACGCACAGATGCTGAAACTTGCCGAGACCCTCGGCGCCCTGCACTATCTGAGGGAACTGTGCGGCGCGGGCGATGGCCAGATCTGGCGCGATGAAATGGAAAGGCTCCTGGAGGCCGAGGAGCCGAGCGAAGAGCGGCGGGCGCAACTCATTGCCCACTTCAACAGGGGCTTTCGCGGCTACCGCGAGATACACCGGGAATGCACTCCTGCCGCTGCCGAGGCAGCCAACCAGCACCTTCGTCTGGGGGTGCGCATAGCCACGGATATCCCGAACCGGTTTGGCAATTAACCAATCGGTAGGTTTTGGCTCCACTTGTCCGGGATTTGCGCTAATAATCGCTCGGGACAAATCTCTTTTCGGGAATTCCCCGTGCCATTGTGCCAAATCGGGACAGGCAGGCGGAATTCCGGCAGCGTGCGAGCAGATGGGAAGCCGGCATGGACGGAGCAAAACTCGAAGAAATCGATGCGTTGATCCTCGCGGAGAAACGGTCGATCACCCGTGAAATCTTCGCGGAGGCCTGGGAACGCGCGCTGGAAGACGGCATTGAGGCCGAAGTGATCGCGCGCGCTTTCATCGACGGCGCACTTGGAGAACTGGCACGCGCGAGTGGCGACAGCGAAGCTCTCAAGATGATTGCCATGATCCGTTCGATGGAACAGGGCGGCGAGTTCCTGCTGGACAAGACCATTCAATAGACAGTGTCAGCTTCAGTTGTACACGGATGGTCTCAGCAAGCGGCTGAACAACTTGCCTGCGCATTCAGGTTTTTCTGATCTCATCAAAGCCTGAATTGCTCAAGCTCAGCCGGTTCGGCGTTTACACCTCGCGATGAAACGGTCTAGCATGCGGTCATGCCCGGAGCGTTGAAATTCCTGTCCGGCAAGCGGACTTCAGGGAAGTGGCTGGCGGTGCCGCTTTCGGTAGCGCTTGCGCTCTCATCATCGTGGCCCGGGAAAGCGGGCGCGCAGTACATTGAGGCGCCTGCGAGCATGGCAGAAATGTTCGAGCTGGCACAAAATGCCACCGGCGCGCAGTCCTCCGGCGAACAGGCACCGCAAGACAAAACCGCCGCACCGGATGCCTCACCGCCGGAAGAAGGCAATGGCGACAGCGTTCCCGGCACCAGCAGCGACGATCCGGCCGGGCAGGACGCTCCGGCGAGCGGCCAGCCAGAATCAGAGACGCCGGAAGCCGATGCGCCGCCTTCTCCCACTTCAAACTCTGCTGTTGAAGATGACTACGTTCCGCCGGAGATCATAACCGACCTGGCACAACTCCCCTTCCCCGTGCGCAAGATGCGTGAACTCATCCTCGAGGCGGCGAAATCTGGAGACGTAGAAAAGCTGCGTCCCTACATCGGATACGGTGCAGATGTGACGATGCTTTCCCTTGGCGGCATCGATGACGATCCGATCACCTTTCTGAAGTCCCTTTCGGGCGACGGCCAGGGTTACGAAATTCTCGCCATTTTGATCGAAGTGCTGGAATCGGGTTTCGTGCATCTCGATGAAGGCACGGACCATGAACTCTATGTCTGGCCCTATTACTTTGCCTATCCGATTGACAAGCTCACGCCAGCCCAGAGAGTGGACCTCTACAAGCTCGTGACCCATGGCGACTACGAGGACATGGAGGCGTTTGGTGCCTATATTTTCTACCGCGTCGGGATAACGCCGCAGGGGCGCTGGCGGTTTTTCGTTGCAGGCGACTGAAAAAGACCCTTCCCGGCGATCAGGTTTCCGTTGATTTTAATCCTGCTCCATATATTTCTCTGAAAATGTCCAATCCAAGATTCTGCCAGCTTGAAGACCGCGCACTCGTGCGAATAGGCGGCGAGGCCGCACAGCCCTTCCTGCAGGGGCTGGTAACCTGCAACATTGACGAGCTTGAAACCGGCGAAGCCGAATATGGCGCGCTCCTGACCCCGCAAGGAAAGATACTCTTCGATTTCTTCATCCTGCGGATCGCGGATGGTTTCATTGCCGATATCGACGCGAGCATGGCCTCCGACTTCATCAAGCGGATGATGTTCTACCGGCTGCGCGCCAAGGTCGAGATCGAGGCCGTCGATGATGGCAGGGGAGTTTACGCGATTTTCGGCGACGGACCTTTGGATCCGGCACCATGGTCGGCTGCGGGGCTGGCGGTACGCGATCCGAGGTTGCCCGAAATGGGCATCCGGGCATATCTGCCCTCCCCTCCCGATGGCGCTGAAGAGGTGCCGGTCGAGGACTACGAGGCGATGCGCATAGGGCTGGGCGTTCCGCAAGGTGGGCGCGACTTCACCTATGGCGATGCCTTTCCACACGATGTTCTGATGGACCGGATCGCCGGGGTCGACTTTGCGAAGGGATGCTATGTCGGCCAGGAAGTGGTGTCGCGCATGCAGCATCGTGGCACGGCGCGAAAACGGACCATACTTGTACGGACAGCATCTGGCGAGGATTTGCCGCAACCGGGAACCGAAGTGCTGGCAGGCGGCAAGACGGTGGGCACACTCACATCGGTCGCGGGCAATCGCGGGCTTGCGATGATCCGGCTCGACCGCGCGGCCCCAAGTGTCGCGGCCAGCGAAACCATTCTTGCAGGCTCGACGGCCATTGTCCTCTCGCTGCAGGAATGGTCGAAACTCGAATGGCCGGTCGCGGATGGCGGCGAAACGGGGACGGCATAACACCATGGCCGTGGCGGACAGAAACAATGGTGACAACAGGCCCCGCGCCTGGCAGCGCATGCTTTCGGGACGCCGCCTCGACCTGCTGGAGCCTTCGCCGCTGGACGTGGAGATAGAGGACATAGCCCACGGACTGGCGCGCGTGGCACGCTGGAACGGCCAGACCAGGGGCGATCATGCCTTTTCCGTTGCCCAGCACAGCATTCTGGTTCTCGAGATATTTTCCGGGGCATTGGGCGAGACCGACCCGGCCAACCAGCTGACCTGCCTGCTTCACGACGCGCCGGAATATGTAATCGGCGACATGATCTCACCCTTCAAGGCGGTGATGGGCGGCGACTACAAGGTAATCGAGGAACGGTTGCAGGCGGCGATCCACATGCGGTTTTCGCTGCCCGCCGCCACGCCTGTCCGGTTGAAGCAGAAGATCAAGAAGGCCGACACGATTGCCGCCTTTTTCGAGGCAACGGCGCTTGCCGGATTTTCCGAAGCGGAGGCCCGGAAGTTCTTTGGCAGACCGCAGGGCATTTCGCCCGACAGCTTGCCCCTCGCCCCATGGCCGGCAGCACTTGCGCAGAAGAACTTCCTCAAGCGGTTCCGCCTTCTCGAAGAGGCACTTTCGGGAGCCCGGGTGCGATGACCGGCGAATTCGAAATCGGGCTGAATGCAGCGATCGTCGCGATCCTGGACAACAATCCGGTCATCCTGACCATTCCCGGCAAACGGGCGGATGAACTGGATTCGCTTCCCTATGGACCGTTCCGCCCTGGCGAACACAGGACGATGGAAATCGGCCTCAGGCAATGGGTGGAGGAGCAGACAAACCTGCGCCTCGGCTATGTGGAGCAGCTTTACACCTTTGCCGACCGGGGCCGTCACCGGCGTCCGGGCGATGCCGGTCCCCATGTCATCTCTGTCGGCTATCTTGCGCTGACGCGGCCAGCCGAAGAGCGTGACAGCCAGATATCGGATGCGGGATGGCGCAACTGCTATCACTATCTTCCCTGGGAGGATTGGCGTACCGGGCGGCCGCAGGTTCTCGACGAGGTCATCCTGCCGCGCATCAAGACCTGGATCCTCGATCACGAGAAGACGCTTGGCGAGGGCGGACGCAGCTACGACCACAATATCCGCAACCGTGCCCGCATAGCCTTCGGCCTGAACGGAATACGCTGGGACGAGGAACGGGCGCTGGAACGCTACGAACTGATGTATTCGGCAGGCATGGTGGAAGAAGCGGTCGCAGACGGACGCATAACGCAGGTTACCGTGGATGGCGATCTTGGCCAGCCCATGCGCCACGACCACCGGCGCATCCTCGCCACGGCCCTTGCGCGGCTTCGCGCCAAGCTCAAGTACCGGCCTGTGGTATTCGAACTGATGGATGACGAGTTCACGCTCTTCCAGCTGCAGCAGACCGTTGAGAGCATTCTCGGCCATACGCTGCACAAACAGAATTTCCGACGGCTCGTGGAGACCAATCAGCTTGTCGAGCCGACCGGGGCAACCTCCCTGTCAACTGGCGGGCGGCCTGCGGCGCTGTTCAAGTTCCGCCGCGAAGTGATGGCCGAAAGACCGGCGCCCGGGCTGCGGCTTGGCCGCAGCTGAGGTCTTTTCTGCAAATTCACCCCCGGAATGGAACGATCCGGGCGGAGGCCAGTTTCGTTTCAGTATTGTTACAACAAAAAATACCGGGGGTATCCATGGACTGGTCCACGATCGACCTTAAGACCATTGTCGCCAATGCAAGCGATGTCATCGTTTCCTATGCCTTTTCGCTCTTGGGCGCGCTGCTCCTCATAATCGGCGGTTTCGTTGTCGCTGGCTTGCTCAAGCGCTGGACGCAGGCCTCGCTTGGCCGGCTCAACCGCAATGACGCGACGCTCAACCAGTTTCTTTCCAACGTGGTGCAATACGGCGTTCTCATTCTCGTTGGCGTCATGGTGCTTGGACAGTTCGGCGTTCAGACGGCCTCGATACTCGCTGCGCTGGGTGCTGCCGGCCTTGCAATAGGTCTCGCGCTTCAGGGAACGCTGCAGAACATTGCCGCGGGTGTCATGTTGCTCGTACTGCGGCCATTCAAGGTTGGTGACTTCATCGATGCCAGCGGCATCGATGGCGTGGTTGAGGAAGTTGGCCTTTTTGCAACGCAAATGCGTACCCCGGATGGCAGGTTTCTTTTTGCGCCAAATTCCCAACTCTGGAACAAGTCGATCATCAACTTCTCGCGCAACAAGTCGCGCCGCAACGATCTGGAGGTCGGCATCGGCTATGATGACGACATCGATGAAACCGAGGCCATTCTGATCAAGCTTGCGAGCGAGGACGAGCGCGTGAAGGACAGCCCGGCGCCCGAAACCTATGTGTCGACACTGGGAGACAGTGCGGTCAGCGTGACGCTCAGATACTGGACCAACACGTCGGATTACTGGAAAACATCGCTCGACCTGCGCAAGCGGGCCAAGCAGGCTCTGGATCAGGCCGGTATCTCGATCCCGTTCCCGCAGATGGACATGCACATCGTGTCCGCCCCCGACGCGATGGGCAGCAAACCCGCGAAGAAAACGTCTTCGAAGAAAGCGGCCTGACGGAACATCGACCGCAGGCTACGAGATGGCGATATCAAGGCCCAGGTCGAGTGTCGGGGCCGCCATCGTGATCTTGGAAGTCGAGATGTAGTCGACGCCGGTCCTGCCAATCGCGGCGACCGTGTCGATGTTGACATTGCCGGAGGCTTCCAGCTTCACCCTGCCGCCATTGTCCGCCTTGTTGATCGCAACTGCCTCGGCAAGCTGTTCGGGCGTCATGTTGTCCAGCAACACGACGTCCGGCCCTGCCTTCAGCGCCTCGCGGAACTGCTTGAGGGTGTCGACTTCCACCTCGACTTTCACCAGGTGGCCCACAAAGGCGCGGGCGCGTTCGATGGCAAGGGCAACACCGCCTGCCACCGCGATGTGATTGTCCTTGATGAGTATCGCATCGTCGAGACCGAAACGGTGGTTGGAGCCACCACCACACTTGACCGCGTATTTGTCGAAAGCCCGGTGCAGCGGAACCGTCTTGCGCGTGCAGGTGATGCGCGCGCCCGTTCCCTCCAGCAGATCCTGAAACGCCGCCGTGTAGGTTGCTATGCCCGACATGCGCATGAGGTAATTTAGCGCCACACGCTCGCCAGCGAGGATTGCCCTTGCATTGCCCTCGATACGGGCAACCACCTGCTTGGCTTTCAACCGGTCGCCGTCAACCTTGAGGGCCTTGAATTTCAAAGCAGGATCGATGGCGCGGAATGCCGCTTCCGCGAGCGGGAGGCCGGACAGAATTCCGTCTTCGCGGGTAGCGAGAACCGCTTTTGCCCTGGCATCGGCGGGAATGGTGGCATCGGTCGTGATGTCACCCGCGCGGCCCAGATCTTCCAGCAGAGCGGCGCGGACGGCTTCCTCCACCATCACCTTGGGAAGCTGCGGTTTCAGCGCCTCGACCTTTTTCGGTTTGCGCGCCATGCTCAGCTCTCCCCTGCAAGCAGTTTTGCGACCGCGTCGTTTGCCTGTGCAAGCGTTAGGAAAGTGCGATGCTTCCATGCTTCCCGTGCCTCCGGAAAATCCGTGCGGAAGTGACCGCCACGGCTTTCCTCGCGCAGGATCGCACCTACCGCGATCATCTTTGCCGTTGTCAGTGTGTTGCCGAAGCGGACCGACGTGTTCAGCTTCTCCAACTCGGCAATCTCGCTTATGGCCTGGGCAAGCCCTTCGCCATCGCGGATGACGCCAACCTTCTCCGTCATGATCCTGCGCAGGCGCACCATCGCGGCATTGTCCGCTGCGGTTTCCGCCTCCGCGTTCATGTCGGAGCGGTCCTTCCAGGGATTGGTACGGGAATCGGGTATGGTTTCGGAGATGTCGTTCGCGATGCGGCCGGCGAATACGACGGCTTCGAGCAAGGAGTTCGAGGCAAGACGGTTGGCGCCATGGGCGCCGGTGGAAGTGACCTCTCCACATGCCCAGAGCCCATCCAGCGAGGTGCGGCCATCGGCATCGGTCAGTATGCCGCCCATGAAGTAGTGCGCGGCAGGAACGACCGGGATGGGCTGTTTTGCAGGATCGATGCCCGCTGCCTGGCAATAGCCGTAGACTGTGGGGAACTCGTCCTTGAAGTGCTCGCCAACTGCCTTCGTGCAATCGAGCCAGGCGCCGCGGCCGGACATCACCTCGGCATAGATGCCGCGAGCGACGACGTCGCGCGGGGCCAGTTCTGCATCGGGATGCAGCTTCATCATGAAGCGCTCGCCCGCATCGTTGAGCAGGGTACAGCCTTCACCGCGCAGCGCCTCGGTGGCAAGCGGCGTCGGATCAAGACCGACATTGATGCCGGTTGGATGGAACTGGACGAATTCCGGGTCAGCGATCACGGCGCCGGCACGCGCTGCCATTCCGATACCGCCGCCACGCGCCTCTGCCGGGTTGGTCGTGATCTGGTAGAGATGGCCGACACCACCTGCGGCCATAACCACAGCACGGGCAGGGAAGGTGACGGTGCGGGCGGCAAGCCCGGCATCGGGACGGGCAACGAGACCGCTCACGAAACGTCCGCTCGTCAGCAGTTCCTCTGCAACATAGCCTTCCATGAGGCGGATGGAGGGTGTCTTGTGGACGGCGGCAATCAGGGCTTCCATGATCTTGCGCCCAGCCATGTCACCCTTGACGCGGACCACGCGGTGCTCAGAATGCGCGGCCTCGCGCGAGGTCAGCAAATGGCCTTCGAGGTCCCGGTCGAAGGGTACTCCGTACTCAAGCAGATCGTGGATGCGGTCCGAGGCTTCCGACACCATAAGCCGGGCGATCTTCTCGTCGACAATACCGTCGCCTGCAATGAGCGTGTCCTGGAGGTGCTTTTCCACCGTGTCGCCAGGCGAGACCGCTGCCGCGATGCCGGCCTGCGCCCATGCCGAGGAAGCACCCTTGCCAATGGGAGCCGCAGCAATGACGGTTACCGGACGGGGCGCCAGCTTGAGCGCGCAGAAAAGGCCTGCAAGGCCGCCACCGATGATGACAACGTCGTCCACACCATCGCGGGACTGGGGCGGAAAGAGATCAGGCTGGGTTGGCATCCGGACTACCTATCATTCCCAGGACACGGTCCGGGAAGCGGCACATGGCGCACCGCGATTTCGCCACCCGCCGGAGATGCCCGGAGGGTGGCCGATTCCATATTCGATCAATTAGGCTTCAAATTCACCATGCGCTCAACCGCGCGGCGTGCCTTTTTCGCAATTGCCGGATCGATATCCACCTCTTGCTTCATGTAAACGAGGCTTTCGAGGATTTTCGGCAGGGTAATGCGCTTCATGTGCGGGCACAGATTGCACGGCTTGATGAACTCGACGCCCTTTGCCTCCTTCTCGATATTCGAAGCCATGGAGCATTCGGTGACCAGCAGGACCTTGGAGCCCGGCTTCTGGTTCATGGCATATTCGATCATGCCGGAGGTGGAGCCCGCATAGTCGGCAACCTTCACCACGGAAGGATGGCATTCCGGGTGCGCGATGATCTGAATTGCGGGATCGGCTTCCTTGTAGGCAAGGAGCTCCTCGGCGGTGAAGCGCTCGTGAACCTCGCAATGGCCTTTCCATGTAAGGATTTTCTTCTTCGTCTGCTTCTGGACGTTCATCGCCAAGTACTCGTCTGGAATGCAGAATACCGTATCGCTGTCCAGGCTTTCGACCACCCGAACCGCGTTGGATGACGTGCAGCAGATGTCTGTTTCCGCCTTCACATCGGCGGAAGTGTTGACATAGGTGACAACGGGAACGCCGGGATATGCCTGCTTGAGCAGGCGAACATCCTCACCGGTGATGGATTCGGAGAGCGAGCAGCCGGCCTTCACGTCCGGGATGAGTACGGTCTTGTGCGGATTGAGCAGTTTCGATGTTTCAGCCATGAAGTGCACGCCACACTGGACGATGATGTCCTCATCCACCAGCGTCGCCTCGCGCGCCAGCTGCAGGCTGTCGCCGGCAATATCGGAAACGCAGTGGTAGATTTCCGGCGTCTGGTAATTGTGCGCCAGAATGACCGCACCACGTTCCTTCTTGAGGCGGTTGATCCAGTAGACATAGGGCGCGTGCACCGGCCATTCGATCTCGGGAATGTGGTGTTTCACCTTCTCGTAAAGGGGCGCAGTCTCCCTGGCGATCGCCTTCGTGTAGGTGAGATCCGGCATCTCCAGAATGCCGAAACGCTCGGCAGCGGAAGGTTTCGCCGCTTTCTTTTTTTCTGCCGATGCCGTCGTGGTGCTGACCATGTCGCGCCTCCAGTGCCGGCGGATTGTCTCTGGCCTGCCTTGGCAAACCATTCCGCCCGAATTTCCCAAACCGCCTCCATCACCCATTTGACGAGCATTTCAACTTATGCTCATTTTGAGTATAATAGAGGCATAAAAACATGCCTGTAAACAGGCACTTGGTACATAGGTAATTTCGCCACCGATATCAAGTGAGGGCGACCATGTTGCCCGGCGCGACAATGTTGCGGTGACACGAATTGCAGTTCCGTTACATTGATCAATGGAATTTACGGGTATATACCCGCTTCATGAAACCCAGCAAATGCCATTGCACGAACCTGCGGACAGCAGCAAACCGGATCACGCGTCTTTACGACGAGGCACTCGAGGGAACAGGCCTGAAGGTGACGCAGTACCGTCTCTTGCGGCTGATCTCGATTGCCGACCGCCCAAGCCTGAGCGCGCTCGAAAGCGACACCGGACTCGACCGCAGCACGCTTGGCCGGAACATTCGGGTGATGGCAAAGGCCGGACATGTGCGGATCGTACATGGAGAGGACGCCAGGGAAACCCTCGCGGAGCCGACCGAGCAGGGTCTGGAGGTCCTGGAAATGGCGCGCCAGCGTTGGGATGCCTGTCAGAAACGCGTTGAGGATGCACTGGGCGATGACCTGCACGAAAAGCTGCAGGTGATCCTGCATTCGCTTGAGAACATTTCACAAGACCAACTGGAACGCTGAACCACAGCGGTCGAGAGAAGAGACATGACGAAAGACAATTCCGCGACATCTCATTCCCTGCCCTGGCTGCTAATAATTTGCGGCTGCCTCATTGCCATGATCAGCTTCGGCCCGCGCTCGGCAATGGGATTCTACCAGTTGCCGATGCTCGAGATGCGCGGCTGGGACCGCACAACATTCGGCCTGGCAATCGCAATCCAGAACCTGTTCTGGGGGCTGGGACAGCCGTTCTTCGGCGCAATCTCCGACAAATACGGAACCTGGCGGGTGCTTGCCATCGGGGCAGCGCTCTACGCCACGGGCCTTTGCCTGATGTCGATTGCCGAGGCACCGTGGCTCCTGCATTTCTCGGCCGGGGTATTGATAGGTCTTGGCGTCGCTGCCGGCTCCTTCTCGATTGTCATGGCGGCGTTTGCGCGCAACGTTGACGCCTCCTACAGGACCACGGTTTTCGGCATCGGAACGGCAGCCGGCTCTGCGGGGATGGCCCTTTTCTCGCCCCTGTCGGTTGCGCTCATCGCCGCGTTCGGGTGGCAGGAATCGCTGATCTGGCTGGCAGCCATGATGCTCGTCATTCCGCTGCTCGCCATTCCGCTAGCTGGCAATGGCAAGACGTCGAGGATTTCATCTGCCGAATTGGAACAGTCTCTCGGCGCTGCCCTGCGCGAAGCGTTCGGCCACCAGTCGTATCTGCTTCTGATCGCAGGTTTCTTCGTCTGCGGCTTCCAAGTGGCTTTCATCGTCGCGCATTTTCCGGCCTATGTGCAGGACATCGGTATCGACGCGAAGTGGGCCGGCATGGCGCTGTTCCTGATCGGCCTGTTCAACATCGTCGGATCGCTCGGGTCAGGGTTCGTCTCGCGCAGCTGGCACATGCCGCACCTGCTGTCGCTCATCTATGTCAGCCGTTCGATTGCGGTGACCCTGTTCCTGCTGGTGCCGCAGTCTCCCACGACCATCGTCATCTTCGCATCCGTGATGGGTATCCTCTGGCTGTCAACGGTTCCTCCGACCAACGCCCTTGTCGCCACGATGTTCGGAACGCGCTATCTCGGCATGTTGGGCGGTATCGTCTTCTTCTCGCATCAGATCGGTTCATTCCTGGGCGTGTGGCTTGGCGGATATCTCTACGATATCTACGGCTCATACAATCCGGTGTGGTGGCTTGGCGTCGCGCTTGGCATATTTGCGGCACTCGTTCACTGGCCAATCAGGCAGGCACCGGTGGCACGCCCGCAGGCTGCCTAGAATGCTGGCCGACTAGAATGCGCTTGGGCGGACAAACATCATGCCGGCCACCAGGCCCAGAACCGCGCATACGGCCAGCGTCATCAACACGCCCCGCCTTGCAACCAGCAGCATTGCCGCCGCAATCGCAGACAGCGATACGGCGGCAAAATCGACCGTCGTGAAATCAGGCAGCCAGAGAACAAGGAACCCGCGATCCGAGCGCTCGACCCTGGCAAACAGGACGTGAAGCGCGAACCAGATCGAAAGATTGAGAATAACCCCGACCACGGCTGCAGAAATTGCCGAAAGTGCCCTGCTCAAGCGCCTGCGGGAAGCTATCCACTCGACATAGGGCGCACCGGCAAACACCCACAGGAAACAAGGTGCAAAGGTCGCCCACAGGGTCACAAGCGCGCCTGCCAACCCCATTGCAAGGTCCGGCTCGCCATTGTGCCGGGCAGCAGCAATGAAGCCAACGAACTCGGTCACAAGGATCAGCGGGCCGGGCGTGGTTTCGGCCAGTCCCAGGCCATCCATCATCTCGGTTGCAGCAAGCCAACCCTTGGTTTCCACCGCAGCCTGCGCCATGTAGGCCAGCACCGCATAGGCGCCGCCAAAGGTAACCGTGGCAAGCCGGGAGAAGAACCAGCCGATCTCGCCGAGAATGCCCCCGCCGGCAAGGACAAGGGGAATCAGCCAGATCGCCAGCCAGACGAGAACCGTGCGAGCGGTGCGCCGCAGGGATACAGGCATGACACCGTCTTCTGCCGTGGACCCGCCTGTAGCGGTAGCGAAACCCAGCAGGCCGGCAACCACGATTACCAGCGGAAACGGCACCGCAAAAAAGAACAGCGCCAAGAAGGAAGCCGCCGCAACAAGCCAATGCAGCGGTTCGTCGAGCGCCCTTCGAGCCACCTTGATAAGCGCTTCCAGTACGATGACCAGGACGGCGGCCTTGATCCCGAGAAAGAGCGCCTGCATTCCGGGCGCAGAGCCATAAAGCAGGTAGAACGATGCAAGCGCCAGAATCACGAGCGCGCCGGGCATAACGAACAGGAGCCCTGCGATCAGGCCGCCAAACACACCATGCAGGCGCCAGCCGCAATAGGTGGCCAGTTGCATGGCTTCAGGTCCGGGAAGCAGCATGCAAAAAGACAGCGCGTTCATGAACTGGCGCTCGGTCATCCAGCCGCGTTCGTCCACCACCACGCGATGCATGAGTGCAATCTGGGCAGCAGGCCCGCCAAAGGACAGGATACCGATGCGCCCCCATTGACGGGCAGCATCGGCGAGCGAGGGTGGAACCTGCCGGGTGGATGCCGAAACCCGGGGGCCGCGCCGGGCCTTGTTCAAGGGCATTTGCGGCGCACCTTTATCCCTTGGAACCCAGTGGAAAGATGGCGCAGGTTTCGGTGCCGTGCGCCAGCAACTTGCCGTCTGCCGTCCTGAGTTCCGCTTCCGAGGTCGCGATGGTGCGGCCCAGATGGATGAGCCTTCCCTCGCAAACGACCTTTCCGGTATCGGCAAAGATCGGCCGCACCAGGTTCACCTTGAACTCGATGGTCGTGTAGGCCATGCCCGGCTGCAGCCGGGTGTGAACACAGCAGCCCAGAGCCGAATCGAGGATTGCAGCGGGCCAGCCGCCATGAATCGTGCCGAAGGGGTTGTAAAAATCAAGAAGCGGATAGCCTGTGAAGACTACCCTGCCCTCCTCGGCCTCGGTCAGCGTGAAATTGAGGGTGCGCGCAATCGGCGGCGGCGGCAGTTCACCTGCAAGCATCATCTCGAAGACCTGCATTCCCGTGTGCGTCGAGAGCAAATCGAGCGGCACAGGTCCTACCTGCATATCCAGCGGCATGTAGCGGTCGTCATCGGCCATGGCCCGTCTCCAGTTCGCCGGTGGCATCGCTTCCAACCATTACCGACTTGAGTATCCGTTTTATGAAGCCTTCGCGCGTATCCGGTGCCTCGATTCCGCGCGGCATGTAGACGTCGCGGTCGAGAAAGTAGCGCGTCAAGGCGAATCCCGCCTGGAGTTGCTCTTCCAGGCTTGACGAAGGCGCTGGGGATGCCGTCTCGCGTTGCAGAAAATAGGGAAGCGCCAGCATGCGGTCGTGCCAGGGCGTGCCCGCTTCCCGCGAGACCGCGCGTCCGCTCTTCGGCGATACATAAGCCAGATCGTGCCGTTGTCCGGTCGAGGCGCAACGTTCCAGATCAAGTCCGAATCCGAGTTCTTCCAGAAGCGCCAGTTCGAAGCGGATCATCAGCCTTGCAGCCTTTTGCGGCTCGTCAAAGTGATCAAGCAAGACCAGCGCTGCGCGGTACAGGCCCTGGTGACCGTCGCGTTCGGGCAGGAGCCGCAAATGCGCAGCCAGTGTCTGCAGACCGTGAATGCCGAGCGGCGTTTCCATCAGCCTGGCGGCGCGCAATTCCTCGGCCTCCGCCTGGAACATGCCCAGATGCTCCTCCAGCCTGGCGCGCCAGACAAGGCTGACCGAATTTCCCGGTTGAAGCAGGGGCCGCATGCGCGAAGAACGGCCACCGCGCACCAACCCAAGGTGCCGGCCGTGATGTTCCGTCATGACTTCGATGATTGCGCTGGTCTCGCCGTGCTTCCTGACGCCAAGAATCAGCCCGGTGTCCTTCCATTCCATCCGGACAGGAAAGGCTCACTGCCGGGGGAATTCAAGCCCCATCTGGCGATAGCGCTCGGGATCGTCTCCCCAATTCTCGCGGACCTTGACGAACAGGAACAGATGAACCGGTTTTTCCAGAATGTCGGAGAGCTCCTTGCGCGCAGCCATCGATACGGCCTTTATGGTCTGGCCACCCTTGCCGATGACGATTTTCTTCTGGCTGTCACGCTCCACGAAGATCGCCTGCTCGATGCGTACGCCCTTGTCCGTTTCTTCCCACGTCTCCGTCTCCACATGGGTGGCATAGGGAAGTTCCTGGTGAAGGCGCAGGAAGATCTTCTCGCGGGTGATCTCGGCTGCAAGCTGGCGCATGGGAAGATCCGAGATCTCGTCTTCCGGATAGAGGTACGGGCTCTCGGGCATTGACGCGGCGAGGTACTCGACCAGATCGGCGCAGCCGTCACCCTTGAGCGCCGAGACCATGAAGACGCGGTCGAACTCGGCCACGGCAGACGCCTTTGCGGCCAGTTCCAGCAAGGTATCGCGCCGCACCGCATCCACCTTGTTCAGGATGAGGATAGCCTTGCGCCCGGTACCGGCCAGACCCTTGACGATATCTTCCACGTCTTCGGTGAAGCCGCGCTCGGAATCGATCAGCAACGCGACCAGATCCGCATCTTTCGCGCCACCCCAGGCGGTCGTCACCATCGCGGTGTCGAGGCGGCGGCGCGGCTTGAAGATGCCCGGAGTGTCGATGAAAATGATCTGCGAGCTGCCGTGCATCAGAATTCCGCGAACGACGGCGCGCGTTGTCTGAACCTTGTGCGTGACAATCGACACCTTGGTGCCGACAAGCTGGTTCATCAGCGTCGACTTGCCAGCGTTCGGAGCGCCGATCAAGGCGACGAAGCCCGCCCTGGTCACATCCCCTGCCGGGCCATCGCCGGCAGATGTCTGGTTTTCGGCTTCGCTCACAGTGATTCCTCGCTCTCGTCCCAGACACCTTCGCGGATCAGCATTTCACGGGCAGCCTGCTGCTCGGCGTGACGCTTCGAGCGGCCTTCGCCAATAGCGTCTTCCTTGCCGTTCACCTGAACGACCACGGTAAAGACGGGGTCGTGATCCGGCCCGGTGCGTTTCTTTTCCTTGTAGCGCGGTGTGCCGAGGCGTTCGGCATGCGCCCATTCCTGCAGGGAGGTCTTTGAATCCCTTTTGGCGGTTTCGGCAGTATCGAGCCTCTCGCGCCAGAAGCGCTTGATGAATTCGACGGCGGCATTCTGCCCGCCATCGATGTAGATCGAGGCGATCAAGGCCTCCAAAACATCGGCGCGCACCGACTGCATGCGCTTGCCCTTCAGTTCCTTCAGATCGCCGCCGGTACGAATGAACTCGTGCAATTCCAGTTCGTCGGATATCTCCGCGAGGGTCTTTCCCTTTACCAGCGTGTTGAGCCTCAAGGAAAGCTCGCCCTCGTTTGCTTCGGGAAAGCGGTGAAAAAGCAGTTCTGCGACGGCGAGACCGAGCACGCGGTCTCCCAGAAACTCCAGGCGCTCGTAGTGAAAAACGTTGGTCGACTTCTTGCGCACGCTGGCGTGGGTAGCGCCTGTTCCAGGTTCGAGTAGTCGGTAAACTCGTAACAGCCGCTTTTTCGAGACTGCCGAACCGCCGCTTGCTGCGTTCCTGCCTCGAATGGTTCATCGCAGGCGCCTACAGTCCAAGAAACAGGCGATCGAAGCGCATATCGGCGGCCGCGCCAGATGAAGAGCGGGTGGGTGTCATGGGCTACCGAAAACAGGACCAGCCTTGCCGGGCCGATGAGGTTTTCCTCCGGCACGTAGCCAACGTCAAAGCGGCTGTCGAGCGAGTTGTCGCGATTGTCGCCCATCATGAAGTAATGGCTGGGGGCACCGAATACGCCCGTATCGTCGCCTCTGCCATTGGGAATGAGATCGAGCGTGTCGTAGCTACACCGTTGGGCAGGGTTTCGCGATAGACCGGCGCGGTGCGGCCGTCCTCATCCGAAGTCCAGGTTCCGGCAGCCTCGCTTCACCGCAACGCTGTTGATGTGGAGTACGCCATCGATCATCTGGATCTTGTCGCCTGGAAGGCTGATCACGCGCTTGATGTGGTCGATATCGGTATTGGAAGGCAGTTTGAAGACGACGACCTGTCCCCGCTCCGGCTTTCCTTCCCAGATGCGGCCTTCGTAGATATCAGGCGAGAACGGGAAGGAATATTTCGAATAGCCGTAGGAGTATTTCGATACGAACAGGTAGTCGCCGATCAGCAGGGTCGATACATCGAACTCGACGGAATGGTGAAGGGCTGGAACAGGAAGGTGCGCACCACCACCGCCAGCAACAGGGCCTGCACCACCACCTGATGGTTTCCCAGATGGCGTCTCTCGTTTTCCGGTTTATCCTGGTCACTTGCATGTCCTGCGGTCTGTTCATCCAAAACCTCTCGCGAATGCTCGCGAAACGGCCCCTGGTCACTTGCTGACCGGCACGGCTTATGATCACGAACGCCTGCGCCATGGGCTTGTCGTCGGTAATCGTCACGTGAATAACGGGTTCGTAGCCTCGGGCATCAATTCGGCAAGCCTTTCGCAGCACCGTTCGACAGTTGCATGGTTGGTTTGCCGCCCGGGAGGTTGACCAACCCATGTCACGCCAGAATACGCCTTTGGCAATTCCGGTTCCAAGCGCCTTCGCGCATGCTCTTGGCAGCGAACCGCTTTGCGTAAGAGGCTGCCCTCGCCCGCCTGCCATCAGACTTTCGCTGTTCGACATCGGTAAAAACTGGTCGATGAAACGGGACCTGAAACGTTCTATCGAACGCTCGATCTCGCGTGATGTCGATAATGTCGTTGCCATTCCGATGATCATGCTCGAAACCAGTACCTTTCGATGCGAACGGAAGCTTGTTCAAAATGCCGTCTGCGACGGGTGTCCGCTGCCGGCTATTCGCCAGGTGAGACCGATCCGGCCGCCGATGCGCCGGAGGCAGAGGCCATCGCACGCCGCTTGATCTCACGTGCTCTATCGGAAGACGCTTGCGGCGTGTCGCTCTGAAAGAGACCGCAGCAAGCCGCGTGACGATATAGAGCAGCGGCGACGGCGACGCCAAGCGGGATCGCGCCTACTGCCATCGGTTTTGAGCAGCGGATTCCATATATCCTGCAACAGGGTCCAGACGCCTGAAAATCCCATCGACATGAAATCTGTTCTGGCGGATCATGCATCGAGCGGTGAATGCCATGCCGGTACTTTCAAGTGTGCCGGTAAGCAGGAAATTGCCAGTCGAATAGGTGGGCCCAAATGAAGGGAAACGGATCAGGTTGCCGAAAAAGGTGCCACTGGCTGCAGCGATGAAATTGCCGGCAATCACGTAGGCAACGCAAAGGAAATGATGAAGTGGAAGCCGCCGAACGGGGTGAAGGATGCAAAACGCCGGCGGCGATACCTGCCGCAATGGCATGCGGCGAGGCGGTAAGCCGCAAGACGCGTTTTGCCGGTATTTGAGCGAACAGGACCAGCTGCGGCGCGGCCATAGGCTGCCACTCTCAGCCTTCCTTCCAGTCTGCAGGTTTTCGACGCCTGAAAAGCATGCCCGTACTCAACTTGTTTCCGCCCTGTCCGCATTGCGCAGGACGGAAATTTCTCACCGTGAAGAACTTACTGCGGCAACTTAACGCCAGGTTGTCAAACCATGAAAAACACGGCGGAAATGACATTTGCCGCACTGCGCTGCCCTGCCGCGCAATGCAGGGCCTTACTTGACCAAGTCTACGCACTCCGGTTTCTCCGCATTCATCAAAACCCGATAGGCAGAATAGAGTATCGATTCAGGCGGAAAGTGACCCTTGAACGAAAAGGTCAATCACCGACTTATCAGTGCATTTCAAGACATTTTTGACAAGCGCAAGGCATTCAGCCCGTCAGGCGCTCGACCTTGACACGACGGGCTTTTGAAGAGAGCTGGCGAATGATCCTGGTAATGGTTCAGATCCCAAACCTCGACATCGAAGGCCATTTCCATGAAGTCCGGCGCCGTCTGATGCATCTCCAGATTCTGGATATTGCCCTCGTTGTTGGCAATCACTTCGGCGATCACCGCCAGCGTTCCCGGCTCGTTGATGACCATAACCCTGATGCGGGCTGGAAAGCGCGTGTTGCTGCCTTCTTCCGGTCCCAGCGCACATCCAGCCAGCGGTCCAGCTGATCGTCGTATTCCGTCAGCTTCTGCGACTGGATCGGATAGATGGTGATGCCAACGCCGGGTTCCAGAATGCCGACGATCCTGTCGCCTGGCACCGCACCGCTTCGGCTGCGAACTTCACCGGCAAATCGTCGCCCACGCCGCGGATCGGGATGGCGCTTCCTCGTCCTTGCCGTTGCCCTTCTTCGACCGCTTGGGAGCGGCCTTCATGCCCGGCAGACGGAAGATCATGTTGCGGCCGCCGCGCAGATTGAACCAGCCCTCCTCCGATGCGGGTTTGCGGGTGGATGCCCGCTCCTCCTTGTAATCCGGGTGAACCGCGCGAATGACGTCGATGGAGGAAAGCTGCCGCGGCCTACGTCAGTCAGAACATCCTCGAGGACTCTGCGCCAGGCGCAGCAGTGCCGCGATGACTGCATCTCTGCTGAACGGCTGTTCGGCGCGGCTGAAAGCCCTTTCGAGAATGCGCGTACCAAGGCCCGAATACTGCTTGCGGATCGCATCCCTGGCGGCGCGCCGGATGGCCGAGCGTGCCTTGCCCGTCTTGACGATGCTTTCATGCCGCCGGCGAATTCTGGGCATTCGAGCGGATGATCTCAACCTCGTCGCCGTTCTGCAATTCGGTGATCACCGGCATCATCTGACCGTTTATCTTGCAGCCAATGCAGGAGTTGCCACGTCAGTGTGTACCGCATAGAGCGAAATCGATCGGGGTTGCACCTCTTGGCAGAACGTGATGCGCCCCTTGGCGTGAAGCAGAATACCTGGTCGAGGAACAGTTCGAGCTTGGTAGCTCCGGGAACTCCTCAGGGGTTCTTGCTTTCCGCAAGCTGTTCGATGGTGCGACGGAGCGTGGCGTAGACTTCGCTTTCGCTTACGCCGGAACTGTTGACCTTGTCCTTGTAGAGCGCATGCGCGGCAACGCCGTATTCGGCGATGTTGTGCATCTGCCAGGTGCGTATCTGCAGTTCCACGCGTTGGGAACCTGGACCGACGACCGTGGTGTGGATCGATCGATAGCCATTCTGCTTCGGCGTCGAGATGAAGTCCTTGAAGCGGTTCGGCACGCTAGACCAGGTGGTGTGGACGATACCGAGCGCGCGGTAGCATTCCTCGACCGTGTTGACGATCACGCGGAAACCGAAAATGTCGGAAAGCTGCTCGAAACCCAGTGTCTTCGATTCCATCTTGCGAAAGACCGAGAATGCCTTTTTCTGGCGGCTCTTGACCGTGGCATCGATGCCTTCGGCCTCCAGTTCCGCAGTCAGTTCGCGGGTGATGCGGGTGATGTTGGCCTTGTTCTTCTTTGCGAGCGCAGCCAGATGCTCGGTAACGGTCTTGTAGGCCTCGGGATTGGAATACTTGAACGCCAGTTCCTCGAGTTCGTCTCGCATGTCCTGCATGCCGATGCGGCCTGCCAGGGGCGCGTAAATCTCCATCGTCTCCTGGGCGATGCGCTTGTGCTTGCGCTCCGGCACGTGATGCAGCGTTCGCATGTTGTGCAGGCGGTCGGCCAGCTTGACCATCAAGACGCGAATGTCGTCGGAAATCGCAAGCAGCAGTCGGCGCAGATTTTCCGCCTGTTCGGTCTTCTTGGACACGAAGTCGATACGCTTGAGCTTGGTCAGGCCTTCGACAAGGACGCCAATCCGTTCGCCGAAGATCGAGTCGATCTCGCTTCGCGTTGCGTCGGTGTCCTCGATGGTATCGTGCAAAAGGGCAACGGCGATGGTCTCTTCGTCGAGACGAAGATCCGTCAGGATCGCGGCTACCTCAAGGGGGTGTGAAAAATACGGATCGCCGTTGGCGCGGGTCTGTTTGCCATGCTTCTGCATGGCGTAGACATACGCCTTGTTGAGGAGCGCCTCATCGGCGTTCGGCTTGTAGCTGGTTACCCGTTCCACCAGCTCGTATTGGCGCATCATGCTCAGTCATCTCGCAACCGCATCTCTCCCGACTTGCCTTGAGAGATACCGCAAGGCAGTTCCGGAAAGGAAACAACTGCACATAATATGCACAACGCCCCGCCACATTAAAGAGGCGAGGCGCCGATAGCATCGGATATAGGATATAATGACCGCTTCGTAGGCAAACGCCTTAGATGTCGTCGCTCTTCTCGGGCGGAACAAGGCCCTCGATACCGGCCAGCAGTTCTTCTTCCGACATGCGGTCGAAGGTGACTTCCGGTTCTGCCTGATCTTCCGTCTCGGAAAATACCGGCGCTTCCGGGCGTTCTGCGATGGCTGCAGGTACTTCGCCGTCCGGAACATCTGCATGTTCCGGTTCGTCCACCTCGACCTGCTTCTGCAGGGAATGGATGAGATCTTCGTTCAGATCCTCGGGCGAAAGGGTTTCCGCAGCTATTTCGCGCAACGCCACGACAGGGTTCTTGTCGTTGTCGCGATCGACTGTGATCTGCTGACCGCTCGAAATCTGGCGGGCCCTGTGGCTGGCCAGCAGTACGAGATCAAAGCGGTTGTCGACCTTGTCGATGCAGTCCTCGACGGTAACACGTGCCATTTACGGCTCCTGATTTTTCGGGAATTGTCTGTTGTTTGCGCTTCTGATAAATACAAAGCGTGGAAATTTCAAGGCATTTCGCCGGTTGCGACCGCAAATCATCGTGTGGATTTGATTTTGCCAAGGCGCGCACCACATTGCCACTAATGATATTTAAGCCCAGCGTCCGGCGAGCAAGGCCCGAATTTCGTAACATTTGGGTGTTCTGGGGGAACAAAATCGTTCGACCTGCCTTGTTTTTTCAGCAGGTCGCATCGTAGCTCGCACGTTATTGGATATCACGGATAGTCCGGGGCGCCATGTTCCGGTATTTTGAAAGAGGTAGTCATGTTCGATCAAAGAGAGAAAATCGCCCTCTTCATAGACGGGGCAAATCTTTACGCCACTTCGCGATCACTTGGTTTCGATATCGACTACTGCAGGATGCTGAAATATTTCGGGCAGAAGGCATACCTCTGCGCGCCTATTATTACACGGCACTTGTCGAGGACCAGGAATACTCGTCGATCCGCCCGCTGATCGACTGGCTCGACTCATAACGGCTATCGCGTCATCACCAAGCCTACGAAGGAATTCACGGATTCCTTCCGGCGCCGCAAGGTGAAGGGCAACATGGACATCGAACTTGCCATCGATGCGCTGGAACTGGCAACTACCGTCGATCACTACGTGCTGTTCTCCGGCGACGGGGATTTCCGCTCGCTGGTCGAAGCGCTGCAACGCAAGGTCGCAAGGTATCAGTGTTTCTACCGTCTCCACTCAGCCGCCGATGATCGCGGACGATCTGCGGCGCCAGGCCGACCATTTCATTGACCTGTGCAAGCCTGAAGAAGGAAGTTTGTCGCGACCCATCGGAGCGTCCGGATCGCGCCAAGCCCCAGGACGATGATTTCGACGACGACTACGATGACGACGACTACGAGGATTGATCGGCGTCGCATATCGGGTTAGCTGGAGATCTGTGCAGGAGACGCAATCCGCATTGCCGCCTTTGGGCTACGGCATTCCGGTGCCGGAACCCCATCAATCAGCCACGCCTCCCCTGACCTGAAATCACCCAGGCCTGCAATGAAGACCAATCCCGACTACAACTGCTCGCATGTCCGCGCCTTGTTGCATTCAGGCACAATGGCGTGAAGCGGAACCCGAATGGCACAACGGGCCGGTCGATACCTGGGCGCCAACGGCGGAAGATGGCGGCGATGCAAGCGTTAGGTTGCTGATCATCGGCCTTGCACCGGCCTGCGGGTAGCAAACCGGACCGCACGCCCGTTTACCGGCGACTATGCCGGAGACCTTCTCTATTCAACTCTGCTCGATTTCGGACATGCCAAGGGAACATACGGAGCGTCCCCGGACGACGGGATGCGCCTTATCGGCACCGCGATCACGAACTGCCCGCTGCGTGCCGCCTGAGAACAAGCCGGTGGGTGAGGAAATCAACAATTGCCGGCCGTTTCTGCTGGCAACGCTTGAACGGTTTCAAAACCTGCGCGCGCTGGTGACCCTTGGAAAGATAGCCCACGACACGACGACGCGCGCGCTTGGCGAACGCGTTTCCGCGCATCCCTTCGGCCACGCCACCCGGCAGAGAATCGGAAAATACGATGTCTTTTCGAGCTATCACTGCTCGCGCTACAACACCAATACCGGGCGGTTGACCCCGGAAATGTTCCGGCATGTGTTCCGTGCCGTGGCTACCGGTCTCCAGGAAAACTGACCGGAGACAGAGACGACAAACCCGGCCCCGGCATTGCATTTCGGGAACCGGGCATGTCACCTCAAGCGTACGGGCGCGCCGCTACCCGATTTTCCACCTGAGCATTCAGTCACAAATCCAACGGGCTTGCCGGAAATCAATTTGCCCCGTTCCGGCAAGCCCGGTGCAGCCTTTTCAGGCGGCAATTCTTTTTGTCACGACCCAAGACGCGATCGCCGAAATGACGAAGCCTGCGGCTGCGGCATAGATCATGTGAATGCCCTGTGTCATTCCGACAGTGAGCATGCCCGTGATGATGATGCCGGTAATAGTGGCAAAAGCCACGATGAAGATGAGGGGCAGAATTCTTCCCATGGTCCGTTCCTTTCCTCGGTTGAAGCGAGAATGCGCGCCGTACCGGGAACGGACTTTGACATGCATCAAAGATATATAATTTTTATAAGTTTTTTCGGCCGAAGATCAACGCCTCAACCGCGATCGCGCAGCAGACGCCCCTGCTCGCGTTTCCAGTCGCGCTCCTTGGAAACCTGGCGCTTGTCGTGAGCCTTTCGGCCCTTGGCCAGCACGATCTGGAGCTTGGCCAGCCCGCGATCATTGAAGTAGAGCCGATTGGGGACAATGGTCATGCCCTCGCGATTGACGGAGGCAGACAGTTTCACCATCTCGCGCTTGCTGAGGAGGAGCTTGCGACGCCGGCGAGGGTCATGGTTGTTCCGGTTACCCTCGAGGTATTCGGGAATGTAGGAGTTGATTAGCCAGATCTCCCCGCCCTCTTCCGATGCATAGCTTTCGGCTATGTTCGCCTTGCCATTGCGAAGGGACTTGACCTCGGTACCGGTAAGCACCAGACCGGCCTCGAAGGATTCGATGAACTCGTAGTTGTGCCGCGCCTTGCGATTGTCGGCGATCAGCTTGCCACCTGCACCGTCGTTCTTTTTCTTTGCCATGGCGGAGAGATCGGTACCGGCGCGGGATATTTCAACCGCGCCAGCCCCTTCTTCAGTTTATCAGGCCGGCATGCACCATAGCGGCGCGCACGGTCTTCTCGGTCTGCTCCTCGATCGGGACGAGCGGTGAGCGCAGATGATTCTCCATCTTGCCCAGCAGCGAGAGCGCGAATTTCGCACCACCCGGATTGGGTTCGATGAACATCGCCTTGTGCAGCGGAGCGAGCTTGTCCTGGATCTTCAGTGCATCGTCGAAGCGTCCGGCCATGCAGGCTTCCTGGAACTCGGAACAGAGGCGCGGGGCAACGTTGGCGGTCACCGAAATGCAGCCCTGCCCGCCATGTGCCATGAAGCCGAGCGCGGTGATGTCCTCGCCGGATAGCTGGATGAAATTCTCGCCGCATGCGGCACGCTGTTCCGTCACGCGATCCATCTTGGCTGTGGCATCTTTCACGCCGACGATATTCTTGTGCGCCTGTGCAAGGGCGGCCATGGTCTCGGGCGTCATGTCGACGATCGAGCGGCCCGGAATGTTGTAGATGAAGATCGGAATGCTCACGGCCTCGGCTATTGCCGAGAAATGGGCGAACATGCCGCGCTGGTTGGGCTTGTTGTAGTAGGGCGTGACAACGAGCAGCGCATCCGCACCCGCTTTCTCGGCGTGGACGGCGAGTTCGATTGCCTCTTCCGTGTTGTTGGACCCAGCGCCAGCCACTACCGGCACGCGCCCTTTCGCCTGATCTATGCAGATCTCGATGACGCGCTTGTGCTCTTCGTGGCTGAGCGTCGGAGATTCACCGGTCGTACCGACGGGCACAAGACCGTGCGAACCTTCCTCGATCTGCCATTCCACCAGGTCCCTGAAAGCCTTCTCGTCGATCTTCCCGTCCGCGGTGAACGGTGTGACGAGAGCAGGCATCGACCCTTTGAACATTTGAATTACTCCTGTGCCCGGTGCGGAATTTGGCGCACCGGATTGAAACTCGCCGGAACATACTCAGGCGCAGGCAAAGGAGCAAGCGGGTATTGCGGCCTCCAGAGTGCAGTATTGTATCTAATGTGTCAGCCGGGCAGGTGTGCCGATCGCGCCGCTGTTGGCTGGAACGGGAACCCTGGAATTGCCGTAGTCGGCATTGAGTTCGAGGTTCACTCCGGAAGTGACCAGCAGCTTGCGCGATACAATTGCAGTCCAGTCCGAATACTGGCCGATATTTGCGCGACAACCGGGAGTATTGTCGATCAAGCCGCCACCTCCCAGGCTAAGATTGACGTTCAGCCCGAGCAGTGATCCGACTGCCACTTGCACGCTCACGTTGACCGCACCACCAGCCTTGCGGACAACGTCGTTTCCGGGGTCGCATATGCCATTGCCGTCGGCATCGTCGCCAACCTTCAGCGTATTGTTGGGAAGATAGACGAGCCCGGTGAAATCCTTGGCATTGCGGCTCTGGATTTCGAAGAGAAGGGATGGATCGTTGGCCGGACTGGAGGACACAAGCACACCCGCAAGAATGCCGTCACGGGAGGCCGAGAGCGAGATCTCACTGGCATTGCGGACGAACAGACGGGAATCGCGGGCAAAGTAAAGCGACACGCCCGCGCCTTCGACCTTGGAAAGGCCGCCAATGTCGAAATCGCCATCGGCGAACACGTAGGTACCTGGTGCCATGGTAACGTTGGCCCCGGCACTGACCAGCAGTCCGCCGCAATAGACGCCGGGTACAAGGCTTGCCTTGCCTGCCACGACATACTTGTCCTTGAAGTCGCAGTTGGCGGGATTTGCTATCGTGCGAGCAGTCAGCGGGTCCGCCATTTGCGGGCAGTCGGTAATCGGCAAGTCGTTGAAATTGGCCGAACCGCCATCATAGCCGCCGGAAACACAGATGCTGCGCGCACTCACCTTCGATTTCCCCGGCACGGACAAGGCCTGCCGGTCGGTTGAATTCACCTGCACCGCGCACGCCTTCGCGTCAAGAACCGCATTGCCGGTCAGGGAAAGCGATGCGGTCTCCTTGCCGTCAAGTGCGATCGCACAGTGGCTTTGATCGCCCGCAAGTTCAGCGGTTGCGCTGGCGCTGATCGGCAGCACCTTCTTGTCGATGAAATGTGCAAAGAACGGGGCCCAGTAATAGTCGATTGAAACCGTGACACCCGAGCCGTTGGCAGTTTCGACCACCTTTACCTTGTAGCTGTCGGAAGAATAGGAACTGTCTCCTTCGGAGGCGAGACTGCTTGAAACAAACGAGCTGGCAACGTCCTGAAGATGCGCCTCGTCGGAATGAGCGACTGACAGCTCGCGAACGGTGGCAAGGGCAGCTGCATCTGCCGCATCCTGCAGCTTGGCTGCGTGATTGTAGAAGAACGCATAATCCGTCGCCGTGCCGACGCCAGCCAGCAGCATTGGAGCGCCGAGCGCCGCCATGACAGCGAAGTTGCCCTTTTTGTCGCTCAGGCCCGCGGCCAACAAGCGGCAAAACTTGTCGAAGATCATGCGTTTCTAGCTCTCTCCAAAACAGTATTCAGCTGCGGGCGCGCCGCCCGCGAATGCAAAATTCTCAACGGTGTGAAAGCCCTGCGCGAATTTCGATTATTTTGCGGCTTGAAACTTCAGCACCTTTTTTTCGCAGCTGCCCAAGGATATGGACCGGCGTCTTACCGAAATATGAATGCCTGACTGGCAAAACTCACCAAGGGTAAGGCGGTATCACATTGATTTTACAAGTTTTCTCAACCCTGATCATTCATTTCCGCGCCTGATATCGCTCTGATTGCATCCCGACTGATGGCATGGCATTGCTCTTCAAGTGAGTGCACCATAGATTGGGCAGGCTCTGAACATCGCGGACATTTGTGAATGACTGAACCAGCAGAATACGAGGATTTCCGGTACGCTTCCCAGGACGGTCTGACGCTGGCCGGCCGTAAATACGGATGGGACAATCCACCTGACCGCCTGCCCGTTCTCTGCCTGGCAGGTCTCACGCGCAACAGCGCCGACTTCCACGAACTTGCGTTGCATCTGGCGGGGGGCAAAAACGGGCGGCGGGTGCTGACACTCGACTATCGCGGCCGGGGACGCTCCGGCTACGACCGGAATTGGCAGAACTACAATGTGATCACCGAAGCCGAAGACACCATTGCTGGCGTTGTAGCGGCGGGACTGGAGGAAGTCGCGGTTGTGGGAACCTCGCGCGGTGGGTTGATCGCCATGGTCCTGGCCGCCATGCGGCCTGCAATGCTCAAGGCTGCGGTTTTCAATGACATTGGGCCAGAGATTGACGGACCGGGGCTGGTTCGCATTCGCCAGATGCTGGAAGAGACTCGCGGCAACCTCTCAAGCTGGCAGGAAGCTGCCGGCATGCTGGAGCGCATCGGCAAGAAACACTTCCCGTCATTCAGCGCCGAAGACTGGATGAAGCAGGCCCGGCTGATTTACACCGAGCGCGATGGCAAGATCGTTCGCGACTACGATCCAAATCTTGCCAAGACGATGATGTCGATCGACCTGGACGTGCCAATTCCGACGCTCTGGCCACAGTTCCATGGCCTGACGGGCATTCCGTTTATGCTTATACGGGGCGAGAATACCGATCTTCTGTCGCAGGACTGCGTCTCGAAAATGCGCCAGCACCACCCGGCGATGACCCTCGTGAATGTCCCCGATCAGGGCCATGCGCCGGATCTCGGGACCTCCGGTCTACCCGCCAGAATCGCACGTTTCGTGGAAAGTGCGGATCTCGCTCGGCACTAGATCGCGGAAACGCGCGCCCTCAAGCATGGACCCAGGTTGAGGTTGCCCACGGCGAGGAACGCTTCACGGGCAGAGGGCGAGGACGCGAACGCCCTCCCCGCTTCCGTTCGAGTTATTTGGAACCAGGCTTCGACTTGTGGCTCGTCGATACCTCGCCCGATTCGACACGCCTGGAATGTTCGGTCGTGCCGCCTTCGGCAAGAACGATTGCTTCCTTGACCCAATTCTCACGCTCCGGCCGGCCGGGAAAGCCCAGCTCATTGCCGATCCAGGTTGCCTCGGCAGCCGACCATTTGGCAATCTGCTCGAAGTGGAAGATGCCGAGCGCGAAGAGCTTTTTCTCGATCGCGTTGCCGACACCATCGATGAGGGTAAGGTTGTCGCGCTTGCCACCGCGCGCCGACTTGAGAACCGGTGGCTTGGTGCCGAGATCTCCGACCGTTCCCTTGCCCATGGAGGACTGGACCTCGCCCTTGGAAACGCGTTTGGAAAACTCGGTCGTTCCGCCCTTGGCAAGCACCTTGGCCTGTTTGACCCAATCCTCCCGCTCGATGCGCCCCGGAAAGGCCAGACGCTCACCCCATTCGGCCTGATCCCTTTTCGTCCATGCGGCAATCTGTTCGAACGCAGTCACGCCCAAGGCGTTGAGACGCGCTTCGTTCTGACGCCCGATACCCTTGATCTGCTTGAGGTCATCTTTCTTTGCAGGGCTGGCTGGAACCGGCTTTTCGGATTCGCGCGACGCCGCCCTCGGTTTTGCTGCCCGGCTAGCCTTCGCTTTCCCGGCTGCGGGTACTGCCGGCCGGGACTTCGTCCGCGCAGGAGTTTTCGACGCCGGTTTGACGCTGGCCGCTGACTGGATGGCCATTGCCGGTTCCGGCGACGGTGGTGGTGGCGGAGGTGGCGGCGGCGGTGCGGCTGCTTCAGCAAGCGGCAACTCGGCAGCAGAAGCCAGCGGAGCCGAGTCCAGGCCCTTCGTTGACTCGGCACGAGCCCCCGTTACCTCGACCGTTTTTTCCGCGGTCCCGAACCAGAGTTTGAGAAGGCTGCCCAGAATGCAGCCAAGGACATAGGCTATTGCGATAAGCAACAGGCTCTGGATGATCAGAATCGTCATGTCTTTTTTCTCTTATCTTTCCGTGACTTATACCGGCTTACGGGTTGTCGTCACCCATCCGACGACAAGCCCCACCACGAATGCCACGAGGAGAAACCAGACCAGTTGTTCCATCAGGTACCACATGTTCACGCTCCCTATTGAATGACTTTGAATTCTATGCGCCGGTTCATCGCCTTGCCGGCATCGGTGGCGTTGTCACCGACCGGCATCGTTTCGCCGTAGCCCACTGCGCTCAGACGGCCGGCGAAAACACCGGAAGAGACGAGATAGGAACGCACCGCGTTCGCCCTGCGTTCACTCAGCTCCTGGTTATAGGCATCCGTACCATCCGAATCCGTGTGACCGGAAATCTCGACCGTCGCAGTCGGGCAACGTTTCACGGCGAAGGACAGCCGGTCAAGCATGCCGTAAGACACGCGCTCGATTGCCGCCTCATTCGTCTCGAAGCGGATCGTGTTGCTCTTCAACTCGTCGGTCATTGCCTGCTGGCAGGTATCCGGCGCAAGCACCGGCAGAGACTCCGGCTTGAGTAAACCAATGCTCGCAACGCCCTTGTAATTGGCTGGCAAACTGCTTTTCAGATCTTCCTCAATCTGTCTGGAGGCCAGTGCAGACAGGGCTTTGCCCTCGACAGTCAAGGTTGTGCCCTCGATCGATGCCTTGCCGTCCACGAGCCGGCCCGCACTGCGGATGCCAACGAGTACTGCTTCATTGAAACCTTCCGGCGCACCGTCCGCAATCTCCGTAGCACTTTTCAGCTCCCGCGCGGAGCCAAGGGCCGCGAGCACCTCGTCGCGGCTCGCCTGCGAAACCGTATCGGCGGGCACATAACCTGAAAGGACCGGTTCCTTACCCTCCTGGACGGAGAATGACCATACATAGGGTTCGATGACCGGCGGCTCGATATTCGCCGACTCAAGCGTGCCGTTGCCGGGAATATTCCCAGCCAATGCTGCGTTCAGGCTGTCCCGGTCGCCGGGCGTGGCGGCCATGCCACTTACGGAAAGGCTCTCATTGGTTAGCGATGCCATTCCCGTCTTGAGGTGGCCAAGTTGTTCGATGCCGAAACCGGCCAGATCACCAAAACCTGACTGTGCGCCACGTGCAAGTTGGAGATTGTCGACCACTTCCCCTGCCTCAAGCCCCCTTGCGGCCTCGACAAGGCGGGAACGCGTGGCTTCATCCGGGACAAAACCGTCGAGAACGATATTGCCATCCGTGCGGGTGGCGGAAAATGTATAAGGATCTTCGACAGGAAGAAGTGCGATGTCAGCGCTCGCGACCCTCACGCCGTAGCATTCCCTGACCGAGGCAACCGCCTGGTCTCGCGCCTCTTCGGAAGGTGCGGTTCCGCTCAGGTGCAAATCACGGCCATCCGCCTTGGCGACTGCCCATTCATTGCCTTGCAGGCAGCGCGTCTGGAGATCCTCCTGGATCGAACCGGATTTCATCAATATGGCCAGTGCCGTCAGCATGACGGTGGCCAGAATGCCGGGCCATATCCACTTCTGCCAGTTCCACATGCCTGCGATTCTCCTCGTCAGCTGTTGTCATCGATCGCGGGGAAGCCGAAGCCGCCCGCCGCGCCAAGGGACACCAACCAGTTCAAATTATCAAGGGCGAAACCGGGAATACACCGTATTTCTTCCCAAAGGGAATGTCTCCGAAACCGACGAGCGCAACGGAACAAAAGAAAAGGCCCGGTCACGAGGACCGGGCCCAATCTTTGCCTTCAAAGGATGCCGGTAAAACCGGCAGCCAATTAGAAGGAGCGGGTTACACGAACTGCGAAACCATCTTTTTCGGTTTCGAGTTTGCCGAGGTTGAAGCCGGCATAGCCCATTTTGGTGGTGTTGGTCTGGCTGAAGTATTCAGCCTGGATCGACAGCTGGGAAACCGGGGTCCAGATTACACCCAGAGCCCAACGCTCACCGCTGTTCTTGGCGAAGGTGTCGCCAGAGCCGAACAGTGTGCCGAGGTTGTCGATCTGCGATTCACCCTGAGCCTGCGAGTACATGGCGTATGCAGACAGGTTGTCAGACAGGTTGCCCGATACCCAGATACCCCAGTTTTCGGTGGTGCCCGGATTTACGCCAGCCTGCGTAAGCAGAGCGGTGTACGGGTTATCCGACCAGTCGTACCAGCCGCCAACAGTCCAGCCGCTGTCTGCGAGCGGGATCTTGGCGTTAATGCTGTAAGTCCAGTCAGCATCGTTGGTGCTGTGAACGGTACCAGCGTATTTGCCAGCGGTGTAGTATTTCAGCATGTTTGCTTCGTTGTTCTGAGCGGCAACGAAGGTGAAGGTGCCGAAGTCAGCTGCGTAGCTGGCTGCTGCGTAGAATACGCCAGAGCTGCCACCGGTTGCTGCAGTCGTGCCACCGAAGTTCGGGCCACCGGAGTCAACGTCGATGAAACCGACAGTCACAGCAAGAGCGTCAGACTGCCAGGTGTAGTCGAAGTAGAGACCCTGCGGGCCAGCGCGGAAGCCGCTGTAGATGGCCGGAGAACCAGCATGCGATGTATCCCATGCGGAGTCGCCGTAGCCGAGGCGGAAGCCAGCCAGCTCGATGCGAGCCTGGTCAACAACTGCATTGCCGTCCATGGTGTTGGTGTCACCAGCCTGGAAGCGGATGTAGGAACGCAGAGTGCCGTACTCGGTTTCGTTACGAACGTCGATGTTGAAACGAGCGCGGTAGGTCCACGAATGCCAGTTGTTCTTGGTTTTGCCAGCAGCAACAGGCTTCAGGAAGCCGTTGTTTGCAGTGGTCGTGGTGGCCGTGATGGTCGTACCGGCGAAGATACCGCCGCTCGGGGTAACTACAGTCACGCCCGGGATGAATGCGGTCGTGGTACCGGTTTTCTGAACAACAGCGGTCCAGGTAGCAGAGTCGGTGCCAACACCAAAGGTGTAGGGTCCGAAGATCGGCGTACGGAGCGGGTTGCCAGTGAGGGAACCGAGGTTAAACGTACCAGAAGTGTACTTCGTGGTCGTGTGGCCGGTTGCATAGGTCGAGCGGACATAGCCGTCGAACTTGATGCAGGTTTCGGTACCCGGGATGTAGAAGAAGCCCGTGCCATACATGTCGCAGACGCGGACATATTCCACCGGCTCCGGCTCAACGACGATAGCATCGGCGGCGCGGGCGGCGGACGAAGCAGCGAGGATTGCTGCAGAACCAATCAGAAGGCTCTTGAGTTTCATTGTCCTGACCTCCAGTCAAAAACATTTTTCATTTTTAGGCTGATTATCACACCACTAGTGAAATCTGATAAACAGCCCCTGAACCATAGGAGCGATGCGTTATCCGCCCCGTTCCTGTGATTGTGGATATAACCACCGCCTTCGGCACGCAACGCCGAAATGGGCGAAGCGCCCCGGGTTGAGACACTTCCAAATCCTGTGTTGCGTTTTTGTCACGAAATCGGGGGCTGCAGGGTTAACGGGGTGTTAACAACGCCCCTTTTGCTCCCGCGACACGGCTCAAACGGCCAAATTCCGCGAACAGGACCGCAGAATCACCGGATATGCCGGAATCGATCCGAATCTCCGCAATTTGCGGATTCGCCTTCACTTCTGCGCAATATTATATAATGAGGGGAACAACGGAGCCGGAAGCCAGACACGGCGGTGCCGGCCACAGGATCAAATCAGGAAAAGACACAGGTAGAAGGCAGCATGCCAGCGCCTGGAGAGACGAATCGCAATGGCCATATTCACCAAGTACGACCCGGACCAGCTCAACCAGTTCGTAGACGAGGCGCCGCTTCCAACCGTGTACCGCGAGATTGCCGGGCTTGAAGCCTATCTCAAGACGAACAAGAAGGACCACGAGGCACATTACGCCCTGGCTCTGTTTCTCATTCGTCTGAAGCAGAATGCAAAGGCGATGGAACACCTGGATGCCGCCCACAAGCTGCAACGTTCATCGCAGGTCATCCTGAGAGCGCTGGCCGAGATCACGATCAACGAGGCCAACAACTACAAGCGCGGGCTTATCTATCTCAAGCGCCTGTCGCAGATGGTAGACAACAAGGTTCAGGCCTATATCGAAATGGCCAAGTGCCACATTCACCTGCACCAGGCAGACGAAGCGCTGGCCATTCTGGAAAAGGCGGAGCGCAAGGCTCCAAACACCGCTGCAATCTATGTGTCGAAGGCCGACGCCTACCAGCTCACTGGCGATGCAGACGCGGCAGAGGCCGCCCTGCAGCGCGCGCGCGAACTCGGTGCCAGAGCCCAGTTCGGCGGGAACCTCGCCAGGGCCGGCAAGGAAAGCAATATCGAAGAGATTCTTTCGGAACTGGAACGCTTGAAGGGTCATGACAGCGTCGGCGGACTGCACAATGCCGCCGCCGAATACTATGACAAGGCAGGCGATTTCGACAAGGCGTTCGAGCATTACAAGGCATGCAACGAAAACTCGAAGGGCAAATACACCCAGGAGCAGTTGCTGACCGGATTCCGGAACGTCCGCGAGGCCTTCAATCCGTCGTTCTATCTCTCCCACAAGCACCTTGGCACGAGTTTTGACAAGTTCATCTTCATTGTCGGCATGCCGCGCTCAGGCACGACGCTTACCGAAGCTATCCTGGCGGCGCACCCGCAGATCGAGGATCGCGGCGAGATCGGATTCGGTGGCGATTTCCAGATGCTGCACGGCATGTTCGAGGAGGTGCCGGAAAGCCTGCGCTCGATGCAGGACTCCTTTGCCCGCAAAATGTCCAAACTGCCGGACCAGGAATTCCGGGCACTTCTGCAGGTCTATTTCAACAAAATGGGCGTGGTGAAGGACCAGCAGGTAATGCTGGTCGACAAGATGCCCCACAACTTCCTGACGGTCGGCCTGATTGCAACGATGTTCCCGAAATCCAAGGTCATCTTCTGCCGCCGGCACCCGATGGACGTTTCCCTGTCCTGCTACAAGCAGAACTTCAACGAGTATCACCAGAGCTATTGCAGCGACCTGAAGACGCTTGGCTTGTACTACTACCAGTTCTGGAAGCTGATGGAGTACTGGAAGGATACGGCGCCGATCGAGATTCACGACATCTTCTATGAAGATCTCGTTCAGAACACCGAACTGGTCGCGCGCGGCATGATCGAGCATGTGGGGCTGGAATGGGATCCCGCCTGCCTCGACCACACGAAAACACAGAAGACCGTCGCCACCGCGTCGGCCTGGCAGGTGCGCCAGCCGGTCTACACCGACTCGATGATGAAATGGAAGAAATACGGCGACAACCTGAAGCCGCTCGAAACCATTCTCGCCCCGCTCAACAAACAGTACGAGGAAGAGCTGGGCGCAAAGTCCAAATAGCTGGCAAACGGCTCTCAAACGCCACAAATTCACCGCCTGCTCAAAATATTGACAGGCGGTGAATGTTTTTTTTGGCAGAATCACCGGGTTTCCGCCAAAAATGGCGTCATTCATTGCATTTTTACCAATCACGAAAACCAATTCTGAACGGGTTGCTGCCAATATCGCCATACCGGAGGGAGCCGATCCCGTGCATGATGCAAATCCGGGCCTCGTGCGAGGCATGTATTCTCCAGAACAACAGGCCATCTATCTACGTTTTCGCGGGGCATAGCTCCGGGTTGACGTCGAAGTGTGCCCAGATTTCTCACGCTTTACCCCCCAACTTCGGAATCGGCTCCCTCCGTAATTCAGGAATTTTTCCTACTCCCCAACCACGTGACATAACGAAACCGGTAGCTGTACCGCCACAATCGATACAGAAAACGCTGGTCTCAATGTCTACACTTGCGCCGGATCCTTTCGGGGTCCGGCGTCTTTCTTTGTGGCAAAGCCTGCCCGCACAGGCGAGCCGCAGAAGACCGAAGACCTGTTTGCGCACCTGGCGGTCTGACCGGGTTTAAAGTCCTGTAAATGCTCACGTGATCAAATGTGCCGCAACCTGCATGCGCAGCCTGCATTTTCCCGGTAACGAACCGGAAAAAACAGGCATCAAGGGAGTGAAGCCACATGCGATGGTCAATCCGGATTGCCGTGATTCTTGCCGTGCTCTGCGCGGTTGCCGCGCTCATCTTGCCCGAGCTTGGAACGATCGCTGCAATTACCATCATCGGCCTGCCGCTTGCTGCCATGTACTGGGCGATGCCGGCAATCATGCTTGTCATCGGCATGGCGTGGCTTATCCATCGCTTTCTCCCACATTTCCTGCCGGCCCGGCCGGTGATCGCGATTGCAGTTAGCCTCGCACTGCTGGCAGTGCCGCCATTTGTCGTCAACCCGCGTATCGAGCGCGATGCCAGAGCACTCACAGCAGGGGACCACGACGACATCCGTTTGCCGTTGGATGCCGGTTCGATTGCACTGCGGCCGAGCAACTGGCGCAACCTGAGGCGGGATTTCGATGACGGCTACACGGTGTGCAACCAGCTTTGCCTGCATGCCCTTCTGAACGGAAGTGCCGACCGGTTCCTTATTTCAACTCAGGCAGACCCGCATACGGCGATTTCGGCGGCTAAACCCGCCATCGAATACCGTCTGCAGAAGTCCACAAGTTGCGAACCCGCAAAATTCCGCCAGACGCCGAGCGATCTGCATTTCCCGCGGTCGAATGACAGCCAAAACGGCGATGCCGTGGAAGCGCTCCGGCTTCGTGAGGTGGCCGGAACCTGCCTCGTGGGCCGCGAGGCAATGCTCGCCGATGCACGCATCGTCATAACCGAAGGTCCGGCGAAAAAACGCGCAAGAACCAGGCTGGACACCGGGTTCGATCTCGGCGCAGACACGATCAATGCCAACCGGATCAGCGTTCACCGTATCGAAACAGCGACACGCGAACCCGTCGAGATTTTCCGCAAGACTTCGGTCAGCTACCGGCCGCTTGCACCGCTTCTTTTGCCGGTGCCCGAGTTCGGTGCAGAATTCCGAACCAGCATGGTCTGGTGGCGGCTGAGCCGGTCGATAAACCCCGGGTCCAAATATGCCGAGAAGCGGGACTGGACCGATTTCCTGACCGAAAAACTCGGTATGGAGCTGATGCTGAAACCCAATGGTGAAAAAGGCGATCCCACGATTGCGGCGACAAGGGCCATTCTTGCTGCGAACCGCGCACCCACTGCTGCGGAATGGCAGTTGATTGCCACTCATTTCGAGAAGACCGGACTGGGAACGCGGAATGGGCCGAAGAAAGAGGATTTCGATTTGGCGTCGGCCATCGTCAGAGACATCCGTTTTCCGGTTCCGCCAAGGCTTCATGCGATTGTCAGCTCAAGCACCGTAAATGCGGCGCCAGATGACCTCGACTCCTTGACTTCCTCTCTCCTTCACCGGCTTCAGTCCAAGCCTGCCTATGGTCAGGAACTTGGTGCCGACTGGGAATCGCAGATCCGTGAAATATCGATTGCATTGTGGAACATGCCCGATGAAATCGTTGCGGCCCACGCGGAGGGAATGCTGGCGGCGGCGAAGGATGCTCAAGTCCGCGAAAACGGCAGGATGCTTCTCAAGAAGCTTCATGTGCTGGGTGCAGTTGCCGTACTGCTGCAGGTCGAACTGATTGATGCGGGGCTGGCAGGGGGAAAAAACTTCTTCCGGGAAAACCGGTATCAACACCCATATATCGGCGGTCTTGAGGGGATGTGCCTTGCAGGCCAAAGTGCTTCTTCCGCACTTCCGCAACTTCGTGAACGGATTGGTGCCGGGTCGATGCCGCTCCACGCCTCTTACGGCAAGCTATTGACCGTAACACTGATACGCCTGGGTGCAGACGAGGAAATGGCTTTCAGGGTCTATTCGGCAGGAAAGAGGGGCAGCGAGCCGGAGAATATCCGGAGGCTCTTCGCCGCCCTGGTGAAACGTTCAAAGTCGGACAGACCCGATTGCTGGTTTTGAACCACAGAGGGTTCGCGACAGGTCAGGCGTCCTCGCCCAAAACTACTCCGCTGCCTCGGTGCCAATCTCGCCATTGGCGATCTGTTCAGCCTCGATGGATTCGAAGAGCGCCTTGAAATTGCCTTCGCCGAAGCCGTCATCGCCCTTTCTCTGGATGAATTCGAAGAAGATCGGGCCGATCACGGTCTTGGAGAATATCTGCAGCAGGATTTTCGTTTCACCACCGCCAACAACGCCTTCCCCATCGATAAGGATGCCGTGCTTCTTCATCCGGTCGAGCGGCTCTTCGTGTCCCTGCACCCGCTTCCGGCTCAGATCGTAGTAGGTATCCGGCGGGCCGGGCATGAAACGTATTCCTCGCTCGGCAATGCGGTCAGTCGAGTCGTAGATGTTTTCCGTACCGACGGCGATATGCTGGATGCCCTCGCCCTTGTACTTCTTCAGGTATGAGACGATCTGACCGGTCTCGCCGCGGTCCTCGTTGAGCGGGATGCGGATCTTGCCGCAAGGCGAGGTCAATGCACGCGAGAACAGGCCGGTGAACTTGCCCTCGATATCGAAGAAACGGATTTCGCGGAAGTTGAACAGGTCGCCATAGAACCTGAACCAAAGATCCATGTTGCCCTTGAACACATTGTGGGTGAGGTGATCGAGATAATAGAAGCCCACGCCTTCCGGGTTGGCGGCTGATATCCAGTCGAACTCCGCGTTGTAGGGGCTGGTTTCGAGGTAGTTGTCGATGAAGTAGATCAGCGAGCCGCCGATACCCATGATGGCCGGCACATCCATAGCCTTACCCTCACCCTCGTAGGGTGTCGCGCCATTCGCCACCGCATGGTCGAAGGCATGTTTCGCATCGGCAACGCGCCAGCCCATCGAGGGAGCGCAAGGACCGTGCTCCGCGATGAAAGCGGCGGCGTGGCTTCCAGGCTCGGCATTGATCAGATAGGAGATGTCGCCCTGCTGCCAGAGCTCTATTTTCCTGTGCTTATGATTTGCCACATGGGTGTAACCCATTCTGGCGAAAAGATCGCGCAACTCCTGCGGCTCGGGATGGGCAAACTCGACGAATTCGAAGCCATCCGTGCCCGCCGGGTTCTCGGGGCTGATCACCGAAGGCGGCGCGTCGTGGGGAAAAGGTCCCATCGTATATCCCTCCAATTGCTGTCTCTGACGATCAGGATACCCGATACTTCGTACAAGGTGCTTGCATTGGAGCCGCCGGAATGGAAGAGTTTGCAATATTCATGCATAAAAACAGGGAAACTTGCACACCTTGAGCACGCTTGACGAATTTGACTGGAAACTGCTTGCAGCCCTCCAGGAAGACGGAAGACTGACGAACCAGGAACTCGGAGACCGGATCGGCCTTTCGCCCTCCCAGTGCTCGCGCCGGCGCAGCCGCCTGGAAGAAGAAGGATTCGTGCTTGGCTATCACGCGAGGATCGACCGGTTGAAAACCGGCTACAACCTGACGGTCTTCATTCATGTTGGGATGAATTCCCACACGCCCGACAATGCCGCACATTTGAAGCGGCTGGTAAACCGGCTGCCGCAGGTCGAGGAAGCCTACTCGCTGACCGGGGACATGGATTACCAGTTGAAATTGAACGTGCGCAATCTTGCCGATCTGTCGGACATCATCAACAACGACCTGCTGCCGGACCGGGCCGTTCAGACCGTCAAGAGTACAATCGTTCTGGACACCCTAAAGGAAGGCAGTGGCCTGCCGCTTTCCCGCACCTGATTTCCGGCCTTCGAGGTTCGCCGTGGCAGCGCCCGAAAGACAATTCCGGCCATGCCAAATGCCACGGCCGGCGCCAATGCGGATAGGCCTGCTTGCGCTTGAAGTCAGGCCGATTTCTTCAGGTATGTTTCATGATGCGGATCAGACATGCCTGCATCGCCATGGGAGGCCTGAGCTGTATCACAATTGAACTGCGCCAGCGCCTCGCCGATCGAGACAACTTCACGGTCAAGCGCATGTGTCCCCGCCGTGAATTCCTCGGCCAAAGCTGCGTTCCGTTGCGTCGTCCTGTCGATAGATCCAATCGCGGTTCCGATCTCGCGGAGGGTGGTAGCCTGCTCCTCAGAGGAGGAGACCATGGTCTTCATGCGAGCCGAAACGTCCTCAACCAGAAGCTTGATCTCCTGCAGCGCTTCTCCGTTCGAGTTGACCTTCTCGACGCCATTGCGGACTTCGCCGCGAGATACGCTGATCAGTTCCTTGATCTCGTTGGCCGCAGTTGCCGAGCGCTGGGCCAGTTCGCGGACTTCCTGAGCGACGACAGCAAATCCCCTGCCTGCATCACCTGCCCGGGCTGCTTCAACCCCGGCATTCAAGGCCAGCAGATTGGTCTGGAAGGCAATTTCGTCGATAACCGAGATGATACGGGCAACATCTTCCGAAGACCGGGCAATCCGTTCCATCGCGGCTATTGTCGTTGCGACCATGGTTGCCGAACGCTCGGCGCTGTCATGGGCCTTGTTTACCACACCGCCAATCTCGACCGCATTTATGCGAGATGACTCCACGGCATTGGTAACCTGCTCGAAAGCCGCCGCCGTCTGCTCTACCGCTGCAGCCTGCTGTTCAGCGCGCGAAGAAAGATCGTCAGCAGCAGTACGTATTTCGATCGAACCCGACTTGATTGATTCAGCTGCCACCTCAACGTTGCGAATGGTGCCAGCGAGTTCGTCCAAGGCTCTGTTGAAATGAACGACAAGGTCCGCGTAGTCTTCGGGTAGTTCATTGCCAAGGCGCTTGGTCAGGTCCTTTTCCGCAATGGCATTCATCACATCGGCAAAAGCATTCGTAACAAGCTCACGCTCGCGCCGCGCAGCCTCTTCCATTGCAACACGATTCTTCTCAGCTTCCTCGAAGTAGACCGACAGGGAAAGCTCCATGTCGAGAAAGATTGCCTTCATCGTTGAGTTGATGGCATTTGCGATCACCGCTGCAGGCTTGCCCTTCTTCAGGAAACCCGGTTTCGCGACATGAACATCGAGAAGGGTCTCGACAATCCTCTCGGTCAGGCAGGCATATCCTGCAATGTACCAGCGCGGCTCAAGACCGATCCTCGCATGGACCGATCCGATACGCTTGACTCTTTGAACATACTCGCCGTCAAAATCGGCTTCCAGAATTGCTGACCAGTGATTGACCTGAGCAGACTTGGCCTGTTCCATGTGTCCGGCGTCGCGAAAATGCCGCGCCATTTCCGGGGTAGCGGATATCAGTTCGTAGAGACGGTCAAGCGCACCGGGAAGCCCGGCGAGAACTGTATCTGCCTGCTCCTTCAGAACCTGCCGCGCAGCATGGTCAAGACCAAGGAGCTCAAGTCTGTTGTCAATGTCATGTGAGCCGGATGAAGTGGTGATGTCAGCAGAATTCATTTCGCGCTTTCAATGGTTCCGGGCAGCTGGACACCCGCAAAAACCTCGCGTGATTTGAGGGAATATGATTCATTGGCAGCACGGAGGTGTGCCGATGAATCCCGAGAGCCTGTTTTCTCTTTCCGAACATCTTGAGCGGCTGAGCAAGGACGGCGATCCGCTGGAAGTGCTCGATGCGACGATTGATTTCGAGTATTTCCGTGACTGGCTGGTCGAGGGGCTTGGATATGGCGACGGTTCGAAAGGCGGACGCCCGCCGTTTGACCCAGTCTCCATGTTCAAAGTGCTGATCGTACAGACCCAGCACAATCTCAGCGATGCCAAGATGGAGTTCATGATCCGCGATCGATTGTCCTGGATGCGGTTTTTCGGCTTTGACCTGGGTGGCGCAATGCCCGACGAGAATACAATCCGCCACTTCCGCAACCGGATGACGGAAACCGGTACGCTCAAGCGCGTGATGAAGGCATTCGACTGGCAACTTCACAAGAAGGGCTACATTGCCATGTCAGGTCAGATCCTGGACGCCACGCTGGTGCCGGCACCCAAGCAGCGCAACAATGATGGCGAGAAGGACGCGATCAAGGCTGGCAAGACGGCTGAGGAGATCTGGCCCGATGAGCCGAACAAGGCTGCCCAGAAGGATACCGACGCAAGGTGGACGCTCAAGATTGGCGGCAAGATCCGTTATAGACCGGACGGCACGCCATTGCCGCAGATCGCCCTTCCGGTCTTCGGCTACAAGTCGCATATCTCGATTGACCGGCGGTTCGGCTTTATCCGGCAGGCAACAGTCACTTCGGCATCCGAGGCTGATGGTCGGCAACTCAAACATCTCATCGACAAACAGAACACGGCTGGCGATGTGTGGGCTGACAGCGCCTATCGTTCACAGAAGAACGAGAAGTGGCTTTCGAACAACATGATGACCAGCCGCATCCATCGCCGCAAACCGGCGGGCAAGCCGATGCCTCAAGCGACGGCTCGTGCGAATGCAAAGAAGTCGTCAATTCGCGCTCCCATCGAGCATGTGTTTGCGCATCAGAAGAACCGGTACGGCCTGTTTATACGAACCATTGGTATCGCCCGGGCCGAGGCTAAACTGATATTGGCCAACCTCGCATACAACTTCGATCGTCTGATCTTCCATGAACGACGAATGGCAACGGGATAGGTGTGTCGAAAATCGGAATACACGGCCATAACAGGCCTCAAAATCGTTCAGAAGTTGCCGAATATGGCGGAAAACCACGCCAAACGCATATCAACTCAGGATCAACAGGTTCTGCCCTCGAAAAACACCGGGTTTTTGCGGGTGTCCAGCTAGCGGCGGCCTGCGCAACACCCCTAGGAGTTTGTTGCGTGATCGGAAGGCGAAAGCCCACCCCGCGTGAACCAAATTTTCGAACTGGAATACATTTTGGAATTCTGCCTGGACTGGGCGGAATTGACGAAATCATATCGATGTTTCTATTTTGATTGAAATCTATTATTTTTGGTTAAGGGTTTATATTTATCGGACCTTCTAAATAGGTTACTTCTAATCTATGCTATTTCATCCGATTAAATTTTACCTAAGGCAATTTCGATTTCGAAGGAATTGTCGAATTCCAAATGCATCAAGCAATTCAGTCGCTTGCTGAGACTACCCGTGTACAGCTGAAGCCGACACGGTCTAGTTGGCATTTCCTTTGGTTTTCTGTTTCTTTGCATCTCTTTCATGAAATCGAGGGCAAGAAAAAAGGCGGTCCGAAGACCGCCTTTCCCAAACTCCGCAAATTGGCCGTTGTTGCTTCACGCAGCAGCATGCAGCCGTGCATTGAAGGCAGACGTTCCGGTAATCCCGCGCAGCGACTTGGCCGCTGCAAGGACTGCCAGATCGACCAGCGGCTCGATCAGGATAACGGTCATGTAGGCGCTGCCAAAGGTCAGCACGCTGGTGACGTTTGCCGCGCTGAAGCCATGCCCGTAGAAGGCCCAGAATGCTACCCAGCCGACAATGCCTGCCTGGTAGGCGGTTGAAAGGGCCAGAGCCTGCGAATAGCGCAGTTCGACATAGGGGGTCTTCGGCGAGATGATTTTCTTGGCGAGCAGATGAATGCCGATAAGCGGAACGATCAGCGTGGTGATGTTCATGCCGTATTGCGGCAGATCGAACGGCGCGAAGAATACGCCCTGGATGAGCAGGCCAAGAGCCAGCCCGATGGCAGCAGCACCCGTGCCGAACATGAGAAGCAGGGTTGAGCCGAGAATGAGGTGAACTTCGGAAACGCCCACCGGGAAGTGCGGCAGCACTTCAAAAAACACGAATACGAGCGCAGTGGTCATGACGCTGCGGATTGCGAGGCTGAAGGGCTCGCCATAGGCACGGATCTGGTCCCATGCCATGCGGCCGGCAATGCCGAGGGAAGCCAGGCCGGTGGCGTAGCTCAATACGATCTTGGCGCCGTCAACGACGCCCGGGTTGATATGCATGATGTTCTCCTTCCCGCACCCACCGTGCGGATTAATGGACGATCTTTCGCGATAACGCGGCACTTCACAGCGGCAGGTCTCCTGGCTCGCGGGATGGGGAGGAATGTCTACCTTCCCGGCACTTGGCCAGTGGCGTTTCACGACATCCTCTACCGCTTACAGTTGCGGGGGCAGCCACGGTCTCGGCGCCTGTTGGCTACACCTCACCGTGTTCCCTTTTCATTCGCCTTGCTCTTGCTTGGCGAAACCGTTGTCCGCGCAATGTAGCCGGAGAATCGCCACTTAACAAGAACGTTGGAAGCCTGAGGACTGCATATCGGCAGGAAAGGAAAACGCCGGCGGAGTATTCAAACTCCGCCGGCGCCAATCATGATTCCCATTCTTCAAACCGGCCCCCGCCGGGAACACTACTGGAGATCGTTCGGCAGAAGTGCATCCGGAATGCCCTGATAGCAGACCGGGCGCAGAAAGCGGCGGATCGAAAGCGTTCCGACGGAGGTTGCTCCAAAGTTGGTAGACGCCGGATAGGGGCCGCCATGCACCATGGAATCGCACACCTCGACCCCGGTCGGGAAGCCGTTTGCAAGCACACGGCCAGCCTTGCGTTCCAGTACCGGCATGAGTGTCTTGCCAGCGTCGGTATCGGCCTCATCCATGTGCAGCGTACAGGTGAGCTGACCCTGGAGCGATTTGGCCATGGCAACCATCTGGTCGAAATCCGAAACTGTCACGATCAGGCCGAGCGGACCGAAGACTTCCTCGCCCAGCACGTGGTTGTCCAGCCAATCCTTGCCCGATACCCGATAGAGATAGGGCGTGGCATTGCGAAGATCGCACGTGGATGTCAGCAATTCCTGGACACCCGAAGTGCCCGCTACACGGTCGCGACCGCTGCGATATGCATCGGCAATGCCATCTGTCAGCATCGTCTGCGGGCCCATCGGTTCGAGCGCGGCCGTGGCTGCGTTGGCGAACTGTTCCGCATCGCTGCCTTCCATAACAACCGCGATGCCCGGATTGGTGCAGAACTGGCCTGCGCCCATGGTGAGCGAACCGGCCCAGCCGGAAGCGATCTCGGAGCCACGCGCAGAAAGCGCATTCGGAAGAATGAACATCGGGTTTACCGAGCCGAGTTCGCCGAAGAACGGGATCGGTTCCGGGCGCTGCGCGCACAGGTCGAACAGTGCACGGCCCCCGCCCAGTGAGCCGGTAAAGCCGACGGCCTTGATCAGCGGGTGCTGAACCAGCGACTGACCGACATCGCGCTTGCCGCCCTGGATGAGCGAGAACACGCCGGGATGGATGCCGCATTTCTGGATGGCAGCATCGATGGCCTGGGCCACGATCTCGCCGGTGCCGGGATGGGCTGAGTGCCCCTTCACCACGACCGGGCAACCGGCTGCAAGAGCGGCAGCCGTGTCGCCGCCAGCGGTCGAGAAGGCAAGCGGGAAGTTGGATGCGCCGAAAACGGCAACCGGGCCGATGGGACGCTGAACCATTTTCAGGTCCGGGCGCGGAAGCGGCTTGCGATCCGGCAGAGCCTCGTCATGACGGCGGTCGAGGTAATCGCCCTTGAGGATATGCGAAGCGAACAGGCGCAGCTGGCCGGTGGTTCGGCCGCGCTCACCCTGCAGGCGCGCTTCGGGAAGACCGGTTTCCTGTGTGCCAATTTCCGTGATTGCATCGCCGCGCGCCTCGATCTCGTCCGCAATCGCGTTGAGGAAGGCTGCCCTGTCCTCACGGGTGGAATAGCCATAGGACCAGAAGGCCTCTTCGGCAGCCTTGCAGGCCGCGTCAACCAACTGCGGGGTTCCAATGGCGAAGTCGCGGGAGGGTCCGTGCGCCGGTTCACTGCTGAACGTGCCTGTACCGTCTACCCATTCTCCTGCGACCAGATGTTTTCCTGTCAGCATTCTTCTCGCTCTCCAGTAATTTGATTTCAGTCTTCGAGTTTGAATGGCACATCTTCCGTGCCTGTGAAACCGCCATCTATGACATAGGTGAAACCGGCGCCAGGATCGGCCTTGCGCTGCTCATCCGTATAGCCCTGTCTGGCGGTGGTAATCAGCATGCGGTCGAGATTTTCGCCCACGAAGGCGGGACAGGTGGACTGCGCAGCAGGAACCTCGAACGTCTGCACCACGGAACCATCCGGGGCAAAACCGGTAACCGAACCGCTGTTCCAGGCAGCATTCCACAAGACACCGTTCCTGTCCGTGACCGAACCGTCGAACCCTCCCCCCAATGGCAGATCCGAGGCCGTCAGAAAGACCTCAGGCTCGCCAACCGGAAGTCCGGTCGATGGATCCAGCTCGACCCGCCAGACCCTTCTTTGCTCCGTATCGGCGAAATGACCTGTTCTTCCATCGGAAGAAAAACAGATCGAGTTGGGCACCGTGATCCCGGAAAAGAGACGCCTTACCTCTCTCCCGTCGAACCAGTATATGGCACCGGCATCCTTCTCGGCCTTGCGCCCCATCGTTCCGATCCAGAGCCGGCCGGAAGGATGAACCCTGCCATCATTGGACCGCGTTGACAGATTGTCTGCTTCCAGTGGATGAAGGAGGGTCACCGCGCCACCGGCCATCTTGCGAAGATACAGACCATCGTCCATGGCCAATAACTGGTGTCCGGCATCGATCTTTGCAACCACGCTACCCATTCGCGGAAGATCATGGATCTCGGTAATGCCCGAGGCGAAGCGGTGTTCGAGCAGTTTGCAGCCGAGGATATCGAACCACCACGCCGTCGCGGTGGCGTGGTCGTAGTGCGGCCCCTCCCCCAGTTCACAGGAGGGCGCAGGGAGCCTCTGAGTGATTGCCTCGGCCATTGTCATGAGCTTTTCCCGATCGGTTACTTGCCCCAGCGCAGCGCCAGAATGTCGAGATCACGCGCAAGCTGTAGCAGCCTTTCGCGTGTTCTCTGCGACATCGGTTTGAGTGGGTGACGAACATGGTCGCTGCCGATCACGCCGCCTTCCATCATCACGGTCTTGGTGGCGCGCAGGCCGCACTGGCGGTTTTCGTGATTGATCAGCGGAAGGCAGGTTTTCCAGTGGTCGAGCGCCGCATCGAGATTTCCCGCCAGATGTTCGGTGACGATTGGCTTGATCCTGTCGGGGAACATGGCCGAAGTCATCGTGCCGGTCGCCCCGGCGTCCAGGTCGGCAAGAAGCGTTACTGCTTCCTCACCGTCGAAGGGACCGACGATGCTCTCGCCACCTGCCTCGATCAAGGCCGCCAGCTTGTCGGCTGCGAATGGAACCTCGATCTTGAAGTAGGAGACGTTTTCCAGCTCTCGCGCCATGCGGACAAGAAGATCCACCGGCAGCGGAGCGCCGGACAGCGGCGCATCCTGCACCATGATCGGGATCGAGATCGCGTTGCTCGCCGCCTCGAAATGCTCGTAGATCCCCATTGGCGCGGGGACCAGCCCCACGCCGTGATAGGGCGGCATCATCATGACCATGGAGGCTCCCATTGCCTCGGCGGACTTTGCACGGTCGACGACGATTTGCGTACTGAAATGACTGATGGTGACAATCACGGGTACCCGGCCCGCTGCATGCTCGAGCGAGATGCGCATCAAGAGGGCGCGCTCATCGTCGGACAGCAGGAACTGTTCGGAATAGTTTGCGAGAATGCAGATGGCATCGACACCCTGGTCGATCATGCAATCGATGACCCGGCGCATGCCTTCCTCATCAACGCGGCCGTCGGCATGAAATGGAGTTGGCGCTACTGGAAGGATGCCGGTAAGGGCCTTGTTCATCGTATCGTTCCTTTCGATCTCTTCAATCTTGTTCGACCCGGTCAGGCCGTGCTCGCGTGGAACCGCGAGTGCTGGCGATAGGTTTCACCGGGCCGCAGCACAATGGATGGCCAGGTGTCGTGGTTCGGTGCGTCTGGCCAGGCCTGCGGTTCAAGCGCGACACCCGCATTTCGCCCATAGGGCCTGCCGGAGAGTGTCAGTTCGCCCGGAATGGCGAGATGATTGCCGTCATACACCTGTAGCCCGATCTCGGTCGTGGAAATCACGAGTTTCACGCCACCAGCCGAAAGGAGCGCGACTTCGCGAAAATCGCCTCGTTTTCTGGTCAAGCAGAAATTGTGATCGAGTACCTTTCCGGTCGTGACGACCGGCGCGGGCGACGTGTAGTCGAAACGTGTTCCGCTCACGCCGTGCGGCTCGTCGAGCGGGATCTTGTCCCCATCGATTTCCAGATACCTGTCCGCGAATATTTGCAGTCGATGGTTTGACAGATCGGCAGTGCCATCCAGGTTCCAATAGCCGTGATGGGCCAGGTTGCAAAATGTGGGGGCATCCGTCTGTGCCTCGAGCTCAAGATCAAGCGCGCCCTCTTCATCGAGCCGGTATGTGGCGGAGATTTCCAGGTTGCCCGGGAATCCGTTCTCGCCATCGGGCATGACGAGGCTCATCCGGCAGAAGGATTCTTCCGCCTCCTCCAGCGTCCAGTTGCAGTGACCACTGCCGCTGCTTCCCCCATGAAGCGTGGTGATACCATTTTCATTCCTGTCGAATTTGAGTGTACGCCCGTCGAGTGTTGCCCGGCCGGAACCAATCCGGTTGGCAACCCTGCCGACAATCGCACCGAAATATCTCATGGATGGCGTAAGGTAGGGCGCGAGCGTGGATCCGCCCAAAACCAGCGAGTGATCCACGCCCCCGATCCTGTATTCCTGAAGCGTCGCACCATAGGTGAGCAGTGCCGCGCTGGCATGACCGTTGGCAAGCTCTATGCGCTGCACGTCGCTGCCATCCGGTGCCTGGCCGAAGTTGGATATGGCTCCCGTTTCAGCCATCGGCCTTCCCTCCTGCTGCAATGGCGCTGTCATAGGCACTCACGATACGGGCTGCCTTTTCCGCAACGGCTTCAGCCGGCATGCCGGGTTTGTAGAGCGCGGAGCCGATGCCGAACCCGTCGGCGCCGGCCGCGATCCATTCGCCGAAATTCTCCGCCGATGCGCCACCTACCGCGTGCATTTTCGCATCGCCCGGCAGGACGGCCTTCAAGGCCTTGAGTCCTTCGGGGCCGGCGACCGAGCCGGGGAACAGCTTCAATTGCCGCGCTCCGGCCCGAATGGCAGAAAAGCATTCGGTGGCGGTAAAGACACCGGGCATCGAGACCATGCCCAGTTCCAGCGTGCGGGCGATCACCGAAGGGTCGCAGTTCGGCGAGACGATCAGCCTTCCACCGGCTGCATGTACCTGTTCGGCCTGTTCGGGTGCCAGAACCGTGCCTGCACCGACGAGTGCCTCTCTGCCGAAAGCAGCCGCAATGCGCGAAATACTGTCAAAGGGTTCGGGCGAATTCAAAGGCACTTCGATGGTGGAGATGCCTGCATCGATTATCGCGGCGGCTATCGCCTCCACTTCTCCGGGCCTGACGCCTCTCAGAATAGCTACGATCTTCCGGCTCATGCGGCATTCTCCAGCATTGCTGACCTGACCTGTTTCAACCCGGCAAGCACAAGCGCTTCGCCGTCGTGGACAACCGGTCTTCCGCCAACAGTTCGAATGGCAAGCGCGTAATTTTCGACAAGCCGGGAGTCGCCCACCAGGTGGGCCTCGCCCTCCCGCCAAAGCGCTTGATTGGCAGCCAGTTCAGTTCCGACAAGAAGGCCCGAAATGCGGGACGCGGCATCACCGCCATCCTGGCCAAGCAATCCCGACGCGCGGATCGAAAACAGATTTCCCGCCAGCGCAGACGAACCCTCGAGCCCCTGCCCCACGCCGCCCAGAAAGGCCTTGCTGTCGAAGCTGCTTCCCTCGGAAAGCGAGTGGCGCAGGATCGTATGCTGTGTAATCGCGGCAAAGAGTTCGCCGGTCATAAAGGTTGCGAATGCTTCAACCCTGCCGCCGGCAAGCCTGACCCACTTGCTGTGCGTTCCGGGCATGCAGACTGTGCCGTCAAGAATGCCTGATGCCGTGAGGCCGGCAAGCTGGGTTTCCTCGCCGCGCATGACGTCTGGCGGCTCAAGCTGGCAAATACCCGGCACGATGAATACGTCGAGACGCGGGTCCTGCACTCTCACCCGTGTCAACGCCACCGGATCGACAGGCGGGCACGGCACCTGAGAGTAGCCTGCTTCCTGCCAGCCCTGCTTCGCACCTGCCATGCCGCAGACCAGAACAGGTATCCTGCCCGTGGGTTCCTGTGGCAACCAGTCGCCTGCAAGTTCGAGAAACGCTACTTCGTATTCTTCGCTCGTCAGGCTGCCCATTCCGCGGCCGGAAGTGGCGGAGGCAATTACCCTGCCGCTGCCATCAATCGCCCACACGCGAAGCGATGAGGTGCCCCAGTCTGCTGCGAGCCAGGAAATGCCCGGTAATTTCGCTGCATCAGTCACATCATTCTCACTCGTGGAAAGGGGCGACGGTGACCCGCTTACCCAGCAGAAAACAGTCGGAGACATGCATGAAAGGACTGAGGTCCATCTCGCTTTGCGCTGCCTTGACGAGATTCGCCATTCTTGCGTAGAGGCGCGTGTACTCGCCACCGAGAAGCGGATTGGATCCGTCCTCCGTTTCCGCAAGCGCGGTGGAATCCGCCTGCTCCACGCCATTGATGGTAAGCTTGGCACCGCCTTCCTCAAGCAGCAGCTCTCCGCCACTTGTGTCGATGATCATCGACCAGGTTTGCGTTCCCTCTTCAAGAAAGTCGAACTCTGCCGTGACCGGAGCGCCGGAGGGATGCGCGAAGGCGATATCGGCGGCAATCGGCGTTTCGCAGTTTTCAGGGAAGCGAAGCTCCGCCGAGGTGACATGAACCGGAACCGGCAAAATCTTTGTCAGGATCGAGAAGGCGTTGATACCGGGATCGAAAACGCCCAGGCCGCCTGCCTCCCATATCCATTTCTGGCCCGGGTGCCAGCGGCGGACATCCTCTTTCCAGATGATGCGAAGGCTATTCAGCTTCTTGTCCCTCAGCCAGTCGCGCGCCAGATCGACCTGTGCGGCCTCGCGCGAATGCCATGTGGCATAGATCGTCACACCGCCATCAAGGGCCATTGCCTCAAGTGTGCGGCATTCGGAAACCGTGGCGCCGGGCGGTTTTTCCAGTATGACATGGCGGCCGGCCTTGAGCGCCGCAACTGCATAGTCGAAGCGCGGAACAGGCGGGAGGCACAGCGAGACACATTCGATATCGGGCCTGGCATCCAGCATGGTCTGGATATCGGCAAAGTTCTCGATATCCTCAATACCGCCATGACGCGAAACCGTCGCTGCCAGTTCCCACTCCCTGGAACTGTTGATGGCCGGAATGTGCTGGTCGATGGCAATCTTGCCAATACCCACCAGTGCGATCTTCATTGACATCAGTGTGAATCCCTTCCAACGGGTGCGCCGCGGCATCCCTTGAGAAAATCCAGATCGGCGCCGGTATCGGCGCCTTCGACATGGGCGTTGTGAAGCCAGGCGTAGCCCGCCTCGGCCTGGTCAGCAGGCGGCGCCCAATCGGCAAGGCGCCTTGCCAGCTCGTCTTCGGGAATATCGAGATGAAGGCGCCGCTGCGCGACATCCAGTTCGATCATGTCACCGTTGCGAACCACAGCCAGAGGGCCACCTGCTGCCGCCTCCGGCGAGGTATGCAGCACAACGGTGCCATAGGCGGTGCCCGACATCCTGGCGTCCGAGACGCGCACCATGTCGGTTATGCCCTTCTTCAGCACCTTGGGCGGCAAGCCCATGTTGCCCACCTCGGCCATGCCTGGATAGCCCTTCGGCCCGCAGTTCTTGAGAACCATCACGCAGTTCTCGTCGATATCGAGGTTGTCGTCGTTGATCTTTGCCTTGTAGTCGTCGATGTCCTCGAACACGACCGCCCTGCCCCGATGCTTCATCAGGTGCGGCGAAGCTGCGGAGGGTTTGAGGACGGCACCCTTCGGGGCGAGATTGCCCCTGAGAACCGCAATGCCGCCCTGCCGGGTTAGCGCCTTCTCCACCGGCAGGATCACGTCGTCATTGTGGTTGACGACGTCCTTTACCTCGTCCCACACGCTCTGGCCGGATACGGTGATCGCATCCTTGTGGAGCAGTCCGGCGTCGCCAAGATGCTTCAGCACAACCGGCAGCCCGCCTGCATAGAAGAACTCTTCCATCAGGTATTTTCCAGACGGCATGAGATTGACGATCGTCGCCATGTCCCGGCCGCAGCGGTCCCAGTCATACAGCGTCAGGTCGACGCCCACCCTTCCGGCAACAGCAAGCAAGTGAACCACCGCATTGGTCGAGCCGCCAATCGCGCCGTTCGTGCGGATCGCGTTCTCGAAGGCCTGCTTCGTCATGATGTCGGATGGCTTCAAATCGTCCTTGACCATCTGCACGATGCGGCGGCCCGAAAGCTGAGCCATGACGCGGCGGCGGCTGTCGACCGCAGGAATTGCCGCATTGCCGGAAAGTGCCATTCCCAGCGCTTCAGCCATGGAAGCCATGGTCGAGGCAGTTCCCATGGTGTTGCAGGAACCAGCCGAACGGGACATCGATGCCTCGGCCTCAAGGAAGTCTTCGGTCGTCATTTCTCCCGCCTTCACGGCTTCGGAGAATTTCCACAGATGCGTTCCGGAACCTACCCTCTCGCCACGGAAGTAGCCGTTGAGCATGGGGCCACCGGTGACGACGATCGAAGGCAGATCCGTTGATGCCGCCCCCATCAGGAGCGAAGGAGTGGTCTTGTCGCAGCCAACCAGAAGCACACATCCATCCATGGGCTGGCCGCGAATTGCTTCCTCGACAGCCATGGAGGCCAGGTTTCGGAACATCATCGCCGTTGGTCGGAAAGAGCTCTCTGCGGCCGAGAATACCGGCACCTCGACCGGGAACCCGCCAGCTTCGTAGATTCCGTGTTTCACCTTCTCTGCCAGAACGTCCAGGTGCGCGTTGCAAGGCGTGAGTTCCGACCAGGTATTGAGGATGCCGATGACCGGCCTGCCGTCGAACAGGTCATTGGGGAACCCCTGGTTCTTCATCCAGCTGCGATGATAGATCTGGTCGCGCCCGGTTCCACCGAACCATTCCTGCGACCTGAGTTTGCGCGGCCATTTGGCTGGCTTGAACACCATGTTACCTCCCCGATCCGCCTTTGGAGCGATCAGCCCTGTTTCTGCTTGTTGTAGACGTCGAAGATCACCGCAGCGAGCAGGACGAGACCCTTGATCATCTGCTGGTAGTCGATGCCGATACCCATGATCGACATGCCGTTGTTGAGAACGCCCATCAGGAACGCGCCGACCACAGCTCCGATGATGGTCCCAACGCCACCCGACATTGATGCGCCACCAATGAAGACTGCGGCGATGACATCGAGTTCGAGTGCAAAACCTGCCTTCGGTGTTGCGGTATTGAGGCGCGCGGCAAAAACGAGGCCTGCCGCTGCGGCCAGCACACCCATATTGGCAAAGGCAAGAAAGGTCAGCCGCTCGGTCTGGATGCCCGACAGCTTGGCCGCTTTCTGATTGCCGCCCAGCGCGTAAACCCGGCGGCCAATGACCGTGCTCTGGGTAATGAAGGCGTAGATGATCGTGAGAATTCCCATCGTGATGAGGACGTTGGGAAGACCGCGGAAAGTCGACAGCTTGTACATGATGAAGATGACGGCTGCCGCGACGATAAAGTTGCGCGCCAGGAAGAACCCGTAAGGTTCGCCCACGATGCCGTACTGCCGGTTGCGCATGCGCTGCCTGAAGCCGATCCAGAAAATGACACCGGCCGCCGCAACCCCGGCCAGAAGGGCGAGCACGTTCACCTGGCGAGCACCAAAGATTCCTGCCAGAGCACTTCCCAGGCCGGACGGGAATATGTCGGGCACGAAACCGGTAGCCAGTACCTGGAACTCACGCGGGAACGGCCCGACCGACTGGCCTTCGAGTAGCCACAGCGACAACCCGCGGAACACAAGCATGCCTGCCAGCGTGACGATGAAGGACGGAATTTTCCAGTAGGCGATCCAGTAGCCCTGAGCAGCACCGATGATGCCACCCGCGACAAGACAGGCCACGATTGTCAGGAGCACAGGCACATCGTAATTGACGATCATCACTGCCGCCAGCGCCCCGATGAAACCCATCACCGAACCGACAGAAAGGTCGATGTTGCCGGATACGATGACGATCAGCATGCCCAGCGCCATGATGACGATATAGCTGTTCTGGAGCAGCAGGTTGGTGACGTTGACCGCCTTGAGCAGCGTGCCATCGGTAACGACCTGGAAGAAGATCATCACCACGATGAGCGCGAACAGCAGACCGTATTCGCGCAGGTGCGACATCAGGTATTGGCGCAGGCCCGACGGCTGATCGTTCTGTACAGCAGCGCTTTCGTTTTCAGCGAGTTCCATAGCTCAGCTCTTCCTGTTCGTTGACGATGAGCGACATGATGCGCTCCTGGCTTGCCTCGGCTGCCGTGAGTTCGCCGACCAGCGCGCCCTCGTTCATCACGTAGATGCGGTCGCACATGCCCAACAGCTCCGGCATTTCGGACGAGATCATCACGACCCCTTTCCCCCTTGCCGCCAGATCGTTGATGATCGTGTAGATTTCGTATTTCGCGCCCACGTCGATACCGCGCGTGGGTTCGTCCAGGATCAGCACCTCGGGTGCAGTGAACAGCCATTTGGCCAGAACGACCTTTTGCTGGTTGCCGCCCGAGAGGTTGACCGTCTTCTGGAAGACGGACGGCGTACGGATGCCGAGCGCCTCGCGGTATTCCTCGGCGACCTTGGTTTCCTCATTGCGATTGAGCATGCCTGCGGAGGAAACGCCTTCCAGATTGGCGATAGTCGTGTTGAAGCGGATTGTCTCGTCGAGAACGAGGCCCAGCGACTTGCGGTCCTCAGTGACGTAGGAAATCCCCATCATGATCGCCTTGTAGACGCTGCTCACGTCGACCGGACGGCCATTAAGCTTCACCGTGCCCGAGATGTTGCGGCCATAGGAACGGCCAAAGATGGACATGGCCAACTCCGTGCGGCCCGATCCCATCAGGCCGGCAATGCCGACCACCTCGCCGGCGCGAACGTTGAAGGACGCGTTGCGGATGACCTTTCGGTCTGCATGCTCCGGATGCCAGACATTCCAGTTCTCCACTTCCATGAGCATCTCGCCCGGCTGGCGATCGTGCTCGGGGAAGCGCTGGGTCATGTCACGGCCAACCATGTCGTGGACGATGACATCCTCGCTCAGGCCCTTGGCGGCGTCCAGGGTGGAGACCGTCATGCCGTCGCGTATGACGGTTACCGTGTCCGCCACGTGCCGGACTTCGCCCAGCTTGTGGGAAATCATGATGCAGGTCACGCCCTGGGCCTTCAATTCGAGCATGAGCTCGAGAAGCTTGCGGCTGTCGTTTTCCTGCAAGGCGGCGGTCGGCTCGTCGAGGATGAGAAGGCGCACGTTCTTGGAGAGCGCCTTGGCGATCTCGACAAGCTGCTGCTTTCCGACGCCGATGGAATCGACCTTTGTCGTCGGTGCCTCCAAGAGGCCGACCTTGGCCAGAAGTTCTTCGGTCTTCTGGTTCGTCTCACGCCAGTCGATCACACCGCGACTGCTGCGTTCGTTGCCGAGAAAGATGTTCTCGGCAATCGACAGCTGAGGCACGAGCGCGAGCTCCTGGTGAATGATGATGATGCCGCGTTCCTCGCTATCGCTGATCCCGCGAAACTCGGCAGGCTTGCCGTCATAGACGATCTCGCCTTCGTAACTGCCCACCGGATAGACACCGGAAAGGACTTTCATGAGTGTGGATTTTCCAGCGCCGTTCTCGCCACAGATGGCGTGGATCTCGCCTTCCCTGACCTTGAGGTCGACGCGGTCCAGCGCCTTGACCCCTGGAAAGGTCTTCGTGATCGAGCGCATTTCGAGCAAGGTGCTCATGCCATTCACCATCCGTATAGCTACCCAATACCGGTCGGAAAACTGTCCGCGCAAACAAGAGATGCGCGGACAGTCTCGTCACGCCGGGAGGCTTATTGGATCTGGTCTTTGGTGTAGTAACCCGAACCGATCAGGACTTCTTCCCAGTTGGAAGCATCCACAGAAACCGGGACCAGAAGGTAGGACGGCACGACCTTGACACCGTTGTCGTAGGTCTTGGTGTCGTTGATCTCCGGCTCGCTGCCGCCAAGAAGGGCGTTGACCATGCCAACGGTAACGCGGGCAAGTTCACGAGTATCCTTGAAAACGGTCGAGTACTGCTCGCCTGCGAGGATCGACTTGACGGAGGGAACCTCGGCGTCCTGACCAGTCACGATCGGCATTTTCATGTCGCCGGAGCCGTAGCCCACGCCTTTCAGCGAAGACAGGATACCGATAGAAAGGCCATCATAGGGCGAAAGTACGCCATGGACCTGCTTGTCGGTGTAGTAGGCGGAGAGCAGGTTGTCCATGCGGGCCTGGGCCACAGCGCCGTCCCAGCGAAGCGTACCAACGGTGTCCATGCCCATCTGGCCGGAAACGATGTTGATCTTGCCTTCGTCAATCAGCGGCTGAAGCACGCTCATTGCGCCGTTGTAGAAGAAGTAGGCGTTGTTGTCGTCCGGCGAACCGCCGAAGAGTTCAACATTGTAGGGGCCGTCGCCAAAACGCTCTTTCAGCCCGTTGACGAGCGAGGTCGCCTGCAGGACGCCAACCTGGAAGTTGTCGAAGGTGGCGTAGTAGTCGACGTTTCCGCTGTCGCGGATCAGGCGGTCATAGGCGATGACCTTGATGCCGGCTGCAGCGGCGTTCTCGAGTGCATTGGACAGCGTGGTGCCGTCGATTGCCGCGATCACGAGCACATCCACACCCTTGGTGATCATGTTCTCGATCTGGGCAAGCTGGTTCGGAATGTCATCCTCGGCGTATTGCAGATCGGTGTCATAGCCAGCGGCGGTGAACTGCTCGACCATCGAGTTGCCGTCGGAAATCCAGCGGGCAGACGACTTGGTCGGCATTGCAATGCCCACGGTACCTTTTTCCGCCGCAACCGCGGCAGACACGAACATGCCCGCGCCAAAGGCAAGCGCGACCAATGCTGAAATCAGCTTCTTCATGAATTCCTCCCATATCACTGTCTTGGCAATGCAGGCTTCAAGCCGTGCAGAAATGCCGTTCAGCCGGAAACCGAGGTTCCGGCGGAAAAGACTCGTACCGGTATTGTGAGTTGCCATTCAAATGCATTAATTGACAATCTGCATACCGATTTTGATAAGTGACCCATGTACCGGATATCCAGTCGCCTGCAATTGAAAGACTTCCGCCTGATCCTGGCAATTCAGCAGAGCGGTCAGCTTGCGATTGCCGCCGACCATCTGGGCATGACACAGCCCGCCGCTTCCCGGCTGCTGGCAAGCATCGAAGCCACCCTCGGCATGAAGCTGTTCGAACGCCACCCGAAGGGGATGACGCCCACGCCGGTAGGCGAAATCCTGTCCCGGAACGCCGTCAACCTGATCCGCAACCTCGATGCCACCGAACGCGAGATAGCTGCCGCCAATATCGGTCAGGCCGGTACCGCGCGTGTCGGCTCGGTTACCGGCGGCGCGGTGGGTTTCGTGGTTCCGGCAATCCAGGAGTTGAAGAAAACGACATCCGGCGCGGAAATCTACGTCGACGTCGGACCGAGCGACATGCTCATCAACGGTCTCGTTCAGGGCGACTTCGACTTCGTTCTGTCACGCATACCCGCTGGGACCGACGCACGCCAGTTCGACATCAAGCGCGGCCGCACCGAGGTGATCCATTTCCTGGTGCGCGAAAACCATCCGCTCAGCCGTCGCTCCAGCGTGAGCCTTGGTGACCTCGAAGGCTTCGAGTGGGTGATCCAGGCGCCGCACACGCCAATGCGCCGGGCGGTCGAGGAAGCATTTCTGGCAAGCGGCAAGGCGCTGCCGCCGGAGATCGTCAACACTACCTCATTGCTGGTGATGATCGCCTACCTGAATGCCACCGATGCGATTGCCCCCGCTTCAGGCGAGGTTGCAGAACTGCTGACGCGCCAGCAGGGCGAATGCGGCATGGTCGCGCTTTCCCTGGCGGACCCGATCATCATCAATCCCTACCATGTGATCTCGCTGAGGGGACACGTTCTGAACCCGCTGGCCAGCAGGCTGCGCGAACTCGTATGCCGCAAGCTTTCGCCCGGCGGCGGCAGGGATCAAAGCGAAGCGTAGATCACCACCCATGCAGACAACAGGATCGCGCAGACGAGACTGTAGAAGCCATTCCACGCCCATCCCACCCGCCAGGCGCTGATCCTGGCGAAGGAGCCGATGAGAAGCGTTGTCGCGGTAAAAGGCGAAGTTGCCCCCGTAAGCGCCCATCCCGCAACCACGGCAACAACAAGCGCCGTGGGCGAAACACCCAGCACTTCCGGCGGCGGGAGAACGGGGAGAGCCAGCGTTATCGCGAGTATCGGATTCATTCCCATCTGCCCGGCAAGGGGAATGAGCCAGACGAAGGAAGCAAGCAGAAGCCAGACGGGGATCAAGGTGAAATCAAGACCGGCACCCGCCAGCATTTGCGAGACCAGCGGCGCGCCGACCGTGCCGATGTAGCCAGCCATCATCAGCAGGGTCAGTTCCCCGCGAAAGCTTGGCAGTTCGCGGATCACGTAACTCTTCAACCGCTCTCCGAGGCGCGGAGCGCCATCATCGACAAGTGACTGCACTGCGAGCCAGCCGATCGAGACGAAGGGAACGACCGTCAGGATAAGGTCGATAATCCGGACATGCGTGAAGGGGCGCAGGCTGCCGATGAGCGTGGCCAGAAGCGCGAAAAGCAGAAAGAGCGGCAGCAGCGATTTCCAACTGCCGGCATCCTGTGCGGCAGCCGGTGGCCTGTTGAGCCGCGGCTTGAAGATCGCGTCGAGCGCCCAGCCCGTTCCCGCCAATATTGTGGATGTGACCAGACCGGGCAGAACGACACCCGACCATTCCGTGCCGGGAACCAGGGAGGTCGTGATGGCGATGGAAAAGGCGAGCGGCGACCACGAGAGCGTGGAAACGAATGCACGCTGGATGGCAAGCAGCATGCGCCGTGTGCGGTGCCGCCTGATTTCCGGATCGGTTTCGGCTGCCGCGCTCGACGTGGCAAGGCTGCCCAAAAGGGCAATCGAACCGTAATTGAGGATGAGCGCAAACAACTGACCGCCAACAGTCAGCGCCAGATAGCGCCAGCCGGGAGGCTGCAATGCAAGGAAAAGACCACCTTCGCGGATTGCGCGCGAGGTTTCTGCGGCGCTACGCAAAGTGGATAGTGCAATGTAAAAGGCGGCGATGAAGGCGGAAGTCGCCAGCCCCTTCTGGACCGTGGCCAGCCAACCTGCGCTCTGGCTCGCCAATATTGACGTAAGCACCAGAGCCACGACAACGAAGAGCTTGCGGGTATAACGCACATGAATTGCAATGAGCAATACCGATGCGCCAGTCAACCATGGCAGCAGTCCGGAGACCCAGTCTGCCAGCCCCCAATCCTCGATGATCACGGAAACGGTCAGTACGGCCAGCAATACGCCGCAGATCGGGTCGATGATTTGTCGGGAATTCGCAAACAAGCCAGTTTCCTTGTGCCCGGAGGGGATCCGGGCTGCTTGGACACATGAAGTGAATCAGGTCCTGGCCGGACCTGATCTTCACCTCACAAACACCGGATTGCCGCCAAACTCAATAGGCAAACCCGCGGCAAAACCCGATACAATGCAGCAGACCGGGCCTACACTGGTCAGGAAACGCTGGCGAGGAGCGACGCGTTGCCACCGGAAGCGGTGGTGTCTTCTGAAATCACCTTCTCGCCATGGAGCATTTCAGGGTGTTCCTCCGGGTCGATCACGAGAACACGCCTACCCTGCCGCTTCGCCAACTTGCTGCGGATGCCTTCGAGTTCGCCAGTATCGTTGCCGTCGATGAGGGCAAGTACGATATCATCGCGGTCGAGCAACGCATCAAGGCCTCCGCCGAATTCATCCAGCGTGATCGCCCTGTTGCCAGCCGAAACGGCAAGTTCGCGCTGGCGCTCCTGCGCCTCGGGGGAAGGCCCGAGACATGCAATGAAACCGCGGGGTACGAGCGACCAGGTGTTCCGCTCTCCGGTAGGACCAGGAAGGCCCATAACCCGCGGCGGCAATACGGTCTTTTCTTTCGGCTTGCTCAACCGTTTCAGATAGAGCGGGCCGCCCGCCTTCGGGCCAGTGCCGGAAAGCCCCTCACCGCCAAAGGGCTGAACGCCAACGATGGCACCGATCTGGTTGCGGTTGACGTAGATATTGCCGACATGGGCAATCTCGCAAAGCCGATCGACGCGGCGGTCGATACGCGAATGGATGCCAAGGGTCAGCCCATAGCCAGCCGAATTGATGGTCTCGACGACCTGGTCGATCTTCCCGGCCTCGAATTCAACCACGTGCAGCACGGGCCCGAATACCTCGCGCTCCAGTTCGAGTATCGAACCGATGCGGAAGCATGCCGGCGCGACGAAGGTGCCGTTTTCGCAGCCAGACGGCATGCCAAGCCTGAACAGCAGCCTGCCCTCGCCCGTCATCCTGGCGCAATGTTCTTCGATCGTGCTTCTCGCCTCATCGTCAATGACGGGGCCGACATCGGTTGCCGGGTCGAACGGATCGCCCATTGCCAATTCCTGTGCTGCCCCCTCCAGCATTTCGAGTATCTGTGGCGCGACGTCCTTTTGCACGTACAATACGCGCAGCGCAGAACAGCGCTGGCCCGCGCTCTGGAATGCGGAGGCAACCATGTCGCGCACCGCCTGTTCCGGCAGGGCTGTCGAATCCACGATCATGGCGTTCTGGCCGCCGGTTTCGGCGATCAGCATGGCCTCGGGATTGCCCTTCGCCAGCGACATGTCGATCAGCCTTGCCGTGTCGGTGGATCCGGTGAAGACCACTCCGGCAATGTCGGGTGAGCCGGTAAGCGCGGGGCCTATGTCGCCACCCTCGCCCGCAACTGCAACGAGCGCGTCAGCTGGAACACCTGCCTCATGCAGGAGTTCGACGAGGCGAAGCGCGATCAGAGTCGTCTGCTCGGCGGGCTTTGCCACCACGGTATTTCCGGCGGCAAGAGCGCCTGCGACCTGGCCCGTGAAAATCGCCGCTGGGAAGTTCCACGGCGAAATGCAGACGATTGCGCCAAGGCCTTCCCGGGTCTCGCCAGCGGCGCGTGCCTCGGCAGCATAGTAGCGCAGGAAATCGACCGCCTCGCGAATTTCGGCCACTGCGTCGAGACGCGTCTTTCCGGCTTCGCGGACGATGAGCATCATCAGTTCAGCGTGATTTTCCTCGTAAAGATCTGCCGCCCGTTCCAGTATCGCGGCACGGCCGGCAGCGCCCATGCCGTTCCATCCAGCAAATGCCGAATTCGCCCGGGCAATGGCAGCGGTGGCGGCTTTTGGCGTCGCGGGCGTCCAGGAGCCCACCACGTCCGAGCGATTTGCCGGGTTGGCGACCTTCACCGTTCCACTGTCCTGGCCCCAGACATGATCGCTGTACCGGCTCATATCGCCGGTGAGTTCCTCAAGTACGGCCGGATCGCTCAGGTTCCAGCCGCGGCTGTTGCGCCTCTCGCCCAGAATGTCCTTCGGCATCGGAATGCGCGGATGGGCGGCGGTTTCGTTTGCCTCGACTGCAGCCAAGGGATCGGCGGCAATGGTTTCGGCCGGTACCGCATCGTTGAGGATCTGGTGCACGAAGGAGGAGTTGGCACCGTTTTCCAGAAGGCGGCGCACGAGATAGGCAAGAAGATCCTTGTGAACGCCTACCGGCGCGTAAATGCGGCGGCGCTTGCCGTCGCGCTTGCGGGCAATCTCGTGCAGTGCATCGCCCATGCCATGCAGTCGCTGGAACTCGTACCGCGCACCTTCGGGCGCGATAGCCTGGATCGCGGCGACCGTGTGGGCATTGTGCGTGGCGAACTGGGGATAGATGCGATCGGTCATGGCAAGCAGCTTCTTTGCACATGCCAGGTAGGAAACGTCGGTGTTTTCCTTGCGCGTATAGACCGGGTACCCCTCGATGCCCTGCACCTGGGCATTCTTGATATCTGCATCCCAGTAGGCGCCCTTGACCAGGCGAACGGAAATCCTGCGGTCCAGTTTTTGCGAAAGTGAGTACAGCCAGTCGAGGACGGCGGGCGCACGCTTGGAATAGGCCTGCACCACGATGCCGAAGCCGTCCCAGCCCTTCAGTCCGGGCTTGGCAAGCACTGCCTCGATGACATCCAGCGAGAGATCGAGCCGGTCCATTTCCTCTGCGTCGATGGCCAGCGGAATGTTTGCCGCCTTGGCGTGCATGGCCAGCGCTTCGACGCGGGGCACGAGCTCATCCAGCACACGGTCACGATTGACCGTCTCATAGCGCGGATGCAGCGCGGAAAGCTTCACCGAAATGCCCGGATTGTCGTGCGGCCATTTTTCCTTGGCGTGCCGGGCAATCTCGGAGATCGCATCGGAATAAGCGAGGAAATAGCGCTTGGCATCGGGCTCGGTGCGAGCAGCCTCGCCCAGCATGTCGAAGGAGTGCAGGTAGCCGTCCTTCATGTCGTCGCGCGCATTTGCCAGCGCCTCGGCTATGTCGCGGCCCAGCACGAACTGGCGTCCCATGAGCTTCATGGCTTCGGCGACGGCGGAACGCGCCACAGGCTCGCCCAGCCGCTGCACGACACCGTGCATGACCGTGGACAGGTCCTTTGCCTGCGCAGGAATCTGCCGGAAGACCTTGCCGGTCAGCATCAGCGCCCAGGTGGAGGCGTTGACGAGCGAGGAACGCGCCTGACCGAGATGGCGCGCCCAATCGCCAGCACCGATCTTGTCGGATATCAGAGCGTCGAGTGTTTCTGCGTCCGGCGTTCTGAGATAGGCCTCGGCGAGACACATGAGGGCCACGCCCTCGTCGGTGTTTAGGCCGTACTGGGCGAGAAACTTCTCCATGATGCCAGTATCGTGATTGGCGCGGATATCGCGCACGATCTCCGCGGCCTCATCGGCTATCGCCGCGCGTTGGGCCGGATTGAGGTCAAGGCTCGCCACCATCGTATCCAGTGATTGCGCCTCATCCCTGTTGGTCAGGCTGCGAATGGTGGCTCGAATTCCGGCAAGGTCAGAAGAAGGCGTCGGCATGGTTTCATCTCGTCTAGACAGGTTTGCTCTTCAATATTCTCCAGGATACCAGATCAGCTTGGCAATTTTTCCTTTTTTGGCTATGCATTGCAGGTCTTTTTCCTGCCTGCCGGAGCGTTGGATGAGCAAGATCCTGGACAATATCGACCGCAAGATCCTCAAGGCATTGCAGGAGGATGGGCGTATCTCCGTCACCGACCTGTCAACGAAGGTCGGTCTTTCGAACACCCCGTGCACGGAGCGCATCAAGCGTCTGGAACGCAAGGGCTATGTGACAGGCTACCATGCCCAGATCGCGCCGGAAATGGTAGACCTGCCCTACCTGACCTTCGTGCAGATCACGCTCGAACGCACCACCACGGAAGCACTGGAAAAATTCAACGCGGCGGCGAGACGCGTTCCCGAAATCGAGTCCTGTCACATGATCGCGGGCGGGTTCGACTACCTGCTGAAGGTCCGCACGCGCGACATGGCGCATTACCGGCGTACGCTTGCGGAGCGCGTTGCCACACTACCGCATGTAACGCAGACCCACACCTATCCGATCATGGAGACGGTGAAGGACAATCGCGGCGTTGACCCGCTACTGTTCTAGTCGTTCACGAACCCCACCAGATCCGCGCCGCCGAAGTCGCTCAATGCCAAGCCGTTGAGCGTGACGGAGCCGTCTGCGCCGAGGTCGATGACGGTGTTGCCGTTGACCTCGGAGATCGCACTGGCGTTCTGCAGATCGGCCAGCGAGGTGTAGCCATAGGCGGAAAGATCGAGCCGGTCCTGACCATCGGTGAAGTCGAGAATGGTGTCGTTGCCGACTGTTCCCGAGAATTCGAAGATGTCGGTGCCGGTTCCGCCCTTGAACAGGTCGTCATTGCTGCCGCCGGTCAGCGTGTTGTCGCCGGTGCCGCCGAGGATGAACTGGGTGCCGTCCGACGCGGTGTTGCGGACATGCTGCATCTCGCCCGAGGTGTTGTAGGAAGCCTCGCTGGCCGAGCCGTCACTGTTGGTGATCGTCCTGTTGGTGAGGATGCCGCCGGTATAGGCGAAGCTCATCTGGGAGCGGGCTTCGCCCGCGTCGTAATCGACAACGTAGCCCGTCTTGACGCCGGAGGTGTTGTAGGTGGTGGTCTTGACGTCCCATGTGAAATCATCGGCGACATCGCTCTCGACCGTCTGGGTCAATACGCCGGAGGTGTAGGACTTCACGGAGGTGTTGCCATTGTCGAAGGTAAGCGACGAGGACTGAAGCAGACCGCCTGAATAGACATTCTCCAAAGTCTGGTAGTTCACGGCGTTTAGAGGATCGGTGATGACAATGCCCGTCATGCCGCCGCCTGCATTGTAGTTGGTGGTGGCAACCCTGCCATCGTCATAGGTCGTCACGCTCTCGCGCAGAATGCCGTTGGTGTCGAAGGTCTGGTCGATGGTGTCATAGGTGCGGCTATTGCCGGTATCGGTGCTGGTAACGACCGTCTGGCCGGAACCGTTGCGGACGGCAGAGTAGTCAAATCCGCCTGAGCGCGTCCATTCCACGGTCTCGATGCCTGCACCGAACATGGAGGCAAGGATGGCGAGGTCCTGGTGCCATTCGCCCATCTTGACGACATCGTTGGCACCGCCAGCCGACGAGATCAGGCCTGCAATACCCTCGCGGTCTGCTTCGGTTGAACCGAAGCCGGAGAAGTCGAGGATGGAATTGGTCCCGTCGGTCTGGATATCCTCGACAGAGGTGAAGGTCGTGCCCGCAAAATCGAAGGTGCCGCCGCCATTCAGGTTTACCCGGTCATTGCCGCCCTGACCGTCATAGCTGTCACCATTGTTGAGCGTGGTCGAGTCGAAATCGACACTGTTGTCATTGCCATCGCCCGCAAGCGTGTCTGTATTGGTGGTGGGACCCACCGGCGCGAACAGGGGATTGTCCGCAATATAGACATCGCGGAGGAAATTCGTGTCGTTCGCGACGAAAACGCTGGCATAGCTGTCAAAGACTATCGTGCTGCCGTCGTCTGAGATCGAGGGAGAGTAGCTGCTGTTGTCCGTTCCGCCACCTCCGCTATCGACACTCACCAGTGCCGTTGTGCCGGTCTGGGTGTCGTAGACAAATATGTCCGGATAGCCATTTAAATCGTCGGCCACCAGGTCGGAAGCTAAGCTGTAATACACTACATAGCGGCCGTCGGCGGAGATGGAGGGGGTGTAGCTGTGACCGTTCGAAGGGCCTGCGGACGCATCGATCGAGATCAGCGCGGTGGTCTGACTCACCGTGTCGTAGAGGAAGATGTCTCTACGGTTGTTGGTATCTCCCGCTACCAGATTGGTGGCATTGCTGCTGTAAACCACGTAGCGTCCATCTCTGGATATCGTCGGTTCGTAGCTATCGAAGTCCGACGGGCCCACGGACGCATCGCTCGAGATCAGCGTGGTGGTCTGACTCACAGTGTCATAGAGGAAAATGTCTCTACGGTTGTTGGTATCTCCCGCTACCAGATCGGTGGCATTGCTGCTGTAAACCACGTAGCGGCCGTCGGCCGAGATGGAGGGGGTGTAGCTGTCGCCATCCGAGGGGGTGCCTGAAGCGTCTTTGGAGATCAGTTCCGTCGTCTGGCTGACAGTGTCGTAGAGAAAGATATCGCGGGCACCGTTGCTATCGCCCGCCACCAGGTCGGTTGCGAAGCTGTGATACACCACATAGCGGCCATCGGCGGATATCGATGGGAAGAAACTGCCGTCGTCGGAAGGGCCTCCCGACGCATCGTTGGAGATCAGCACGGTGGTCTGGCTGACCGTGTCATAGAGGAAGATGTCTCGAAAACCATTGGTATCGCCCGCCACCAGGTCAGAGGCCAAGCTGTAGTACACTACGTAGCGGCCATCGGCCGAGATCGAAGGGGCTTCGCTGGCCCCGTTCGCGGAATCACCCAATGCATTTCTCGAAATAAGGGTCGTAGTCTGGCTGATCGCGTCGTACAGAAAAATGTCGCGTGCACCATTGGTATCATCCGTTACGAGGTCGGATGCATCACCATAGTAAACGAGGTAGCGCCCATCGGCGGAAATGGCGCGTCCGCCAGTGTTCACGGTAAGGCTGTCACCGTTACCGCCGCCACCAGTGGTCGATTCCGATACGAGTGCAATTGCCATGACCTGCTTCCTTCCCGGCGTTCCGCACGCCGCGATTCTTGGGCCCGACCCTGCATGCAGACGACAATCTGCCAAGCAAAAGAATCAGTCCCGCATGGAAGCAGCCTCGTTCCGGCTTCCCCTACCAATTGTGCCGCTCTTGCATCTTGCAAAAGGAGGTTGCGCGGAGTCAAGATTGACGGGACGGATTGTTAACCCGTGGTGAGGGATGACTGTTCCGATCCGTGGCTGTTTCCCGAACCGCGCGCCGAGCGAAAACCCAACTTGCGCCAGCGCAAAGGCCGCTTCCGGTTTGCTGCCAGAGCGATTTCGATTTTGACAGAACCGGCAAGTTTGAAATGCGTCAATGAATTCAGATTTTGCCGAAAGCTATCATTTCACCTGCAGGTGAAGCGATCTGGAGCAAGATGAGAGAGCAAATCCAAAAGACGGTATTGCATTTAATCAAACGTTTGATTAATAACTGTCGCGGAAGCCAATCTGACCGACACCGCTGGGCGGCGGCATGAGACGCATAGCGCCTTCCTTCAGCTACACGTTCAACGATCCCCAATCCGTTTGCCCCAGGCGAATTGAAGAGCATGACGAAGAGACCGCATTCACGCGTGGAAACCGGAACCGGAACTGCCGGCGCTAAGGATACGCGCGCGGCGCTGATACGTGCGGCGACCATCCAATTCGGGGAGCACGGCTTTGCCGGAACCTCGATCCGTTCCATCGCGGCGGAGGCCAAGGTGAACCTGGCCCTGATCTCCTATCATTTCGGCGGCAAGGACGGGCTATACGAGGCCTGCGCGCTCAACATCGCCGACACGCTGCGACAGGTGGTCGGAACCGGCCTGACGGCGGCAGCGGAACAGGGTAAGCCCATCGGCCCGGACGAAGCACTTGCGGTACTGGAAAACGCTATCCGCTCGCTGGTCGGATTCATCGTCGCCAATTCCCAATCGCGCCATTTCGTCATGTTCGTGGTTCGTGAACTCAGCCATCCAGGCAGAAACCTGGAGATCATCTTTTCGCAGGTGTTCGAGCCGGTGCATCGCGCTGCGTGCCGCCTGTATGCCTCGGCGGCGGGCGGCGATGCGGAGGACCCTTCCGTCAAACTCGCGGTGTTCTCCGTCGTCGGTCAGGTCATCTATTTCCGGCTGGCCATGCCCATCGTCCAGCGCCGAATGGGCTGGGCGGAAACATCTTCGGGCGAAGCCGGGGAAATCGAAGCCCAGATTGTCACCAACCTCAGGGATTGCGTTCATGCCGCACGCCGCAGGAATGGCGCCGGCATGACGCCAACACGAAACGGACCAGCATCATGATCAACCTTGTCTGTACCATCCCCTACCTTGCCGGGTTATTCCAGATATGCACCCCTGCCCCGCTCGCGACCGGTTATGTCGAGGGCGAGTTCGTTGTGGCAGCACCGGTCGAGACCGCGCGCATCGAGCGGCTGGACGTGCGCCGGGGCGACCGGGTCGCAGCCGGCCAGGTTCTGGGCGTACTGGAAAAGCGCGATGCAGAGATACAGGTGGCAAGCGCCCGCGCTGCGCTCGCCGAAGCACGAAGCAAGCTCGAGAACCTGAGAACTGGCAGGCGGCCCGAGGAGATCGCGGTGATGGAAGCGTCCCTTGCCTCGGCAAGGGCACAGGAGGAGGAAGCCAAGCGCACGCTTCTGCGCCAGCAGAAATTGCTCGACAGCAGGGCCACCACACAGGCCAAGGTCGATGATGCAGCAACTGCGGTTCAGGTGGCAGAAGCCAAGATTCGAGAGATTGAGAACAACCTCCTTGTGGCACGCCTGCCCGCCCGCGAGGCAGAGATTGCGGCGGCACAGGCTGCCGTGAACCAGGCAAAGGCGTTGGTCGAGCAGGCCGACTGGCGGCTTGAGCAGCGCGAGCTCACGGTCCCCGTTTCGGGTACCGTCTACGACATCATCCGCCATCCAGGAGAGATCTCCGGACCACAGGCTCCTGCCCTCTCGATCCTGCCGGACGGCGCGGTGAAGGTGCGTGTCTACGTGCCGGAGCGTTCGCTGTCGAAGCTTTCGGTCGGCGCCAAACTGGACGTCAATTGCGACGGCTGCGAAGACGGTTTGACCGCGACGATCAAGTATATCTCGCCCGACCCGGAGTTCACGCCGCCGGTGATCTATTCGCTGGAGAACCGGCAGAAGCTGGTCTACCTGGTCGAGGCCGTGCCGGACAAGCCGGGCGACGGAAAACGCCAGCCGTTGATGCCGGGCCAGATCATCGATGTTGACCTGACGGACACCACGTCATCCGGGGATGCCTCGTGATGGTGGCCGCAGCGGCAAACGCGAACACAAATACGAACACAGGCACGAAAACTGGCGCATCTGCACTACCGCCTGAGGGCAATGGGCGCGAGGCGGTGATCGACGTGCGCAACCTGGTCAAGAAGTTCGGCGACCGGACTGTTGTCGACCACGTGACGATGACCGTGAAGCGGGGCGAGATCTCTGGCTTTCTTGGCCCCAACGGTTCCGGCAAGACGACGACGATCCGCTGCATGTGCGGCCTGCTGACGGCAGATGGCGGCGATGGCAAGGTTCTGGGCTACGACATCCGCACACAGGCGCGGCAGATCAAGCTTCGAACCGGCTACATGACCCAGCGTTTCTCGTTCTACGAGGATCTGACGATCCGCGAGAACCTGCAATTCGTGGCGAGGCTCTACGGGCTGGGCAGCCAGGCAGTGAGCGACACACTGGAAGACCTTGGCCTGACCTCACGGCGCAACCAGCTCGCGGGCCAACTCTCCGGCGGCTGGAAACAGCGCCTCGCACTTGCCGCGTGCATCATGCACCGGCCGGAACTCCTGCTTCTCGACGAACCGACGGCAGGCGTCGATCCAAAGGCAAGGCGCGACTTCTGGGACGAGATCCACGCGCGCGCAGCCGAGGGGCTGACCGTGCTGGTCTCCACCCACTACATGGACGAGGCCGAACGCTGCCACCGCATCAACTACATTTCCTACGGCAAGCTCGTGGCGAGCGGCACCGTAAGCCAGGTGCTGCACGATGCGGCGCTCTCAACCTGGATTGTCGAGGATGAGGACAATGAAGGCCTGCTGCCTGCGGTAGCCCACGAGCTTTCCGGCAAGCCGGGTGTCGAACAGATCGCACCGTTCGGCACCACGTTGCACGTGGTGGGCAGCGATGGTGCGGCACTGGAAAAATCGGTGAAAGCTGCCGCGCAACGACACGGTGCAAAGACCTATCGGGGCGAGACCAGCCTGGAAGACGTGTTCATCCAGTTCATGGGCAAGGCTTCCGACAACATGGCCGAGAAGGGGTGAACGCGTGAACCGCATACTGTCATTCAGGCGCCTTTGGGCAATGCTTTCAAAGGAATCCATCCAGATGCGGCGCGACCGCATCACCTTCGCGATGATGCTGGGCATTCCGCTCGTGCAGCTCATGCTTTTCGGCTTCGCCATAAATCTCGATCCGAAGGAATTGCCGGCAGCGCTGGTGAGTGCAGGCCAGGACCGGTTTACCCGCGCCATGGTCAGCGCCCTCGAAAATACAGGCTATTACCGGTTCAAGCATGTGGGCATCAGCGCCACCGAGGGCGAACGGCTGATCCAGTCGGGCGAGGTATCGTTTGTCGTCACCATTCCGGCAGATTTCGCCACCCGCGTACAGCGTGGCGACAGGCCACAGATTTTGATCGAGGCCGATGCCACAGATCCATCGGTGGCATCGGGAGCGATATCGACGCTTGAGACGGTGGCGTCGGGGGCGCTGTTGCGCGAACTGGGCACCGAGACAGTGACGGAGCGTGAAGCCGCTTCACGGATGCAGGTGGTGGTTCACCGCCGCTACAATCCGGAAGGCATCACCCAGTACAACATCGTGCCGGGCCTTCTCGGCGTCATCCTGCAATTGACGATGGTGATGATGACATCGATGGCGCTTACGCGTGAAACGGAACGCGGGACCATGGAAAACCTGCTCGCGATGCCTGCAACGCCGATGGAAATCATGCTCGGCAAGATACTGCCCTACCTCGTGATCGGCGGGGTTCAGGTCTTCGTCGTGCTGGCGGCCTCGAAGCTGGTCTTCTCGGTGCCGTTCGTCGGCTCGATGGTGCTCCTGATCGGCTGCATCCTGCTCTTCGTCCTGTCCCTCGTGCTGCTCGGCTACACGATCTCGACGTTTTCGCGCAACCAGATGCAGGCAATGCAGCTCACCTTCTTCTTCTTCCTTCCCTCACTGCTTCTTTCGGGATTCATGTTTCCGTTTCGTGGCATGCCGGAATGGGCGCAGTATCTGGGCGAAATATTCCCGCTTACGCATTTCCTGCGCATTATCCGGGCAATCATGCTGAAAGGTGCGGGATATCAGTCCGTTTCCGGCGAGGTGGGCGCGCTGGTGATTTTCACGGTCGTGTTTGCGCTGGCTGCATTGATGCGCTTCCGCCGCACCCTCGATTGACGCGAGAGCTGCCCCTGGATGGGATCACATTCCTGGAGGCCGGGTATCGGCAACCACCGCGCCGCGCTTTCCGATCGGCATGGGCGGGCCCCTCGTGGTGTCTTTCATCGTGAGCAATTCGAGTTCGGCGTTGAAGCCTGCTCCGAAGACAAAGACCATGGAGGAATAATACATCCAGAGCATCAGGACGACTGCTGCCGCCAGCGAGCCGAAGGTCGAGTCGTAGCTCGAGAAATTCTCTACGTAGAAGGAAAAACCAAGGGACAGGATCATCCAGAGGATCGTCGCCAGGATCGCACCCGGCATTAGCCAGCGCCATTTCGCGGCCGTTCGGTAGGGCGCCAAGCGATAAAGAATGAGGGTGGCAACAAGCACAACCAAAGCCAGAAGCGGCCAGCGCAGCAGCAGACCGAGCGTCTCCGCCTTCAGCGGCATTGGCACAAGGCTCACGACAACCGGGATAATCGCGACGGCGAAGATCGCCACTGAAGCGACCGCGAACCCGCCAAGAGTCAGGCCGATGGATATGAGGGTACCGCCAAGAAAGGCACGCTCTCCGCTTTCCTTGTAGGCGCGGGTGAGCGCATAGACGAGTGCATTAACCCCGCGCGACCCGGACCAGAGGGCGAAGCCGACCGTCAGAAACAGGCCGATCCCCAGTCCTCTGGAAGGCTGAGAGGTGAGCGCTTCCAACTGACCGCGGATAAGTTCCTGTGGCCCCTCGGGCAGGAAGGCTGCTGCCTGAATCATGATCCGGTCTATCAGAGCGGTATCGGCCAGGAGGCCGAACAGGATCACGGCAGCGGCGATAAGTGGAAAGAGCGCCAGGAAGCTGAAGAAAGCAACTCCGGCGCATCTGAGCGACGCGTCGGAATCGATCAACATCCTGGCCGCACGCCACAGGGCCTGGAGCATGCTCGCCGGGCCAATGCCAAACGGGGTGTCAGCGAATGCCTCACCCCGTTCGTCATTGGTGGTTTCAATCCGGTCTACAGCCAATGTCCCCTAAACCCTCAAGGTTAGTGCGTTGAGACCACTCCGTTGCCGGAAGCCTGCTTGGCACTTCCTGCCGTCCGTGCCTTCGCCGCCGTTGCGGAGGAAGCCGCCGGTTTTGCAGCTTTCTTGCGTGGCGGAGACTTGCGCTTCGGTGCACGCTTGCTTTCCGCCGTCTTCATCGATTTCGTCACCTTGTTCGGCGTCGATTTGGCGCGTTCAGACTTCTTTGCCTGCGTAACCTTAGGCTTGGCCTTGGTAGTGGAAGTCATTGCCTGTCTGGTTGCTGGCGTCAACTCCTCATCGTCATCGTCGCGGCGATTGGATCGAACAGCGAAGACCGAGGCCAGCGCTGCACCAGCAGCAACAGCGATCAGGCCGGCTGCGAGCGGATTGTCCTCAACGAATGTACGCGTGGACCTGGCAGCCTGTTTCGACTGTCTCGCGACCGCGGATGCCCGGCTTCCAGCTTCCCTTGAAACCTCATCATAGGTTTCTTCGGCCTTTTTCCGGCCTGACGCTACGGCCTCGCGAGCCTTCTCGGCTGCCGATCTGGCGCTTGATGAAATATCGTCGCCCAAGTCGGACGCCTTCTCTCCGAGCTCGGCTACCCTTTTCGAAACCGAACGCGATGCATCGTCGTAAGCCCTTCGTGCCTTGCCCGAGAGGCGGTCGATGTCGTCGGACCTGGTTTCGCGCAGATAGGCGCCAGCCAGGGAAAGCAGACCCGCCGTCGCAACGGTTGCCGCAACCGGATGATTGGCTATGGTGCGCGTGGTGCGATTGAACGCCTCGGAAGGATCGCTGAACACCTTGTCGAGTGCATCGCTCGCAATTGTGCGCGGCGAGAGTTCGCGGCCGATCTGTTCCGAGCGCTTCTTCACACGCTCCTGCAGCTCATCGATTTCATGTTTGAGTACGTCGGGATCTTTTGTCATTTTTTTCTCCTTTCAACTGGCAGCCGGACCGGTGGTCAGACCTTGCCAGTGGTGGTTTCCCGTTTGAATTCCCTGTTCTGCCCGCTGGTTGCGTTTCGCGCATGGGCGGCCATTTCCTCTACCGATTGAATGGTGCGATGCGGCTTCAAGGCCTTGCCGGACAGGCTCTCTCGCGCAGACATCAGGAGGAATCCGCCGATCACGAGAAACACCAGCGCAACGATGAGCGCTGCTCCCGAAGGCGACACGTAATTTTCCAGAAGAGCCGTGGCGGAATGGCCCAGGAATATGACGCCAACGAAAGCGATCAGCGCACCGGCCATCATCGAGATGATGCCAGACTGTGCTTGAGATACCTTCTGCGAAAGCTCGGCGCGGGCGAGTTCCAGTTCCTTGCGGAAAAGGCTTATCGTGTCGTCGAGCAGGCCCTGGGCGTGCATTTTGATTTCAGTAGCATTCATTTTCTTCTCCTCATTCGCTGACTTGCTTGCGGGCAGCGGCGGCGAGGAAGAAACCGGCCAGGGCCAGACCTCCATATGCGATCAAGGGACGCTCGCGAACGAATTCACTAACCTGATTTGAAATTCCGGACGGATTAAAATCGCCGATCCGGGACTCGGCATCCTTGGTGCGTGCGGTCGCCATGTCGATGAAATCGCCAATCGACTCGTAGCCATCGTCGCGAAGGCTTTCAGCACCGGCATGAAAGGCACGGCGCATCGAGGCGGAGAAATCAACCGCATGATCGCGCGCCGAACCTGCCAATTCGTTCACCTTTTCGGCGGAAATTTCGGCAGCTTCCTTATGCAGCTTTTCGACGGTGCTGGAAGCCTGGCGGAGGGCTTCCTTTCCATTGCTGCGCGCTGTTTCATAAGCAGTCATCTGTATCTCCTTGGCGTTTTAACCTTCAGCGATTCAACGCCCGTGCAGATGATTGGTTCCCAGTCTCGGTGATGCAACCAGAGCAATTTCTATTTTGACGGAATCGGAAAAACCGAAATGCGAAATGGAGTTCAGTTATTGGCCCGAGCCATCGTTTGCACCTGAAGGTGAAACCGTCTGAAGAATATCCGAAAAGCACTTCTCGCGGAGTCCGAACCGGTCGGAAATGCAAAAAGGGGCGGCTCATGCCACCCCTCTTCGATACGGTTCGCCGTTGGTTCAGGCCCTGCGGAACAGATGTCCGATCAACGAGATGGCAAGGAATGCCAGGAATACGAAGAACAGGATCTGCGCGATGCCCGCTGAAGCGCCGGCAATGCCGCCGAAACCGAGTACACCTGCAATGATCGCAACGACGAGAAAAATAAGTGCCCACTGAAGCATGACGTTCTCCTTTTCTATTTTTTCAATCACGCTGCTGGAAAAACGCGGAAGCCGCTCACCGGTTCCAAAGAAAATTTCACTCACGAGAATCTTTTTTCGGGCGTCCTCAACCTATTGGGAATCCGGCAACTCGGCTTTGACCGTACCCGGTGCCTGGAACAGCGGAACCGTGGAGATGGACATCTTTGCCGATCCATCCTGCACTTCGCGCGTGTGCGCGAGATAGACAAGCGTGTTGTTTTCCTCGTCGAATATCCGGTTCACCACGAGCTTCTTCCAAATCAGGGAGCGGCTGTTCTTGAAAATCTCCTCGCCGCCCGGTCCGCGTTCGATATCGCCAACCACGATGGGTCCGGTCTGCCGGCATTCGATTGCATTGTTGGACGGGTTTTCGAACCAATTTCCCTTCTGCAGACGGTCGATAACCCCGCGGTCAAAGAAGGCGACATGACAGGTCACGCCCTGGACGTCCGGATCGTGCACGGCTTCGACGACGATATCATTGCCGAGCCAATCGACGCCCACCTGCCCGACCTCCTCCGCGAAAGCGTCAGCCGTGAAGGCGGCGGCTACCATCATGGTCCCCGCAACGATGAATGCCGAACCCGTCTGGCGGAGCCTCTTACTGGAAATAGGAAACATCAAATTTCTCCGGTGATTAAATAAGTGAAGACAAAACGCACCAGCGGCGTAGTGGTTCCCGCTGTCGTGCTTGCCGGATTCCCGGTGTTCATCACCACGCCAACACAATCGAACAGGTCTTCCATGCCTTGAACCATCGAAATCAAACCGGAACCTGTACCGCACCGTTTGCGTTGACCCGGTACGAACCTTTGAAAAATACAGGAGTAAACCAATGCAGAAGGAACCTGAATTCCGGGAAAAGGAAGCCAAACAGGGCCGCGTGGGTAACGAAGTCAAATACGTTTTGGGAGCATCCCTGATACTTGCGCTGGTCGCTTGGGCTGCCGTCGAAGCCTATGGGCCCGAGACGCCTGCAACCAGCAGCATCTCGGTGACCGCACCTTCCAACGGCTGAAGTGGGGCATACCTTCTCTTCACGACAACGAGAAATCACGAAATACAGGAGATCTCAGATGACTGACGTCAAAAAGACAATTCACGAATTGATGGATCGAGACGACAAGACCCTTGAATGGAAGATCTCTGAACTGGAGCGCATGCATGCCGATGCGCGAGCAGCACAACGCGCCGGCTCCGAGAGCGGCATGACTGCCGACGACGATCTTGAGGCGTCGTTGCAGGAAATCGACCGGGCGCTGGCTGTTCTGGGCGAAGAGAAAACGCTGCATGCCGACGAAACCAGCGCGGCAACGCTGTAATTGAACGACATGCCCAAACCGGCATCTGCGCTTTGTTCAACTCAACAGCTCAAATGAGGCTTCGGCTCAATCGGCCGAAGCCTCTTCTTTTTCGCGCCTCTTTCGATCAATTCTGGCGACCATGCCCCTGGGCAGCAGGTTTCGCACCGTTCGAATGTCAGACTCCGATCTTACCGTTGCCTCCAGATCGTCCAGCATGAGTTCCGCGTGTTCCTCGACCATCGTCGCGATTGCACGACCGCCGAGCGCATGCAGCCTGGAAAAGGCGCGTGCAAGCCCTTGGGCCATCAGAACGTTACCTGTCGACGCCAGTCTGAGATGGCGGAATGCATTGTCTGCGAGCTGGGCCACGGGGCTTTCGGCCAGAACGACCCGGACCACTCCATCATCGTCCTTTCGGGATGATTGAGAGGTCTCGATATCGGCGACGCTGCCGAAAGCGTTCGAAAGACTGTCCACAACTGCAAGTGCCGTATAGGTGTCGTTCACTCCTGGCGAAAGTGCCCGCAATCCGATTTCGACAAGGAGATTGGCCGAGAAAGCCATCGCACCCTGATCAGAACGGGCGGACTCGATCGATATCAAGTCCAGAACTTCGTCATGGGCTTCATCATCGAGCTTCCTGCTGGTTTCCAGTAATGGCTCGCCGGGCACGACGAAATCTCCCGGCCGCTTGAGCAATTTGAACACGAGATCGTTCTTGGCTGCATAGCTCACCATGCCGTCATGATCGAGGGATGCCAGATAGCCTGCCTTGTTGCAGCTGATCTCTTCCTCGAATTCATCCACTTCAGGCGGATTTTCCGGTTCGGGCTCGAGATTGTCGTAGTGGCGCGATAGCGCATTTTTCAGCCGTGCTGTTATCTCCGCGATCTCGTCATCGATGGTGACCGACTTGGAAACCTCGCGTACGAAGAAGATGAGCTGCATGACCGAGAGGATTGCCAGGAACCCTGCCCCGGCAATCGTGAACTTTGGAACGAAGGACTGCTCGACGAAATGAAGCGTCACCAGCGCATAGAGGAAAGTTCCCCCGAAAATGCCGGCTGTAATCTGGTTGACGATATCCGAGGTAAAGCGCTTCAAGAGGCGCGGACCGATATTGCCCGCGGCAAGGGTAAATACGAGCAAGACCAGCGAATAGGCCAGGCTGAGCGCGGTCATCGCCCCACCCGCGACCACGGAAAGAACCGTGCGTGCGGTATCGGCATCGAAATGCATTGCCCAAGGGCTCAGGTTACCCTTGGCGAAATTCATTTCCAGGAAGATGATGAGTGGCGACACGGCGCCAATCGCAAGCGCTATGAAGGCGGGAACGGTCCACAGCCTAACGAATGGTTGCTGCAGATTACGTAGGATATCGCGCGGCCAGCCTGCCTTCATGCCTTACTCCGGCCCAACGGCCCTTGCCATTTCACTTTGCATCCAGATTGCCAGCGGTTGTGGCATCATTCTGCGACGGAAGCAAAACCGTCAGACCGCCAGCGACACTTTCGAGGACCACTTCATCCTCAAGCTCGCAGACTTCGCCATCGATCAGCGCGCGGCGCGGGCGGTGCCTGGCGCCGAAGCGCAGTACCGCGCGAGAGGCTTCCGTCCATTCGAGATCCTCATTGGTCCGCCATGTTCCGACCACGAGATCCGTGACCATCCTCGCCCCCTCGGTGACCGACAATTTTTCCGCCATGTACACACCCAGCCGATGCCGCGTCAGGTCATCGGCATAGGGAAGATGGCCTTCGCCATGAAGATTGTTCGAAACCGCCAGAACGCTCAGACTGCGGCGCCGGGATTTCCCATCAAGTTCGACCTCCACGTCAAAGACACGCGGACGCCTCAATACGCGCAGTATCGACCTGACGCTGGAGAGGATCTTGCCGATCCGGCTCTGATACTCCATTCGCGAGCGCAGTCTTACCATGTCATGCTGCATTCCGACCGAATACTGGTGAAGAAGCAAACGGCCATTGGCAGTGGCCACATCCACCTTTCCGGTCTGTCCTGCAGCAAGCGCGGTAACGGCCTCGTAAATGTCGAGCGGAACAGACAGTGACCGCGCAAACAGGTTCATGGTGCCACCTGGGACAACGGCGAGCGCTTTGCCATGTTCGCGGCATGTCACGGCTGCACCTGATATGGTCCCGTCGCCTCCGGCGGCCAGTATGACATCGCATTGGCCATCCTCGCCGGCGGCCTTGAGGCGCGCGGCAACTTCTCTGCCGTGAACGACGTCGATTTCAACGTCGTGTCCGCGTTCTTCGAATTCCCGGCGGACATGACCGGCGAATGCCTCCATGTCACCTGTGGCGAGCGTACCGGCATCGCGGTTCAGAACTGCCCTGACCTTCATCCCCGCCTCAAATGAACGGCCGGCCGGAAGTGGGTTCCGGCTTCCAGTTGGCGATTTCCAGAAGGCCGTCGACGTCCAGCACCACGCAACCGCGATCGAGCCACTTGATGAGCCCCTTCGCAGACAGTTTCTTCAGCGTCTTGTTGGTATGGACAATCGAAAGTCCCAGCGTGTCAGCAACATGTTGCTGTGTGATCGGCAGGCGATTGTCGTTGCTTGCCAGTGGTCCCGACACCCGCGACCTCAACTGCAGATATGAAAGAAGATAGGCAGCCCGCTCGATCGCCGTGCGACGACCGATGCTGAGCAGATGCTCGTCGAGTATCCGCTCTTCGCGCGCCGCCATCCATGTAAGATCATAGGCCAGTCCCGGATGCTTGCGATATAGCTCGTGAATCCGGTCGCGTTCGAACACACACAGGACCAGAGGAGTGAGCGCCTCGATGGAGTGCTGCATTTCTCCGATTATCGAACCTTGCAGACCAAGAAGATCGGCCGGCATTGCGTAGTTAAGGATCTGCCTGCGGCCATCCTCCATCGTCTTGTACCGGAAGGCCCAACCCGAAAGCACCGTGAAGAGGTGTGCACTGTGAGCACCTTCGTTCAGGAAGTTGGTTCCAGCCTCGACCGACATTTCCCCGGCCTTGAATCTCGAAACAAATTCAAGTTCCGGGCTCGTGAAATCGCGGAAAGACTTGAGCTTTCGCACCGGGCAATTTGCACAGGATGTGCGGTTCTTGATCGATGGAAGTTCGAATTTCATTGGATACCCGCACTGTGCGATAATCTTGAGAACACTGAACGTGCAGGACTCCCAAAGGTTCCCGATTACGGTTAAATGAGCATGTAAAAGTTAAATGCGAAAATGACCGAGTCATGCGATTGTCGTCGAATTGGAAAACCTTACACCCACGAAAAGGGGGCACCGCATGACAAACGGTCATCGAGTGCTGGTCGTTGACGAAATCTTTTTGATTGGCTTGGACATTCAGCGAATTCTGGCTGACTCCCTTGGCTGCGAAGTCGTCTGCATGGATATCGCAGAAGCCGAAAAAAGCGGAATTTCCGAACCGTACAGCGCCATCGTTTTTGACAATAGCCTGTTCAAATCTGCCGGCGACCGGGTCAAAGCCCTCCTGACCGGAAATCCAGAACGCTTGCTGTGGACCACCACAGCTACAGTAGTTGCCGGATCACATCATTTCGATCCGATCGCCGCAGCAATATCGAAGCCCTTTGACGAGGAAAGCATCATACGGCTGGTCAGCGAAATGATCTTCGCTGACCAGGGGCCACAGTCCGGACCTGACAACTCTTCAACGTGAATTCGAATGGATCAGGCCGTGAAGGCTTTCGATGTCGCTACTGCAGAGGACGCGTCCGGTCCGTAGTCGGAATGGCCGGAAACTTCCAGAAGTTCCTGCAGGGCGACACGTGCCCGGCTCACGCGGCTCTTGATGGTGCCTACAGCGCAACCGCTGATTTCAGCCGCTTCCTCGTATGAGAAACCGGAAGCGCCGACAAGCACGATGGCTTCGCGCTGATCGCTGGGCAGTTTGTCCAGTGCGACCTTGAAATCCTGCATGTCCATCGAGCCATACTGCTCGGGATGCGTTGCAAGCTGTCCGCTGAACACGCCGTCTACGTCTTGCACCTCGCGCCCGCGCTTTCGCATCTGGCTGTAAAATTCGTTGCGAAGGATCGTAAAGAGCCAAGCCTTCATGTTGGTGCCGGGAGTGAAACTCTCTTTCTTGGCCCAGGCCTTCATCAGGGTATCCTGCACCAGATCGTCAGCATTGGAGCGGTTGCCGCACAGCGATACCCCAAATGCCCTCAAACTCGGCAGGGTAGCGAGCATTTCCCGCTTGAAACTGAATTCGACAGATTGCGGAGCATCAGTCATGATTGTTCTCCCGAACGCCCTGACTCTTCCTCGAGGACGCCTCTTCAGCGGCGTCCAACTGTTCGAGGAGATCAAGAAACTTGTCGGGAATTTGTTCTTCCTGCACCGATTCATAAAATGATTTCAAGCGCCTGGAGATCTCAGCTTCGGGCGTCTTTCTATTTGGCATCAAGGCTACCTGCTCGTTAAAACCTGTCATGGCGAATGTCTGTCTTCTTATTGTTATCATTCGTTACCGGCCTTGAACGCAATTGGCGAAAAAAAGTTCCACACCTCTGGAACTTTTTTCGAAACACCGCATTTAACAGCCTAGGATTACCCTGAATGGGAAAAGGAGATTTCAACGCATGACTTTGTCAGAACGTATAGCACCTCATCTTCCGCTTCTTCGCCGATATGCGCGTGCCGTTTCCGGATCGCAAACATCGGGGGATGCCTATGTAGCCGCTGTGCTTGAAGCACTGATTGCTGACGTTTCCGCATTTCCCGATGCGTCAACTGACCGTGTGGCACTTTATAAACTGTTTGCCGGCATGTTTGGTTCCGTCAACATCGACATCAAGCCGCTCGAATCCCCGTTCGCCTGGGAAAAGCGGGCAGCGGCCAATCTTGCAGCCGTTCCTCCGACCGAACGTCAGGCCTTCATCCTTGTGTCCGTGGAAGGGTTCAGCGCGGACGAGACAGCAGAAATCCTCGGAGTGGACGAGTCGAAAATCGGCGGATTGCTCGATTCTGCTGCAAGGGAGATTTCCAGCCAGGTCGCGACCGAGATCATGATCATCGAAGACGAACCACTTATCGCCATGGATATCGAGGCGATGGTCGAGGATCTCGGCCACACGGTCACGGGGATTGCAAAGACCCGCGATGAAGCCATCGAACTGTTTGCGCGCACCCAGCCGAAAATGGTTCTGGCCGACATTCAGCTGGCCGACGGGAGTTCCGGGATCGACGCGGTCAACCAAATCCTCAAGACCTCCAACATTCCGGTCATCTTCATCACAGCGTTTCCAGAGCGCCTGTTGACAGGTGAGCGCCCGGAACCGGCATTTCTGGTGACCAAACCCTTCGACCCCGACATGGTGAAGGCGCTGATCAGCCAGGCGCTGTTCTTCAATGACAGAGCGGCGAAAGCCGCCTGAGAATGTCAACAGCCCTGTCCCGGCGCTTCAGGTTAAAGACGTTGATTGGCAAGCTGCCCAGGCTTGCCGGTTTCAACATGCTGCCCGGTACGCGCCTTGGCAGGTTCCAGCCATATGCAATCTTCCTTGTCGCGTTGTGCCTGGGCTTTGCGATGACGGTTGCCGTCTACCGGGCCGAAACTGCGGCCAACCAGGCCAGGTTCGAACGTCTAGCGGACGAGACCGTCGACAGGATGAACAATCGCATCGGCCAGCATATCGCCCTGCTCACGGCTACCCGCGGTCTTTTCGAGGCGCAGGAGGGCTTCCTGAACCGTCCAACCTTTCAGCGGTTCGTGCAAGGCCTGGATCTGTTGAATGAATATGCAGGCGTACAGGGGATTGGCTTTGCGCGGTATGTAAGTTCCGGTCCGGCAAATGAAATCGAGGTCAGCGCGGAGATCAAGCGCAACTACGACATCACACGCCAGGTCATCCCGCCGGTTACTTCCGAGCCCTACCGCACCCCCATTGTTCTGATCGAACCACTTGATGACCGCAACCGCGAGGCAATCGGATACGACATGTATTCGGAAGCAACGCGGCGTGCTGCCATGATACGGGCCATGGTGTCGGGCGAACCAACGGCGAGCGCGCCGGTGCGCCTGGTCCAGGAGAATGTCGAGGGCCCCGCCCAAATGGGCTTCCTCGTCTACCTCCCCTATATGGCCAAGAAGCCTGATGGGTCGAGCAGCCTTGACGGCTTCGTCTATGCACCTTTCCGAGCCGGCGACCTGCACTCCGCCATAATCGACAGGATACCTGGCGAGCCCTTCGTGATACAGACGACGGATTCCGACGCCGGGTCCGATGGCAGGGGTGTCGTGCTTTACCAGTCGCAGGGTTTCGAGGCATTCGCAGCCACCTCAAACATGAAAGCCAGCCGTGCCCTAGACGTTGCCGGGCGGCACTGGCGCATGCAGTTCGTCGCGACCGGTACATTGAGTGACGCCTTTGCGCACCTTGGAAGCCTGCTCATCGGCGCGGTCTCGATCCTGCTCGCCGGCGCTCTGATGGCCCTGAACCGGATACAGCTGAAACATCTCGAATCAGCCCAGACGATTGCCGAATTCTCTCGCAAATCGGCGGAACAGAAAGACCTTCTGCTCGGTGAGATGAAGCACCGGATCAAGAACCACATTGCCCGTATCCAGGCCATGGCGCGGCAGACGCTGCGCAATTCCAGCGACCTGCAAACTTTCGAGAAGACATTTTCTGCCCGCCTTCAATCCATGGCCAATGCCCAGGACCTGCTGACGCGTTCGCATTGGGACAAGGCCGAACTCAAGAAGCTGATAGCAGGAGAACTCGAACAGGTGTTCGGCACGGTCCCGCCGGACGACAAGCTGAACGGGCCCGTGGTCCAGTTGGATCCCGGCCAAACCCAGGCCATGGGACTTACCGTCCACGAACTGGCCACCAATGCCATGAAGTATGGACAGATCACCGATGACGAAGGCGACCTTACCGTCAAATGGTCTGTCAAAGGCCGTGGTAAGAAGCGCATGTTGCATCTGCACTGGCGCGAGAAGGCGGCAGCGCGGATAGACGTGAACGCCCAGGGCAAAGGCTTTGGTTCAAGGCTGATAGAAGCCAACATCAAGGGTGAACTTAAAGGCGAGATTGAGCGCCAACTCACGCCGGAAGGACTGACGGTTATAATCCGGTTTCCATTGGAGGAATCCGATGGAGTTTGATGCCCTCAAAAAAAATCGCGACCCGCGGGAACCTTTCCTTTCCTCATGCGTATTAGAGGAGACGGACGAACTCCCCAACTGCAAGCGTCTGTCACTCGCGCTTTCCCCCGAGCGCCATGGGAAAGAACACCGGACCGTTTCCCCAGCCCGCCAGGCTCCGGTGTTCTTTCCCCTTATTTTGCGCAGCGAAAGTTCGGGGGCCCTTTTAACATCCAAGTCAGACTTGATGCGATGACGAAGAGAAGGAACATACTTCCCGCGCACGTTCGCGAGATCGTGGACGATCCGCAAAGGTTGTCCGCCTTGCACGAGTTCCTGCCCAGAGACCTTGGAAAGGATGACGACTTCGATCAGATCGCCGAGCTCGCGGCGGTGTTGCTTGATGCGCCCATAGCGCTTGTCAGCATGGTTGATGCCGAAGAGCAGTGGTTCAAGTCGTGTGTTGGCTATGAGGCGGAAGGGACTCCTGTCGATATTTCTTTTTGCGCACACACCATCGCCAATGAAGACGGAAACACCCTCATCATCCCCGATGCAACAAAGGACTCGCGCTTCAGCAACAACCCGCTTGTGACAGGCAAGCCAGGAATACGGTTCTATGCCGGCGTGCCCCTGAACGTTGGAGGACAGAAGATCGGCACGCTATGCGTACTCGACGTGGCACCCCGAAAAAAACCGAATGATAGCGAGGTTCAGCAACTTGAACGCCTCGCAAGTATCGCTTCCTCGCTTTGCAGCGCCAAGCATGGCGACCGTCTTCGCAGCGAGTCAGAGTATCGCCTGCGCCATGTCGAGGCCCGGCACACCATCGCCCTTGAGGTTGCCAATGTCGCCTCATGGGTCTGGAATGTGCGAACCCAGGAGATCGAGAGCGACGAAATCATGAACACCCATTTCGGCCTTCCCGAGGGCAGCCACCCGACCGTCAACGAGCTTTTGACCTGCGTGGATCCGGAGATGTTGCCGGACCTTAGAAAGCACATGAATGCCACTGCGCGCGACGGCGAAGACCTCCATGCGGAATTCCAGGTGCTGGAAGACGGGCGCTGGTTGATGTCGCGCGGAAGCGTCTACGAGTTCGGTGATGACGGGAAGCCCACGCTTGTTCTCGGCGTGACGATGGACATCACACAGTCCAAGCGGGCTGCAGAAAACACCAAATTGCTGCTTCGCGAACTCAATCACCGGGTCAAGAACACGCTGGCTATCCTGCAGTCCATGGCGGTCCAGACACTTCGCCGTTCTGCGTCCACCCAGGAGTTCACCAAGGCATTCTCAGGCCGGCTGCAGGCCATCTCGTCGGCTCATGAGATGCTTTCGGACCAAGAGTGGACGACCATCGACTTCCATTCCCTTGCCGAACGCCAGCTGGGTCCATACCAGGCGATCAATCCCGATGCCATTTCGATTTCCGGGGCCAATGCCAAGCTCGGCCCAGACGAAGCGCTGGGACTGGGCCTCATCCTGCACGAATTGGCGACCAATGCCGCCAAACATGGCGCATTGTCGCGCAGGGACGGCAGGGTCGAGATTGCAGCCCGCCATTCGGGCCGTGGAAAGAGCCGCCAATACGTCATTACCTGGAAGGAAACGGGCGGGCCTGCTGTATCACATCCCGACAGCCTGGGCTTTGGTTCGATTCTCATCGAAAGAAGCCTCGACAAGGTGATCGGCAGCAAGGTGGATGTGAAATACGGGAAGCGCGGTGTCCGCGCTGAAGTGCGGTTGCCCGACAGGCCGTCCACGAGCAACTGACCTATTGCCCGCCTAGCGTGCCCTCAAAAAAAGGGGTTGGACCAACTCCGGGAAAGCACAGCCGCAGCCTTCGGGATGAGCAGCATGATGTTTCAGATGGCTCCGTGCACTACCACTTGCCACCAAGCAGCAATAATGAATTAAGGGCCCTCGCGAGAGGCTTTGGCCGAACGGGCATACGCCTGTACCCCTCCTGGTCATTTTTCAAGATAATGTTGGCGGAGACCGAACCTTACAACACGCAAAAAAATGGCGGACCTTGCGGCCCGCCATTCCGGTCTTGCTGATCTCGAAAACGGTTAGCCTTCGTAGGCAGGACGATTTTCGAGCTGTTCCTTGGTGGCATTGATGTAGACGCGAACGTCCGACCAGTTGGCGTCATGCTGAATGTTCAGCTCGTCATAGTTAACGGCAACCGGATGTTCGCCGATCCCCAGGAAACCACCCACGTCGACAACCGCTTCGGTGATCGTGTCGCCGGAGCCCAGGATGAGCTTGCTCACTTCACCAATGTCATTGTCGTTCGCATCGTAGACGCGGGCACCGGTGAGCATTTCGGTCGTCAGGTCTTCCCTGGCTGCCTCGTTGTAGCCTTCACGCTGAATCGCAGGTTTCATGAAACCCGGATTTTCGACCGAACCGGTAGCCATCTTGTCCTGATTGGACATATAGCCCGAATTGTCGGCCGAAGCGGTCTGATCGGTCTTCATCTTGTCGGCCGAATTGGTGCCGTCGGTGGCAGTCATATCGTTGGCTGCCTGCTTGGTGGAGTCCATCATGTCGGAACCGGCCTGTTTGGTCTTGTCCCAGGCATTCGACGCCGCAGTACCTACGGCCGCCGCACCCGATTCAAGCTTTTCACCGGCGTTTTCGGCGGTCTTGCTCATGTCGGAACCGGCTTTGTCCATCATGGTTTCAGCCTTGTTCGTCGACGACTTTTCCAGAGCCGGTGCCTCGTTGAGCATTTCCTTGTTGGCATTGATTACCAGGAAATAGTCATTCGGGTCTTCGCCATCGGAAACGAACTTCAGACGGTCCATGTCGATGGCGACGTCCTTTTCGCCGATTCCCAGGAATCCGCCGACGCCGACGATCACGTATTTGACGTTGCCGGCTTCACTGAGAACCACGTCATTGATTTCGCCAATGTCGTCCCACTGTTTTTCGGCATCCGGCGTTGCTGCTGCACTGGTGTCGATCTCGGATTCGGTTGCATAGACACGCGATCCGATGAACCCGGAAGCCATGATATCACCCTGTTCGATGGTTGCCTGCGGCAGCGGGTCCATTGCAGTTGCGGCCATTGCCGAGGTGCCAAGCATGAGTGCAAGTGCTGTTGAAGCGATGATGTTTTTCATTTTTCTCTCCTTTTGGTAGGCGAGTTCTGGTTGGGGGGCTTGTATCTCCGGAACTTTGCAACAGCGCCCGGAGTGGCTGTCTTCTTCTTGTTATTGGGCCGGACCATCCAGCCTGTGAAAGGCGTCTGCCTTCACCGTGTCAACGCCGGTCACTTGGCGAAGTTCCAGCAAATTCAAAAAAACGTGCGATATTTTTTTCCTGCGGCAACGCACCGAAAAGAGTGGCATTTAACTATTTCAATTGAAGTCGCCGGGATCGTCCATACATTCGCCCTTCAGGAGGAAAGGTTCCCCGATACTCCACCTATCCGTTACCAAGGAAATGTATATGCTGCGATTGATGTATGTGAGCACCGCCACCGCGGAAATGAACGACGCGGAAATTCCCCGCATTCTGGAAAGCGCAACGCGCAACAATACCGCGTCAGATATTCGCGGTGCATTGATGTTCAACGGTGTCAACTTCGCGCAGATACTCGAAGGCGAAACGGACAAGGTGGAAGCACTCATGGAAACGCTGAAAGCGGATCCCCGCCACATGGGAATCGTGATCATCGGCAAGGTTGAAGTCGACGACTATCGTTTCGACGACTGGACAATGCGGCTGATCGAAGGGCTTAACTTCGACCCTCTGTTCCAGGCGATGGTATAGCAGCCGCTTCGGCTTATCACGATCCCGATCTGGATCTGCGCCTGCCACGATTGCGTTCTTCCCGCCATCCGGAGGAGCGCGATCTCTGTCTGGTGTCTATGTCTCTTCCGGCACCGGCTGCCGGTAGGCAGAAAGGAAGTGTCCAAGCGACGAAAGGCTCTCGATGCGCTGCGATATCGCGTTGAGGATAATGAGGATCGGCATGGCCGCAAAAACGCCGACCGCGCCCCAAAGCACTCCCCAGAATATGAGGAACACAAGAACGACGACCGTGTTGAGTTCGAACCTGCGGCCCAAGATGTAGGGTGTGATGAACTGACCTTCCAGCGTGGTAACCGCGATGTAGAATGCGGGGATTGTCAGCGTTTGGGGAATGGTGGGAAAGGCCACAATGGCCAGCGCGGTTGCAACAACGATTCCAATTCCCGAGCCAAGATAGGGCAGAAAGTTCAGCCCTGCCGCGAGTATTCCCCAAAGCAGCGGGTTGGGCATTCCAAGCAGATAGAAACCTGTCCCGATCACGATGCCCAGGCAGGTGTTGATGGCGGTGATGGTGAGCAGGTATCGCGAGACATCCAGTTCGATTTCGCGAATAATCGCGAGGGCGCGCTTCTTGTCGCTCAGCCTTGGCGAAATCTGGACCACCTTGATGAGTATCATCTCCCTGGAAGTGAGCAGAAAGAAGGTGAGTGCGATGGTCAGGACAATGGTTGCGAGAATTCCCAGGATGTCGTCTGCTGCACGGGAAAGCATGCCCGGCTGACGCACCACGACCTCCTGTGCCGGCGCACGCGTGTCGCCGGAAGTAAGCTTGCCCATCTCGGTCTCAGCCTGGCTGATCTTTTCCATGGGCTCGCGCCAGTTGCGCAGCTTCCATTTCAGTTCCTGTCCGATGCGCGGCGCATCCGCCACCATGCCTGAAAGCGGTGTCGCGATTGTTGTCATGGCAGTTGCCACTCCGGCCAGCAGCGCGGCTATCACAATCACGGATGAAATCGCGGACGGAATGCCCAGACGCGAAGCCCATTGCACGATCGGTGAAAGTGTCAGCGCCACGATAATGGACAGCAGCACCGGCACGAAGAAGTCCTTGCCGAAATAGAGTGCTGCGACACAGGCAAGTATTGCCAGAATGCGGATCGATATCCGGCTTCCGGGTGTTAGCAGCGTGACCTCGGCAGATTTTTCCATGCGGTTTTCCAGCCCTGTTTGGGCAACAACGCCGTGAATGGCGATCTGGTTGCACGCAGTACGTCCGGACATGCCGGATTTGCCGAAACACGGCTCTTCAAATTTTTCCGGAACAAATTGCAGCGCCACCCGTTGAGGAAATATCCAACTACGGAGACTTATTGATGCCTATGACCCGAAGGGCGCTCCTCGCGGGAGCGTCACTGCTTGCCTTCTCCACGGCGGTGCAGGCAAGAACCTATTCCGGCGGCATTCCATGGAAAGCCGCCCGCTCCAACCCTCCCGAGATTTTTGATCCTGAAGCGCGCTTCTTCACACCCGAGGAGCGCGCTTTCATTTCGGCGGCAGTGGACAGGCTTATCCCGGCTGACGACTTCCCCTCCGCTACGGAATCCGGCGTGGTGACGTTCCTGGAGAACCAGCTTTCCGGCGCCTATGGCCGCGGCGATATCTACTACATGAAAGGGCCGTTCAGGAAGGGAGAACCCACCCAGGGTTATCAGAGCCAGGCGCCAGGCATTCTCTACCGGCAGGCAATCGCCGACATCAACACCCTGCTGAAATCGGAACAGAACAAGTCATTTACCGACCTTTCTCCAGACGAACAGGACACCTTCCTGATGCGCCTTTCCGAGGGAAAGGCCGAGCTTGAACACGTTGATGGAAAAACCTTCTTCGACACTTTCTGGCAGGACACGCAACTGGGTTTCTTCGGTGACCCCGTTCATGGCGGGAACCGGGACATGGCCAGTTGGAAGATGCTCGGATTCCCGGGCGCACGGTATGACTACCGCGAATATGTAAACCACGACGGCCGTAAGCTTTCCTTCGAACCGGTCTCGGTCGCCGGCAATTTCATGAAGGAGGCACACTGATGGTCAAGATACTTCCAAGGCGCGAGGTCGTGATCGTCGGTTTCGGCTGGACCGGAGCAATACTGGCCGAGCAACTGACGGCAGAGGGGCTGGATGTGGTTGCGCTGGAACGCGGCGTCTGGCGCGATACATCGACCGAATACGCGGTGACAAACATTCAGGACGAGGTGCGCTACCGATATCGCGATGAACTCTTCGAGGACCTTTCGCGCGAAACGCTGACCTTCCGCAATGACATCTCCCAGACCGCCCTGCCCATGCGCATGCTCGGCTCGTTTCTTCCCGGCACGAATGTGGGAGGCGCTGGCGTGCACTGGAACGGCCAGACCTGGCGCTTCCTGCCTTCCGACTTTGTCGCAAAATCCCACAACGAGGAACGCTACGGTCCACTGGCCGATGGCATGACGGTTCAGGACTGGGGCATTACCTATGACGAACTGGAGCCGCACTACACGCGGTTCGAGGATCTGTGCGGCATCTCGGGAAAGGCTGGCAACATCAACGGCCAGATCCAGGAAGGCGGAAACCCGTTCGAGGGCTGGCGCTCGAAGGAATATCCCAATCCGCCACTCGAAATGGTGCTTGCGCCGAAGATGTTCGCCAAGGCGGCGACCGAACTTGGTTACAAGCCGTTTCCAGGGCCTGCTGCAAACATGAGCCAGGCCTACACCAACCCGCTGGGCGTTCAGATGGCACCGTGCACGTATTGCGGGTTTTGCGAGAAATATGCCTGCGGAAACTATTCAAAAGCGACACCGGCGACGACCATCATCCCGGCACTCATGCAGCGCGAGAATTTCGAGCTGAGAACCGAAGCGATGGTTCTGCGCGTGATCAAGTCACCTGACGGCAAGCGTGCCGAGGGTGTCGAATACATCACGCCGGAAGGCGAAATCCTTCACCAGCCGGCGGACATCGTCATCCTTGCCGCCTACATAACGCACAATGTGCACCTGATGCTGACGAGTGGTATCGGCACACCCTATGATCCGCGCACCGGCCAGGGAGTGGTTGGCAAGAACTACGCCTACCAATGCGTCTCCGGGGTGATCGTGTTCTTCGACGAGGACACGCACATCAACCCCTATGTGGGAGCCGGTGCGCTCGGCATGGTGGTCGACAATTTCAACGGCGACAACTTCGACCATACCGGCCTCGGCTTCATCGGTGGCGGCTATATCGGCCAATGGCAGACCAACGGCCGGCCGATGGAGAGCCATCCGGTTCCCGAAGGCACTCCGAAATTCGGTGCCGGATGGAAGAAAGCCGTGCGCGAAAGCTATGGCCACACCGTTGGCATCGGAACGCATGGCGCTGTAATGAGCCATCGCGGCAACTATCTCGATCTCGATCCGACCTACACCGATGCGTATGGCCGACCTTTGCTCAGGATGACGTTCGATTTTACCGACAACGAGTTCAACATGAGCAACTATCTGACCGACCGGGCGGTCGAGATCGCAAAGGCCATGGGTGGCCGCGAGATACGGGAAGGCCGTCGCAAGGGCCACTATTCCATCGTGCCCTATCAATCCACCCACAATACCGGCGGCACCATCATGGGATCGAACCCGCGCGAAAGCGTGATCAACAAGTATCAGCAGAGCTGGGATCTCGAAAACCTGTTCCTTACCGGTGCCGGCGCCTTTCCGCAGAACCCCGGCTACAACCCGACGGGGACCGTGGCTGCACTCGCCTATCATACAGCCGATGCGATCCGGAACATCTACCTGAAATCGCCCGGTCCGCTGGTGCAGGCCTGAGGGAGGAAGAGAGCAATGATACACCCGAACTTTCCCAAAGCTGCAATCGTAGCTGCTCTGACGGCGCTGCCAATCCTGCCGGCCCATGCCGTGGCGCAGGACAAGAACACCTATTCCACAATCGAGCGTGGTCTCTACCTGACACGCGCCGGGGATTGCGCAGCTTGCCACACTTCAGATCCGGAGAAGCCCTATGCAGGCAACTACCCTCTGGCAACGCCTTTCGGCACGATACATTCATCGAACCTTACACCCGACGATGCGACGGGTCTGGGCAAATGGACTGCCGATGACTTCTACAAGGCAATGAACGAAGGCAAGCGGCCCGATGGTTCGGGCCTCTATCCAGCATTTCCCTATACGCACTTCACCCTTGTGACGCGTGAGGATTCCGAAGCCATTTTCGCCTATCTGAAAACGCTGGAACCCGTCTCGCAGAAGGTCGAGAAACCCGGTTTCCCCTTTCCGCTCAACGAGCGTGTCGTGATGAAGGGCTGGAATGCACTCAACTTCGACGACAGGAAATTCACTCCGGTCGATGGCAAGAGCGCTGAGTGGAACCGGGGTTACTATCTCGCCGAGGGTTTGGGGCATTGCGCCATGTGCCACAGTCCGAAGAACATGCTGGGCGCCGAGGAGAATGGCGCAGCGGCCTATACCGGCGGCATGGCGGAGGGCTGGTTTGCGCCACCGCTGAAAGCTCACGGAAATGCGCCCGGCCTTTCAGATTGGTCCAAGAAGGATGTCTCCGACTATCTCAAATACGGACGCAACGAGCAGACCGCAGCCTTCGGGCCGATGGCGGACGTCATCTCGAAATCCACGCGCTATCTGTCGGATCCCGACCTGGAGGCACTGGCGGCATATCTGACCGACTTGCCGAACACGCAGGAAAAGGACAATACGAAAACCGGAAGCACTCAGGAGGCTGCCTCAAGCGACACGGGCAAGCTGGTTTATGACACGCAATGCGCAGCATGCCATGGCGCGCAGGGCGAAGGCGTCAAACTCCAGTTTGCAAAGCTCGCTGGCTCGAACATCGTGCAGTCTGACAATCCAACGACACTTCTGAGGGTTATTCTAGAGGGAACCAAGGCCGTGCCTACCGCCAAATACCCAACGCCGCACGCCATGCCTGCCTTCAACTGGAAACTGAAGAACGACGAAGTGGTGGCGGTCGCGAACTATGTTCGAAACGCGTTCGGAAACTCCGCTCCGGCGGTCTCTTCTTCGGATGTCGAGAAATTGCGCCAAGGCAGTTGAGCCGTGACGACTACCATGGTTCCGGCAAGCAACTCCGTGCCGGAACCATGCATCTGCGACACTTAGCGCAGAGCGTATTTCTGGATCCTGTATCGCAGGGTCTCGCGCGTTGTTCCCAAGGCGCGCGCCGTCGCCATGACATTGTGGCCGTTGCGCTTTAGCGCGGTTTCGATGATGAACCGGTCCATTTCATCCAGCGCCATGGATCCGTCGAGCGGCAACCTGATCCATTCGCCTGACGCGCTGCCGCCTTCTTCCTGCCCGTCCGGCAGGGCAGCGGGAGCCGGCGACAGCCCAAGCCATTCCCCTGGCAGGTCCCTGCCCGTTGACAGCATTACCGAGCGCTCGATCACGTTTCTCAGCTCACGCACATTCCCAGGCCAGGCATAGGATTTCAATTCCGACAGAATGGCACCCGGCACGTTGGAGACGTGCTTGCCCGCCTTGGCATTGAACTCGGCGATCATCGCTTCCACCAGCGGTTCGATGTCGCCGGAACGTTCGCGCAGGCTGGGAAGCGCAACCTCGAAGACGGCGATCCGGTGATAGAGATCGCTCCGAAAATCTCCACTGGCCGACATCTGGCGCAGGTCGCGATTGGACGCCGCGATCAGTTGCACATCGACGGAGATACTGGCTTCGCCCCCTACCCTTCGGAAACTCTGATCTTCCAGCGCCTTCAGAAGCTTGGACTGCAGGCCAAAATCCATCTCACCGATCTCGTCGAGGAACAGCGTGCCGCCATCTGCCTGTTCCATCAGGCCGCGATGCCTTCCCTTGGCTCCGGTGAAAGCGCCCTGCTCATGGCCGAACAGCTCGGACTCGAGCAGATCCTTCGGGAATGCGGCGCAGTTGACGTCAACGAACGGCCCTTCGCTTCGCAGTCCCGAGTAGTGCAGGATTTTCGCTGCAAGGCCCTTTCCCGTTCCCGTTTCGCCGGTCAACAGCACGCTTGAAAGTGGAACTTTCGAAAGCTGCTCAAGCATGGTGCGGACGCGTGCCGCGGCCGGGCTTGAACCGACGAAGGAAGCCGGGGAGTGACGGCGCCGCTCGGTGCTCGCAGTGTCGCTGATCTGCTGGCGTGCCTTTGCGCCGCGGAATGCCGCGGCAATGGTGAGATCCAGCTTGTGGTAGTCGAGCGGCTTGGCGAGAAAGTCCAGCGCCTTTAGTTCGGCCGCCCTTTCGATATCCCGCCGGGTTCCATAGCCGGAAAGGAAAATCCATTCGCCCTTCACACCTTCGCGCCGCGCCTCCTCCAGAAAGTCCAGCCCGTTTCCGTCGGGCAGGTTCATGTCCGACAGGACGATCGAGGGCGAAAAGTCCAGCGTGAAGACGATCCGCCGGGCATCGGTGAGATCGGGGGACCAGGTAACCTGCCATCCCTCGCGCTCGAAACGCCGCTTGAGTTCGCTTCCAAGCAGTCGCTCGTCCTCGATGATCATCATGGTGCGCATGGTCTGGTTCCTAGTTCTCGTGATTGGCCGCTGGAAGGCTGCTTTCCCAGGCCGGGCACGGCAGGGAAACGACCGTTCTCGCGCCGCCGGAAGTGCTGCTGCCCAATTCGATATCGCCACCCGAAGCGTGGACCAGCCGCTGGATAACAGGCAGGCCAAGTCCGGTCCCGCCCGGCGTGTTAGTGCCGAAGGGGCGAATTCCGTGGGCAAGAATCTCTGCCGGGAAGCCGGGACCGTCGTCCTCCACGACCAGCGTGAGCGACGATTGGGAATGCTTCATCGAAACAGAAATGTGCCCCGGCCTGCCGCCAATGGCATCTGCAGAATTGCGAAGAAGATTGATCAGTATCTGGCGGAAGGTATCCCGCGGCAGCATGCATTCGCGTGCTTCAATCGTGGACGAAAGCTCTATCTCCGGCGATAGCTGATACCGGTAGAGGTTGATCACGCTTGCCACCAGTTCTCCCGTATCGACCCGGCACGGCTGTTCAGGGGTTGCCCTGCCCTTTTCAAGCAGCGCATTCAGCAGCCGCGTAATGCGCTCCATCTCGTCGGCAATCAGAATGACCCGGTCCCGGGTTTCACCATCCTCGAGTTCCTGCTCCATGTTGTGAAGCGCCGCCGATACGCCCGAGACCGGGTTTCGCAATTCGTGGGCGAGGCTGGCCGAAAACTCGCCGATAGCCGCGAGCCGGGCGGCATTTTCCAGTTCTGCCTGCTGCCTGAACAGGGTTTCCGTTGCCGCCCGCACCTGGGATTCAAGCCCCACGGTATGTGCCTCGGAACGATCTGCCGCCTGTTGCAGCTTGTCGGCCATCTGATTGTACTGGAAATAGACGTCGCGCAACGGGTCGTCGCGTGGCACATTCTCCACCCTGGCAAAGCTCTGATTGCCGACATTCTCCAGAAGATCTGACAGCCTGCCAATGGAGCCGAAAAAGCGGCGCCGGACTGCCGCGAGGATCAGCATCGCGAGAAGCGGGGCGAGCAGCATCGCGCCGCCCGCGACCGCGAGTTCCATTTCTGCCGAACGGCGCGTGTCGGCCATGATCGACTGCTGCAGACTGTTTTCCTGCTGCAAGGTCTGCCGCACCAGCTTGAGTGCTCCGAGGAGACCGGCGCGCACATCGCCGCTGCCGGAAGGATCAAGAAGCGTATGTGCTTCGCGCAGTGCATCCGGGGTATTGGGATCGAGATGACCGCCGTTTGCGACCAGCGCTTCCAGCCTGTTTCTGATCTGCGATACGTCGGCAGCGTCGGGACCCGCACCGCTGTCGATGTGCCGCAACAGCATCTCCTGAATGCCGACGCTGGCCTCCTGAAGCTGTTGCAGGTGGGTTATATGTGCCTGAAGTGGGGCGAGACGGTTCGATGAAGTCCAGGCCGTGTAGGCCAGGAACCCGAGCGAAATGACCAGCGCGAGTATCGCCAGCACCGACGCCATCATGAACGGCTTCAGAAGCGCGGCGTTGATACCCCGCGCATTTTGCTGTCCCGCTGGCCGCGTCATCGGGCCTCCAGTCTGTGTGATTGAAAGTCATCGCGGCAGGGCATTGGCTTTGTCTGAGTACCTTTCCAGTTGGCCACAACGATGTGGCTGACAATGCGAAGCAATCGCCGTGCCAAGGCCAAGCTACGGATATTCCACAAATTGTGGGGCCTCCAGCGAGGCTGCCGGTGGATATAAACCAATTTTCTGGCTTATTTCAACCGGAGTGTTGTTCGATGAAGGAGCAGCTCTGGAAAATCGAAAATGATTCCAGCCAGTTGGGCGCTGGCATGTGGATTGCTACCCGTACCTTGTCCGCAGCCAATTGCAAGGCGGCTCGCGGGCAGAACAGGAAGCGATGACTGAAGCCGGACCAGTCCGGCGAACAAGGCCCTTGAGTAAAGTATGCAAGAGACACTTGTGCCGGGTGGTTTTGAGGGCTTGCCGCCCGGCATCTTTTTGCGAAATGCGAGACAAGGAGGTTTCCCATGTCGATTATGATAGCTCCCCCGGTGTTTGCACTCCTGTGCGGAATCGCAATTCTGATTTTCCCCAGGTTGTTGAATTATTTCGTCGCCGTATACCTTATCCTTATTGGCCTTTTTGGGCTCTATGGGCATCTTGCGCTTGGTGGCGTGGCGTTCCACGGATGAAATTATCCGGCGGAGGCAATACGGAGCGCAAAGCAATGGCTACCAGAACGAAACAAGGAACCTGAAGTGCGCATTCATCTGGTGACCTCATGAAACTCATCATCCGCATGATGGCAGGTGTTTCGGGACCGTGGACAGCAATATCCGCTCGTCACTGCGTCCCGCAAGCGCTATCGCTGCTACTGGTGAGCTTGATGCTCGCAGGATGCAGCACGTCGAACCTTGCCATACTTTCGCCTGCCAGCGGTTTTGCCACCGGTCAGCGGGACCTGATCTACTTCGCCATCGGACTGATGCTGATCGTGCTCATTCCGGTTTGGCTGCTGGCGTTCTGGTTTCCCTTTCGCTACCGCGAACGCGAAGGAACCCGCGGCCACCATCCGGAGTGGACGACACTTCCATGGGTCGAGGCAGTGGTGTGGACAGTGCCGGCAATCATCGTCGCGATCATCGGCTACACGGTCTGGCTGGAGACCCACCGTCTGGACCCGTATGCGCCGGCGCCCTCTCAGGGCACCGCTGTCCAGATCGATGCCATCAGTCTCGACTGGAAGTGGGTGTTCCTGTATCCCGACGGGCGCGGCGCAACGGTGAACGAACTGGTTCTTCCCGTGGGCAGGCCGATTGAACTCCACCTGACTTCCGACACCGCGATGACCTCTCTCTTCATCCCCGGACTTGCCGGGCAAATCTATGCGATGGCAGGCATGGAGACGGAACTGAATTTCCAGCCAGAGCGCGCTGGCATGCATATCGGTCGCAACACGCAGTACACCGGCGGCTCCTTTCCCGATCAGCAATTTACGGTCAAGGTGGTGTCACCCGAGGACTACAGAACATTCCTCGACCGGCTCTCCAGAAACGGAAGCAGCCTTTCGGAAGCAGACTACTATGAGCTCAAGATGAACCGGCACACATCACCCGTCCGCGAATATTCGACATACCCGAACGAACTCTTCCAGTCCGTGATCGATACCTACTGTTCCTCCAATTGCGGGAGACGGCAGACCGAGCCAGGCAGCCATGCTCCGCAAGGCGCAAATCCCGAGGGGACAGCGGGAGGAAAGGCGTGACATTTCTCGGACGTCTTGGCATCGACTCGCTGCCATTCTATTCACCGGTGGCGTTTGCGGGCGCAGCAACCGAGGTCCTGGCCGCGCTGATGATCCTTGCGCTTGTGACTTGGAAGGGCTGGTGGAAACCGCTGTTTCGCGACTGGATCGCAACCGTGGACCACAAGAAGATAGGTATCATGTACCTGTTTCTGGCTGGTGTGATGCTGCTGCGCGGTTTTGCCGATGCAATGCTGATGCGTTTGCAGCAGGCAATGGCCCTGAACTCCGACGGCTACCTGCCGCCGGAACATTTCAACCAGATATTCTCGGCCCATGGCACGATCATGATATTCTTCATGGCGATGCCATTCCTGACCGGCCTCATCAACATCGTCGTCCCGTTGCAGATCGGCGCGCGCGACGTGGCCTTTCCCTTTCTCAATGCGGTGAGCTTCTGGCTAACGGGAGCGGGTGCGGCACTTGTCCTCCTTTCGCTTGTAATCGGAAAGTTCTCAACGGCGGGATGGACAGCCTACCCGCCGTTCTCCGAGAACTCGTTCACGCCGGGACCGGGCGTCGACTACTGGATATGGGCCGTTCTCGTTGCCGGTGCGGGTTCGACGATGACTGGGATCAACGTGCTGGTGACGATCCTGATGCGGCGAGCGCCCGGCATGAGCCTGATGCGCATGCCGTTGTTCACCTGGACAGCACTCGTCACCTCGATCCTGATGGTGTTCGCCTTCCCTGCCCTGACCACGAGCAGCGCCATGCTGGCACTGGACAGGACGCTCGGTTTTCATTTCTTCACAAATGGGGATGGCGGCAACATGATGAATTACGCCAACCTGTTCTGGATCTGGGGGCACCCGGAAGTCTACATACTGATCCTGCCGGCCTTCGGCATCTATTCCGAAGTGGTCGCGACATTCTCCGACAAGCGGCTGTTCGGCTATACGTCGCTCGTTTTCGCCACTGCCGTGATCGGCGTCCTGTCCTTCACCGTCTGGCTGCATCACTTCTTTACGATGGGGGCGAGCGCCAATGTGAACGCGGTATTCGGGATAGCGACCATGATCATTGCCGTTCCGACCGGCGTGAAGGTGTTCGACTGGCTTTTCACCATGTATCGCGGCAGCATACGGCTGACCACTCCCATGTACTGGACCATCGGCTTCATGGTCACCTTCGTCATCGGCGGGGCGACGGGAGTACTGCTTGCAATTCCACCCGTCGATTTCCTGATGCACAACTCCGTTTTCCTGGTGGCGCATTTCCACAACATGCTGATACCTGGTGCCCTGTTCGGGTTCTTCGCCGGGTTCAGCTACTGGTTCCCCAAGGCCTTTGGCTACAGGCTGGACGAAACCTGGGGCAAGCGCGCCTTCTGGGCATGGATCACGGGCTTCTACATTGCCTTCATGCCGCTCTATGCACTGGGTTTCATGGGCATGCCACGGCGCATGGAGCACTATGATGTGGCCGGATGGCAACCGCTGCTGATCACTGCAGCAATAGGCGCGGTTTTCATTCTCGCAGGTATCGCCTGCCAGATCGTCCAGCTTTACGTTTCGTGGAAGAACCGGGAAAGCCTGTGTGACACCACGGGCGATCCATGGGATGGACGAACGCTCGAATGGATGACTTCTTCCCCGCCGAAGCCCTGGAACTTCGATCGCATCCCAACGGTCCATTCGCTGGATGAATTTGCATGGCGCAAGGAGACCGCCGGCTTCGTCGACGAGCCGGGTGCACCCGATGTGATCGCCTTGCCGAAAGACAGCCTCCTTCCCATGGCGATCGGGGCCAGCGCGTTCATCTTCGGATTTGCAATGATATGGCATATCTGGTGGCTGGCCATCATGGCATTGCTGACCATATTGGCGATGCTGACGGCTACCGGGTTCACGCGCGACAGCGGGCTCCGGATCATCCGCATCGAGAACAGGGATGCTGCCAGAGCGGAGGTTGCATCTTCATGACCACCACTTCGTCATACCCGGATCGGGGTTCACGCGGCAGCGGTTGGACAGCTGTCGAGAAAGAGGAGCTTGAAAGGGCGGTGCGCGAGCGCCAGGCCGGGTTCTGGCTTTATCTTTTGAGCGACGCTTTGATTTTCGCCCTGTTGTTCGCCACCTGGGCCGTCATGGCAGATCGCATTGCAACTGGTCCCGACACGAGATCGCTGCTTGACCTGAACAAGGCGTTTGTCGAGACGATGCTGCTGTTGTCCAGCAGCTTCACATTCGGGCTGGCGACACTTGAACTTCGGGCAGACAGGGTCCGGAACTGTCTTTTGTGGATGGCTGTCACCTTTCTCCTGGGCGCCGCCTTCCTGGGATTCGAGCTGACCGAGTTCATGGGGCTGATCGACCAGGGAGCGGGTCCCGATGTGAGCGGTTCGCTTTCGTCATTCTTCACGCTCGTTGGAACTCACGGCCTTCATGTCACGGCGGGGCTGGTCTGGCTCGCTGTCTCCTTCATCCAGCTGCTGGTCATCGGCAACGACATTCAGCTTTGTGCGCGGATCGAACGCCTCGGCATGTTCTGGCATTTTCTCGATATCGTCTGGATCGGAATTTTCACCTTCGTCTATCTGTGGGGGGCTGCCGCATGAGCAACGCTTTGAAATCCACGGATACGGAATACAGGCAGGGATTCCGCCGGCTGCTGGCCGGACTGCTGCTCGCGCTCGCCCTGACACTCGCCGCGTTTTCCATGGTGTGGTTCGGACTGGCAGTCGGACGGGTTCTGCTGATATCAATAACCCTACTGGCCGCCATCCAGATGGTGGTTCACCTGCGCTTCTTTCTCCATTTGGGTGCGGGAGAAAACAGGAAAATCAGCCTCGCCTCGGGTGCATTCGTTCTCGTGTTACTAGTTCTGATGGTCGCCGGCACGCTGTGGATCATGACCGATCTGGACTGGCGCATGATGTCGGCGATGCCCACTGGATAGATGCCGGCTCTACCCCCTTCTTCGCTTGACGCCTGCTGTGACGGATTGCCCAGTCGCCAGACCAGAAACAGCGATGCAACATCCTGGAGGATCTTCAGGAGGGATGGGGAATGATTCCAAGGTACAGCGACCACGCCGCAAACGAACGAACCATGCTCGCATGGGTGCGAACAGCCTTGGCGGTCATCGCGTTCGGCCTTCTCGTCGAGAAGCTGAATCTTTTCCTGAGATTATCGGCTGTTCTCAAACCCGAAGATCAGCTCTCGGCGCAGTATGCGGAGTGGATCGGCATATTGCTGATCGGCGTAGGTGTACTCGTCATCGTTGCTTCGCTGCTACGCTACTTCCGTATATCCCATGCAATCGAGTCCGAGAACGCTATAGCGATGGGCGCCAAAAAATCTGACGCCCTGCTCTTTCTCATGATTGCCGCGATGGTGATCGCGGTTGCGCTGTTCTTTGGTCATGCAATAGGGATTGGGGGCTGACCGCCTTTCCTGCTGCATCGTCCGTTGGAACGGCGCTGTTCTTCTGCGGTGAGGCGATCGAGGCCAGGATGCCTTCGGCAAGCTTTTCGCCCTTTGCCTGCTGTGCGGCACTGAGCGTGGCAGCCAACTGGTTCCGCAGATGACGGGAGTAGTCGTTGCCCCTGCTGGCGGAGGCTGAATAATAGCCATAGGCAGAAACCTCGTCTTTTGGCCCACCCAGTCCCTGGGCATCCAGATCACCCATGTAGCGCAAGGCCACGGCATCGCCTGCACCGGCCGCTTTCGCGAACCAGTCACGCGACAGTTTCAAATCCTGGGCGATACCTTCTCCGTCCAGGTACAGGAGACCAAGCTGGCGTTGCGCGGCCGTATTGCCTGCCTTGGCTGCCTCGGTCAGCCATTTGCCTGCCTTGGCATCATCCTCTTTTGTGCCGTCGCCATACTGGTACATCTCCCCCAGATAGAAGGCGGCGGTGGGATCTCCCTTACCGGCCAGTTTGCGAAACAGGGGAAAGGCAGCGGCCGCATCGCCATTGGTGAAATCTCCAATGGCGATGGTTTCCAGCCTTGCCGGATCTCTGGCCAGGCTAGCAACATCGAGGCGGCCAAACATGTACCCTGCTCCTACCGCCGCGACGGCTGCCACAAGCAGGATTGGCTTGAATTGTTGAGCTTGCATCGCAGCTCTCCTTCATTGAATTGCCTGCCGCGTGAAGCGGCGAGGCGTCTCAGTTCATGACCCAGCCATGGCTAACGAGGATGGACTGGCCGGTAAGCGCGTTGGAACCGAAACCTGCCAGAAAGACGGCCACGTCGGCCACGTCCTGCATGGTGGTGAATTCCTTGTCGACGGTGCCGCCGAGCATCACGTTGTTGACGACGTCTTCCTCGGAGATGCCGAGATCGGCTGCCTGTTCGGGGATCTGCTTTTCGACAAGTGGTGTCTTCACGAAGCCCGGGCAGATGACGTTTGAACGAACACCATGTTCCGCACCTTCCTTGGCCATGACGCGGGCTAGGCCCAGAATGCCGTGCTTGGCCGCAACATAGGCTGTCTTGAGCGCAGAGGCCTCGTGGCTGTGCACCGAGCCCATGTAGATGAGGGAACCGGACTTCTGTTCATACATGTACTTCACGGCAGCCTTGGTCGTCAGGAACGCACCATCAAGGTGGATGGTCACAAGTTTCCTGAACTGGTCGTAGGGAAATTTCTCAATTGGGTGGACGATCTGGATGCCGGCATTGGAAACAAGCGTATCGATGCGGCCCCATTTTTCGGCGATGGCTGCCATCGCCTTGTTGACCTCGTCCTCGCTGGTCACATCCATGTGGAAGGCAGCGGCTTCACCCTTTCCTTCCTTGCCGATCATATCGACCGTCTTGCCTGCACCTTCCATGTCGATGTCGCAAATCGCGACACTGGCACCTTCGGCGGCCATGCTCAGTGAGATCTGGCGTCCGATGCCTGAACCGGCGCCCGTTACAACGGCAACATTGTTCTTCAGTTTCATGTCATTCACCTTGCTGTTTTCCGGGAATTCGTGTTCCCGTCATTGATTGTCTCCTCCCGTTGAAAACGCGCGAGCGCCGCTTGCCGATCCCGATTTCCAGATCCGGGTCTCCTCCCCCGGAAACGCTCAGGCAATACATCTCACAGTACTCCGCTTCGCGTAAGATCGTAGACGGCAATTGCATCTTCGACGGCAGGCGGTTCATGCCAGTCGGATGCCCGCAGGGTGCGGCGCGCGTCAGCGCTTCCGGCCCGCCAATGCTCATGCATGGAACGCCTGGAGAATTCATAGTCCTTTGCCGGACCATCCCTGCCGGACCGGCGGTATATCAAGTGCAAGATCGAGACGACGCGGTCATTGCCCAGTTCGGCAAGTTCGGCGATCTGCGGATCAGCCAGCGCATCCTCCGGCAGTTTGGAGGCAAGGCTTGATACAGCCCGCCGCAACTTGTGAAGTTCGAGGAAACGGTCCGTGTTCATGCGTGTGCGGCTGGAATAGATGATGTCCTTCCTGCGCTCTTCCACCCCGTCCATGGTTGAGGGAAAGTTGCCCCTCGCACTGAACAGGTCGACCTGCAGGACCAGGGTGGACGCCGCATCGGCATTGTCCAGCACATATGAGAGCGGGGTATTTGAAACGAGACCGCCATCCCAGAAATATTCTCCGTCTATTTCGACCGGCGGAAATCCGGGAGGCAGGGCACCACTCGCCATGACATGTTCGGGCCTGATCTCGATGTGACGGTTGTCGAAATAGGCGAAGTTGCCGGTGGTGACGTTTACCGCACCGAGGCTCAGGCGCATGCCGCCGCTGTTGATGCGATCGAAATCGGCATGAGCGAGCAGCGTGTCGCGAAGGGTTGAGGTATCGTACCAGGAAATCGCCTGCGGGCTGCCAGGCAACGCAAGCGGAGCCGGCAGGTGAAATGGTGCAAAGAAGCCCGGAATGCCGAATGTCATCGCCTGCCATGCGCTTAGGCTGGAAGCCCAGGAACGCGAAATGGCATTGTCTGCCACCATCATCGTTGGCGGCCAGTCGGAAGTGACCGTTTCCCAGAATGATCGCAGCTTCGCGATACGTTGATCTTGGGGATTGCCGGCAATGATCGCCGCATTGATCGCGCCAATCGAAATACCCGAGACCCAGTCCGGTTCGATTGCAGTCGAATGCATGGTTTCGTAGACGCCTGCCTGGTAGGCGCCAAGCGCTCCGCCGCCTTGCAAGACAAGCACGGTTTCGCCGTATCGCAAATTGGCGGGAATTTTTTCAGGGCGGTTCATCTGTCCGGTTCCTTTGTTGCGATCAGCCATTGGCCGCATCGCGCACATCCTGTTCGGCAAGATCGGTCTCGACTTTCAGCGAACCGTCCACCGTCTTCAAAGTTACATCGCTCATTGGAACCGCAAGTTCCGTCTCGTCGAAACCGAACGTCCCGCCTGCCCCGATCTTCAGGGCAATCATCCGCCCTGATTTTCCGATGATGATGTCGTTCACCTTGCCGAATGGCAGATCGCCAAGCGTGTATGCGGTCGCGCCGACAATGTTTGACGCCAGGTTGGATGGCTCGGTCGCGATGTTGGCAAAGGCCGTGACCTGGTCAACCACCGGAGTGTCGGCATTCGTGTACGCGTCTTGCGGCTTGTCCGCGGCGAGTGCCAGGGACGGAAGTGCCAATGCAACTGCAAGCGCCGCGGGAGCAAAGGATTGTCTGCAAAGGGAGAAATTCATCGTCTTGTCCTCATTTCGCCTGATGGCTGTTTTCCAGGAACGGGTCGGGATTGAAGTGCGACAGCGGAACGTCGTCCTCACCCCAGGTGATCGTTGCCGTGTGCAGGTGGACGTCACGACCGCCTCTTTCCCGGAGAAGATTGAGTGCCTTGAATTCCTGGCCTTCCGTTCGTGTCTGAACCCAGAGCACGATACCTTCCGCGGCAAGCTGGCGCTCAATCGACTCGCGCTGCCGGCGTCCAACAGCGTTGGCGCCTATGGCACCTATGCCCGTTCCGGCCAGGCCTCCCGCCAAAGCGGCAGAAACGCCCAGCGCCAGAGTGCCGCCGCTGGCAGCCACGGCCAGGAAGCCTCCGACAGCACCGACATAGAGCGGCAATCCGACTGCAAGCGTCTTGGCCTCAACCACCGACTCCTGTTCGTGATATTCTTCGCGAATGGATTGCGCCCCGCCATCAAACCGGTCGATCTCGGGATAATGACGTTTCAGGTGCTCCACTGCATGCTTGCTGCTTGCCAGTATCGAAAGATCCGACCTGTCAAAACCGTGCTCCATCAGGTCCATCGCAGCCCGGTGGAAATCGTCCTCGCGGTCGAAGACCGCAACGGCCTCCCGGATGCGGTGAATGTCACGGGCGGATTCTCCCTCGGCCCTTGCGTTGGTTGTTTGCAAAATCTTGTGCTGTTGCATGACTTTTCTCCTTGTCTCTTCGACAACTGCGGAGCATTTTCCGTGCCTGGCGCAAGTTATTGATCTATATGACTTTCTTCTACGCAATTGCGAAGATTGGTTTATTTGAACCGGTTGCACCGGGGCATTTGCCGCACCGCACCAACCGGACAAATGCAAAAAGCCGGGCATATAGCCCGGCCTTTGGCGAATCCAGTTGCTGGCTATTTGGCCGGCATCTGCGTGTCCGATTTCTGAGGGGCAGCCGGCGTCTTGGTGACGGACCCGGTATTCGTCATGTCCTTGGACGGCTCGACCAGCATGACCGATTCCACCTGCAAGCCGTCTTCGGCGGCCTTCAGTGCCATGTTGGCCTCGTAGTAATTGTCATGGTTGAGAAGGTTCTCGGCGACGGTCACGTGATCGACGGTCTCCGTATAGGGCATGAGCAGCCGGGTGAAGCCGACGTCCACATTGGCCAGCTTGAGTTCTTCCATTGCCTCCTTGCCGTTGCCGCTCTTAATCTTCTGGTTGCCGGCAGCGATGTGCTGCGCCTTTTCAGGCGTGGCGACAAGGTTGTCTGCGACAACGACCTGGCCATCGATCGGGATCAGGTTGTTGTTGCGTTCAAGACCCTTGTTGGCGAGCGCACTGTCGGTCTTGATCTTGTCGAGAGACTGCTTGGCCTGATCAAGGTATTTCTTCGCTGCGTCCGTGTCGCCGTTGAAGATCGCGACCCGTGCGGCGCGCACGTCGCGCATCACGCCAAAGCCGTCCTGCGAAAGCCTGAGATCGGGATTGGCCTCACCGGACTGGCTTGCCTGGGCGACCTGGTCCGTCTGGGGTGCGGTGGTGCTTGCGGCATTGGCAGGCATGAGCCCGGCCCCTGCAATTGCCGTTGTGGCGAGGAAAGCGAATGCGAGTTTGCGAATGGTAGTGGTCATGGGTACCTCCATTTTGCACCCGTACTGGTCTGGAAACATCCGGCGGGGTGATGGCCGGAAATTTCAAGCCGTCTGCGTGGCGGCTGGCAATAACTACGCATTTGCCATGCCAGTTCGATGTCATTGATTTAATTGACTTCCTGCGAGCGCCTCAGGCACACCGGTCAGGAAACGGTGCAAATTTCCACCAATTGGTGGCCACCTGTGCCTCCTGCCGGGCAAGAATTGGCGGTTTCGCCAGTGACATACCGCCATGCCGCAGCCACTGCGCCAAGTTTGCATCTGGAAACAATTTCCGGCGTTTGTCATGTTTCCGTTAAGCAGCGGTCGTATTCAACGGGACCGGATGCAAGGGGCCAATACGGCCCGCGCGATCATTTCAAACCCGATGGACAATCAAGAACATGAACAGGACAAACGAGCCCAAGGACTGGCTGGAAGCGGAGCTGGCGGATTCAATCCACGAAGACTACGAAATCGAGTTGGAAGACGCGGCGCTGTCGCTGGAGATCAAGAAGATCTACAACCAGCATCACGCTGAAACCATGCCGCGCAGGGACTATTTCCGCAGCCTTCTGCATCTCCAGTCGGAACTCATCAAGCTCCAGGACTGGGTCGTTGCGACCCAGCAGAAAGTCGTTGTGCTGTTCGAGGGGCGAGACGCAGCCGGCAAGGGTGGCGTGATCAAGCGCATCACTCAAAGGCTCAATCCGCGCGTGGTGCGCGTGGTGGCGCTGCCCGCACCGTCCGATCGTGAAAAGACGCAATGGTACTTCCAGCGCTACGTTCCCCATCTCCCTGCAGGTGGCGAGATCGTGCTGTTCGACCGTTCCTGGTACAACCGGGCAGGTGTCGAGCGGGTCATGGGCTTCGCCTAACCGGAAGAGGTGGAACAGTTCCTGGTGGATGTGCCCGAATTCGAGCGCCTGCTGGTGCGCAACGGAATCAAGCTGGTCAAATACTGGTTGTCGATCACCGACGAGGAACAGCAGATGCGCTTCCTCATTCGCGTTCACGATCCGCTCAAGCAGTGGAAACTGTCGCCGATGGACCTGGAGTCACGGGTGAAGTGGGAAGACTACACCAAGGCCAAGGAGGAGATGTTCCTGCGCACCAATATCGAGGAAGCTCCCTGGTACATCGTTCCCGGCAACGACAAGAAGCGTGCAAGGCTGAACTGCATGGATCACCTTCTGTCACTCTTTCCCTACGAGGAGCTGCCGGCCGAAGAAGTCACCCTGCCCGACCGGGTTTTCAATCCCGACTACGAAAGGGCGATCCTGCCGCCGGAACTCTACGTGCCGAGCAAATACTAGATCGGCAATGAAAAAGGCCCGCACATGTGCGGGCCTTTCATGTTTTCACTGACAGGCAGCAATCAGTAGAGCGCCTTATCCGTGATATCGTGGGTCCAGGCACCTTCCGGTTCCTTGCTGATCACCGGATCGGAACCGCCCGACATCAGGGCCTTGACGGTGCGATCGTAGTCAGCCGGGTCGAGAGCGCCGTTGGAGCCAGCGGTCAGCTTGGCGATTTCACCCATCATGCGTTTCTGGTGCTTCTCGGTCTGGGCACCGGTCGAATCGTTTTCAAGCACGATTTCGGCTGCCTCGTCCGGGTTTTCCTCGGCATATTTCCAGCCCTTCATCGAGGCACGGACAAACCGTACCATCTTGTCTGCAAAGGCTTCGTCCTGCAGCTTGTCCTCGAGCACGTAGAGGCCGTCCTCAAGGGTCGAAACGCCTTCATCCTCATACTTGAAGACGACGAGATCGTCAGGCGTCAGGCCTGCATCGATGATCTGCCAGTATTCGTTGTAGGTCATGGTGGAGACGCAGTCGGCCTGTTTCTGCAGCAGCGGATCGACGTTGAAGCCCTGCTTGAGAACGGTCACGCCCTCGGGGCTGCCATCGGTTTTCAGGCCGAGCTTGTTCATCCAGTTGAGGAACGGATATTCGTTGCCGCCGAACCATACGCCCAGCGTCTTGCCCTTGAAGTCGGCTGGCGAGGTGATGCCGGAGTCCTTGCGGCAGGTCAGCATCATGCCCGACGATTTGAAAGGCTGCGCAATGTTGACCAGTGCCAGACCCTTTTCGCGGGTAGCAAGCGCCGACGGCATCCAGTCGACTGTCACATCTGCACCACCACCGGCGATGACCTGTGGAGGTGCCACATCCGGGCCACCCGGCTTGATTTCGACATCCAGGCCCTCTTCTTCGTAGAAGCCCTTGTCCTTGGCGACGTAGTACCCGGCAAACTGTGCCTGGGTCACCCATTTCAGCTGCAGGGTCACCTTGTCGGCTGCCTGCGCCGCGAAGGCCATGACGGACATGGCACCTGCAGCAATCAGAGACGGTATCAGTTTCATTATCAAGCTCCCTTGTATGTCCGCCAATCAGATGGTTCTGGCACGGACGGACGGATGCCAGAAGGTGACGTAACGCTCGGCAAGCGCGACGGCACCGTAAAAGGCCGAGCCCGCGAGGGCTGCGACAGCGATTTCGGCCCAGACCATATCGACATTCATTCTTCCGATTTCGGCTGAAATGCGGAAGCCCATGCCAACAATGGGTGTACCGAAGAATTCGGCCACGATTGCACCGATCAGAGCAAGCGTGGAATTGATCTTGAGTGCGTTGAAGATGAAGGGCGCGGCTGCAGGCAGCCTAAGCGCTGTCATCTCCTGCCACCATGTCGTGGCATAGGTGCGCATGAGGTCACGCTCCATGGAACTGGCAGCCGACAAGCCCTGCACCGTGTTCACCAGCATCGGGAAGAAGGTCATCACCACGACCACCGCGGCCTTGGATTGCCAGTCAAAGCCGAACCACATGACCATGATGGGGGCAATGCCGATGATCGGCAGTGCGGAGACAAAATTGCCGATGGGCAGCAGGCCGCGTTTCAGGAAGGGCGAACGATCGATCAGGATCGCGACGAGGAATCCCAGCCCGCAGCCCATGATGTAGCCGGGAATGACCGACTTCAGGAAGGTCTGGCGGAAATCTGCCGAGAGGATTGGTAGCGAGTTCGTGATCCGCTCCCAGATCTCGGACGGGGCCGGCAGGAGAACGCGCGGTATGTCGAACCCCCGAGTGATTCCCTGCCACAGAACCAGAAGAGCGAGGCCGAACAGGAGCGGCACAAGCAGGTTGATGGCGCGCCGCGAAAGCGCGGTCTCCGGATGAAGGCGGACCAGCCATTCGTTTGCCGCCCAGGCGGTCAGCCAGAACACCACTGCAACGAGGAACAGCGTCATGCATACTCCTCGGGTTTCTGGCCCATGCGCTTGAGAACCTGGGCATGCGCAATGCCGACGATCATGACCAGGATCGCGGCAAGGAAGGCGGCGGCGAAGAGCGCCGACCATATCTGGATTGTCTGGCCATAGTAGGAACCGGCGAGCAGCCTTGCGCCAAGGCCGGCGACGGCTCCGGTCGGCAATTCGCCGACAATCGCTCCGACAAGCGAGATCGCCACGGCCACCTTCAGCGAGGTGAACAGGTAGGGCATGGAGGACGGCCAGCGCAATTTCCAGAAGGTGTCGCTGCTCGAGGCGCTGTAGGTGCGCATCAGGTCAAGCTGCTGGTTGTCCGGCGAGCGCAGGCCCTTCACCATGCCGACAACCACCGGGAAGAAGGAGAGGTAGGTCGAAATCAGCGCCTTGGGCAGAAGGCCAGTCAGCCCGACGGCGCTCAACACCACGATGATCATCGGAGCAATGGCAAGAATGGGAATGGTCTGTGAAGCGATGATCCAGGGCATGACCGACCTGTCCATTGCCCGGTTGTGGGTGATGCCGACGGCAAGAAGAATGCCGAGCACCGTTCCGATGATGAAGCCAAGCAGCGTGGCGGAAAGCGTGATCCAGGCGTGATAGACCAGGCTGCGCTTGGAAGTGATCTTCTTGTTGACGGTGGTATCCCAGATCTCGACGGCCACCTGGTGCGGCGCGGGCAATACGGGACGCTCCTGCGCCATGGTATTGGAAACAAGCTCGGAAAACGACAGCGACGTGTTGGAACGCAGTGCCCTGTCATATTCGGCTGGCGCGTTCAGCCAGATTGCGCCGATGTACCAGATCGCGACGATCAGCGCGATCATGGTAAGCACCGGAATGGTCTTGCCCTTCTTCTTCATCTGGCATCAATCGTCATAGGAGTGCCCTGCCCTCAGTCCCTCGCGAACACGGTGGGCAATCTTCAGGAATTCTGGCGTTTCGCGAATGTCGAGTGGCCGTTCATCCGGCAAGGTGGATTCGATGATGTCGGTCACGCGGCCCGGACGCGGGCTCATCACAACGATCTTCGTCGAGAGATAGACGGCTTCCGGTATCGAGTGAGTCACGAAACAGATGGTCTTGTTGGTACGCTTCCACAGTTTCAGCAACTGTTCGTTCAGGTGATCGCGCACAATTTCGTCCAGCGCGCCGAAGGGTTCGTCCATCAGCAGCAGATCGGCATCGAAGGCGAGCGCACGGGCAATGGAAGCTCGCTGCTGCATGCCGCCCGACAATTGCCACGGATATTTCTTTCCGAAGCCCGCAAGGTCGACCAGTTCGAGCGTGTTCTTCACGCGTTTCTCCCGCTCGGATTTGGCAAATCCCATGATTTCGAGAGGCAATTCGATGTTCTTCTCGATGGTGCGCCAGGGCAGAAGCGAGGCTGCCTGGAAGACATAGCCATAGGCGCGGTTCATGCGCGCCTCATGCGGTGTCATTCCGTTGACGGTGATCGTGCCGCCGGTCGGCTGTTCAAGATCGGCGATGACGCGCAGAAACGTCGTCTTGCCGCAGCCGGACGGGCCGATAAACGAGACGAATTCACCCTTCCCCACATCCAGATTGACATCCTTCAGTGCGTGCACCGGACCGTCATTGGTCTTGAAGGTGAGGGAAAGATTTTGGGCGGATATGACGGTCACTGGTTTTCCCCCTCACCGCCTCGCTCTGCTCGGCACCTCTCCCCGATGGGGAGAGGACGCGCAGGCCAGTAACCAACGTCAGGATCGCAGCCTTCGAGCCGACCTTCAATCGCCGCCAAAATCATATCCAGCACCATGCCACGCGAGTTCAACACTTCACCATTCCAAAACCGTAGAACCGAATAGCCCTTCTCATTCAACCAGTTTGTCCTGGAAAGATCATATGCATTTTCCGCATGCTGGCTTCCGTCGATCTCGATGACCAAATGCTTCTGACGGCAAACAAAGTCGGCAAAAAACGGACCAATGGGAACCTGACGAGCAAACTTGTGGCCATTCAACTGCCGGTTCTTCAGCTCCCACCAAAGCAGACCTTCAGCGTCGGTCTCGTCGCGGCGCAGTTGTCTGGCTCGGGCTGTCGCGCCGGGGCGCCTCTTCTGCAAACGCGGACCGTGTTCGGAGCCGGTAGCGGATCGTCCTCTCCCCCTTGGGGAAAGGTGCCGAGCAGAGCGAGGCGGTGAGGGGGAAGTCTCTCTATCCAAGTCGGATCAAACCCCGCTGGCCGGTATGCCCGTGCGCTCGACCTTGCGCGGGGCGGTGAGTTCCTTCCAGGAAGACAGGGCGGTGTTGACCGGGCCGTTCGGCTCGCGGGCAACGAATTCACCGTGGCCTTCCTGCGTTTTCATTTCCCCATCCTCGACGGAAACGAGACCGCGGGTCAATGTATATCGCGGCAGGCCCTTCACCTTCTTGCCCTCGAAGACATTGTAGTCGATGGCCGATTGCTGGCTGCCTGCAGAGATCGTCTTCTCCTTCGCTGGATCCCAGACGACGATGTCGGCATCGGCACCAACAAGGATCGCACCCTTCTTGGGATAGATGTTGAGGATCTTGGCAATGTTGGTGGAAGTTACCGCGACGAACTCGTTGGGCGTCAGGCGGCCGGTATTGACACCATAGGTCCAAAGCATCGGCATGCGGTCCTCGAGGCCGCCGGTGCCGTTCGGGATCTTGGTGAAGTCGCCGACACCGTAGCGTTTCTGCTCGGTGGTGAAGGCGCAGTGGTCGGTGGCGACGACGGAAAGCGATCCCGCCTGCAGACCGGCCCAGAGCGAATCCTGGTGCTGCTTGTTGCGGAAGGGCGGGCTCATGACGCGGCGGGCGGAATGGTCCCAGTCCTTGTCAAAATACTCGCTTTCATCCAGCGTCAGATGCTGGATCAATGGCTCACCCCACACGCGCATGCCCTTCTGACGGGCACGGCGGATGGCCTCGTGCGACTGTTCGCAGGAGGTGTGAACGACATAGAGCGGCACGCCTGCCATGTCGGCGATCATGATGGCGCGGTTGGTGGCCTCGCCCTCCACTTCCGGCGGGCGCGAATAGGCATGGCCTTCCGGGCCGTCATTGCCCTCGGCAAGAAGCTTGGCCTGCATGGAGGCCACGACATCTCCGTTCTCGGCATGGACGAGCGGAATGGCGCCCAGTTCGCCGCAGCGCTGGAAGGAGGCGAACATCTCGTCATCGTTGACCATCAGCGCGCCCTTGTAGGCCATGAAGTGCTTGAAGGTGTTGATGCCCCTTTCGCGGACCACGGTCTCCATCTCGTTGAAGACCTGTTCGCCCCACCAGGTGATCGCCATGTGGAAGGAATAGTCGCAATTGGCGCGGGTCGACTTGTTGTCCCAGCGCTTGATCGCCTCAAGCAGGGATTCGCCCGGATTGGGGAGCGCGAAATCAACCACCATGGTGGTGCCACCAGCAAGTGCAGCACGCGTGCCGCTCTCGAAATCGTCAGAGGAATAGGTGCCCATGAAAGGCATTTCGAGATGGGTATGCGGATCGATACCGCCCGGCATGACGAAGCAGCCGGATGCGTCCAGCACCTTGTCACCCGACAGGTCCGGCCCGATTTCGGTGATCTTGCCGCCTTCGACCTTAACATCGGCCTTGTAGCTCAGATCGGCGGTAACGACCGTACCGCCCTTGATGACTGTGGTGCTCATTTCGCTTCTCCTCGAAAATTTGCCAATGGGAGCGTCTTCACTCCACGATCTCCGCAGTTTCCAGCACGGCGTGCATGAGGACGTCGGTGCTGGTGGAGGCCCATTCCTTTGTAATGTCTTCCGCCTCGTTGTGCGACAGGCCGTCGACACAGGGGCACATGACCATGGTTGCGGGCGCAACCTTGGCGGCCCAGCAGGCATCATGCCCCGCACCCGAAATCAGGTTCATCTGGGAATAGCCAAGCCGCTCGGCAGCAGCACGCACACGCTCGACCAGTTCCGGCGCGAAGGTGACAGGATCGAAATGGCCAACAGGCTCTACCGAGCAGCCCACGCCAAGTTCCTCGCAGATTTCGGCTGCCTGTTTCTCGATCTTCGCCCGCATGCCGTCGAGCTTGGCCTGGTCGGGCGAGCGGATGTCGACGGTAAAGACCACCTTGCCGGGCAGCACGTTGCGTGAGTTGGGCGAGAACTTCATCTGGCCGACGCCGCCAACCGCGTTCGGCTGGTTTTCCATGGCCACGGACTGAACCATTTCGAGGATGCGTGCCATCGCCAGTCCGGCATTGACGCGCATGGACATCGGAGTTGAGCCCGTATGCGCCTCCTTGCCGGTCAGCGTGAATTCCAGCCACCACAGGCCCTGACAATGGGTGACAACACCAATGTCCTTGCCCTCGGCCTCAAGGATCGGCCCCTGCTCGATATGCAGTTCGAAATAGGCGTGCATCTTGCGCGCGCCGACTTCCTCCTCGCCTACCCAGCCGATCCGCTCCAACTCGTCGCCATAGGTCATGCCTTCGAGATCGGTGCGGTTGTAGGCATACTCCAGCGTGTTGACGCCTGCGAAGACACCCGAGGCCAACATTGGCGGCGAAAAGCGCGCGCCCTCCTCGTTGGCCCAGTTGGTGACCACGATGGGATGCTTGGTCTTGATGCCCAGATCATTCATGGTGCGCACGCATTCCAGCGCGCCGAGAACGCCCAGCACGCCATCATACCTGCCGCCGGTCGGCTGGGTGTCGAGATGGGACCCGACATAGACGGGAAGCGCATCAGGATCGGTGCCCGGACGGGTCATGAACATCGTGCCCATCTTGTCGACACCCATGGTCATGCCTGCATCCTCGCACCATTTCTGGAACAGGGCACGGCCCTCGGCATCCTCGTCCGTCAGGGTCTGGCGGTTGCTGCCGCCGGCTACGCCTGGCCCGATCTTCGCCAGTTCGTGAATGGAATCCCAGAGGCGGTCGCCATTGATCTTCAGGTTCTCCCCCGGTGAAGCTGCATTGCCAGCCATGCCGTTCCCCTTTGCATCTGTCGGGCCCCGGAGTTTGCGCCCCATCAAGGTTCCGCTTTACATTCCGCCCAGCCCGGTTAAAAAATTGACCGATTGGTAAAGACTACATTTTCCTCAAACGGCTTCAAGAACAAATTTTGAGCAATGCCCGTTTATTGTGAAACCTTGTGGAGGGTTTTGGATGCCAGATGAACCGGCGGCGCCGGCAAAGCGGAAGCGAACGCGCATTCAGCGCGAAAAGGAAGAGATCATTCTTGAGGCCGCGCTGGAGGTTTTCGCGCTTTACGGCTTTCGCGGTTCGACAATCGATCAGGTTGCGGAACAAGCGGGCATGTCGAAGCCCAACCTGCTCTATTATTTCCCAAACAAGGAAGCCATACACCGCGTTCTCATCGACCGGCTGCTGGATACATGGCTCGACCCGCTGCGCGAGATGAACCCGCAGGGCGATCCGCGTTCGGAGATCCGCAGCTATATCCGGCGAAAGCTGGAGATGGCGCGCGACTATCCGCGCGAATCGAAACTGTTCGCCAACGAAATCCTGCAGGGAGCGCCCCGAATCCAGGAGGAGTTGCAGGACCTCAGAATGCTGGTCGACGAAAAGGTGGAAGTCCTGCGCGGCTGGATGCGCGAGGGCAAGCTGGCCCGGGTTGACCCGTACCACCTCATCTTCTCGATCTGGGCGGTTACCCAGCACTATGCGGATTTCGATACGCAGGTCAGGGCCGTGCTCGGGCCCAGGCGCGACGGCCCCGGCCGGTTCGAGGATGCCGCGCGCTATCTCGACCGTCTGTTCACGGAAGGGTTGAAGCCGTAGGAGGGCTGGTTCAAGCGTCGGGTGCCAGTGCCATGATCAGCAGCGCCGCGGCAGTGACCAATGCGCCCGCCATGACGGAAAGGGTTTCCCAGCCATGGCCAATCATCCCCTCGTAGAGAATGATGAAAACGGGAGTAAGATAGCCGTAGCTCAACACCTTGGAGGCAGGCAGGCGCATGGAGGCGAAGTTGAGCAAGATGAAGGTCAGTACCGTCGCCATGAGCGACAGGTAGACAATCCCGAGATAGACCATGCCGGGGAGTGTTGCCCAATCCGTGGCAAAAATCTCCCGGATGCCACTCATCACGATCCAGACCATGATGCCGACCAGGTTGAAAAAGGCAAAGACCAGCACCGGTTCGCCACGGTTCATCTTGCGGACCAGTGGGGCATAGGCTGCATGGGCAATGCAGCCGAAGAAGAAGATTGCCTCACCCTTGCCGATCCTGAAACCCAGAAGGGCATCGAGATCGCCGTGGAAAATAACCCATAGCGAACCCGCAGCTGCAACGAGCAGCGACACAAGCACGATGGCTCGCGTGGTCTGGCGCAGGAAAAGCCAGCCGAACCCGGCACTCATCAGCGGTATCAGGGTGAACATCGCGCCAGTGGATACCGGCTTGGCGATCTGCAATGCCGCGAACATGAGCACGAAATAGGTGGCCATCAATCCGCCCATCAAGGCGTAGCGCCAGCTGCCGCGCAAACCGCCCGGCGGACGCGGGATCCGGCCATAGGTGGCAAACACGACGCCCGACATGACGGCAACACCCAGAATGAACCGGGCACCGTTGAGCGCTCTGGGATCAAGATACGGGGCCACCAGGCCGCCAATCGAAAACGAGCCCGCAATGATCGCGGCAAAGCACAGCATGGCCAAATGGGCCAGCAGCTTCTCACTCCCGGTTGCATGCAGATTGTGGGCGCCGGCTTTTTTTCGCGCCGGCGCGTCCGAACGACTCAAGACAGCCCCCTTTGAAACACCATCAGGCATTCATAGCGCTCCGAGGGGCAGACGGCCATCAATTCCTTTTCAGGAAACGACGCAGACCGCCTGCCCAGGGAGGAGCCGCCATACTCACTCCGCGGCATCGCGCGCGGAGGGATTGTTCGGATGGGTCGTCCAGTTCGCGTATTCCTTGGCGACCTTCTTGCCGGTCCGCTTGTCCTTGGTGCCCGCTTTGAGCGGCACCATGGTGATGCAGTTCTCCACCGGACAAACATTGACGCACAGATTGCAGCCAACACACTCTTCCTCGATCACCTCGAAATGGCGCTGACCGTCGACCATGCTGGTGATCGCTTGGTGGGAGGTATCCTCACAGGCAATGTGGCAGCGGCCGCACTTGATGCAGCTATCCTGGTCGATACTCGCCTTGGTTACGTAGTTGAGGTTGAGGTACTGCCAATCGGTGACGTTGGGCGTTGCCCGGCCAATGACGTCGTCCAGTGACTTGTGGCCCTTGACGTCCATCCAGTTGGACAGGCCCGCAATCATCTCCTCGACGATCTTGAAACCATAGGTCATCGCCGCAGTGCAGACCTGAACATTGCCCGCGCCAAGTGCCATGAACTCCGCGGCATCACGCCAGGTGGTTATCCCTCCGATGCCGGAAATCGGCAGGCCTGCGGTTTCTGCGTCACGGGCGATTTCGGCAACCATGTTGAGCGCGATCGGCTTGACCGCCGGGCCGCAATAGCCGCCATGGGAACCCTTGCCGTCAATCGAGGGTTCGGGCGAGAAAGTGTCGAGATTGACCGAGGTGATCGACGAGATCGTGTTGATCAATGATACGGCGTCGGCACCGCCCGCCTTGGCCGCACGGGCCGGATAGCGGATATCGGTGATGTTCGGCGTCAGCTTGACGATGACCGGCATGCGGGTGTTCGCCTTGCACCAGCGGGCCACCATCTCGATATATTCCGGCACCTGGCCGACTGCCGCACCCATGCCGCGCTCGCTCATGCCGTGCGGGCAGCCGAAATTGAGTTCGATGCCGTCTGCTTCCGTTTCCTCGACCAGCGGAAGGATCGCCTTCCAGGCGGCTTCCTCGCAGGGCACCATGATCGAAACGACCACCGCACGGTCGGGCCAGTTCTTCTTGACCTGCTTGATTTCGCGAAGGTTCACGTAGAGATCGCGGTCGGTGATCAGTTCGATGTTGTTGAGGCCGAGCAGCCTGCGGTCAGCGCCCCAGATCGCACCGTAGCGCGGACCGTTGACATTGACGACCGGCGGGCCTTCCTCGCCAAGCGTCTTCCAGACAACGCCGCCCCAGCCCGCCTTGAAGGCGCGCTCGACATTATAGGCCTTGTCGGTCGGCGGGGCCGATGCAAGCCAGAAGGGATTGGGCGACTTGATGCCGACGAAATTGTTGGAAATGTCTGCCATGTCCAGTCTCCCTCAGCCCATCAATGTCTTGTGAATGCTTTCGGCGGCATCGCGGCCCTGCGCGACGGCGGTGACGGTCAGATCCTCGCCCTGATCGGTGCAGTCGCCTCCTGCCCACACATCCTTTAGCGACGTGCGGCCATCGGCCTTCGTTCGGATGCGGCCCTTCTTCAGTTCCACTGCACCGCCGAGATCGTCCTCGCCAAGCGTCTGGCCAATTGCCCTGAAAAGCTGGTCGGCCTGGATGGTGACCGTCTCACCAGTACCTTCGAGCTTGCCCTTTTTCAGTTCGGTGTATTCAAGCTCAACCGCGGTGAGAACGCCACCCTTGGCCTTGAGCTTCACCGGCTTCAGCCAATGCCGGAGGGAGACACCCGCCGAAGCGGCAAGATCCTGCTCGAATTCCGAGGCGTTCATGTTTTCCTGGCCACGCCGGTAGCAGATCGTCACCTCCTCGGCTCCGAGCAGCTTTGCCTGTATCGCGCAGTCGATAGCGGTCATGCCGCCGCCTATCACGACAACGCGCCTGCCGACGGCCAGTTTCGACTTGTCCTTCGCCTGACGCAGCCTGGCGATGAAGTCGACGGCGTTTTCGACGCCCTGCGGGTCCTTTCCTTTCAGACCGAGCGCATTGACACCTGAAAGGCCCATGCCGAGGAACACGGCGTCATATTCGCTGCGCAGGCCGTCAAGCGTGACCGTATCGCCCAGGGGTTTGCCGTATTTGATGTCGATGCCGCCAATGCCAAGGACGAAGTCTACCTCGGCCTGGGCAAAATCATCCGTCGACTTGTAGGCGGCAATGCCGAACTCGTTCAGGCCGCCTGGCTTCTTGCGGGATTCGAAGATCGTAACCTGGTGGCCATGCATCGCCAGCCGGTGTGCGCAGGCCAGTCCTGCGGGCCCGGCGCCGACCACCGCCACATGCTTGCCGGTGGATTTCGCGCGCTTGTAGGGGTGCTTGTTCTTCGCCATCAGGCTGTCGGTCGCATGACGCTGAAGAAGTCCGATCTCGACGGGCTTGCCTTCCGCCGTCTCGCGCACGCAGGCTTCCTCGCACAATGTCTCAGTGGGGCAGACGCGGGCGCACATGCCACCCAGAATGTTCTGGTCGAAAATGGTTTTTGCAGCGCCGTTCACGTTGCCGGTGGCAATCTGGCGAATGAAAAGCGGGATGTCGATGGATGTCGGGCAAGCCGTCATGCAGGGTGCGTCATAGCAGAAGTAGCACCTGTCGGCCGCCACCGCCGCCTCATGCCCGGCAAGCGGGGGATGAAGGTCAGCAAAGTTTTCGGCAATCCTGCCCTTGGGCAATCTGCCCGCTGCTATCCCGTCTGCAAGTTGCTTTGATTGCATTCATAGCCTCCCCGGCCCGCGCCAATGTAACGAAACAACGGGTCGAGTATGCCAGAGGAATTTTTTTTATCAACTGGTAAAATTTTGAACCGGGATGCAGCCTAGCCTTGCGGGCGGAACAGCCCCTGGCACCCGATTCAGACGGAAATGTTCCTGCGCTCCACCATGTGAATGTGATCGGCTACCAGGACGACCTCGTCGCGCTGGTTGAGTACTTCGGTACGCTCGACAACGCGACCTGATCCGGGACGCTTTGGATCGTCCTCCTTTGCGGCAATCGTCACGCGGGTGCGGATCGTATCGCCGATGAATACCGGCCTGACAAAACGAAGTCGGTCATAGCCGTATGAAAATGACACCGGATTGATGACACTGGCCGTCAATCCCACCCCGATCGCAAACACCATCGTGCCGTGGGCGATGCGCTGCCCGAATTCCTGCGTCTTCATGAACTCCGCATCCATGTGATGCGGGAAGAAATCGCCGGTGTGACCTGCGTGTACAACGAAATCGGTTTCGGTGATGGTGCGGCCATGGGTCATGCGCTGGTGGCCCAGTTCATAGTCCTCGAAATAGAGTGTCTGCTCCATGTCAGTTCCTTTGTGCGGATTGCAGGAAATGCGATGTGCGGGTCCTACCTGCTGCGGGGAGTGGATCAGTCGTGATGGAACACCTCCTCCATCATCGCCCACCATTCACCGTCCTTGCGCGTCTTGAACGGTTCCTGGCACGGCCCACAGTATTCCCACCATTCGCGCGTCTTCGGATCGGCGGCCATCATTTCCATGTCGGCCTCGAAATCGGTGCCGTGGTACTCCCAATAGCCGAAGAGCAGGTTTTCCGGCTCCTTGAGGAAGATGGAATAGTTTCGGATGTTGCATCTGGAGATCATGTCGAGAACCTCGGGCCAAGCGGCGGCGTGCAGACGCTTGTATTCTTCAACCTTCCCGGCATTCAGGCCGATGACCATTCCCATCCGCTGCATGATCAGTTCTCACTTGCGGTAATCGACGTCGTGAACTCGTCGATGCTTTTTGCGCGCACCGCATCCCAGTCCCAATCTATACCGATGCCGGGGGCAGATGGTGCCAGCGCATGTCCGTTTTCCACGACCATTCCGGTCGATGTCAGGTCGTCCAATTGCGGAATGTATTCGACATACTTGCCGTTCTGGACGGCGCAGGTCAGGCTGACATGCAGTTCCATCAGGAAATGAGGGCAGACCGGAATGTCGAAGGCCTCGGCTGCATGGGCCACCTTCAGCCACGGCGTGATGCCGCCAATCCGGCCCACATCCACCTGGACGATGGAACAGGCTCCCTTCTGCATGTATTCGCGGAAATGACGGATCGAGTAGAGCGACTCGCCAATGGCGATGGGCGTCGCCGTCGAGTTGGACAGGCGCACATGGCCGTCGATATCGTCGGCGGGCAATGGTTCCTCAATCCAAGCAAGATCGAGTTCGCGCAACCTGGCAGCACGGCGGATGGCCTCATCGACGGCAAAGCCCTGATTGCAGTCCGTCATGATTTCGTAGTCGTCGCCAACAGCCTCCCGCACTGCCGCCAGGCGCTTGTAATCCTCCGATCCATGCGGCTTGCCGATCTTGACCTTCGAACCGGAAAAGCCTTTCGACTTTGCTTCAAGCGCATCCTCAACGAGGGCTTCGGTCTCGATGTGCAGCCAGCCGCCCTCGGTAGTGTAGAGCGGGCAACGATCCCTTGCGCCACCGGCAAGTTTCCAGAGCGGCAAGTCCTGCTTGCGGGCACGGAGGTCCCAGAGCGCGGTATCGACAGCGGCAAGCGCAATAGAGGTTATTGCGCCAATGGTGGTGGCGTGCGTGGCAAATTCGAGTTCATGCCAGATTGCCTCGATCCTGTCGGCGTCGCGCCCGATGAGACGCGGCGCAAGATGATCCGCCAGCAGCCGCATGACCGATGAACCGCCGGTACCAATGGTGTAGCTGTAGCCGGTGCCCTGGGCGCCATCGGAATCCGTTATCGTGACGATGGGCGTTTCCTGGCTGACAAAACTCTGGATGGCATCCGTGCGGACAACCTTGGGAACGAGGTTCACCATCCTCAGTTCAACTTTTTCAATGCGTGCCATGGCCCCTCCTCCGCCCGCGTGCCGAACAGGCGTCGCGCAGGCATGGAATCCTCACCAGTGAGAATTTCATTCATATACAAACAGTCCGCAAATCGACGGTCAAGGCCGCAATTCATGTTTCGCGTTTGTAGAAATTGCACCGCAGCCACTCCATGCGTATATGAATATCATTATTCATGGAGAAAATCGTGGACCAGGAAGAAGACCGCTACCGTGCACCGGCGCTGGACAAGGGCCTGGATATTCTGGAACTGCTGGCCGGGATCGACGGCGGCTTGACGCAGGCCGAGATGGCCAAGCATCTGGATCGCAGCCCGAACCAGTTCTACCGCATGCTCGACCGCCTTGTGCGCCGTGGCTATGTGGCCAAAATGGATGGCGACCGCTATGCGTTGACCCTCAAGCTGTTCGGCCTTGCCCAGTCCCATGCGCCTGTACGCAGGCTGGTCTCCTTTTCCACACCGTTCATGCGCGAACTTGCCGAGGAAACGCGGCAGGCAAACCAGCTTGCGGTTTTCGACCGGGGGGCGGTCGTCGTTGTGGCGCAGCAGGAAGCACCGGGTTATTGGGGTATCTCGATCAGGGTCGGATCGCGCGTAAGCCTTTACGACACGGGTTCGGGACATGTGCTGCTGGCGTTCCGTCCAGATCAGGAACGGCAGATGATGATCAAGGAGTATTCGGGAAGTAGCGAGGAGGCCAGCCTGCCGAGCGCGTTTCTCGAACGGCTCGACCAGGTTCGCGAACAAGGCTACGAGCGGATGCCGAGCGCGCAGACCGCAGGTCTTCACAACCTGTCCGCCCCGGTACTTGCCCCCGATGGGCGCGCCATCGCTGCCCTGACCATCCCCTACATTCCGCTCGTCGATGCCGAGCAGGCGCCGGACATGGAGCAGACACTGGAAACGCTTTGCCGCACCGCTACCCGTCTTTCGGAACTGGTCGGCACACGAACCGGCGAAGCCTTCTGAACTTCAATTCGAGAGAAACTGCCCGCCCCCAAGGAGAACCCGTCATGATCGTCGATACGCATCTGCACGTCGTTGACCGGACTGCGCTCGACTATCCCTGGCTTTCAGGCACGGCAGATCTTAATCGCGACTGGCATTACAGCGCGTATGAGCGGGAGGCCAGGCGGGCCGGCATAGTCAAAACGCTGCACATGGAAGTCGACGTCGCTCCGCAAAGGATCGCCGACGAGACGGAGTATGTTGCAGCGCTCGCTGCCCGCCCGGAAAGCCTGATCGCCGGGGCAATCGCGGCCTGCCGCCCCGAGGAAGAAGGTTTCGCCAAATACCTGGAAAGCGTCAGGGAAAACAGGCTGGTCAAGGGCTTTCGCCGGGTGCTGCACGTCGTGCCGGACGACGTTTCCGAGCACCCGCTCTTTCGCGAAAATCTCCGGCGGCTGGGCGGCACCGGGTTGACCTTCGACCTTTGCGTGCTTGCAAGGCAACTCGACAAGGCCACCGAACTTGTAGATCTGGCGCCAGACGTCACGTTCATTCTCGATCACTGCGGCGTTCCCGACATCAAGGGCGAAGCGCGCGAACCCTGGGCCGGCAGCATGAAAGAGATCGCCCGCCGGCCAAACGTGATTGCCAAGGTTTCCGGCGTGGTGGCCTATGCCGACGCCGAAACATGGGTTGCCGAGACACTACGCCCCTGGGTCGAGCACACGATAGAGGTGTTTGGCTGGGATCGCGTGGTCTGGGGCAGTGACTGGCCGGTATGCGTTCCGGGTGGCGGCTTGCTGGCATGGGTCGCGGCCACGCATGCAATCCTCGAAGGGGCGACGCCCGAAGAGCGCCGCAAGCTGTTGCATGACAACGCTCGCCGGATTTGGGATATCTGATCGGGTCAGGCGAAACTGCGCGCGAACATGGCGTTCAGGTCCGCGACCACGCTTCTGCCGTCCTCACCGGATAGAAGACCCTTGTTGATGCGTTCGGACGCATCATTCTGAAACGGCATATACCCCTTGTAGCGCGGCCGCACCCAGGCAGTTTCGAGCGTTTGGCGCGTATTGCGGTAGAAGTCTCCCGTGGCGGCATTGACGCCATCATCATCCCAGCCGGCTGCATGTCCCGGTTGCCCGCCAGCCGCAGCGAACGGCCCACGCTGAACATCGGCACCTGCAATCCAGTAGGCGAAGTCGAGCGCCTCTGGAGCGTGCTTTGTGAATGCGGACACCGCAATTCCGGTTCCGCCAAGGGTCGAACCGCGCGGGCCTGAGTCTCCAGCCGCCGGAATGTCCGCGAAAGCCAGCCGCCTTGGCCTGAAACCCTCGATACCGTAGTTGACATAACCATAGAGGAGCGGCGCGCAGGCGATGGGGCTGTCCGGCTCGCTCATCCGTTCGGAAACGGCAATGGGGTCCATTTCCCAGCATTCCTGCGGCACGCATTGCATCAGGTCCGATATCAGATCGTAGACCCTCTTGCCTGCTTCCACGGCGATCATTTCGCCTGGCTTGTCTGTCGCGCAGGGTGTGCCCAGATTAGCCGCAAGCGTGAAGAAGGTCATCAGGGAATGCGGCGGGCGCATCGGGATCATCACCCTGCCTTCACGTGCGAGAGCCATCACTTCGGCAAAACGCTTCGGCGCCTCGTCTATCAGGTCTGGCCGCCAGGCCTGTACCTGCGCTGCCGCGTCAATCGGAAAAGCCCATTGCCGCCCGGCCCAGTTGTAGCTCTCGTAGGAACTGCCGACGCTTGCTGCGGCAAGCGCGGTGCGTACAGCCTCGCGGCCTGGAATGTCCAGCGGCGTCAGGCACTGCTGCGCGGTAATCTCGCCAACATGGGGGTGATCGATGACGATCATGTCGTAGGCGCGGGCCAAGTCCTCAACCGGAAAGGATTCGAAGTCCTGAAGGGAGCGCTTCTCCCAGTCGATCACCACTCCGGTCTTATCCGCCCAGAGCTTCGAACACGCGATCATCGGGTCATAGCCGCGCGGGTGGCTCCAGGTCATTCCCTTCAATCGAATGGCGCTCACAATTCAAACTCCCGGATGATTGCTTCGCTCTGTTCGCCTACGCGCGGAGCGGCCCGCGAAGAGCTTGGCCTTGCCCCGTTCACGCGGATCGGCGAACGGGTGGTCAGGATCGAGACATCGTCGTCGCGCTCGACGGTTTGCAGCATGTCCAGCATGTTGAAGCCCTCGCTCGCCAGAAGGTCGTTCCAGTCCAGAACCTTCGAGCACCAGATATCGGCAGGTTCGAAAACCTCCAGCCATTCGGATACCTTTCGTTTCGAGATCGCTCCGGCAATCATTTTCTTGATTTCATCGCGGCTCGTGAACCAGCTCGCAGTATCCTCACAATAGGGAGCGAGTGCATCCAGCTGCATCAGGTCGCGCAGCCGGGCGATCGGCGTCATCGCGAGTGCGATGAAGCCATCGCTTGCCTCGTAGACGCCGTAGGGCGCGGAAAGATAGGCATGTGCACCGCGAAAGCCTGAGCGTTTGGGCATGCGCCTGCCATCGTTCAGAAATGTCGTGAGCACCTCGAACTGGAAGTCTACGAGGGCTTCGAGCAGACTGGTCTGAACATGGCTTCCCTCGCCCTTGATGCTGCGTTTCACCAGCGCCGCCAGCAATCCCTGCGCCAGCGCGGCGCCGGCAAACATGTCGCCCACGGCAAGACCCATGGGTACCGGCCCATCGCCATCGTTTCCGCTCAGCCACATCACACCGGAGCGTGCCTGGGCAAGCAGATCCTGTCCCGGACGCTTCACCCAAGGGCCCTCCTCTCCATAGCCGCTGATCGATCCGTAGACGATGCGCGGATTGATGGCCCTTACCTCGTCGTAGTCGAGGCCAAGCCGCTCGATCACACCGGGGCGGAAATTCTGGACCAGAACGTCGGCTCTTGCGATCAGCCGCTTGAGACGTTCCACATCTCCCGCGTCCTTCAGATCTATGGCAAGGCTTTCCTTGCCGCGATTGATGGCGTGAAAGAGCGTCGAATCCCCACCTATTTCCGTGTCGCTCAGATAGAGACTTCGCGACAGATCGCCCGACTCCGGTCGCTCGATCTTGATCACCCTGGCTCCGAGATCCTGCAGTCGCAAAGTGGCATAGGGGCCGGAGAGGAACTGGCTCATGTCAAGGACGACAAGTCCGGAAAGCGGAAGATCGGACTGGCTGTTCATGGGTAAGTTGGCTCCGTGAAAGACCCGGAGGATGGCCAGCAAGGCGCATTGGGCACCCCTCGCCATCAAACAGGCTGTAATTCCTATTTGAATACTATATTCACATATGGGTTATTCGCGCAAGAAGGGGCATCCCACGATCGGCCAAGCTGGCCACGAGAAATGATATCGAAGCTCTACGTTCGGTCGCAAATTTGCCGGAAAAGCAGGGCGTCACGGATTGCTGTAAAGGGAATTCCCGTCAGTAGACGCAGCGGTTTGTGCCGCCATCGATGGCAATCGCCGTTCCCTGGATGTGACGGGCTTCCGGACGGCAAAGAAATGCAACCAACGCTGCCACGTCTCCAGGTTCTCCGACCCGGCGAATTCCCTCTTCCCTTGCGAGATTTTCGCGTATCTCGTCTTCCGAAACACCTTCCAGCCTTGAGCGGGTTGCGATGATCTCGTTCATGCGCTCGGAACGGGTCACGCCCGGATGAATGGCATTGACGTTGACGTCGTCGCGGATGCCCTGTTCTGCAAGCGCCTTCGAGAAGTTTGCCAGTGCAGCATTTACCGCGCCACCAATCATGAAGTCCGCGGAGGGCTTTCGGGCAAAGCCGCCGACGATGTTGACCACGGTACCGTGCGCCTTCACCAGTTCGGGCCAGAGCGCCCTGCACACGCGCACCGCGCCGAAGAACTTCAACGCGAAACCATCCTGCCAGATTGCTTCATCCTGTTCGAGGAACCTGCCGCCCTTCGTGGCTCCAGCGCAGTTGACCAGAACGTCGGCACGGCCAAATGACTGCATCAGTGCCTCCAGCACCGCCACTCCGCTACCTTCCTTTCTAAGATCGGTCGCGAAGGTTTCGACTTTCGACTTTGAACCCGCCTCGATTGCCGCCTTGGCCGCATCGAGATGCTCACTGTTAGAAGCTACAAGCAGAAGGTTGTATCCGTCTTGGGCCAGGCGTTCGGCAATGCCCCGGCCTATGCCGCGGCTCCCCCCTGTGACTACCGCTACCGGTTTGCCGTCAGATGTCATCTTCTCTCTCCCATAAGTTTACTGCCCATTGCTCGATGCCTGCCCGCCGACTGATGCGAACCGTCTCCATCCATCTGGGGAACTGGTCAGGATAGTCAATTGACGGCGCATGACGGCGCTACCCTTCTGATGAAGTTTGCTGATTGTCCGACACGACTACCTCTTGTGAAAGGGAAATACTTACGCAGACACTTCATACACACCATGTCACCCATAGGCACAGATGGTCCAGCCGATGCCTAGCCGGTCACTCCGATCGGCCATGGGGCGAATTCGTCCTCGCCGACGCCAAGCGCCTCGGACTTCGATTTTTCGCCGCTCGCGACTGCAAGCAACATCTCGAATATCTCGCGGCCCATCTCGTCCAGCGTCTTCGTACCGTCGATGATCTGGCCGCAATTGATGTCCATGTCCCCTGTCATGCGCTCGTACATGGGCGTGTTGGTGGCAAGCTTGACTGTAGGGGCGGGATAGGACCCGAAACACGACCCCCTGCCCGTGGTGAAGCAGACCAGGTTGGCACCTCCGGCGATCTGGCCCGTAGCTGCCACTGGGTCGTAACCTGGCGTATCCATGATCACCAGTCCACCTGCGGTGACGGGTTCTGCGTAGCGGTAGACCGCCTCGATGCCGGTCGATCCGCCCTTCTTGGAGCCGCCCAGCGACTTCTCGATAACGTTTGCGAGACCACCATCCCTGTTGCCCGGCCCAACGATGCCCTGCATCTGGACATCCTTGCCTTCGGTGTAGGACTGCCACCAGTCAATGCGCTCCAGAAACTTCCTGCCTGTCGCCTCATCGCGGGCGCGCGCTGTGAGCGTGTGCTCGATTCCGTAGAGTTCCGGCGTTTCACTCAGGATGGCGGTTCCGCCATGACGCACAAGCATGTCCACCGCCTTGCCCAACGCGGGATTTGCGGAAAGAGCGGAAAACCCGTCGGAGCCTCCGCATTGCAGGCCGATCTTGAGATGGCTTGCCGGACAGGGCGTGCGTTCTACCCTGTTGGCATCTTCCAGCATCTCGCGGATGAGGCGCTTGCCTTCTTCCACGGAAGCAGCAGTTCCTCCCTGATCCTGCATGCGAATGGTTTTCAGCATCTTGCCTGTGGCGAGCCCGGTGTCGGAAAAAAAGCGCTGAAGATTGTTGCGTTCGCACCCCAGCGAAATGACCAGCGCACCGGCAATGTTGGGGTGACGAATATAACCGGACAGCGTGCGATGAAGCAGGTCCATGGCCTCGCCTGTCGCTTCCATCCCGCAACCCTGCTGGTGAACGAAAGCAACGACCCCGTCGACATTGGGATAATTTGCCAGCCTCTCCTCAGCGAACCAGGCGGAGATCTTTCGCGCGACCGTCGCCGCGCAGTTCACGGTGATGAAGATACCGATGTAGTTGCGGGTTCCTGCACTGCCGTCTTCACGGCGATAGCCCATGAAGGTGGCGCGTTCCTCCAAAGGAAACAGATCTGCAGCAACATAATCTTCGCCGAAGCGGAAATCCTTCTGGAAATCATCCATCAGCACGTTATGGCTGTGGAGCCAGTTTCCCGGCTTAATGTCGGCGCCCGCAAAACCGATGATCGTATTGTACTTGAGTGCCGGCTCTCCCTTGCCAATTGGCCGGGTGGCGATCTTGTGACCCATCGGGATATCTTCGAGGGCGGTGATACTCTCACTCCCGATCACCGAACCGGCGGCGATATCGATGCGGGCGACAGCGACGTTGTCGTGTTCGTCCAGACGTATGACCGGGTTGTGTTCCACTTTGGACAATACGGTCAGCGCTCGTTCTTCTTGCGCCACTCTTCATATTTCTGAAGTGTTTCGTCCTTCGTTGCCGGGTAGAGGCCAATGATGGAGGCACCATCGAGCACTTGCTCGAGGACGAAATCCTCAAAGCTTTCCATACCTAGGCATTCGTCGGCGATTTCCTCCACCAGATGCGCGGGGATGACCATTACCCCGTCATTATCACCAAGGAGTACATCCCCCGGAAACACCGGCGCATCGCCACAGGATACCGGCACGTTGATGTCTATCGCCTCGTGTAGGGTAAGGTTGGTCGGCGCTGACGGGTTGGCGCAGTAGGAAGGCATGTCCAACTTCCCAATGCCCTCGCAATCGCGGAAACCGCCGTCCGACACCACGCCTGCAGCGCCACGCAGCGCAAGCCGGGTGACAAGGATGGAGCCAGCGGTCGCTGCGCGCGCATCCTTGCGGGCGTCCATGACCAGCACATGGCCGGGCGGGCAGGTTTCGACCGCGTGGCGTTGGGGGTGCTCGGGATCCCTGAAGACGGTAATCGGGTTGCGGTCCTCGCGGGCCGGAATGTAGCGAAGGGTAAATGCCTGTCCGACCATGTTTGCACTCATGTGGGAAACAGGCCTCACGCCCTGGATGAACTGGCTGCGCAACCCGCGCTTGAACAGCGCCGTCGCGACAGAAGCCGTGGAAACCTTCATCAGCTTTTCGCGGGTTTCAGTTGAAAGTACGTAGCCTGTCATCTTCGCATCCTCAGTAGATATCGGGTTCACCCGCCGTGCGGCCAAAATCGGATTGCAGGAAGTCGAAGTCGCAGCCCTGATCCGCCTGGGTGACATGACGCGAGAACATCCAGCCCCAGCCACGCTCGAAACGCGGTTCGGGCTTTACCCATGCGGCACGGCGGCGGGCGAGTTCCTCCTCGTCCACCAGCATGTCGAGCCGCCGGTTCGGCAGATCGAGGCGCACCATGTCTCCGGTCCGGAGCAACGCCAGCGGGCCGCCCACATAGCTTTCCGGCGCAACGTGCAGGACGCAGGCACCGTAGGAGGTTCCTGACATCCTGGCGTCCGAGATCCGCAGCATGTCCCGATGACCCTGCCTTATCAGCGCCTTCGGGATTGGAAGCATGCCCCATTCGGGCATCCCCGGACCGCCAAGCGGACCAGCATTGCGCAGCACCATCACATGGTCCGGCGTGATATCGAGGTTCTCGTCATCAACCGCCGCCTTCATTTCGGGATAGCTGTCGAACACCAGGGCCGGGCCTTCATGGACGTAGAATTTCGGATCGCAGGCCGCCGGCTTGATCACCGCACCATCGGGGCAGAGATTGCCGCGCAGCACGGCCAGCGAACCTTCTTCATAGACCGGGTTGGATAGTGGACGGATCACGTCATCATTATAGACCGTTGCACCTTCGAGATTTTCTCCAAGGCTCCTTCCCGTCACGGTCATCACGGAGCAGTCGAGCCTGTCCTCCAACTGTTTCATCAGTGCGCGCAGACCACCCGCATAATAGAAATCCTCCATCAGGTAGTCCTTGCCAGATGGGCGGATATTGGCAATCAGCGGGGTGACGCGGCCAAGCGCATCCAGATCGTCGAGCGTGAACGGTATGCCTGCGCGACGGGCCATCGCGATCAGGTGCACCACGGCATTGGTTGAACATCCGGTGGCCATGGCAACGATTGCTGCATTGCGGCAGGCTGCGGCTGTTACGACATGGTCCGGCGTCAGGTCTTCCCACACCATTTCGACGATGCGCTTGCCGCTGGCCGAACCGAGACGCTGATGGTTCGAGTCGACTGCGGGAACCGATGACGCGCCCGGCAGCGTCAGCCCCATCGCCTCGGCGATCGCCATCATGGTCGCTGCCGTTCCCATGGTCATGCAGGTACCCGCCGAACGCGCGATCCCACACTGAATGCCCAGCCATTCGTCGTCGGAAATATTGCCTGCGCGGCGTTCGTCCCAGTATTTCCAGGCATCGGAGCCGGAACCGAGTGTTTTGCCTGCATAGTTGCCGCGCAGCATTGGACCGGCGGGCAGAAAGATGAATGGAACACCGGCGGACAGCGCACCCATGACGAGGCCCGGCGTGGTCTTGTCGCAACCACCCATCAGGACCACCCCGTCGAGGGGATGGGAACGGATCATCTCCTCCGTTTCCATGGCCAGCATGTTGCGGTAGAGCATCGAGGTCGGCTTGGTGAAACTTTCGTCGACGGAAAGTGCCGGCATTTCCACCGCAAGCCCACCTGCCTGAAGAACACCGCGCTTCACATCCTTTACCCGTTCGGGAAAATGCGCATGGCAGGTGTTTAGCTCCGACCATGTGCTCAGGACGCCAATGACCGGCCTGTCGCGGAATTCCTCTTCCGCCATGCCCAGCTGCATCATCCGCGAGCGATGGCCGAAACTTCTCAGATCGTCCGGCGCGAACCAGCGCGCCGACCGCAGGTCTTCAGGTTTCCGTTTTTTCATCTCTTCACCTGCCAAATCGCCGAATCTCATGAAATCGGATGGGCGAAACCGAATAGTATGCCGAGTATCACGGCTGCCAATACAAGCCCCGCGATCCAGGCCTTGTATCCGTAGGCCATGATCTCCGATTCACCGTCACGTCCCATCATTGCCCAATCTCCTAGCTCAAGAATTCCGGTAACCACAGAGCGATCTGCGGGAACATCATTACGAGGATCAGTCCGACAATCTGCAGACCGATGAACGGCAGAACCGACATGAAAATTTCCTGCAGTGTCACGTCCTTCGGCGCAACCGATTTGAGCCAGAAACAAGCCGGACCAAACGGTGGCGAAAGGAAGTAGATCTGGATATTCATGACGAAGAGAATGCCGAACCACACCTTTGCCTGATCTTCGGTCAGGCCGAGTTCTGGCGCAAGGGTCATGACCACCGGCGCGAAGACCGGAACCGTGATGAAGACAATCGCGATCCATTCCATGAACGTGCCGAGGATGACGAGAATGAGCATCATCATCATGATGACGCCCATTGCGGGCAGGCCGAGATTCAGGAACAGCGAGCGCAGGAAGTCGCCTCCCCCGACCAGGTTGAAGATGCCGATAAAGGAAACCGCGCCCAGGATCAGCCAGACGATGGTGCCGACGGTCGTCATCGAACCCATGAGCGCAGCGCTGACGACCCGCCAGTTGAACTGGTGACGGATCGCGGCGACCACGAGCGAGCCGATGCAGCCTACCGCAGCCGCCTCCGTGACCGAGGCAATGCCACCATAGATCGACCCCATCACGGAAAAGATCAGGAGAATGCAGAGGATAACCGCCGTCAGCCGCTCCCGTGACATTGTGTTTTCGGTGCCGCGCAGTTCTGCGACCTCCGACGCCGTGGGAGCCATGGACGGGTTGATGTTGACCCGCACGAGCACATAGGCCGCATAGAAGACCGCAAGCATCACGCCCGGAACGGCACCGGCCATGAACAGGTCACCAATGCCCACCTCGGCAGACAGGCCGTAGACAATCATGATGATCGATGGCGGAATGAGAGTTGCCAGCGCCCCGGACGCGCAGATGAGCCCGATTGTGAGCCTTCGGTCATACCCCAGGCGGAACATCTGGGGCAGCGCCACCAAGCCGAGCATGACGATTTCACCGCCCATCACACCTGACATGGCGGCCAGGATCACGGCCACGACAACCGTCTGGATGGCAACGCCACCGCGCAGGTTTCCCGCGAAGATCGACATCGCGTCGAACAGATCTTCGGCAATTCCTGCCCGCTCCAGCACCGACGCCATCAGAACGAAGAACGGAATGGCGACGAGCGTGTATTTCTCAAGCAGGCCCGCGGCGTTGCTGGATACGAGGAACAATCCGCGCGGACCGAAGAAGGCCACAGCCATGAGGACCGAAACGATGAGCGTCACGATGCCAAGTGGCATGCCCGTCATCATCAGCGCGATCAGAAGAACAACAACGATGACCGAGACGGTCGCCAGGTCATAGGAGCGCATCTTGAGCGCCTTGGACGGATCGAGCGCCTTGGATATCTCCGAAAAGAAGTCGTGAACGACGGAGAACACGGACCCGCTTCCCGTCAGCTCGGTGCCTATGGATGCCACGAAGTAGACGATCATCAGGGCGGCAACGATCTTCACGGCCAGCCGTGCCCAGCCCGCCTCAACGTGACGGTGCAGATTGGACGTAAGCTGTGCAAGATACAGGAAGCCGCCGATCATCAACATGCTCTTGAGGATCATCGGCATTGGCGAGTTGAATGCGGTGCCGGATTTCTCCACCGTCACGATCGCGTCGATGGATCGCACCGCGGCGTCGCTCAACAGAAGATAGAGTGCGATGACACCGACAATCATCGAAAACAGGTCGAGGCGCCATTGCGTCTTCTTCGACGCCATTATGTGGAAAACGGTGATGCCGATATGCCTGTGCTTGAGCGTCACATAGCCGGAAGAAAGCATCCAGGAGGAGGCGCAAAGCACCATGACCGCTTCGAATGCCCAGTAGGTCGGGGCATGCAGCATATAGCGCGAGAAAACCTCCCAAAGCGTCAACGCGGCAGCGATGAGGTAGAAGCCCGAAATCGCGATCCCGGTGAAATGACTCGTATGGTCTATCGCGTTGTATTCGCTGAACGGCAGACCTGCATCGTCTTCATGCAGAGGATCCTGGGAAGCGATTTCGGCGCTCGAATGCGCGATACCGGCTTCAAATTCCTTGCTCATCCCACTTCTCCGCATGGTGGTTTCGTGCGGCACAGCCCATCCACTCACGCACCTGCGTGGCAATAGCCGACCCACTGTGCATCAGGAAAATGCGGCGCCATCCGGCTGTCGAATGGCGCCACGTACCAGGTCTAGAGAAGACCTTTTTTCTTCATGTAGTTGACATGGGTGTCGTAGGTTTCCTTTGCCAAAGGAGAGCCGGCAGCGAAGTCGGCCCAAGCCTTCTCGGCGATGGCGCGAAGCTTGTCGCGTTCTTCCTGTTTCCAGTCGATGATGGTCAGGTCGCCAGCAGCCTTGTCGCGAGCGACAAGCTCCTCGTCCTTGGCACGCGTCGCCGTGATCAAGCCGGTATAGGCCTTCTGATACCAGTCCTCGAGGGCCTTCTGATTTTCCGCGGACAGAGAATCCCAGACTTCCTTGGAGACGGTGAACTGCAGGATCGGCATCGAGTGAATTCCCGGATAGAGCGGGAACTTCGCAATCTTGTGCATGCCGTTGGCATCGTTGTTGGCATAGGCCGAATTGTCGGCCGCATCGATCACGCCTTTTTCGAGTGCGCCATAGGTTTCCGAACCAGGCAGCGAAACTGGCGCTGCGCCTGCGCGCTTGAACACATCGGCAGCAAGCCCCTCAGGTGCGCGGATCTTCAGGCCCGCCAGATCGGCCACGCCATTGATCGGAACCTTCGAGACGAAGGCCTCACGGGCGTAGGAACCGCAGCCGACCACGTGCACGCCCTTGTAGTAGGCGTCATGCAGTTTCTGAAGCATCTCCTTGCCGCCACCGGTAGCGCAGAATTCCATCATCTGCTCCGGCGTGTCGTAACCGGCGATCAGATCGCCCATCAGCGCAAAGGCCGGGTCCTTGCCCGCGAAATAGTTGATCGAGGTGAGATCGCCGTCGAGAATGCCGGCAGATATGGCTTCGGGCGTTTCGCGGCGCGGAACGACGGATTCAATCGGAAGCAACTCGATAGAGAGTGCTCCATTCGTCATCTCCTCCAGTTTCGGAACCCAGTTATCGTTCAGGTATGCAAGCGAGAAGTGGCTGGCATTAGAACTCGTCTGAACCTTCGGATCGCGATCCGCCGCATTCGCAGCACCCGCGATGATGACCGAGGCGGCAAACGCCGTCACGGTTGATAGAAACCTGGCTTTCATGAACTCCTCCCTTGAGTTGACCAAAGACCGATTGCATCTCCCATGCGTTCGGCCTTGACCAACTAATATATTAGTGTTTCAGTTGAATCAACAACTGATTTCGATGCGTCGCACTGATCCACATTCAATGGTGGAAATGCTATGTGTGGGCGTGTCCCCGATCAGACGCGGGCTTGCCTTGGGCCAGTGGTCCGAGGCGCCGGATATGCCGGGCGAGGGTCCAAATCCGGCGGGAAGGAAGACAGGAGCGAGCATGAATACTCTGGTCTCATCGCTGATGCGCAACGGTGAACCCGGCTCTTCCGGCAGGGAAGCTGGTGGCATCTCCGCAGCACAGAGGGTCTACGAGGAACTGCGCGGAAAAATCATCAGCCTTGCACTGCCCCCCGATACCGTGCTCTCACGCAATGAAATTGCACGTGAGTTCGGTGTCAGCCTCACACCAGTCCGTGAGGCGTTGCAGCAACTTGAAGCCGAAGGGCTCGTACATATTTTTCCGCAGTCTCGGACACTGGTTTCAAGACTTGCGATCCATGAAATTCAGGAAGCGCAGTTGCTGCGCGTGGCGGTGGAGACCGAAGTAATTCGCAGACTTGCTGTTTCATGTTCCCAGGCGACGCTCAACCGGCTTCGTTCGGTCATCGCCATGCAGGAGGCGGTCGCGAACAATCCCGATGAGAAGGCCTCGTTTCAGGAACTTGACGAAATTTTTCACCGCACATTGATGGCGGGGATCGGCCACGAGAACCTGCATGAGCTTCTCAAGTCCAAGTCCGGACACTTTGCCAGGCTGCGCCAACTGCACCTTCCCGATGCGGGCCGGATCGAGACGATCCTGAGCGATCACCGCGCCATCCTGTCCGCACTCGAGAAAGGAGACCCGCAGGAGGCCGAACTCGCGATGCGCGAACACCTGAGCCAGACAATCAAGCGCGTGGAGGAACTTCGCGCGCGCCATCCGCAATTTTTCAGATAGGCAACCAGTCCGATGCCGAGAGCCTCGAACGTTCAATCATCCCTGACGGGTATTTCAGGAATACTCGTGACCCCCTTCGACGGGAACGACAATATTCGCCCGGACCTGCTCGCGCCGATCATCGATGGCGCCATTGTCGCAGGTGTCCATGTTCTGGTCAGCAACGGCAATACCGGCGAGTTCTCCGGCCTGACCATGGACGAAGCCCTGGAGATGGTTCGAAAGACTGCCGAACTGGTAGATCGGCGCGCGCCTCTTATCGGTGGGGTCGGACGGTCGGTAAGGGAAGCATGCCAGCTGGCCCGAACATCGAAGGAGTCAGGCTGCGATGCAATCATGGTGCATCAGGCGCCAGACCCGTTCGTGGCACCACGCGGCCTCAAGGACTATGTAAGCCGGATTGCAGATGCCGCCGACGGTCTGCCGCTCGTTCTTTATATCCGCAATGACGCAATGGGTACCAACGCCATCGCAGAACTGTGTGCGATACCCTCGGTCATCGGCGTTAAATGGGCCACACCAAATCCGCAGAAACTGGCCGAGGCTATGCGCGCCTGTGATCCCTCCATCATGTGGGTTGGCGGCCTCGCCGAAACCTGGGCACCTGCCCTCTATGCGGTGGGCGCACGCGGGTTCACGTCAGGGCTGATCAATGTCTGGCCGCAGCGCTCGGTCGAAATCCATCATGCGCTGGAGCAGCAGGACTACAGCAAGGCTCGCGAACTGATCGAGGGAATGCGCGCCTTCGAAGAGGTGCGGGCCGAAGAGATGGGTGGCGCCAATGTTTCGGGCGTGAAGGCAGCGCTAAAACTGCTCGGTAACGATTGCGGGCACGCGCGGCCGCCGGCTGCCTGGCCCCTGACCAGGAACCAGTCGGAAAAGATCGCGTCGCTGCTGTCGTCTGCGGGCCTGCATCCTGCGTGAACCGCGCGGCGAGGCATTGCGCCATTCATTCGGCATTGAGAATTGCTGCCACTTCCCGAACGCCCTTCGAGGGATAGTGTCCGGATCACATCGACCTTCCAGCGAATTGCCCAATGACTTCTGTTGTTTACGGCATGGTTTCGGCCTGCGCAAAGGCGACATCGGCTTGTCGCGAAATGGCGCTTGCCCCGCTTCATTCAAAACTAGACTGCGACAGCTTCAGCTGTAACGGGACAATCTCGGCAAGCGACTGAATTTGCTGGCGCATTCAGGTTTTTCTGACTTCGACAAATCCTGAAGAACCCCAAATTTCAAATCGTCAGCGACGCCTTGAACTTCGGCCACCAATTGTCGTTGACGGAGGTCGAAGGGAAGTTCATTTATTCAATTTCGGAGGATCTGCCCGGAGGACCGGCAGCAATTCCGCAACGGAATCCGGAGGACCCAGATGCCTGCAATTTCAGTTTCAAACCGCCTTCGCCGTACACCCTTTTCAGAGGGCGTGGAAGCTGCTGGCGTCAAGGCCTACACGGTCTACAACCACATGCTGCTGCCGACCGTCTTCCGTTCCGTGGAAGAGGATTACCGGCATCTGAAGGAAGCGGTGCAGGTTTGGGACGTGGCATGCGAACGCCAGGTCGAACTGCGCGGCCCCGATGCCGGACGCCTTATGCAGATGCTTACCCCGCGCGACTTGCGCGGGATGCTGCCCGGACAGTGCTACTACGTGCCCACGGTGGATGAAACCGGTGGCATGATCAACGATCCTGTTGCCGTGAAGCTGGCGGACGACCGCTACTGGGTATCGATCGCCGACAGCGATCTTCTCCTGTGGGTCAAGGGTCTCGCCCATGCCTGGCACCTGGATGTCATCGTCGATGAACCCGACGTATCTCCTCTTGCAATTCAGGGACCCAAATCCGACGATCTGGCAGCGCGCATATTCGGCGACAAGGTTCGCGACCTGCGTTTCTTCCGCTATGACCGGTTCGATTTCAACGGCGTGCAGATGCTGGTTGCTCGTTCCGGCTATTCCAAGCAGGGCGGTTTCGAGATCTATGTCGAGGGAGGCAAGCACGGCATGCCCTTGTGGAATGCGCTTATGGAGGCCGGCAAGGACCTCGACGTGCGCGCGGGCTGCCCCAACCTGATCGAACGGATCGAAGGCGGGCTTCTGAGCTACGGCAACGACATGACGCGTGAAAACACGCCGCATGAATGCGGTCTGGGCAAGTTCTGCTCGACGCAGACTGCAATTGGCTGCGTTGGACGCGATGCGCTTCTGCGCGTGGCGAAGGATGGCCCGGCACGCCAGATAAGGGCAATCGAGATCGAGGGCGATCTGCCGCCCTGCGACCGGCACTGGCCGCTCGTTGCCGGAGAAAAGCAGGTGGGCAGGGTAACATCTGCTGCAAAAAGCCCGGATTTCGGTACCGGCGTGGCAATCGGCATGGTCAGAATGACCCATTGGGAGGCCGGAACCGAGCTTGCTGTCCACACCCAGGACGGACCGCGCCGGGCCATCGTCCAGGAAGCCTTCTGGCTCTGAGCACCGAAACCGCTTTCCTGCCCCTACCCCTTGCGCTGCCGTGAGCAGCGCGAGGAAAGAACCGCATTGATCCAGAGCAGTGCGGCCACCGCATGGTTCGCCAAAAGGATGCTGTCAGCGTTTGAGCGTGCTCCGATGAAAAAATCGTGAGCGCGCCCAAATGACTTGATATAGTCGTTAAGCTGCGCATCTTCTTCAATTCCGTTTCTGACGACATCACCTTCGGGTGAGTATGAAGAGTGCGCGCAAGCAACTGACTGGACCGGCGGGATTTGCTTGAACCGGAACCGCCGGCATCCAACGTTACCGGACTCAACCCGCAATTTGCAGGCAGGAAACCACCATTGTCGCTAATCAGGCAGATATTGTTCACATTAATCGTCTTGGTGATTGCCCTGTGCGGGTGGGTGTATTTCTTCCCCGGCGCCATAGATACGCTGGCCAACAGGAACCTGGCATTCGAGCCGCTCAAGCGCATCGCCGCCCTGAACAGCAGTCAGGGAGACGGGAAACCGGCAGCAACGGGACGGCAGCGCGGCGGCAGGAAAACACTGGTCATTACCGCGCCGGTGGGCAGGGCCACGGTCAACGACCGTCTGACCGCCATCGGTAACGGCAGGGCCGTGCAGTCGGTTTCGGTGACGCCGCTCGTTTCCGGTCAGCTTGTGGAACTTGCTGCCGAACCGGGCGCCGTGGTCGAGAAGGGAACGGTGATTGCCCGGCTCGACTCCGAAAGCGAGAAGCTGGCACTGGAGAAAGCCAAGCTGACAGCCGCTGACCTGAAAGTGAAGGCAGACAGGGTTGAAGAGCTTTTCAGAAAGCGCAGTGCCACCGCGGCAGCGGTAGAGACGGCGCAGGCGGAACTCGCAACGGCCGAACTCGCGGTGCAGGAAGCCCAGCTAAATCTTGACCGGCGGACAATACGTTCGCCAATCCACGGCGTGGTAGGCATCGTGGCAGTGAGCCTTGGTGAATACGTGACAAACCAGACTGCCATCGTGACCATCGACAACAGGGACAGCATCATCGTTGAGTTCTTCGTGCCGGAGCGTTTTGCAACCGCAATCCGGGTGGGCGCTCCTGTTGTGGCCTCGTCCGTTGCGCGGCCTGCCGAAACCTATTCGGGCAAGGTGGTGGCGATCGACAACAGGGTGGATGTTGCCAGCCGCACGCTCAGAATTCGCGCCGAGATCGAAAACCTCGACGACAAGTTGCGCGCCGGAATGGCCTTCAAGGTGAACATGACCTTCGATGGCGACGCATTTCCTGCAGTCGACCCGCTCGCCATTCAATGGGATTCGAAGGGATCCTATGTCTGGCTGGTAGGCGAGGACGGAAAGGCACAGCGAACCGATGCCCGCATCGTTCAGCGCAATCCTGAATCCGTGCTCGTCGATGCACAGTTGAAGGAAGGCGACAAGGTCGTAACCGAAGGTGTCCAGAACGTGCGCCAGGGTGCGACCGTGGATGTGGCTGGCGAAGAGCGTGCCAAGCCTGACAGCGGCAAGAAGGCACCCGTAGGCTCATGACAGATATTCCGAACGAAGCCGAAGCCGGCGAACCGGAACTGCCCGGCGCCACCGAGACGGAAGATCTTCCGGCCGAAAAGACCCGTCCGGAAGGCGGGGTGGCGACCTTCGTGCGGCGGCCTGTCCTGTCGATCGTTCTTGGCCTTCTGATTGTAGTGGCCGGTCTTGCGGCGATCTATGGCGCGGAAATTCGTGAATTGCCGGATGTCGACAGCCCGGTTGTCACCGTTTCGACCGATTTTGCCGGCGCCTCACCAGAAACAATCGACAGGGAACTGACGGCAATCATAGAGGGCGCGGCTGCCCGCGTCTCCGGCGTGAAGTCGATTTCGTCAAGCTCGTCGTTCGGCCGCAGCCGCGTGACGGTGGAATTCTACGACAGCACCGACCTGAACGTGGCCGCATCCGACCTGCGCGATGCGATCAGCCGTGTTTCGCGCGACATGCCGGAAGGCGCGGAAGACCCGCGCATCGTCAAGGCAGACTCAGACGCGCAGCCGGTCATCCGGCTTGCCGTCACCTCCGATACGATGTCGGTTCAGGACATGACGATACTCGTCGAAGACGAGATCGCCGACCGCCTTGCATCGGTGCCCGGTGTTGCAGACGTCAACGTCTACGGCGATCGCGACAAGATTTTCCGCATCGACATCGATCCCGCCCGCATGGCGGCACTGGGACTGACGGTCGCCGACATCCGCAACGCGCTTTCCGGTGTCGCCTTCGATGTTCCCGCCGGCTCGCTGACCTCGAATTCCCAGGACATCGTGGTTCGGGCAACGGCTGAGGTTCAGACGCCTGACGATTTCGAGAACCTGTATGTCTCCGAAAAGGTCCAGATCCGTGACATCGCGACCGTCACGCTTGGACCGGATCCAGGCGACACGGCCCTGCGCGCCAACGGCAAGACCGGCATCGGAATGGGGATCATCCGCCAGGCCCAGTCCAACACGCTGGACATTTCCGCCGGTGTGCGGGAGGCGACGGAGAAAATCCGCGAGATCCTGCCGGAGGGTGTGGAAATCCGCATCACCAGCGATGATGCAACCTTCATCAGCGGTGCCATCGAGGAAGTGGTCAGATCGCTGCTGCTCGCCGTGGTGATCGTCACCATCGTCATCTATCTCTTCCTGTTCGACTGGCGGGCAACGCTCATTCCCGCCGTTACGATGCCGATCGCACTGATCGGCACGCTTGCAGCGATCTATCTGGTCGGTTTCTCGATCAACATCCTGACCCTGCTGGCACTCGTGCTGGCAACCGGCATGGTCGTCGACGACGCCATCGTGGTTCTGGAAAACATCGTCCGCAGGAAGAATCAGGGAATGGGAATTCGCGCGGCCGCGGTTCTTGGAACGCGCGAGGTCTTCTTTGCCGTCATCACGACCACCGCCACGCTTGCCGCGGTCTTCATCCCGCTCTCGTTCCTGCCGGGCCAGGCGGGAGGACTGTTCCGGGAATTCGGTTTCGTTCTTGCGTTCGCGGTGACACTCTCGAGCATGGTGGCACTGACATTGTGCCCGATGCTCGCCTCGCGTTTCGTCAAGCCGCTGGACACATCCCGGACGGATGCGGCGAGACCAGGAATTCTCTCCCGCATCGGTGGCGGGCTGACCAAGGTCTATGCCCGGCTTCTCCACATGGCCCTGCAGGCGCCGCTCGTCGTCATCGTCTTTTCCCTGCTGTTCGGCGCAGGTGCATGGGCAACGCTTTCCATCATCCCGCAGGAACTGACACCGCGCGAAGACCGCGCAGTGGCGCTGATGCGGATTTCCGCGCCCCAAGGTGTGAGCCTCGACTACACCGCGGCACGGATGCGCCAGATCGAGCAACTGGTCGAACCGTTGCGTGAAGGCGGCGAGGTGCAGAACGTCTTTTCCATTGCCGGGACGGGCGGAAGCTCGAATTCTGGCTTCATGGTTCTGACGCTAGCACCGTGGCAGGAACGGCAACGCAGCCAGAACGAGATCGTCGGCCAGTTGAACGGGATGGTTTCGACGATCCCGGGCGTCCGGGCGTTCGCCATCCAGCCGAACAGCCTTGGCATTCGCGGGGCAGGCAATGGGCTGCAATTCGCGATAGTCGGAAACTCCTACAGCCAAATGGGTGAAGCGGCAGCGAAGCTGGTGGAGAAGCTGGAAGCAGACAGCAGGTTCAACCAGGTGCGCCTTTCCTATCAGACGACCCAGCCTCAGCTTTCGGTTTCCATTGACCGTGCCCGTGCCTCCGACCTCGGTATCGAGATAGACGGGCTTGCACAGGCGCTGCAGGCACAGCTCGACGGCACGGAGATCGGCAACGTCTTCATCAATGACCGGGCCTTTCCGGTGAAGCTGATTTCGACGACCAATCCAATCAACGATCCGACCGACCTTGAAAACATCTATCTCAAGGCTGGCGATGGCCGGATGGTGCCGATGTCCACCATTGCAACGCTGGAGGAAAAGGCACTCTCCCCTTCCCTCAACCGTGAAAGCCAGCTGCGTGCGGTATCGATCACCACCGGCCTTTCCGAGGGCACGGCACTTGGTGCAGCATACGCGGCAGTGGAAGAACTTGCCGCACCATTGCTGCCGCCAGGATCGCGCGTCATACCGCTTGCCGAAGCGGCAACGCTGGAACAGTCCTCATCCAACATGATGATGGTGTTCGGCGTCGCCATTCTAGTCGTGTTCCTTGTGCTTTCTGCCCAGTTCGAGAGTTTTGTCAGCGCACTCATCATCATGGCGACGGTACCGATGGGGCTCGCATGCGCCGTCTTTGCCCTGCTGCTGACGGGGGGAAGCTTCAACGTCTACAGCCAGATCGGCCTCGTTCTGCTGGTTGGCGTGATGGCGAAGAACGGGATCCTTATCGTCGAGTTCGCCAACCAGTTGCGCAACAAGGGATACGAACTGCGCGAGGCAATCGAGGAAGCTTCGCTGATACGGCTCAGGCCCGTGATGATGACGATGATATCGACGGTTCTGGGTGCCCTGCCGCTTGTTCTGGCATTCGGTGCCGGAGCCGAAGCCCGCACGGCACTTGGCTGGGTGATCGTGGGCGGACTCGGAATGGCAACGGTATTCACCCTGTTTCTCACGCCGGTTGCCTATCTCGCCCTGGCGAGGTTTTCCAAGCCCACCATCGAGGAAGAGCGCCGCCTTGCCCGCGAAATCGCGGAGGCAGGCGGAAACTCCTGAACCTGGTTCCGGGATTTCCCGACCGGCATGTTGAAGACCCGTAGGTGTTGACGCAGCCGAACGGTGCCTGCAATCAATGCGCTGACCTTGAACACGCACATTACGCTCCTGCCCAACCGGCAAACACGGAGACTGCAATTGGAACACTTTTCACTGCTCGACCTTTCCCCGATACCGGAGGGTTTCGAGGCCGCAGACGCCATCGCCAACACCATCGACCTCGCGGCGAAAGCGGAAGCGTTCGGCTACCATCGTTTCTGGCTCGCCGAACATCACAATCTCGCGGGCATCGCATCAACCGCGACCGTGGTTCTGATCTGCCGCGTTGCTGCCGCAACGAAGTCCATGCGTGTGGGATCAGGCGGAATCATGCTGCCGAACCATGCCCCTCTGGTGGTTGCCGAGCAGTTCGGAACGCTGGCGACGATGTTTCCTGGAAGGATCGACCTTGGCCTTGGGCGCGCTCCGGGCGGTGACGCGAACACGGTCCGGGCCTTGCGGCGATACATGGACCAGGCAGACACGTTCCCGCAGGATGTGGTCGAGCTGCTGACCTATCTGGGAGACACTTCCGAGAACGCGCCGGTGCGCGCTATTCCCGGCGAAGGTACCCATGTACCGGTCTGGATACTGGGTTCCAGCCTGTTCGGCGCGCAGCTTGCCGCGCATCTGGGGCTTCCCTACGCATTTGCCTCGCACTTTGCGCCGCAGGTTCTGGGAGAGGCGCTGGACATCTATCGCGAGCGGTTCCAGCCATCCGCTTGGCTGGACAAGCCAAGGGTCATGGTTGCAGCCAGCGCCTGCGCGGCCGATACCGATGAAGAAGCCGACTTCCTGCGCTCATCGCAAATCCTGTCCTTCGCGCGGCGGCTGACCGGCCAGCGTGGAAAGATGCCGAAGCCGGTCAAGAATGTGGAAGCAGGTATCTCGCCCCACGTCATGGAACGCGTGAACGAGGATCTTGCCGTTTCTGCCTGGGGTTCGCCAACCTCGTTGCGTGAAGGCTTCAGCGCAATCATCAAGAAGCATGAACCGGACGAATTGATCGTCACGAGCTGGATACATGATCACGATGCAAGGGTACGTTCCTTCGAGATCACCGCAGAGGTTCTGAAGGGATTTTGCGCAAACCGTTGAACCTGGCGGCAAGGAGCGAGGCCGCCGGAATTTGCGCTGTTTTCAACTGGAAACCTCGGGGAGCGACGCCAGTTCCGAAAGCCAATCGGCAAGCTCCTTTCCCGCCTCGGCCACGCTGCCGTCGTTGCTTATTGTGCGTGCGACATCAGTACGAAAGGCGTCCGGCACCTCGCGGTCCAGTCTTGCGAGGATTTCCGAAGCGCTTTCGCGCCCTCGGGTAGCGAGGCGATGGGCACGCGTCTGCCTGCTTGCGACAATCTCGACGGCAAGCATCCCGGGAAATGCTGCGGCAATTGCCGGCAGCGCCTTCCTCGATCCGTTCAGAACTGCGATTCCGCCTTCATGCACATGGCGACGGGCTGATGCCGGAACGCCGTAATGGAGGCCATGCGCTGTCCAGGTGACAGCAAATCCTCCCGCCGATTCCAGTTCGAGAAAGTCCATTTCACTCATTGAATCATGGGCTTCGCCGCCATCCTGCGCGGGACGGGTGATGCAGCGTCGTACAAAGAGAAAACCGGGTTTGCTTTCCAGGACCTCGCGGGCATGGTCGATAAGCGTGTCCTTTCCCGCACCGCTGGCACCGATCACGGTGACCAGAACTCCCCGTCCTATTCGCATCTGTGAACCAGCCTTGCGTTCGTGCGACCAGTTTCCGTGGTCATCATGCAATCTTTCTCGTTCTGGCGGCAGGGAAATGCCCCACGGACTTGACGTTGAACGGGCCACCCCGCGTCTTCTCCTCGAAGATGGCGAGCCGGTCAAACAACAGCGGCTTGCCCAGAAAATCCCTGAAGTGTTCCTCAAGTGCCATGCGCATTGCAGGCTTGTCTTCCGCCGGAACCTCGCCTGTAAGCGTCATGTGGAACCGGAATTCGTCTTTCACATAGGGATAGCCCCATCGCAACAGAAGTTCATTTTGCCGTTCGCTCAACCCCGCCGACTGCCGCCGTTCGAGTTCCGCCGGTTCCAGAGGCTGGCGCAGATATTGGAAGAAGGAAACCGCGTCAGAGGCCAGGGCATCGAGTTCCGCAGGCTGGTTGCCGGGAACAAGTGCAAAGAATGCCCCGATTTCCCGGATTTCCATGTGGGGAAGTTCGATAGGCTGGTGCTCATCGCAGAACGTTGCGAGCGCTGCCTCCAAACCTTCCTGCGCGATGTTCGGCACGAGGGAGAATGGCGCGACAATGGTCGCATGAAAGCCATAGCGGCGCGGCAAGCGTGTGTAGTGCAGTTGCAGTGACTGGCTGATCGCACCGGGTTTGGGCGTGGTGATCTGGGCACCCGTGAAAGCATCGCGTCCAAGCCAGCGGCTTGCCTGCAAGGTCAGGGGGTGGCTGGCGGAGGGTGTGAAATAGATTGCGTGGCGCATCCAGTTTCTCCTGAAGCGGAACAAATAGCCGGGCTGATTCCGTCCGGCTAGACGATTCTTGTTACAGGCATGCGACTCGTTTGGCGGTTGCGGCGATACGAAGGCGGTGGTGGAGAAATCCGAAGTTGAACCAATCCCGCTTGAAAGCGGAGTAAGATAGTCTAGTTTGGGATTATCCCAAGCAGGATCAATGCCGGACGGAACATGCCATGCGCCTAACCAAGCAAACCAATTATGCGATCCGCATCGCGATGTATTGTGCCGCCAATCCGGCACCGCTCAGCCAGGTTCGCGACATTGCGGCATCCTATGGGGTTTCGGAACTCTTCCTGTTCAAGATCATGAAGGTGCTGGTCGATGCCGGAATCGTGGAAACCGTACGGGGCAGGTATGGCGGCCTGCGGCTTGCCAAACCGGCAGAGGAGATCACCCTCTACGACATCGTGCGCGCCACGGAAGACAGCTTTTCGATGGCTGAATGCTTCGACGATGGCGGTGACGCGGACTGCCCGCTCATAGACGCCTGCCGTCTGAACGCGACCCTGCGCAAGGCGCTGAACGCCTTTTTCGAGCAGCTTGCAGCCGTGTCGGTGGCTGATCTTGTGGTGAACAGGCAGTTTGTGCGCAACCAATTGGGTCTCGCCGAGGCGATCTGACGGAGACCGCCCAGCGCGTCGTCTAGACGTCCACCCATCCATCGCTGGATCCGGCACGGTACACGGCGTCGATGAGCTTCTGGTTGAGGACAGACTGTTCGAGGGTAAACACCTCTTCGTCGCCGCCCTGCGTCTTGCGAACGAAGGCTTCTGCCTGGAGGCGGTATTGCCTGATGCCGGGAAACCGGAAAGTCCGGGCCTGTTCATGGCCCGCATCGTGGAGGGTGACCACCGCGTGGCCGTAGTCGCCGGCGTTGAACGGGGCGGTTACCTCGATGAACCCCTTCTCACCATGGAAAACCATGACCTGCCGCAGGGCCATCTGTGTCGAACAATAGAAGCTGAGTTCGAAATCCCCGAAATCGGCCTTTACGCTGGCATAGATGTCGGTACCGAATTCGGCGTCGCGCTCGACACTTGCCTGAACACGCAGCGGTTCGCTTCCAGTCGCAAAGCGGGTCGTTACCGTCGGGTAGACGCCGATATCGGGCAGGCCTCCCCCGCCCAGGGCAACCTGGTTGCGCATGTCTCCCGGATCCATGTTGAAGTAGGAGAACGCTCCCTGAACATGACGCAGGCGGCCAATCGCACCTTCGTTGATGAGTTCGCGGACCTTTCTCCATTGCGGGTGATAGGTGACCATGAAGGCTTCGCTGACCAGCACGCCTGCAGCATCGCGTGCCTCGATCAATGGTGCGATTTCATCTGCATTCAGGGCAATCGGCTTCTCGCAGAGTACATGCTTTCCAGCCTTTGCGGCCTTGATGGACCACTCGATATGCTGCGATGTCGGCAGAGGAATGTAGACACCATCAACCTCGTCCGAAGCCAGCAGTTCATCATAGGACGAGAATGCAAGCGGCACGCCGAAACGGTCGGCCAAAGCGCGGGCGCGGGCCTGATCGCGGCTGGCGATCGCGCTGACGACGCCGTTCTCGGAATCCTGCAGTTGCGGGATCACCTGCTCCCGCCCGATCTTGGCTGTCGACAATATTCCCCATTTGAACATGCTAATCGCTCCTCATCCGTGATTTCAATTTATCAGATGCCCGCGTTGCCGGAACTAGCACCCTGTTCCAAGCGGGCAGATCGTCTCGAACTCCCGGCGCAACATGGCACGCCTGGCTCCGGCGAAGGAACCCCTGCCGGGCATTGTCGAGCAAACTCTTTCTACTGTTTGGCGCTTTCCTCCAGCGCCGACTTCGCGATCTGCTGGCGCCTGATCTCGCGATAACGGGCAAACTGCGTATCTGCGATAACACCCGCCAGGATTACGCTGCCCATCACCGCGAAGTTGAGGGAGGAAGGTATCCCGAGCAAGTTGACCAGGTTCTGCAGTTCCTGGAGCAGGATTACGCCCAGAACAACGCCCACGATCGAACCTTCGCCGCCGCGCAACGAGAATCCGCCGAGCACCGCTGCGGCAATGCCGTAGAGTTCGTAGAAATTGCCGTGCGAAGACGGCTGAACCGAACGGGTGTACATGGCAAAGAAGACCGCCGAGATGCCGGTCAGGAAGATGCACAGCACGTATGCCTGGATGACCACCCGATCCGTGTTGATGCCCGAATAGCGCGCTGCCTCGGCGTTCTTGCCGACCGCAAACAGATGCCTGCCGAATACCGTGCGATGCAGCAGGAACCACGCGAAGACCGCAACGATGGCAAACGCGATTACCGAATGCGGCACGCCGGCGCTGCGGCCTGAAACCAGAAATTCCAGCATTGGAAAATTCGAACCGAAGGTGAAGCCGGCAGTTCCGTCCTGTGTGTAGAAGCGGGCAACACCGCGATAGATCAGCAGGCCGCACAGGGTGACCACGAAGGGCTGAAGCTTCATGCGGGTAATCAGCCAGCCATGCAGGAAACCGATGAATATCGAAAGCACGATAACGATTGCCAGCGCAATGGGCCATGGAACGCCAAAAGTGGCGACCAGATCGACGAAGATCACACCGACCAGCGCGATCACCGACCCGATCGAGAGTTCGATGCCGCCGGTCACGATAACGAAGGCCTCGGCTATGGAGAAGAGGCCAAACAGGCCGATCAGGTTGGCCGTGTTTGCGAGGTTGATGGGCGACAGGAAACGCGGATTGACCAGCGCAACGATTGCGCCGACGGTAATCACAAGCGTGGCAAGGCCAATGTCTTTCTTCTGCATCGTATGCTCTTCCTATTCGACCGCTAGCCGTAGAATGTTTTCCTCGCTCAACGCATCCCGCACCAGAATGCCGCTGATCCGTCCGCGGCACATCACGGCGACACGGTCGGAGACGCCGATCACTTCTTCCATGTCCGACGAGATCACCAGGATGGCCGCGCCCTGCGCCGCAAGTTCCTGCATCAGGTGGTAGACTTCGGCCTTGGCGCCGACATCAATGCCGCGCGTGGGTTCATCCAGAATGATCAATCTCGGGTTCATCGCCAGCCATTTTGCGATGACGACCTTTTGCTGGTTGCCGCCCGAAAGCTCCGCCACGGCGCGATCCAGATGGGCAGCCTTGATCCGCAGCTTCTCCCTCGACTTGTCTGCAAGGACAGTTTCGGCCTCATGATCGACAAAGCCCTTCCGGGCCAGGGCGGCGTGGCTGGGCATTGCTATGTTCTCGGTGATCGAGAAATCGAGAAATAGCCCCTCCGCCTTGCGGTCTTCCGGAATGAGGCAGATGCCTGCGGCAACGGCATCCATGACCGTGTGCCGGGAAAGTTCGGCGCCCTCCATGAAGATGGAGCCGCCTTCCACCTCGTCTATGCCAAAAATCGCACGGGCCAGTTCACTGCGGCCGGCGCCCACAAGCCCCGCCAGGCACAAGATCTCGCCTGAGCGCACGCACAGGTCCACCTTCTGGTGAGGATATGCCATCGTTCGCAGGGACTTGATTTCCAGAACAGGCTCGCCCGGCCGGTGATCGGTTTTCCTGTAGAATTGTCCCACGTCGCGCCCGACCATCATGCGGACCATGGTGTCCTTCTCGATGGCCTCGCGTTCGAGTTCGCCGGCGTTTCGGCCGTCGCGCAGGACCACGACCCGGCTCGCAACCTCCTCGATCTCTCCCAGCCTGTGGGTGATCAAAAGCACGGCAACGCCCTCGGCGCTCAGCATCCTGATGACATCGAGCAACCGACGCGTCTCGGACATGGTGAGGCTCGATGTCGGTTCATCGAGGATCAGAAGCCGCAGGTTGATCGAGAGCGCGCGGGCGATTTCGAGAAGTTGCTGATCGGCAAGGGAAAGTTCGGAGACCGCATCGCGTGGGCCGAAACGCGTTCCAAGCAGTTTCAGTATTGGCTCTACCTTCGCCTCCATGGCTGAATGATCCAGCATTCCCAGCCTGCCGCGCCGTATCTCGCGTCCAAGCAGCACGTTTGCCGTCACATCCCGGTTGGAGAAGGGATTGAGTTCCTGGTGGACCAGTGCAATCCCCAGTTCATTGACCTGTGCAGGCGTGACGTCTTCCACCTCCTGCCCGTCGATGACCATGCGGCCTTCGTCTGGAGCGATGGCACCGCTCAGGATCTTCATCAATGTGGATTTGCCGGCGCCGTTCTCGCCGATCAGGCCGACGACCTCTCCGCCACGGATGCTCAGCGATACATTGTTGAGAGCAATTGCACCCGGATAGACCTTGGTGATTCCCGCAAGATCGAGCGAAATCGGGTTGCCTGACTGTGCATTCATGGTCATTCCGGAAAAGTCGGAGAAGTCGGTGGGCTGCACGGACACCGGGAAGATGGCCCGTGCAGCCCTGACAGAGTATGGGAGTACTCCGCTTAGCCGCCGATGCGGGCCTTCAGTTCAGCCTCGAAGGCATCGACGTTCGACTTGTCGATTTTCTTCGTGGGAACAATGATAAGCCCATCGGAAGGAACGCCGGATTTGTCGCCCTCCAGATAGGAGGCCATGAGCTTCATGCCCTGGTAACCCCACTGGTAGGGGTCCTGCACAACGGTTCCGGCGAAGCTGCCTTCACGGACGGCACCGAGAGTGATCGGGTCCTCGTCGAAAGCGACCACGGTAACCTCGCCCAGCTTGCCCGCAGCCTGAAGTGCTTCGTAGATCTTGGGCGGATTGTAGGAATAGAAGCCGACCATGCAGTTGATCTCGGGATTGGCAGCGAGCACGTCGTCAACATTGGTACGTGCCCTGGCAAAATCGACGTCATCGCCACGTACATCGACCAGTTCGATACCCGATCCTTCGATGGCCTTACGGAAGCCGGCAATACGCTCAACCGCATTGTCTGCACCGAGGAAGCCGACGAACCCCATGCACTTGCCGCCATCGGGCATCGCCTTGACCGCGATTTCGCCGGCCTGCTCGCCGGCAGCCGTATTGGATGAACCGAGATAGGCAATGCGGTTGCTGGCAGGCGCATCACTGTCCGTGGTGAACAGAGGAACCTGGGCTGCAATCCGGTTGAACGCATCAATCGAGTTCTTTGGATCGGCCGACGAGATCATGATCGCGTCCGTTCCTGCTGCCACAAGGTCGTCCATGAGCGCGTTCTGGAGCGCTGCAGTACCCTGGGCGGGGTATCTGAACTGCAGTTCGTAGCCCGGCAGTTCGGCCTGGGCTGCCTTTACGCCCGCTTCCGCCAATTTCCAGAAGTCCGAAGCGGCATTCACGACGAAGGCCAGTGCGGGTTTTTCCTGTGCATAGGCGGACCCGGCGATAAGAGCCACACTCGCTGCGAGTGCCAAGGTCTTGAGATTTTTCATAACTTTCCTCCCTGCGGCCCGTTTCCTCCGGGGCCGCGATTGAAACATGAACTGATATGCAAGAAGAAACGACGGGGCGGCCTGCAGGGCCTGCCCCATCGCTCCCGGGAGATCCTAGTTATCGGCGCAGAAACCGGGATCTTCGAGATTGCAGACATCCAGGCCGGTGAAGAGCGGATCTTCGACGGCTTCGCCCTTGATAAGCTGGATCATGACGTCAGGCGCGCGCGCTCCCATCTCGAACGGACGCTGGCCGACCTGGGCGTGGCTGCGGCCTTCGCGGAAGGCCTTTGTCTGTGGCGGCAGGGTATCGCCCGCGATGATGATCAGATCCTTGCTCTTGAGCTTGTCCATCACCTGGTCGGTGACCTGGGCATAGGCCTGCGGCGCAAACTGTGCCCAGCCGCCAATCAGGATGAATGCATCGAGATCGGGATTGGCCGTAAAGACATCCGACATCTGCTGGTTTGCGAGATCTGCCTGGTCGTTGGTGAATACCGGGCAACCCTCGATCTCGCTCCAGCCCCCCTGACCGGTCAGGCGATCAGTATTCTTGGAACCTGAAATCGTATCGCGGAAACCCTGGGCACGGGCATTGATGTTGTCCGCAGCCACGTTGCCGAGCTGCAGGCAGACCGTACCGCCATCAGGCTTGAGCATGCTGGCCTGCTCGGCCATCTTCACGCCCATGAGGTAGTTGTCCGTGCCAAGATAGGTCTTGCGAAGGTCGCGGTCCTGTTCGAGGAAATCCGCGTCCACGGTCATGACCGGTACGGAGGGAGCAATGGCGCGGATGCGGTTTGCCATGGCAGGAGCATTTGAAGGCGATATGGCAATCGCGGCAACGCCACGGGTCAGGAGATCGTCGACGATCTGCACCTCACCTGCCTCGTCGGCAGACGATGCGGGGCCAGTGTAGAGACATTCGTATTCACTGTCGGCATTCTCGGACATCCATTTCTTGCAGCCAAGGTTGATCTGCTCGAAGAACGGGTTGTCCAGACCCTTGACGACGATCGCCAGGGTCTTCTTGTCCTGCGCTGCGGCGGGACCGGCCGCCAGGATCACGCCTGACAGGGCCGTCATGGCCAAGATTTTCATCTTCATGCTACTTCTCCTCCACTTAACACCGGCGGGACACCTTGCCCTAGCCGGGATACCAGACGATGCGCGGGTCATTGTCCGCGCGTTCGTATTGCCAGGCGCGATCGGCAAGCTGCTCGAGACCGATCTCGGGAGCCCAGCCAAGCACCATTCGCGCCTTTGAATTGTCCAGCCAATTGCTGTGAAACGGGGTATCGATCTCGATTGGCTCAAGACCTCTCGATGCCTTGAGCATCTGTCCCAACGTTCCGTAGTCGACCGGTTCATCCATCGATATGTTGAAAAGCTGACCCGCTGCGCGCGGGTTGCCGATGGTCGCAAGGATGGCTGCAACCAGGTCCTCGACGTGAACGAAATTGCGCTTGAGATAATCCCCTCTCGCATCCCGCAAGACCGGCACATAGCGGCCACTGCGGTACCGGCTGAGATGGTCCTCATCGATGATTTCAGCCCACGGAGGCCCTCCGAACTGGTCCTCGCCCAGATCGAGCGCAAACCTGAAATCATCCTTCTCCATGATCCAGGGAGCGCGCAGCGTCGACCAGTTCACGCCATATAAAATGCCGTACTGCTCCACTATCGTTTCTTCGAGGATCTTGGTCAGCGCATAGCAGCCGGGATATGCCTTGCGGGCGGACTTCTCGGTGATCGGCGCCTCGTATTCCTGGTAGATGTGCCCGACAACGCAATCGCCGCTTAGCAGTACAAACTGGCTGGCGTCGGCCGACTGGCGGAATTCCTCGAGAAGCAGATAGAGCCCCTTTAGTGCCACATCGAAGGCCAGATCAGGCGACTCCTTGACTGCCGCCAGGTGCAGCACGTGGGTCACACCATCCATTGCCCGCGCCACCGCGTCCGCATCGGCAAGCGAGCCCGAGACGATTGAAACGCGGCTTCCAGCCTCAACGGAACGGTTGTGGCACAAGGCCACCACATCCCAATCGTCAAAGCGGGGGTCGGCAAGAAACGCCGGCAGGAAAACCTGACCCACCTTCCCTGCAGCGCCCGTGACGAGCAGCCTCATCCATTCCTCCCAGTTTCCTCAAAACCAATATAATCATTGTTTACTAATAATATTAAGTCAAGTTATTATTGAAATTATGTGCTAGACTGCGCAAGGAGGAGCGAACGCCTGCCCGGCCAAGGCGGCGCGCGCTGAGGGAGAGCCCGCAGAGGAGGAACAATGTCCCGGCTTGTAATTTCAGGAATTTCAAAGAGCTTTGGAGCGATTCAGGCGCTTTCGTCTGTTTCGCTCTCCATTGAACCAGGAGAGGTTCTCGGCCTGATGGGGGACAACGGCGCGGGCAAATCCACGCTGGTCAAGATCATCGCAGGCAACTTCCTGCCTTCGGCGGGCGAGATGCGGATCGAGGGGAAGGGAGTGGTTTTCCACAGGCCCATTGATGCGCAACGCGAAGGTATCGAGATGGTCTACCAGGACCTCGCGCTGAGCGACAATCTGACCGCCGCATCGAACGTCTTCCTGGGAAGAGAGCCGATGCGCAGTTTCGGTCCGATCAAGTACATCGACTATGCGCACATGAACACCGTGGCTGCAGAACTGTTCAAGCAGTTGAAATCGGAAACTCGCCCGCGTGACCTGGTGCGCAAGATGTCCGGCGGACAACGCCAGGCCGTGGCCATCGCCCGGACGCTTCTGTCCGAACCCAAGATCGTGATGATGGACGAGCCTACGGCCGCCATTTCGGTAAGACAGGTAGCGGAAGTCCTAGACCTGATCCGGCGGCTGCGGGACCGCGGTATAAGCGTAATCCTGATCAGTCACCGGATGCCCGACGTGTTCAGCGTCTCGGACAAGGTTGCTGTCCTGCGGCGCGGCCAGCTGGTCGCCAGCAAGGCAGCAGCACATTCATCCCCCGAAGAAGTGACCGGCCTGATTACCGGCGCCATCGAGACCGCCTGAAAGGACACGACCATGACAACACTCGATGACATCATCGGCAATTCCGAGCACCGGAGCTGGTTTGCACGTATCCGGAGCCTGCAGGTATTCTGGGTGTTCTCGGCAGCCGTGCTGGCCTGCCTCGCACTGACACTGCTCACTGATACCTTTGCCAGCGACCGCAACCTCTTCAACGTTGCCCGCAACTTTGCATTTGTCGCCATCATCGCCATTGGCATGACTGCCGTGATTGCGTCAGGGGGGATCGACCTGTCCGTTGGTTCCTCGGTGGTGCTGAGCGCCATGGTGATCAGTGTTGCCATGGCGAGCGGGCTTTCCTTCTGGATCTCGGCACTTCTGGCTCTCGGCGCCGCACTGCTGGTTGGGCTGCTGAACGGCATTCTGATTGCCTATGCGGGGATGCCCGCCTTCGTGGTCACACTGGGCACGCTTTCGGCTGCCCGCTCACTGGCAATGGTACTGTCTGACAACAAGATGATCTGGGAGTTCGGGCCCGATCACGGCATCCTCTTGTGGGTAGGCGGCGGTTCGACATTCGGCCTGCCCCATCCGCTCTACGTGCTGACTGCGCTCACCATCGTCATGTCGCTTGTCTTCCGGTGGACCCGCTGGGGCCAGCACCTGTTTGCCATCGGAAGCAACGAGAATGCAGCAGTCCTCACGGGCATCCCGGTCAAGCGCCTCAAGGTCAGCATCTACATGTTCTCCGCATTCACGGCGGGGCTTGCAGGCATTCTCATGGCCGGCTGGCTCGGCAGCGTGACCACCAATCTGGGTCAGGCGATGGAACTAACGGTGATCGCTGCAGCGGTGATAGGTGGAGCCAATCTTGCAGGTGGAGAGGGCACGGCGCTCGGAGCCGTCGTTGGCGCCCTGTTGATAGAGGTAATTCGCAACTCCCTTATCCTGCTCGGCATCTCGACTTTCTGGCAGGGAATGTTCATAGGTACCTTCATTATCGTTGCTGTGGCATTCGACCGATTCCGGAATTTCCGGGCCTAGTTCAGGTTCCGATCGGAGCGGCCATGGTTGCATCACGGAGAATACCTTGAAACCGACAATGATGGATGTTGCAGCGCGCGCCGGTGTGTCGCAGGCGACCGTGTCCCTGATCCTCAATGGCAGTTCGGGGGCACGGTTCAGCGAGGCGACCCGCAAACGCGTGATGGATGCGGTGAACGAGCTTGGCTACAGGCTTCCCAACCGGGGGGTAGCTGCCAACGTATCCGAAAGCAGGGTCATCGCCTTCATTACCGACGAACTGACTACCGACCCGTGGATGGCCCTGGCCTTCGAAGGTGCGCGCGAGAAGGCGCTCGAGCTTGGCGTCATCGTCACGCTGGGAATTTTCCGTACCAGCGAGGATCCCAACGAGGACGTGTTCTCGCTTTGCCAGCGCCAGCCCCTGATGGGCTACATCTTCGGAACGATCCTTACCCGCAAGATCGATCCACCGTCGGCGCTGTTCAAACTGCCGTCCGTTCTCGTCAACTGCTACGATCAGGACCGCCGCATTCCGTCGATCCTGCCGGGCGACGTTGCAGGTGGGCGTGCTGCGACCGAGCGGCTGATCAAGGCCGGGCGGCGCAGGATCGGATTGATCAACGGCCAAAACGGCCTGGACAATCCGCGCGACAGGTTGCGTGGCTACAAGCAGGCACTGGCAAGCAACGATTTCACCTTCGATCCCAAGCTGGTGCGTTCGGGGAACTGGGAGCCCTCTTCGGGCTATTCGGAAACCCGGGCACTGATGGAACTGGATGATCCGCCAGATGCGATCTTCTGTGCCAACGACCTGATGGCACTGGGGTGCATCGAGGCGCTCAAGGAAATGGGCAAATCCGTTCCTGGCGACATATCGGTGATCGGCTTCGACAACCGAGACATAGCGCAGTTCATCCGTCCACCGCTGACCACGCTGCACCTTCCCCTATTCCAGATGGGCGCCATGGCGGTGGAAATGATCCATGACGAAGTTGGCGGGCTGAAGAGCGACCATGACCAGCTCAAGGTGGAGTGCCAGATCATCGAGCGGGAATCGGTCTGATCCTTCGCTGCCTTCAGGGGCACCTGCGGTGCCAGCAGCTGTTCCTGAGCCGGCTGAAAGAACTCGTGACCACTACGGCAGACGAATGGCAAAGCAGGCAGGGCGCCGATTTCTAGGAGTTGTCGCCTGATAGAATGCTGACGAGGTCGACCTCGCGTTTGCGTTCAGATGTCAGGTCAACCTCATGCTCGATATGACGAAGATGCTGCTCCATGAGAGCGGCGGCGGCATCGCTGTTCATGTTTCTGAGAGCCTGCAGAATCTCGGAGTGTTCATCGTCATGGCAATTGCTGGTACCGGGCGATCCGTACATGCCGATGATAAGCGAGGTGCGGGTGACAAGTTCCTTGACCATCCGTTCCATCACCTCGTTGTGCGCCACCTTCGCAAGCAGCACATGGAACTGCCCTGAAAGGCGGATGGCAAGGTGGCGGTCCCGCTTGCGGCGCGCTTCAGCCTCCATTTCGAGGTGCGCGACAAGCTGGTTGATATCCGTTTCAGTGGCCCGCCTTGCGGCAAGGCGCGCGACATTCGGCTCGATCGTACGGCGTGCCTCGAACACTTCAAGGGCCTGAGTCATCGTCGGTTGGGCAACATAGGCGCCGCGATTGTTCTGCAGTTCGACAACCCCTCGGCTTGCCAGCAGAAGAAGGCTGCGGCGCACCCGCATGCGCCCCACGTTGAAGGCACTGCACAATGACGCTTCGGACAGTTTGGTACCTGGCGGAAGGCGCTGCTCAATGATTGCCTCATATATCCGGTCGACGATCGCTTCCTCGTCGATTCCTTCGTCCGGCAGCATGTCTCCATCGGCGATTTTAAGCATTGGAACGAATCTCCACAGATATGTGCACGTTGCGTAACACATAGGCAGTCATAACCCAATTCTGCCCGAAGTTTGATCAACAATAAATCAATTTCTTGTTGACAATTATTGTTAACAATTCTCTCATGTGATCAGTCCGGCATGACAGTCAATCCGGGCGAGAGTGATCAGGGAGACCATCTATGAAACGACGCAGCATCATCAAATCCATGGCGGTTGCCGTATCCGCCAGCGCATTCCTGTCGGTCACCAGCCTTGGTGCCTGGGCAGCAAACGAAACGCTCAAGATCGGCTTTGTCGGCGTGACCAGCGGCCCCGCCGCAGCGTGGGGAACCTCCAACGTCCGCTCCATGCAGACCCGCGCCGAATGGCTGAACGAGACAGGCGGCGTCAAGATCGGCGACAAGACCTACGACATCGAGATCGTCACCTTCGACGACCAGAAAGACCCCAAGCGGGCCATCGCCGGCATGGAGAAAATGGCGCAGGAAGGCATCCACTACGTTGTTGGCCCGAACGTCGATGACGGTGCAGCCGCTGTCCGTCCGGTCGCCGAACAGAACGGCATCATGTACTTCCCCTATGCCTTTCCGAAGGAACTCTACACGGCACCGGCATCCAATGCCATTCTGGGCATGATCGCCAACTACCAGTCGGGTCCGGCGATCTACAAGTATCTCAAGGAGAACAAGGGCGTTCAGAAGGTTGCTTTCGTGGCGGCCAATGAATCAGATCCTCTCAGCCAGCGTGACGGCGGTGTGGCAGCAGCCAAGGAACTCGGCCTCGACGTCGTGTCGGACAACGTGACCTACCAGGTCGACACCACCGACTTCACGCCGGTTCTCACACCGGTAATCCAGACCCAGCCCGACCTCCTCGTGCTTTCCGGCGTAGCACCGGCAAACGCGCCGCAGCTCATCCGCTCGGCACGCGAACTGGGTTACCAGGGACTGATCTCCACCGAGACGGCACAGGATGCGACGGTTCTGCAGGAAGGCGCAGGCGAAATGGCCAACGGCTTCATTTCGGTTGGCGGCGCCTCCACCCCTGAAATCGCTTCCGACGCGATGAAGGAATTCGTCGACCGCTACACCAAGATGTTCGGCGAATACAACGACGAGTCCAACACCAAGGTCTATGCGCTGGAGTACATTCTCGAGACGCTGAAGGCGAACCCGGCAGCAATCGACAGTGTTGACGAGTTCAAGACCACGATGGACACCTTCTCCGCGCCGAACCCCTACATGAAGGGTGACAGCCAGCTGAAGTATGTCGGCACAACCTCCTTCGGCCAGAAGCGCCAGGTGTTCGTGCCGATGGTGGTGAACGAGTTCAAGGACGGCAAGTTCGAGACGCTGTTCATCGCCGAAGTCGACTGACCGGCAGGCAAAATGAAAAAGAAGGTCCGGGATTGTCCGGGCCTTCCTTTTGCGGGGAGACAATCTGATGGAGCAGATCCTGGCCAATGGCCTGTATCTGGGGGCACAATACGCGCTGATAGCGCTGGGATTGACGCTGATTTTCGCGTTGATGAATGTCCTCAACTTTGCCCACGGGCAGATGTACGTATTGGGCGGGTTCGTGACCTACACGGTCTATGCGCAGCTTGGCCTTCCCTTCATTGTCGGTCTCTTCGCGTCGGCGCTAACGTTGGCAATCGTCGGTGCGCTGATCGAGAAATTCCTGTTCAGGCCGGTGATAAGGCGCTCCTCGCGAGAGGAGAGCACGATGCTGCTGGCGGCGGGCATCGCTTTCTTTCTCGATGCGGTGATCCTGCTTGTCTTCGGCGAGAAGCAACGCGGCGTGCCGAAGATCGTCAACGGCGTTCTCAACTGGGACTTCCGGCTGATCATGCCCTATGACCGCATACTGATCGGCTTCCTGGCCATTCTCGCCATCGTCTCATTCATTCTGTTCATGCAGTATTCGAAGACCGGTCGCGCGATGCGGGCACTGGCGCAGGATCGTGTCGCGGCACAGCTGCAGGGGGTCAATGTAGACCGGTACTCGATGATCGGATTTGCCCTCGGTGCCATGCTGGCAGGTCTTGTGGGCGGGCTGCTCGTGACCATTACCGGCGTCAACCTCGGCATGGGCGGGCCGACCTCGATCAAGGCCTTCATGATGGTGATGATCGGCGGCGCAGGCGTCATATCGGGCGCAATCGCCGGCGGTTTCATACTCGGGATGATGGAATCGATAGGTCTTTCCGTGCTCTCCCAATATGGCGACATCACCTATCTGGCCATTTTCGCTTCGTTGATGGTGTTCCTCGCGATCAGGCCGCAGGGCCTGATGGGCAAGCCCTGGGGTTGATTTCATGAAACGCAATCAGATCTTCGCCCTTGCCGCATTCCTTTTCGTGGTGCTGATCGGTGTACCCTGGCTGATCCAGGTAACAGGGCGCTGGGACTTCTACTACACGCTCACTTCCGTCGCGCTGCTGTCGATCGCAAGCGCCGGTGTATGGCTTACCTTCTACATCGGACGCATCAACATTGGTCAAGGCGCCTATGCGCTGGCGGGCGGATATTTCTCCGCCATACTGGTGACCAAGCTTGGCGTATCGTTCTGGCTGGCACTGCCCCTGGCAGGCATTTTCACGGCTGTCGTCAGCATCTTCATCGGATGGCCGATACTGCGCTTGCGCGGCGTCTATTTCGCAATGGTAACGCTTGTTCTGACCGAGGTGGCGCGGCTGACTGCGCTTGCGATGCCCGTGACCAACGGGGCGAAGGGCATTACCTCGATCCCGCTGCCCAGCGGCATTGCCAGCCTGGAGAACACAAAACTCGGCTTCTACTACGTCGCCGTCGCCCTGATGATCCTCGTATTCGCGGCCATGTACCGGCTGGTGAATTCGCGCATCGGGCATCTGTGCCGCTCGCTGCAACAGAACGAGGAACTGGCATCCTCCATCGGCGTCAACATCACCTACCTGCGCATCATCGCCTATTCGATCTCGTCTTTCTTCGGCGGCATTGCCGGGGCGATGTTCGTGGCCATTTCGCAGTCGATCTATCCTTCCAGCTTCCAGGTGGCAGACTCGGTCAACTTCATGCTGAACTGTTTCCTTGGCGGACTGGGATATGTCTTCGGACCCATGCTTGGAACGCTGGTGCTGTATTTCGGCTGGGATCTGTTGTTCCAGACCGGCAAGCTGCAATTGCTCATCTATTCCAGCCTGCTGATCCTGCTGATGCTGGTACTGCCGAACGGTCTGCTCAGCATCCGCCTCTCCTCGCTGTTTGGAGACCGCAAATGAGCCCGATCCTGGAAGTGAAAAATCTCACCAAGAAATATGGCGGATTGACCGCGGTCAACGACGTCAGCTTCGAGGTCAGCGAGCGCGAAATACTCTCGGTCATCGGTCCCAACGGTGCCGGCAAGTCGACCCTGTTCAAGCTCATCTCGTCCTTCGTCAAGCCGACTTCCGGCGAGGTGCTGTTCAGGGGCAAACGCATTTCCGGCCTGCTGCCGCATCATGTTGCCCGGATGGGCGTGGTGCGAACGTTCCAGGAAACGACGATCTTCAAGAGCATGACGGTGCGCGAGAACGTCATCGTTTCTCACCACCTGCGCTCCAAGGCCAGCCTTTGGGGTTATTTCCTGGGGTCCGGGCGCGCGCGTGAAGACGAAGAGGCGTTTGCAAGATCCGCGGACGAGATCCTCGGATTTCTCGGCCTTGACGACATCGCCAACGAGGTGGCCTCAAACCTTCCACAGGGGCATCTTCGGGCGCTTGGCATTGCAATCGGGCTGGCGACCAATCCGACCATCCTGCTTCTCGACGAGCCGTTTGCCGGCATGAACCATGATGAAACCATGCGTACTGTCGAACTGGTCCGCAACGTGCGCGACAGGGGCGTGACCGTTCTTCTCGTCGAACATGACATGCCCGCAGTGATGAAGATTTCCGACCGTATCGTGGTGATCAATTTCGGACAAAAGATTGCCGAAGGTAGCCCGGTGGAGATCCAGCAAAATGAAAAAGTCATCGAGGCCTACCTTGGCAGCGAAGACGATGCGATCGGGATCTGAGCCATGACAGAGATGTTGAAATTCGAGAATGTCGAACTCTACTACGATCACGTCTACGCTCTGAAAGGCGTCTCGATTGACCTGAGCGAGGGAGAGACGGTGGCACTTATCGGCGCCAATGGTGCCGGAAAGTCCTCCATCCTTCGCGCGATTACCGGTCTCAATGCGATCAAGAGCGGCGAAATCCACTTCCAGGGCAAGCGCATCGACGGCGCCAACCCGGCCGATATCGTCAAGATGGGTATCGCAATGGTGCCCGAGGGCCGGCGCGTGTTCCCGCACATGTCGGTCAAGGACAACCTGCTGATGGGCGCGTTCACCCGCTCCGACAAGGCAGATATCGCGCGTACGCTCGACATGGTGCTGACGCGGTTTCCAAGGCTCAAGGAACGTTATTCCCAGAGCGGCGGCACGCTCAGCGGCGGCGAGCAGCAGATGATGGTGATTGGCCGTGCACTGATGGCGAAACCGAAGCTGCTGCTTCTCGATGAACCTTCCCTCGGCATCGCGCCCAAACTCGTACAGGACATTGCGCGCTCGATCGTGGCGATCAACCGCGACGAAAACGTCTCGGTGCTGCTGGTCGAGCAGAACTCGAGGATGGCACTCAGCATTTCGAACCGCGCCTACGCAATGTCCACCGGCTCCGTTGTCCTGAGCGGAAATTCGAAGGAACTCATGAAGGACGACCGGATCAAGGCCGCCTATCTGGGCGGCGAGCTTTAGTTTCTGGATGGTCTGAAATGCGCATTCTTGTTGTAAACCCGAACACAACCGCCTCGATGACCCGCAAGATCGGAGCAGCTGCAAGGGCAGCTGCCTCGCCCGGAACGGAAATTATTGCAGTCAATCCTGCCGAAGGCCCCGTGAGCATCGAGGGCTATTACGATGAGGCCATGAGCCTTCCGGGCCTCCTCAAAACAGTTGCAGAACATCGCGACGCGGATGCCGTGATCATCGCCTGTTTCGACGACACCGGTCTCGACGCGGTCCGCTGCATGACGGAGGCACCTGTGATCGGCATCGGCGAGGCAGGCTTTCATGCGGCTTCGATCGTTTCCAACAAGTTCTCGGTCGTGACCACCCTGTCCCGTTCGATACCGGCAATCGAGCACAATCTGGTCCGTTACGGACTGGCATCGCGCTGCTCGAAGGTAAGGGCATCCGAAGTGCCCGTGCTCGACCTTGAACATGAGGGGTCCAGCGCGCGCGCGAAAATAAGTGCCGAAATCGGCCGCGCCGTGTCGGAAGATCGCGCAGAGGCAATCGTTCTTGGATGTGCAGGCATGACAGACCTTGCTGCCTCGCTTTCGGCCGAGCATGGCCTGCCCGTGATCGACGGGGTGGCTGCCGCAGTCGCCATCGTCGAAGGTTTCGTAAGGATTGGGCTGAAGACGAGTTCAAGGGGTGGCTATGCCGCGCCGGTGAACAAGTCGAACCCGGCCGTTGCGTAGCGGGTCAGCCATCAGGCCATTGTCTGCGCTGCCTGCACCGGTCATCCGGCATGCGAAAATGTTCGACCTCCCAGATTGAATTCCGAAGCTTGCAGGGCGATACAATCGCGGCATGGAAAATGACCCGCGCATGATCGAGGAATGCAGCTGGACCATCGAGGGTGTCGAACTCGCAGGTCTTGCATCCGGCCCTGAAGATGCTCCGGTCATCATTTCGCTGCATGGCTGGCTGGACAATGCCGAAAGTTTCTCGGTACTGCGGCCACTTCTGCCGGAGTACCGTTTCATCGCGCTCGACCTGCCAGGACACGGATTGAGCGGGCATCGTTCGCCCTTTGGCGGTTACCAGATCTGGGATGACCTGCCGCAGCTTTCCCAACTGCTGGACCGCCTCGGACGGGAAGACTACATTCTCCTCGGGCATTCGCGCGGAGCGATGATCGCTGCGTTGCTGGCGGCAGCCAGGCCCGAACGGGTCAGCCATCTTGTCACGCTGGACGGCATGGTCCCCCTGGCCGTGGAAGATGCCGTTTTCGTTTCGCAGTTGCAGGCCTTCATGAAAGACAGAGCGCGCCTGTCAAACAAGAAGACGCGCGTCTTTGCGAGCGTGGCGGAATTCGTGGAGCGCCGTTCGCGATCCGGAGAACCGCCGCATGTGGCGAAACTGCTGGCAAGCCGGGCGCTTCGCCAGACAGAGGACGGTTTCGAATGGCGGGGCGATCCGCTGCTTTCGGGCGCATCAGCGGTCAAGCTGAACCAGGGCCAGATCGAAACCATGCTTGATGCGCTCAAGATGCCGGTGTTGAACATCTGGGCCACGCCTGCGGAGCACATGAAGACCTTCTGGGAAGCAGCCCGCAAGCTCGCAGCAGAAAAGGTGCCGAACCTGACCACGCTTGATATTCCGGGCCACCACCACTGGCACATGGAAGAAGCCCCGGCGCGCGCAATGGCAGGCGCGATACGTGAGTTCCTGTCGCGCCAGACACCTTAGCGTCCTCAACGGCAAGTTCAGAAACAAAGCTGATGTCCGTGGTCGGGCTGTCCCCGGCTTTGGAGGTTCAGCATCCCCTAGCGTTCACGTAGACGGATCTGAGGCTGGTGGTGGAACAAATGAAGAGCCGGTTGCGCTTTGGCCCACCGAAACAGACATTGGAAACGACCTCGTCGATCAGGATCTTTCCAAGCAAGGTGCCATCGGACGAAAAGCAGTGAATGCCATCGCCCGCCGATGACCAGATATTGCCGTCCGTGTCGATCCTGAATCCGTCGAAGAGACCGTTGTCGCAGGTGACGAAATCCACACCTTCGCTTGCACTTCTTCCGTCGGAGGAGACCTTGTAGGCGCGGATCACGGGTTCGCAATCGGGAAAATGCGTCTTGCCGGTGTCTGCAACGTAGAGGATCGATTCATCCGGTGAGAACGCCAGGCCGTTCGGCTGCTTCATGTCATCGATCACGCGTGTGAGGCTTCCGTCGGGATCGATGCGGTACACGTGGCGGCCGTCCTGCTCCATCGGAGAAGCATCGCCTTCATAGTCGCTGTCAATTCCATAGGAGGGATCGGTGAACCAGATCGCGCCGTCGGATTTCACCACCACATCGTTCGGCGAATTCAGGCGCTTGCCAGCGAAACTGTCTGCCAGGATGGTCTTGGTACCGTCATGCTCGTAGCGGCTGACACAACGGCCACGGTGTTCGCATGCGACCAGCCTTCCCTGAAGGTCGGTGGTATGGCCGTTCTGGTTCTCGCTGGGCTGCTCGAATACCGAAACGGCTCCGTTCATCTCGTCCCAGCGCATCAGGCGGTTATTGGGAATGTCGGACCAGATCAGATAGCGCCCGGCAGCAAAGTAAGCCGGACCTTCCGTCCACCTGCCCCCTGTCCAAAGGACCTCCGGTCCCGCATTCATGTGAATGAGTTTTGCGAACCGGTCGTCCCGGATATCATAGTCTCTTGCAGGCATTGTCCACTCCGTCAGGAAATTATGCGTGTGTTGCGGCCATAGACGAGAAGCATTCCGATAATCACGGTACCGTAAATGATCTGACGTCCCGCCTCGGCCATCTGCATGATCGATAGCACAGAATTCAGGAGCACGATAAGGATCACCCCCACCAGCGTGCCGACATAGCGGCCGCGTCCGCCAAGGATATGCGTTCCTCCGAGCACCACCGCCGCGATTGCCGGCAGCAGGAATGCGTTGCCCATGCCCTGATATGCCTTCGCCGAATATCCGGTAAGGAGAAAGCCTGCGATTGCCGCACACATTCCCGAGATCACGAAGGCGCCGATGATGATGGCTCTCGTGCGAATGCCGGACAGGTAGGCTGCTCCCTCGCGCGAACCGGTGGCATAGACCGATTTGCCAAATCCAGTCCTGGTGAGAATTACTGAGATGACAATCGAAACCGCCGCCCAGACGAAAATGGCCACCGGGATTCCCAGGACCTTGTCCTTTGCAAGAAACAGCATTAGCGGCGTCGCGCGATCCTGTGGTGCGAACCCGCCGGTCTGGGCAACCATGAGCCCGCGCAGGACGGTATCGACACCAAGCGTGAAGATCATCGACGGGATGCGCAAAAACGCGACCCCGAAGCCATTGACCAGCCCGACTGTCAGCCCAACACCGAGCGCCACGGGAAGCGCCATGTCGCCGCCGATGGCCGATGCGGTCATCGCAGCCGCGGCGAGTGTCCAGGGTATCGAGAGGTCGATGTGGCCGAGAAGTATGACCATCATCATGCCAGCTGCGCATATCCCGAGGAAGGACCCCGTCTGCAACTGCTGGAGAAGGTAGACAGGTGAAAGCAGCGGGGCCGTGCCACTGGTCGCCAGCGTGTAGACCGTGCCCACCAGGAGGATCACGACGACGAAGGCCGCCGCGATGGCGATCGGTTTGTTTTCGGGTGACAAGCGGTTGAACATGCGGGGCCTCACCGAAACAGTTCCAGTTTGTTCTTCACGCGCAGCGTGCGGATCGCGCCGAACGATACAGCGACGAGCAGCACCAGTCCCTCGATGAGGGGCTGAAGCAGCGGATCAATGGAGAGTATCCTGAAATAGAAGGAGATCACTCGCAGGATCATGGCTCCGACCAGGCTTCCAATCGCGCCGCCAATGCCGCCCAGCAGCGATGTGCCACCAAGGACGACCGCCGCAATGGAATTAAGCGTGTAGGCACCAGCCTGCTGAATGTCGGCATTGCCGGAAGAGGTCTGGATTGCAAGATAGAGCCCCCCGCAAGCGGCGAAGAACCCGCCCAGGGTGAATGCGGCGATCTTTGCCCGGTTGATCGGCAAGCCGGACATGTATGCAGCCCCTTCCGCGGAGCCGATTGCATAGACCGTCCGCCCTGTTACCGAACGCTTGAACGGCAGCCACACGACGAGTGCGATGCCAAAAAGGATCAACACCGGAACCGGGAGATCAGCGAAGGGCCGAAGCCAGGGTGCATCAGCGTCGAGGCCATATGTGTCGAAGAAGTCCCAGACCGTGTTGGTGAGCGCCCAGTTGAGATCACCGTCGACGTCGCCGCCGGGCTTTGGCCTGATCCAAAGGGCCAGCCCGATGGCGATGGCCCCCGTCGCCAGGGTCGCGATAATTGGCTGTATGCGTCCATAGACCACGATCACGCCGTTCATGAAACCGAATGCGGTTCCGGCAAGCAACGTTACAAACATTCCGAAAATGATTTCGGCCGGCGAACCGCTGACCAATGTCGAGGCGATACAGCTCGTCAGGGTCATTACCGCCCCTACCGAGAGGTCGAGACCGCCAAGGAGAACGGGAAGTGTCTGCGCCATTGCAACAAAGGCAAGGGCGACGGATTCATTGGAGTTCTGCACAAAGACTGCCGCAGAAAATCCCCTTGGATGAAGAATGTTGTAGAGCAGGTAGAGAACCGAAAAGAGCAGCAACGCACCTGCGAAGCCACGGTTCTGGCGGATCCATCCCGCTATCTTCTCATATATTTTCACGCTGCCTCGACTCCGATGTTCAGCGATGCAGCCACGATTCCTTCCTCCGTAATTCCGTCGCCTTCCAACTCGCTGACGATGCGCCCGTCATAGAGAATGGAAACACGGTCGCAGCATCCGACGAGTTCGGCATAGTCGGAGGAGTAGAAGAGTATGGCCCTGCCCTCGTCGGCAAGCGCGCGCATGAGTTTGTAGATTTCCTGCTTGGTACCAACATCGATGCCACGGGTCGGGTCATTGAGAAGGATGATGTCGGGATCGATCATCAGCCATTTGGCGATGACGACCTTCTGTTGATTTCCGCCCGACAGCGTCATCACCGGATCGGACGGCGACCCGATCTTGATGCTGAGCTTTTCGATTGCCTCCGATACCGCCTGGTCGGCCAGCGCCGGATCGATGAGGGGGCCGCGCGAAATCTGTGGGAAGGAGGCGGCCAGGAGATTGTCGTTTATCGACATGTTCAGCATCAGGCCTTCCGTCTTGCGGTCCTCCGGAACAAGCGCCATTCGGGTGGAGGCCGTCTTGGCGCTGTGAGGCGAACCGGGCACCCCCTTCCTGCCTGCAATTTCAACTGTTCCCCCGACGCCACGAAGAACGCCGAAGAGACCCAGAAGCAGTTCCTTCTGTCCCTGACCGTCAAGTCCGCCGAGGCCAACGATTTCGCCTCTTCCGACTGCCAGATCCACGCCCTTGAGCCTGTTCTCCCATTTCAAATCACGGACGGTCAGAAGCGGTTCGGCCCTTGCCGGACCCGGTTTTGGAGGAAACTGCGCCTCGACATCCCTCCCGATCATCAGGCGCACTATTTCCGCATCCGTGCGTGCACCCTTTGCAAAGGTTTCGATGTGCTGCCCGTTCCGGAACACCGACAGCATGTCGCAAAGCGCTTCCACCTCGTGCATTCGATGAGAAATGAACAGGCTGGCGACACCATCGTGCTTGAGTTCCGCCAGCAGGTCGTAAACCGTCTGAACGTCCCTCGCAGTAAGGGCAGAAGTCGCCTCATCGAGGATTAGCACCTTGGGCGAACGGCCAAGTGCCTTTGCAATCTCGACCATCTGCCTGCGCGAAAGCGACAGATCGCGAACCAGCGTGCCGGGGTCGACATCCTCGCATCTGACGCGCGCGAGCAGTTCTTCGGCGAGACGCACCTGTGCACGCCGGTCAATCAGTCCGAAGCGGCGCGGTGGGTCGGAAATCGAGATGTTGTCGGCGACAGAGAGATCCGGGATCAGCGACAATTCCTGGAACATGCACACGATGCCGGCTCGCGTTGCCTCATCCGGCGAGGAAAAGGCCACCGGCTTTCCCTCAAACATGATCTCTCCTGAATCGGGCTGCAATACACCGGACATTATCTTGATCAGCGTTGACTTGCCGGCGCCGTTTTCTCCCAGAATTGCGTGCACGGAGCCCGAGCGGCACGAAAAGTCAACATTATCGAGGGCGCGAACGCCCGAGAAGTGCTTCGAAACTCCACGATATTCGATGATTGGATTGTCCAAACCGTCCCCCCGCCTCTCCTGCCGATCACAGGAGAGCATGGCCTGAATTGTGAGAGCAGGCGGTCCCGGGCGCAAGACCCGGGACCGCCATCCACCCAGCCGAGGCTGCTTACTTCACGTCGCTTTCATCCTGCGCCATGATGGCAGGACCCGAGATGTTCACGCCACATGGCGGGAACTCGTTGACGGTGAAGAAGTTGTCCGGAAGATTGGACCAGTAGTTCTCGCCATCCTTGAGGTCCTTGTAGGTTGCAACCGGCAATGGCACGGAGATGAGCTGAGGCACAACCTTGCCCTCGAGCGCCGCCACCGCCGCCTTCATCGCAATTGCGACAAGACCCGGTGACTGGCCAATCGAGATCCCCTTCAACCCATCATTCGAATACTGCGCTATGGCTTTGCGGAATCCGTTTTCGGACTCACCGGCCACCGGAACCCAGGGATGGTTGGCATCCTTGAGCGCCTGGATCACACCGTTCGAGCCGCCCTGTCCAACCACGGCCACGAACTGACCGTGGACCGCGATAGCGTCCGCGACCACTTTCTGTGTCGTGCCGTCATCCCAGTTGCCGACCACCGAAACGACATCCCAGTCGCCATCGGAAGCCTTGATGACCTCGTTGATGCCGATTGACCTGTCACGGTCGACAGAGTTTCCGGGCAGACCGCGAACTTCGAGGATCTTTCCGGAAGTGACGCCCTTGGCCTTGAGTTCGTCCATGGCGAACTGGGCCCACATCCTGCCCATCTTGAGCTGGTCCTCGTTGACCTGCATGACCTTGTCGGTATCAAGCACGTTGTCGAACGGCACGATCACGACATTGTTCTTGTCTGCAAGACGGATCACCCTGTCGAACCCGTCGGGAGAAACCGCAATCGTGACGATCGCGTCATATCCCTGGTTGATGAAGTCCTCGATCGCGCCAAGCTGGGCCGGAGCATCCGTGCCGGTGGAAACCACCTTGAACTCCTTGATCTTGTCCTTGATCGTTGGATCCTCGGCATAGGCCTTTGCCGTCTTGATCATCTGGATGCGCCAGGTGTTACCGACAAATCCGTTCACCACGGCAATCCTGTAGGGACCTTCCTTGGCATCCCACTGATAGTATTTGGTGCTGGCATCCCAGGGTGCAAAGCACTCCGCATCGACGCCTGGCCCCGAGACTTCTTTCGGCCCGGCAAATGCCATCTGACTGGCAAGCGCCAGCGCGGCAGTTGCCGTCAGCAATTTCAATCTTGTCATGATTTCCTCCACTTGGTTGGTCACGACGATCTGAAAGAATGACATGCCGGAAATAGCTCGCATTCGTTACGGATCGTGAAGCCCCGCACAGCAAACGACCGCCTCGCAGATCCTCCTCCACTGGCAATCGAAAATTCGGCACTTCCCTTCCAATTTGATATGATAGCGCTAACATTTGTCAAGTCCGATTCATTCGAGTACTGATATTCTGTGTGCGGCGGAGGCCATTGGGGTGGATCTGGGGAAGCGTAAGACAATCACGATCAGCGATGTCGCGAGGGAGGCGGGCGTCAGCCTGATGACGGTTTCGCGTGCGCTCAGCCAGCCCGAACGGGTGTCCGCGAAGACCATCGAAAAGATAAACCTGGTCATTGACCGGCTTGGCTTCGTTCCCAATCCGAATGCCAGGGCACTTGCCGCCGGCCGCACCAATGTGATCGGCGTTCTGGTTCCCTCCATCTCGAACAACGTCTTCGCCGAGGTGCTTCGCGGAATCTACGATGTGGCGGACGGCTCGAATTTCCAGGTCCAGTTCGCGAACACGCGCTACTCGCCCGACGAGGAGGAACGGATCGTCCGAACCTTTCTCAACCAGAAGCCTGCCGGCATGATTGTTTCTGGCATCAACCAGACCGGACGAACCGCCGCGATCCTGCGAGAAGCCAATTGCAGGATCGTGCAGATCATGGACCTGGGCGATGATCCATTCGACATGATGATCGGCTTTTCCCACTACGAGGCAGCGAAAGCCGCCACACTGCACCTGATTGAGAGCGGTTTTTCCAGGCTCGGCTTGCTGGCGGCGCGGCTCGACCCGCGAACCGAGAAACGCATCGCGGCCTTCAAGGACACTGCCCGCAGCGCCGGACTTCTCGATGAGGCGAAGATCATCACCAGTCCAAGAACCACCAGTGTGAGGATCGGAAGCATGCTGGCGGGAGAACTGCTTGAAAAGGCACCTGATACGGATGCAGTCCTGTGCATCAACGACGACCTTGCACTGGGTGCGCTCTTCGAGTGCCAGCGGCGCGGGGTAAGTGTTCCGGAACAGATTGCCATTTGCGGCTTCAACGACATGGAGTTTTCAGCGCTTGCCCATCCGGCACTGACCAGTGTGCGGACGTATCGCGAGAAGATGGGAACCATGGCGATGCAAATGCTGCTGTCCGCAATCGAGGGCCAGGAGCCCGAAAATCCGGTCGTGGACCTGGGGTTCGAGGTAATCGAGCGCGAGAGCACGGGCAGTGCCCGACGGAGTTCGAGTGCGTGATCCCTGCGCCATGCCCGGACAAGACCTCAAGTGAAAGGGGCGAACGCAATGTCCGCCCCCATACTTCATTTGATGCGGCTTTCGACCGTCACTTGCCCCAGATAGCGGAGTAAGCTTCGCGATAGCCGTTGTCCGGATCGAAGATCGGGCTGTCGCCCATTGCGATCGCGCCTGCCTTGTCGACTACAGCCGGTGCCGTGACATAGCCGGAGCATGCTTCTCCCTGGACGGCACGGTTGAGCTCGTCCACGAGCTGCCAGCCCTGCAGGTTGAGCGGCTCGGCTACGGTAATCGACTGGTACTGGCCGGTCCGGATGCGCTGGAAGGCCGATTCCGAACCATCGCCTGCAGCAACCGCCTTGGGTGAACCATCGCCGGGTACGCCCGCAGCTGCGAGAGCCGGACCCATGAAGTCGAAATAGATGTCGTTGATGGCAAGCGCGTGGGTCCACTGGTCGCCGTACTTCTGAAGGAGGCTCGTCGTCAACGGCCCCATGCGGTTGGACGTGTCGGCGATCGGCGTATCGACATATTCAAGCACGGTGCCGCCCATCTTCTCGATGGTTTCCTTGATGCGGTCTGCCTTGGCGATGGCGATCTTGTAGGTGGAGTCCGTGAAGATCACTGCACCCGGTTTGCCGCCGGCATCGTTGACCGCCCATTCAGCCGCCTTCTCGGAGACCGTCATGGCATCGGTAGACACGTTGGCGAAAATGCCTCCCGGTGCATCGCAACCGATTTTTGGTCCGGAGTGCCAGGCAACCATCGGGATCTTTGCGGCAGCAACCTGGTCGAGCGCTGCCTGCTGCTCGACGGCATCGAAGCCGTTGACGATAATCCCATCCGGCTGCAGTGCCATCGCCTGACCGAAAGCGGCAGTACGGCCCTGAACCGACCCTGCCCCGTCAAGTACCCGGACCTCCCAGCCAATCTTGGCAGCGGCTTCCTCCACGCCCTTGGTCACGCCAAGAATGCCACCATTCTTCATGTCTCCGGCAAGCACGACGATGGTCTTGCCTTCCGCGGCCTTCGGGCCGGACGTGGGGCCATCGAAGGCCGTCGCTGCGTGGGACGCGGTCAGTCCCATGCCAGCGATGACCGTACCGGCCATCCAGGTCTGCATGAATGTTCTTCTCAGCATGGTATCCTCCTGTTGCTGAAGTTGATCTCTTATTTTCCGGCTGCGCCCTTGCGGCGTTGCGCATAGCCGGCAATTCCGATTGCGACGAGCAGGGTCACCCCATTGAACATCGGCTCCACCCAGAAGGAGCCTCCAAACTGCTGGATGCCGGAAATGCCGACTGCAAGGATCGTGACGCCGATCATCGTGCCCCAGACGTTGACGCGGCCCGGCTTGATGGTGGTCGATCCGAGAAACGCGCCAACAAGGGCCGGCAGCAGGAATTCGAGACCCACGCTCGCCTGGCCGATGCGCAGCTTCGAGGCAAGGAGCACGCCTGCAAGCGCGGTCATCAGGCCCGATGTCACGAAGGCTCCGACAACGAATTTGCGCGTTGGAATGCCGTTCAGCTCAGCCGCCCTGGGGTTTGCTCCAATTGCATAGAGGTACCGACCGACCGGCGTGTATTCGAGCACCAGCCACATCCCGATGGTGATTGCGAAGAGGTAGTAAGCGGTTATCGGCAGACCGAATATGAAGGTGCCGTTGAGCGCATAGAATCCATCTGGCAACACACCCACGACCTGCCGCCCGCCCGTGTGCCAGAGCGCCAGCGCATAAAGTATCGTTCCGGTTCCAAGCGTGGCGATGAAGCTGTCGATCTTCGCGACCTCGACCAGCAGACCGTTGAAGAAGCCGACAAGTGCGCCAAGCGAAAGAACGATCAGCACGGCCAAGGGCCATGGAATGCCAAACATCGTCTGAAGCGATATGGCCAGGATATGCCATATGACAATTCCGTAACCGACCGTCAGGTCGATGCGCCCGGCGGCCATCGGCACCATCGCGGCGAGGCTCAAAAGGGCGACAATCGATTTGTCGGAGAGTATCGCTCTCAGGTTGAGCAGCGTGGGAAAGGTTTTCGGCAGCAGCATCGAAAACAGCAGGATCAGGAACACGGTCAGAATGACCAAACCGTATACAGGCAGGAAACGGACGATCTTCTGAGCCTTGGTCGCGTTGGCGAGCTCTGCCCTGGTAGGCTCCAAGGCACTTGATTCAATGGACTGCATCGGACGCCCTCTCTGTCCCGTTGATTTCACCTGCCGAAGCAGCCTGAATGAGGCTTTCGGTGGAAAGCTTGACGCCTTCAAGCTCGGCAACCAGTTGTCCGCGGCTGAAGACAAGCGCACGGTGGCAGATATTGGCGATCTCCTCGAAATCGGTGGAGACGACCAGCACGCCCATTCCGGATTTCATGGCATCGAACAGCAGGCTGTAGATTTCAGCCTTGGCACCCACATCCACTCCGGCAGTCGGATCTTCTGCGATCAAGAGCTTGCGGCCGGTATTCAGCCAGCGGCCGACAACCACCTTCTGCTGGTTACCGCCGGACAGCGCCTCGATGGCGAGCGAAGGATCGTTCGGGCTCAGCCCTACCAGCTTTCCAAGATCCCGTGCCGCGCCGTCTTCCAGGGCACGGCCCTGCAGTTCCAGGAGCCGCCGTCCACGAACCAGAGGATTGAGGAACATGTTTTCGCAGATCGTCAGCGCAGGTGCGACCGACTCGACTATGCGGTCGCGCGCCACGAAACCAATGCCTGAACGCATTGCCGAACGCTCATCTGTCAGGTCGGGCTTCGCGCCCTCCAGAAGAACCAGACCGTCATGCTCTACAACGCCGAAAAGCGCGCGGCCGACATCTTCGTGACCGGCACCGCGAAGGCCGACAAGGCCCAGAACCTCGCCATGACGCAGTGTGAAATCCACCGGCCCTACCCTGTCGGTCATCAGCCCGCTGACGCCAAGAACAGCAGGGCCGCTTGCGAGAGCAGGCTTTGTGAACTCGCGGGCCTTGCGGCCAACGATCAGCGTTACAAGTTCTTCCGGGTTGGTGTGAAGGATATCGCGCATGCCGACCATATCACCATCGCGCAAAACGGCGACGCGGTCGGCGACCTTGAAGATTTCATCGAGGCGATGGGAGACGTAGATCATGCCCACACCGCGCTCCTTCAGCGGACGAAGTGCTGCAAACAGTCTCTCGACTTCATCGGCGGGCAGGCTGGCGGTTGGTTCGTCCAGCACGAGGTAATCGCATTCGACAACCAGCGCCCGCGCTATCGCGACCAGTGATTTTTCCGTTCTCGACAAGGTGGAAACGCGCGTCGAAGGATCGAAATCGCACTCGACCAGTGCCAGTGCCTTGCGTGCAATCGCTTCGGACTGCGACCACGAAATGAGGCCGCCCTTCTTCTGGAATCCGACCGCGAGGGCAATGTTCTCGGCGACGCTCATCCACTCGATCAGCCCGAGATCCTGGTGGATGAATGCCACCTTCTGGCGTTCATTCATGCGGCCGGGCGTGTGGTGGTATTCCTCGCCATCGATCAGAACGCGGCCATTGTCGGGCTTGTGTATTCCCCCGAGAACCTTGATCAGCGTGGACTTCCCGGCGCCGTTTTCGCCGAGCAGAGCAACTATCTCGCCCCGGTCCACATGCAGCGAAACGCCGCGAAGCGCCTGTGTGCCACCGAACGACTTTACGATCCTGTCAAAGAACAGGCCACGGGGTTGCTCCACCTTCTCCTCCTCCAGAAACGGCAACGGGCAGAAGTTTACGTTACCGATAACGTATGCTATTTTAGTTCAGCTTGGAGAGTCAACATAAATGTTATCGATAACAGATATCGGTATCTCTCTGGCTCCCGAACGATGACGAAATGGGGAACGGAACGTTTGAAACCGGCCAGAAGCAGGCGGGGATCGCCGAAGCTGGAACAGATCGCTGCTGCCGCAGGTGTGTCCAAGATGACGGTTTCGCGGGTGCTGCGCGGGACAGACGGGTTTTCAGAAGAAACCCGCGAACGTGTACTCGCGGAAGTCAACCGGCTGGGCTACCTGCCGAACCGCCTCGCTGCCGCATTCGGCTCTAAGGAAGCCTCCACACTCGTCGGTGTCTGTGTTCCCAGTTTCTCCGATCCCTACTTTTCGAAGGTACTGGAAAGTGTCGACCGTACCTTCCTGCGGCTCGGATACCAGACATTGATCGGCAGCCACAACTGGCAGCACGATGACGAGGAAACATGGCTGCGCAGCCTGTTGTCCTGGCGGCCCGCCGGTGTACTCCTGTCCACCAAGCACCACAGCCAGGGCACGCTGGAATATCTTCGCGATGCCACCATTCCGATCGTCGAGTTCTGGGATTTGAATACCAGCCCGCTCGATCTGTCGGTCGGGTTCAACCAGTCCGATTCCGGTTTTGAAATGGGGCGCTATGCAATTTCTAGGGGGCGCAGGAAGCCTGGAATCCTGGGCGCTGTTCGCGACCGCAAGACCGGTGGTCCGGAACGCTTCACGGGGTTTTCGCAGGCAATCGAGGAAGCGGGACAAACCGTTCTGACAAAAGAGATACTCAACGATACGCCCGGCTTCTACTCTGGCTACTACGGAACCGAAACCCTGCTGAACCGTCTGCCGGACCTGGACATGATCTATTTTCAGGACGACACGATGGCGCTGGGCGGCATGGCATGGCTACAGCGCAAGGGCATCCGTGTTCCAGACGACATTGCCGTTGCCGGCTGGGGCGGGCATGAAGCCGCATCCATCATGTCCAGGCAATTGACTACAACAAGCGTACCGACGGAACAGATCGGCAAGCTCTCTGCCGAGTTATTGGTACGGCGCCTGCGCGACGAGCCGGCCGACGACGTCAACGCTGTTCCAACGCGCCTGATACCGGGCGAAACCCTTTAGGCATCTCAACGAACGCATTCCGTGCAGGTTCAACCCGCCCACGGGCCGTGGAAGTCGCCTTCCCTGTCGAGCCGCTTGAAACCGTGCAGACCAAAGAAATCCCTCTGCCCCTGGATCAGGTTTGCGGTCGAGCGGGAAGCGCGCAACTGGTCGAACCAATTCAGACCGGAGGCAAGGCTTGGCGCGGGATGACCATGCCCAATTGCTGTCATTGCCGTATTGCGCAGACGATCCGCATTTTCCGAAAGCAGATTGCTGAAGTAACTGTCGAACACGATGTTCTCGCCGGGTGAGCGGGTCAGCGCGGAAGCCATGTCGTCCAGCATCGAGGAGCGAATGATGCAGCCTGCGCGCCAGACACGGGCAACTTCGGGAAGTGGAAGCTTCCAGCCGAACTGCGCCGATGCAGAGGCGAGCATTTCGAAGCCTTGGGCGTAGCAAAGTATCTTGCCGGCAATCAGTGCCCCCTCCAGCATGTCTTCGTCCGGTTCACCGGAAACCTGCCTGGCGGATTTGCCGAAAGCCGCTTCCCCCTTCTGGCGCATCGCAAGGGCGGCGGACATGTTTCGCGCCGCCACGGCTGCCTCGATCACCGGTACCGGCGCACCCAGATGCTGCGCCTCGATGACGGTCCAGCGGCCCGTACCTTTCTGCCCGGCCTTGTCGAGGATCACGTCAAGAAGCGGCTTGCCGGTAAGCGGATCCGTGGTCTGCGCCACCTTCGCAGTTATCTCGACCAGATAGGATTTGAGCGCACCTTCGTTCCACCGTTCGAACAGGCCCGCGATACGTGAGGAATTCCAGCCATATCCATCCCGCAGCAGGCCGTAGATTTCGGCAATCATCTGCATGTCGGCATATTCGATGCCGTTATGGACCATCTTGACGAAATGGCCAGCACCGCCCTCGCCCATCCACGCAGCGCAAGGCGCACCATCCGTGTGCTTTGCCGAGATTGCCGTGAAGACTGGTGCAAGTTCATCCCAGGATGACTTTTTTCCGCCGCCCATGATGGAAGGCCCGTGCCGCGCGCCCTCCTCACCACCCGAAACACCGACGCCCAGGAACTCCCACGGCCTGTCAGCAGAGGCCTCAGCACGGCGGTCCGTGTCGCGGAAGTTGGCGTTGCCGCAATCTATGATGATGTCGCCTTCGTCCAGCAAGGGATCGAATGCGGCTATCTGGTCGTCAACGACCTTTCCGGCCGGCACCATCAGGATGATCCGGCGCGGACGGGCAATGGCAGCGACGAACTCTTCCAGGCTCTGTGAGGGCGTAATGCGCTCGCCGAGATCACCGGCAGCGGCAACGAATTCCGGAATACGCGACACCGTGCGATTGAAGACCGCAATCGCAAAACCGTTCTCGGCAATGTTGAGCGCCAGTGCCGCGCCCATGGTCCCAAGGCCAATCAGGCCGATCGAGGGTTGTTGCGCATTCATGGGAGGACCGCACCTTTGCGATTGAGTGTTACTGCGTAGATGCCCGTCGTTGCCGTAATGAAGAGCTGATGCTTTGCCCGGCCACCAAAGCAGACGTTGGACACCAGCTCCGGAACGAGGATCTTGCCAAGCAATACGCCATTCGGCGAGATACAATGCACGCCATCTGCAGCCGACGACCAGATATTTCCGTCGGTGTCGAGCCTGAAGCCATCCGCGCAGCCCGGCGATATGACATGGAACACGTTTCCGCCTGTGAGTTTTCCCGAGGCGTCGACGTCGAATGCCCGGATATGCTGGGGATCGCTGCCGAACATGCGGCCGGTATCCGCCACGTACAACTTCGATTCATCCGGCGAGAATGCCAATCCGTTCGGGCAGTTGAAATCTGTCAGCACGGCCTCAATCGAGCCGTCGGAGGGGTCCACCCTGTATACGTTGCAGGGCAATTCCTGTTCGGACTTGTAACCCTCGTAGTTTGTCATGATTCCGTAGTGCGGATCGGAAAACCAGATCGTCCCGTCGGACTTGACGACGACGTCGTTGGGCGAATTGAGGCGCTTTCCATCATAGCTGTCGGCAATGACGGTGATGGAGCCGTCAAGCTCCGTGCGCGTCACGCGCCGCGTGCCATGTTCGCACGAGACCAGCCTGCCTTCCCGGTCGCGTGTATGCCCGTTGGCGAAATTGGAGGGCTGGCGGTACGTGCTCACGCCTGCACCTGGCGACCAGCGCATGATCCTGTTGTTGGGAATGTCTGAAAACAGGAGACAGTTCGCATCGCCGAACCATACCGGACCCTCTGTCCAGTCAAAGCCACCAGCCAAGTTCTTCACTGGCGCATTCCCCATCACGAAGGATTTGAATGCAGGATCAAAAACCTCGAAGAAACTCATCGGCTTTCCTGTCGCAATTCGCACAACATGTGTTATCGATAACACGTCATGTCTAACCTTCGAGGTTTTCAAATGCAACTGACCGAAACGCGAAAAATCATCACCCACCGTGCCGTGATGGCAATGCTAGATGCCGGCATCGCCAAGGCGGAGGAAATGGGGCAGCCTCAATGCATCGTCATTGTCGATGCATCTGGCGAAGTGCTGGGCGAAATCCGGATGACGGGCGCAAAATTCCTTAGCCGGAAGAGTGCACTGGCCAAGGCGCTGACCGCAGCATCGACTGGTGCAGCCAGCAATGCCGTGCCAGAAGGTGTACGATCCGCCATCGGTGCGGCGACCGGCGGGCTGGTGACCGGCCTGCCCGGAGGCTTGCCCATCATCCTTGACGGCAAGGCGGCCGGTGGCGTCGGTGTGGGCTCAGGCACGGGCGAACAGGACATTGCCGTTGCCGAGGCCATGCTCGCTGTTCTTGTTTGAAGAGATGCTTACCCGAACGCCAGTTGGACCTTCATTGCCCTGCTGCGGTCCGACGCCAGATCAAAGGCGGCAACGGCATCGTCCAGGGTCATGGTGTGCGAGATCAGGGGCTTCACGTCGATCATGCCTGCCTGCATGAGCCTGACCGCCATCGGGAACTCTTCGTGGAAACGGAATGACCCGCGCAGGTCCAGTTCCTTTGCGGTCATTGCCTGAACCGGCAAGGTCATGTCTCCGCCAAGACCCAGTTGCATGATCACCGAGCGCGGCCTAAGGGCCGGTATGGCACCCGCCAGCGCAACAGCCGCACCGGAGCATTCATACAGAACATCGAAATAGCCCTTTCCCGCCGCATATGCAGACAGTTCTTCGCCATCGCGGCCCGTGTTGATCACCCTGTCGGCGCCAACACGTGAAGCAAATGCCAGCGCCTCGTCAGAAAGATCGGTGACCACGATTTCCGCCGCCCCGGCCGAACGAGCGGCGAGCACGCACAGGGTTCCGATCGGGCCTGATCCGGTGACAAGCACGCGCTTGCCAAGCATCTCACCTGCCCTGCGCGTTGCATGAAGGCAGACAGACAAAGGCTCGGCCATCGCGGCCTCTCCGGGTGTCAGGCCATCGGCCTTTACGCATTGCATGGCGTTAGCAGTCAGGATTTCCCGAAACGCTCCCTGGATATGCGGGAAAGGCATGGCCGAGCCGTAGAAGCGCATGTTTTCGCAGTGATTGTGGAGGCCTTTCTGGCAATAGGTACATTGGCCACAAGGGCGCGACGGCGACACCGCCACGAGATCGCCGACCGCGAGACCCGACACACCCTGCCCCAGTGCGGTGACATGGCCTGATACTTCATGGCCCAGGATCATCGGCTCCCTGAGCCGAACGGCTCCGAAGCCGCCATGATTATAGTAGTGGAGATCCGACCCGCAGATGCCGCCTGAAGCAAGGGCAACCTGCACTTCACCGGGACCAGGGGAACCCGCTTCGCGATCCTCGATCCTCAAATCCTTCGCGGTGTGAATGACAACTGTCTTCATGGGTTTTCTCCGAAACGGGCGCGCGAAAACAGCGGGCCTGCAAGAATGAATTTATCTTGAATTCGACCAGCCCAATCCGGAAATTTGACCGCCTTTTTCCGTCTCGTGCGGGCGGACCTTTCAGGCCTGATACCGTTTGGAGACACTGATCGAAGCTTGACTATGTTATCGATAACATATAGGCCTTGATCCGTATTGTCGATACCAAACTTTGAGGAGTTACACATGGCCGATCTCAGCCTGTTCGATCTGACAGGACGCACTGCCTTGATTACGGGATCCTCGCAGGGGATCGGTTATGCCCTTGCCGCAGGAATGGCGAAGGCTGGTGCACGGATCATTCTGAACGGCAGGGATGTGTCGAAGCTCCAAAGCGCGGCAGACAGCCTGATTGCGCAGGGCGCGACGGTCGACCAACTGGCATTCGACGCAACCGACCACGAGGCGGCGCGCACCAATATCGACGGCTACGAGCGCGACAATGGCCCCATTGATATCTGCGTCAACAATGCGGGCATGCAGCACCGCGCACCGCTCGAAGACTTCCCGGCCGATGCGTTTGCAAAGCTCCTGCAAACCAACATCGCCTCTGTATTCAACGTCGGACAAGCCGTCGCAAGACACATGATCGGACGCAAGGAAGGCAAGATCATCAACATTGCCTCGGTACAGACTTCCCTCGCTCGGCCGTCGATTGCTCCCTACACCGCGACAAAGGGCGCGGTCGGAAATCTGACCAAGGGCATGGCGACCGACTGGGCCAAACATGGCCTGCAGTGCAATGCCATTGCACCTGGTTATTTCGATACCCCACTCAATGCCGCCCTTGTCGCCGACAAGGATTTCTCGGCCTGGCTTGAGCGACGCACACCGGCAGGACGGTGGGGCGAAGTCGAGGAGTTGCAGGGGGCTTGTGTCTTTCTTGCCTCCAAGGCCTCCAGTTTCGTGAACGGCCAGACGATCTATGTCGATGGCGGCATAACGGCTTCGCTTTGATGCGCAAGTTCGTGATCATGGGGGTTGCGGGGTGTGGCAAGACCAGTGTCGGCACCGCGCTCGCAAGCAGGCTGGGCTGGCAGTTCATTGACGGCGATGCGCTGCACCCGGCTTCAAACATCCACAAGATGGAAAGCGGAATTCCCCTGACCGACGCGGACAGGCTGCCCTGGCTGAAACAGGTTGGCCAATCCCTGCGCGATCACGCGGGCACAATCGCAATTGGATGCTCTGCCCTCAAACGCAGCTATCGCGATGTCATCCGCGAGGCCGCTGGCCAGAAAGTCTGCTTCCTCTTTCTCGACGGGTCGCGCGAACTCATCGAGAAACGCATGTCCGAGCGCACCGGCCATTTCATGCCACTATCGCTGCTGGACAGCCAGTTCGCCACGCTTGAACGCCCGCAGGCGGATGAGGACGCTGTAATCATCTCGATCGATGGCGATCTGGCGTCGATCATAGATCAGATCACCAGCAAGCTTGAGGAGCTTGAAGCATGACGTTGAACGTAGCCTTGATCGGAGCCGGTGCGATGGGAGGGGCCATCGGCACGCGGCTGCTGGAAACCGGCAACCGGCTGCAGGTATACGATCCCGACGAGGCGAAGGTTGGCGCTCTTGTGGAAATCGGCGCCAAGGCTGCAGAAAGTGCGGCGCAAGCTGCAAGCCATGCGGACTTCGTGATTTTCTCCCTGAACTCGGCAAAAATCGTCGGGCTGGCAGCCTTTGGTGAGAATGGGGCCGCATCTGGCGCGCGAGCCGGGACTGTCTTCATCGACATGTCGTCGATCGACCCGGAAAGCACGAAGTCCTTTGCCCGGCAGGCAGAGGAAAAAGGTCTCGCATGGGTGGATTCACCCCTTTCCGGCGGAGCGCCCAAGGCCCTGGTTGGCGAACTGACACTGATGGCGGGCGGGAAAGAGGAAGACGTGGAGCGTGCCCACGAATGCCTGAGGCATGTCGCGAAGAACTACACACACATGGGACCAAGCGGGGCTGGACAGACCACGAAGATCATCAACCAGGTGCTGTGCGGACTGGGGTTCATCGCGGTCGCCGAAGCCACCCAGCTTGCGCTTGATGCCGGTGTGGATGCGCAGAAGATTCCGCTCGCGCTCAAGGGCGGGCGCGCAGACAGCGCACTACTGCAGGAATACATGCCGCGCTTTGCCAGCAAGGACTACCGGCGAACCGGGCGTATCGACAACATGGTCAAGGACTTGGCCTTCGCCCAGCAACTGTCGCTCAAGACGGGTACGTCGATGCCGATGACCGCGCTGTGCATGGAAATTCACAAGATGCTCACGGCTGCTGGTCTGGGTGGCGAAGACCAGGCAGCCGTGATGGAATTCTTCAAGGGACCTGACAAGGAAAACTTCTCATGATCACACGATATGCATTGTTCGAAGGAACGATCCACGAGGGCCACGACGCTGCGTTCCGCGCGGACGTGATTGCCGAAATGGTGCCGACATGGCAGGCGTTTCCCGGCGCACTCGCGGTCAGGATATGCTTCGGGGAGTCGCGCGACGAAGGCGCACCCGCCTATCCCCTGATGCTAGCCATCGATTTCAAGGACATGGCCGCCGTCGAGACCTTTCTTGAATGCCCGCAACGCCTCGTCAGCAGGGCCGCAACCGAAGCGGTTCTGGCCCGGCATTTCGATGGCAGGGTGCATCACCACGTGACGACGGCTCACAACTTCGAACCCGTCTCCTGAGGCCGGAGCGAAGGGGCAATGGCCATTCCACGCAGCGACCAAAGGGAATTTGAGCGATGAGCGGCCGCAAGAAAGCCCCGACCATGGCCGACATCGCGCGCGAAGCCGGCGTGTCCCCGATGACGGTTTCCAGGGCCTTCAAGGCGGAGAGCTACGTCAACGCCGAGACACGCGAGGCGATCCTCAGCGCCGCCGACCGGCTTGGCTATGTCATGGACAAGACTGCAGCGGGCCTGTCCAGCAAAAAGACCGGATTTGTCGCGGTGACCATACCCTCGATCAACAATGCGAATTTCGCAGACACGGTGCGCGGCCTGACGGACGGATTGCGCGAGCGCGGCCTGCAGGTTCTGCTCGGCTATACGAATTACGATGTTGTCGAGGAAGAACGCCTTGTCCGCCAGTTGCTCATGCGCAGGCCCGAAGCGATCATCGTGACCGGGGGTGTCCACACGCCTGCCACCAGGCGCATCCTCGAAGCGTCCGCGGTCCCGGTGATCGAAACCTGGGACCTGCCGAAGGATCCCATCGGTACGGTCGTCGGGTTTTCGAACGCGGAAGCTTCTGCCCAGCTCGTTCGCCACCTTGTTGAAACAGGCCGGAACAAGATCGCGTTCATTGGCGGTGACGCCAGCCGCGACACCAGAGGCCATGACCGGCGAAAGGGGTTCCTGGCGGAGATGGAGCGGCAGGGTCTCGACCCCACAAGGCAGGTCGAGGCAGGTCAGCCGCCGATATCCATGCGTGAAGGCGCGAGGGCATTGCAAAGACTTCTGGAGCAATGGCCCGACACGGAAGCGGTGATGTGCGTCTCGGACCTTGCAGCCTTCGGCGCCCTGACCGAATGCCAGCGCAGGGGGATTGCCGTACCGGCCGACCTCGCTATCGCCGGTTTTGGCGCATATGAGATCGGCGAAATTTGTGTCCCCCCAATCACGACCGTCGACCCGGATTGCTACGAAATCGGGAGCCTCGCGGCGCAGGTTGTCCTGACCAGCCTGTCACAGGACGCGCTAGAAGCCGGATCGCCGGTAGTCCGGATAAGCCCCAAATTGATCGCCAGGGCCTCTACACAAGGCTGAACAGGTAATAGGTTCAATATCTGCTCTCATCGCGCGCCGACTCCCGTCAGGCGCGTTCAAGAGCTGCACCGGTTTCCTTGCTGGGTGCCTTGCCGAACTTGCGCTGATAGTCGCGGCTGAAATGCGTGGGGCTTTCATAGCCCACATCGAAACTTGCAGAAGCCACGCTGTGACGCCCGGCCCGCAGCAGGTCGCGCGCTGCAATCATCCGCAAATCCTTCTGGTACTGCAGCGGTGTTGTTCCGGTCACCTGTTTGAAATGCCCGTGAAACGCGGATTGGCTCATGCCCGCCATCTGGGCGAGTTCAGGGATTGCAAGGTTTTCCCGGAAGTCCCTTCTGATATGCACGATTGCCCTCGCGATCCTGCTCGCATGGCTGTCGACCGACAACAGGCTGCGGAGCATGCCCCCGACCGGTGACATCAACAGGCGAAAGTGGATCTCCCGCAGAATTGACGGCCCAAGGACTTCTGCTTCAACGGTATTGTTCATCAGTGCCAGATAGCGAGCGATCGACTCGACCACGACGGGTTCTGCGGGGCCTGACGAGAGGGAACGCGCTATTGCGATTTCATCCGAAATCGGGGCGATCTGCTCATATAGGCTGCGTACAAGTCCAAGTTCCAACCTGATGATCAGGGCCAGATATGGAGCGTCGGCGGACGCGGAAATGATCCGCGATTGAACAGGAAGATCGTGGCTTACGATGAGCGCGTCGCCAGCGCGCAAGGTCACAGACTGATCACCGATTGCAGTAACCTTTGCGCCCTGGAGAACCAGGCATACCACCGGGTTGTAGACCACCGAATCGAATTCACTGACCTCGCCTGTTTGCAGAACGGTCAGGTTGGGAAGCGCATTCGGGCTCCCCTTCGTGGCGCGCGTCGAGTAAGCCAGCGCCGGTTCTATCAAGTCCGTGAAGTGCATTGTCTCGTCCTCTTTGGACCTTTTGTAGCACCTTCTGTGGCAAATGGCATGCATCTCTCCTGGGAATTGGAGGAATTGGCAGATGTTTGGAAGGATGTGGCAGGCGTCTGCGGTTCCCGCCCGTTAGCTTGGTATCTCCATTCATCAACTACCGGAGACGATCATGGCACTCATGACACGCAGCTTTCCTCTCAACGACAGCGTCAATATCCCGGCGGTGGGCTTTGGCACCTATCTGGTTTCAAACGAGGATGCGCCAAAAGCAGTCCAGACCGCCATGGAATGCGGTTACCGGCACATCGACACGGCATCCGGCTACCGGAATGAAACGGCAGTTGGCGAAGGTATCCGGGCCGGACTGGCATCAACCGGCCTGTCGCGGGACGACATCTTCGTGACGACCAAGCTTTGGCCCGGCAATCCGGCATGGGGAGATGCGCCAAGGACGTTCGACCAGACAATTGCCGATTTCGAGAGAAGTCTGGAACTGCTCGGCCTCGACCGTGTGGACCTGTATCTGATCCATGCGCCCTATGGCGGACCGGAGCGCCTCTCCCAGTGGCGCGCGCTCATCGAACTTCAGAAATCCGGCAGGGCGCGCTCCATCGGCGTCAGCAATTTCAACCAGTCCCACCTCGAGGAGATACGGCTGGCGGGACTGCAGACGCCGGACGCCAACCAGATCGAACTGCATCCCTGGTCACAGAAGCCGGAACTGATTGCCTACATGAAGGAAAGCGGGATTGCGCCGATTGCCTACAGCAGCCTTGTGCCGCTTTCCACATGGCGGACCGAGGAAGGACAATCCAGCGCCAAGACGGATGCGATGAAGGCCGATAGCGGCGTTTTCACGGAAATCGCACGCAAATACGGCGTGACCGAAGCCCAGTTCCTGTTACGCTGGGGTGTGCAGAACGGTTATGCCGTCCTTCCCAAGAGCCTGAATCCTGAACGGATGAAGCAGAACATCGACCTTGAGGGGTTTGAAATAGATGCAGCCGACATGGCAGCCATCCGTACCATGGACCGGGGCCAGGGCGTTGCCTGGGCAACCGGCGATCCCAGCACTGCGGCATGACATCGGACGAACCGGATTGAAATCCACCCTGCCCTGCTGGTTCAGGCATGGGGCGTCAGAAATTGACAACGCAGAGAGGCCACAATGACCGCCGAGTTCATGTTCATCACGTTCACCCTGTTTCTTGCAGGAATGATCGCGGTCCCGCTCGCCTCACGATTCGGGCTCGGGTCCGTGCTCGGCTACCTGATTGCCGGGATCGCCATTGGCCCGGTCCTGCATTGGGCTGGTGTGGACGTAGCAGCCCTGCAGCATTTCACCGAGTTCGGCGTGGTGATGATGCTGTTCCTGATCGGTCTCGAAATGCAGCCCAAAGTACTGTGGGCGATGCGGGCGCAGATTTTCGTGATGGGCGGTCTTCAGGTTGCCGGAACCGCACTGGCGGTCATGGCGGTGGCAATGCTGTTCGGGCAGTCCTGGACCATCGCACTCACGATTGGACTTATATTCGCCCTGTCGTCGACCGCCATCGTGACCCAGACGCTCAATGAAAAGGGCCTCATGCGCAGCGATGGCGGAAAGGCGAGCTTTGCGGTGCTGCTGTTTCAGGACATCGCCGTCATTCCCATGCTTGCCCTGATACCGCTGCTGGCGCTGCCCGAGTTGATGAGCGCCATCCATCAAGGCGATGATCATGGCGGCGGGCATGGTGAGGCTGCCCTCAGCCTCAACCTGGTCGATGGACTGCCCGGCTGGCAGACCGCGCTGATCACCCTGGCTGCAATTGGCCTGGTTGTTCTGGCCGGCCGGTATCTGACCGGCCCGGTTTTCCGCTACATCGCGCGGGCCCGCCTGCGCGAGCTGTTCGTAAGTACCGCATTGATGATGGTTGTCGGCATTGCCCTGCTGATGACCATGGTTGGACTGTCGCCTGCGCTCGGCACCTTCCTTGCCGGCGTCGTGATGGCCAACAGCGAATACCGGCATGAACTCGAAAGTGACATAGCGCCCTTCAAGGGCATTTTCCTCGGCGTGTTCTTCATAACCGTGGGTGCAAGCATCGACTTCGCGCTCCTGGGCGAGAACCTCTTGCTGATCATCGGCCTGACCCTGGGGCTGATCATGGTGAAGTGCATTGTCATGCTGGGCCTGGGAAGGATGTTCAAGCTGTCCGGTGGCGACAAGTGGCTGTTCGCGCTCGGGCTTGCGCAGGCTGGCGAATTCGGGTTCGTGCTTGTCTCCTTCACGGTCGCAAATGCCGTGGTGCCGTCCGCGATTGCCGACCTGCTGCTTCTCGTCATCGCCATGTCGATGCTGCTGACGCCAGCGCTTTTCATTGTCTACGACAAGGTCATTGCGCCACGGTATTCCCAGCAACAGGCCCAGGAAGCCGACGCGGTGTCGCATGGATCGGGAATCATCATTGCGGGCCATGGCAGGTTTGGCGGCATCGTGAACCGCGCCTTGCAGGCTGCCGATTACGAAACGACTGTCGTCGACTACAGCAATGACCAGCTAAAGATGCTGCGCAGGTTCGGCCTCAGCGCCTATTACGGCGACGCCACCCGACCCGACCTGCTTCATGCTGCCGGTATCGAGAACGCAAAGATCCTCGTGATTGCGATCGACAACAAGGAAGCGGCGACGGAACTGGCGCGCTACATGCACGAACACCATCCACAAGTGCATGTCATTGCCCGCGCCATTGACCGATGGCACGTCTACGATCTGTGGTCTGCCGGTTGCCGCGACATCATCCGCGAAACCTATGACAGTTCCATTCGTGCAGCGCGTTCCGCGTTTGAGGCACTTGGCCACACGCGTGCCAAGGCTGAACAACTCGTCGGCGTGTTCGAGGAGTTTGACCGCAGAACGATGCTTGAAACGGCGCAGGCTTTCATCGAGAGCGAGGACCCCCATGCCGATGACAGCGAGTATTCGCGCCTGATCCGTAACAACCTTGAGAACTGGGAAACCGAGCTGAAGACGAGCATGAAGCGTGCGCTGGGCAAACGGGAAGCGTGAGAGCACAATTCCCGCTTAATTTTTCTTCCGGCCAACACTGCGTACAGACCGTTCTGAAATTGATCCGGTGAAGAGTTAGGCCGGCTTCGTAGCAACCCCGTATTCTCTTGTGACGGCACCACCGAGGGACAGTGCGATGTGATTGATCGATGCGGCAAGATCCTGCGCTGCCTGAATTTCAGCCGAGCGTCTCTCCGGACGCGATGAAGAGGTGCGCAAGATCATAGCCCGAGGCAGACTGGCGTGCCCGGCTGCCAGCACGGCAACACCGTGGTCACGCGCACGCGGTCAGGCAGAGGCGGTCAGGATGTCGAGATAGTCCTGCCGGCTTGCAAGCCTGGGGTTCGTTGCGTGGCAATGATCCTTCAGTGCCGCGTGGGAAACCTCTTCCATCATCGCTTCCGTGACACCCATTTCGCGCAGGCCCGAGGGCATGCCGATCCGGCTGTTGAGTGAAGCGATCACGTCGTCCGGGCTGCCGCCCATCCGGGTTGCGAGAACATCCCATTTCGAGCCGATGACTTCGCGGTTGAAGCGCAAAACTGCGGGCATGAGAACGGCGTTGAGCGTACCGTGGTGAAGGTTGAGTTCGCGGATCGCACCCAGCGGATGCGTCAGGGCGTGCACTGCGCCAAGCCCTTTCTGGAACGCCATCGCGCCCTCCAGTGCACTCACCATCATGTCCCGGCGCGCGTCGATATCGCTGCCATCTGCAACGGCTTTCTCGATGGCACCCAGTCCGCAGTCGAGGCCGTGCAGCGCAATCGCTTCGGCCGGCGGGTTGAAGGCGGGCGCCATATAGGTTTCGAGGCAATGCGATATCGCGTCCATTCCGGTAGCCGCGGTAAGAAACTTCGGCAGGCCATAGGTCAATTCCGGATCGCACAGCGCAATCGACGGCAGCATGAAGCCCGACAGGATACCGAGCTTGCGGCCATCGGCGGTGATGATGACCGCAGCACGCCCCACTTCGGAACCGGTTCCCGACGTCGTGGGTATCGCGATCATGGGGCAGATATTGCCGTGAATGCGCGCAACACCGCCGGATATGGCAGTATATTGCTCCAGAGGCCCTTCATGGCCGGTCAGAAGGCGAACCGCCTTGGCAAGATCGAGCGAGGAGCCACCGCCCAGGCCGACTACGCCATCGCAACCAGCCTCTGCATACATCCGGTGCGCCTCGACGACCGCCTCCTCGGTCGGGTTCGCCGGTGTTCCATCGAAAATGACCGCGTCGCCGGCAAGTCCGGCGACACGCGATACCAAGCCGGATGCGACGAGGCCCTTGTCGGTAGCGATCAGCGGCTTCTTCACGCCAAGCTGGGCGAGAAACTCGGGCAGCCGCGCGATTTCGCCTTCGCCAAACTCGATGCGGGTGAGATAATTGATGGTACTCAAGATGCTTTCCTCGGGGTCATGGCCTACGAACCGGCCTTCAGAATTCGCTCCGGCCGTTGTCGCGGCTCCTGCTTTCGCCGGATCCGGCTGCACGGTCAAGCAGCAACCTGAGCAGGACGATTGCGGATATCGCCGCCATTAGCGCCGCGATGATCAAAGCGGTTTGCCATCTTGCCTCGCTGTCGCCCATGCCTGAGAGCACAAACAGGAACGCGGAGCAGATCGCCAGGACAAGCGGCCCGAAAATCTGCTGAAACCGCTGCACGAAAATGAGGTAGGCAAGTTCGAGCCCGGCGGCAACGGCAAGGAAGACCGACAGCATTGAAAGTGTCGGCTCACAGCGTATCGCATTGCCAAGGGTCTGGCTGCCCGCTTCACAGACATGGTCGGTCAGCACGAACATGTAGACCTTGAGAATGAGCGCCAGCGCCAGACCGGCTCCGAGCAGCATCAACGCTACGGTCTTGACGATCTGTGCCGGCCGTTCGCCACCATGCCTGAGGCGTTCGGAGACGCTTTCCGCCATGTCTCGGGTATCGGAGTCTTGCGCCATCCTGCCATCTCCTCCGGTCTAGCGGCCCAACGCGGCAATGACGGCATCCGTCGTCGTCACGGTAGCCACATTCTGCATGGCATAGTTGATTGACGCGCGATGCCAATCCGCATTCATGGTCGAACAGGAATCCTCCGGCACGATGATGCGGAATCCCTTGTCCGCGCCGGTCCGCGCCGTGTGCTCGACACTCATGTTCGTCCATGCGCCTGTATTGATGATGGTGTCGCGTCCGCCCTGGCGAAGATATGCTTCCAGGCGCGATGTTTCCCAGGCGGACATCGACATCTTCTCGACGACGAGATCGCCCGGCTGGGCGGAAAGGCCAGGGACGGCCTCCACACCCCAGGTGCCGCGCACCATTGCATTGGCTTCCCTGATCCCGGAGTGGAGCGGCGCATGGCTTCCCAGTGCAGGATGACCGGTTTCGCAGACAAACCAGACGTGAATGACCATCACGCCCCTGGCGCGGCAGGCAGCGGCCAGCCTGGCAGAATTGGCAATAACATCCTGCTCACGGGCGTGGCCGGGCGATCCGCTGTCAGCGAAGGCTCCGCCATCCATGATGACATCGTTCTGCATGTCCTGGATGATCAGCGCGGTGCGCGCCGGATCGAGGCTGTCTATCCTGCTCTCAAGGGTGAGGTTCTTCGATCCCCCGCTCACGGCGGGTGCCGACGAGGCCTGCTCCGCTCCCTGCGCGCCATGCGCCATGAATGGCTCCTCACGGCCCCGTGTCTTCGTGCGAACCGCGTAAAGCGAAGTGCTGGCGCACATGTAGAGCGTGCCCCAGTCGGAATCGCCCCAGTGAAGATTGGCGACAAGTTCCGGCACTATGATCTCGCCCAGCTTGATGCCCTTCGTATCGTATATCCATACGCCGCCGGGAGCGGTCACGTAGATGTTTCCGTCCTTGTCGTTTTTCATGCCGTCCGGCACACCCGCCCTCAGCGGCTCCTTGATACCGCTGGCAACGATCCGTCCATTTGTCAGCGTTCCGTCTTCAGCGATATCGAACAAGCGGATATTCGCCTGCTCGGTATCGTTGACCCACATGAAGCGCTGGCATGTCGAAAGCATAAGCCCGTTGGGCTGGGAAAAGGTGTAGCGGTCGCTGACAAGCTGCGCCTCGTCTCCGGGCCGGTGGCCCGGAGGCAACCGGTAGACACCCTGAAATCCCTGCTGCAACGGACGTTCTACGCCGTAATGGGGCATGCGGCCATAGGTCGGGTCCGTGAAATAGATCGAACCGTCCTTGCGTACCACCACGTCATTTGGCGAATTGAGTTCCTTGCCATTGTAATGGCTCGCAAGCACCTCGCGGGTGCCGTCGGGACGAAACCTGACAACCGAAGAAGTCGAATGTTCGCAGACGATCAGGTTCAGGTCCGCGTCATAGGTCATCCCGTTGCCCTTGTTGGACGGCCGCATGATCTCGGTCACGCCCTTGCCGGGCGTATAGCGGCGGCGCACGTCGCCCGGCATGTCGGAAAAGATCAGGTTCTGTTCGACCGGATGCCATAGCGGCCCCTCGGTGAAGGTGAATCCAGAGCCCAGCTTTCGTACCTGCTCATGCTCGTCGATGAGCTGATGGAATCTCGGATCGGTTGCCTTGTGAGCCATTGAGGGCACTCCATCTTCGGATTTGGGGCATCATGGCCCGACTTTTGCCGGGCCGTGGCGCTGCGGGACCTATACGGGGAACCACTGCCGGCTGGGCAGCGATTCCGTCATCGGGCCAGGAACCGTCATGCCGAGGCGTCCCACGACCTGCTGGTTCTGGATCTTCGCCGGACGGTCATGAATCGGAAGCAGGAAGGTGTAGTTGTTGAGAAGCTTCTTGATCGCACCCTTTTCCTCGCGCTTCGATCCGGCGTGATTGCCGGTCACGCGGGGTTCCATCCAGTTGTTGGTATAGACGTGGTTCACGATCTGGTCGTTGAAGTCGTAGATGACATCGCCGCAGATGCAGGCGAGACCTTCCGCCGTTTCAACGATCACGTTCATCGAACCCTCTGTATGGGCGCCAGCGGCCTCGCACCAGACGCCTGGAATGATCTCCTCGGCACCGGTGATTTCGAGATCGAGGAAACGCATTGCCTCAGGCTCGTAGATGCGTTCGACGAGATGCATGATGTCGGGCTTCGGGTATTGCGGATACATGATGCCGGAGACCGAGAACTCCATCTCCTTGCGGTTGATGACAACCGTCGTGTTCATCGGGAAGAGATCGTCCTTGCCCGCGTGATCGATATGAAGATGGGTATGGAGAATGTAGCGGATGTCACCGAGCTTCAGACCATGCTTGGCCAGCTGGTTCTCGATCATGTTGTCGTGGAACTGAAGCCCCCGCATGCCAAGCGATTCCATGATCGCATTGCTGCGATAGCCGGTGTCCACCAGCACGGGATAGGTCCCACCGGTTATCAGGAAGCCATATACCGGCACCCTGCGCACGCGGCCGCATTCGTGACCAAGTACCAGGAACGAAGTTTCGAGTTCGATATCACCATAGTCGAGAATGTGAATTTGCAGGGCCATTGCCAATCCTCCTGTAATTTCTAGAGTCTGTAGATCTGTTTCGCGGTACCGCCGAAAATCGCGGCCTGTTTCTTTTTCGAGAGCGACGACGCTCCCTTGGTAAAGGCGTCAAACAATTCGCCGTAACTGGTCCAGAGCTTCTCGATCGGGAAGTTGGAGCCGAACATGCACCGGCCCGCGCCGAAGAGCCGCTCGGTCGTGACGATCATTTCCTCGATGAAATCCGGGTCGTTTCGGTGGATGAACGTGCCGAAGGCAGAGAGCTTGGTAACGACGTTGGGGCATTCAGCCAGGCGCTTCATGCCCTCCCGCCATTCTGCGATGCCGTCATCGCTCGTATCCTCCAGCATGCCTGCGTGCTGGAGGATAAAGGTCACCTCCGGACAGGCCCTTGCCAGTTCCGCGGCACCTTCCATCTGCGAGGCGAAGACCTGTAGATCGAATGTCCAGCCGCAGTCCGCCAGACGCGCGATATTACGCTGAACGACGGACGACCGGCACAGCTCAGGATCCTTGGCGAAACGGTAGGCGGGATTTTCGTGCCAGTGAAACTGCTGGCGCAGACCGCGCATCAGGGCGTGGGGTCTGAGCTTGTCGAGCTGTGGCCGCACATCGGGAACGGTGAAATCCGCATAGCCGACAATGCCCGCAATCAACCCGCTCTCGTCGGCGACGCCCTGCACCCAGGCGACCTCGTCGGCAAACCAGTTCGGAGCCCAGTTCGCCTGTACGTAGACCGATTTGTCGATACCGGTTCCCTCGATATCCTTCCTGAATTCATCAATGAGGTAGTCGCGCTTGATTTCGCCATAGCTGCCGAAGATGCGCGGTTGCTCCGGCCCGAGCAGCCACGGGAGATCGGCCTGCCGCCAGATATGATGATGTGCGTCGATCATGCCGCCCTCGCTATGTTCAGGATGTGGGAAACGATGCCGCGAGTGGACGAGCCGTCACCGGCTGCGGAGAGGTATGGAAGGGCCAGCGACAGCGCTTCGGTCTGCGGAACGAAACCGGGACCGGTAGCCAGCGGTGACAGCCAGTCCACGCGCCATGCCAGCCGAGCGAGGCGAGCCACGGAAGATACCATCGTTTCCGGTTCGCCGCGCTCGAGCCCATCCGAGAGAACGACAACCAGTGCTCCGCGGGCCAGCCCGGCGAAACGAGGCACCGCCAGGAATGCGTTCAGGGCATCCCCGATGCGGGTGCCGCCATCGATATCGGAAACGAGCGAGGATGCACGAACCAGCGCCTGCATCCGGTTTGAGACCCGAAGCGATGCGGTGATGCGGGTCAGGCGGGTTCCGAGTGTGAATGCTTCAGCTCTATCGGCTGCGTGAACGAGTGCATGCGCGAGGGAAAGCGTTGCAGGCGTGCTGGCACTCATCGAACCCGAGATGTCTATCAGCAATACGATCCGGCGCTGGCGAAGCCTGGGCCGGGCATAGCGCAGTTGCAGTATTTCACCGTCGCGGCGTATCGCCCTGCGCAACGTTGCGCGGGGATCGACGACCCTGCCCTTGCGCGACGGAGATCTGCGAAAGGAGCGGCGGCGCGGCAGATCCGATGCTGCGTGACGGGAAAGAAACGCGAGCGCCTGGCTGTCACCTCCGGCTGGAACCACCCGGTAGCCAAGCTGCTCGGCGGCGGTGGCTTCCATGCCCGCCTCGCGTTCGTCCTCGGCGCTCTCGACCTCGACTTCGCGGCCTGTCGGTTCGAGCGTATCCATCTCGTCATCGTCTTCGGTTTCGGCCTGTGCCGCGACGGTCAGGCCCTCGAAGTGCCCTCGAAACAGCGCATCGAATTCGTCGCGCCGGTCTGCCGGAATTGCGAACACGGCCAGCGCCGAAAGATAGACGTCGCGAATACCACGCGGGCCAAGCAGGCCGATCGCCGTGATGAAATCCTCTGTGAGATCGGGCGAGATGGCGAAACCGTGCCTGCGGAGCAGGCTGGCGAATTCGAGGAAAGGACGGATAGCGGCAGGAATGGTGCTCATGCTGCCTCTCCCGGAAGTATCTGCATCAAACGATCACCCAGATAGGTGAGGTCATCATGGTCCTTGAGCGCGACACCAATCGAGCGCAGGAATGCCTGCGGCCAGTTCGAGCCACCGCTGTGAAGCAGCGTCGCGGCCTCGGCCCATTCCACGGTCTCGGCGATTCCGGGCGGTTTCTGAAGCGGCTCCTGGCGCATGATGTTCACCGACGCGACGACTGCATCGGCGGTTGCCCGCGCCACGGTGCTCGCCCGCATCATGACGATATCCGCCTCAAGACCCGGATCTGGATAGTCGATCCAGTGGTAAACACAGCGCCGCCGCAGCGCTTCGTGCAGGTCGCGCGTGCGATTCGATGTCAGCACCACCACCGGCGGTTCAACCGCCCGCTCGGTGCCGGTTTCCGGGATTGAAATGGTGAAGTCGGACAAGAACTCGAGCAGGAATGCCTCGAACTCGTGATCGGAACGGTCGATCTCGTCGATCAGCAGAAGGCTCGTCGCCGGATTGCGCAGCGCTGCCAAGAGCGGCCGTTCGAGAAGAAAACGGTCGGAATAGAGATTGACGTGGTCTTCGCCCGCCTGCCGGATGGCAAGCATCTGCGCGGCGAAGTTCCAGTCGTAGAGTGCCGAACTGGCGTCGATGCCCTCGAAGCACTGCAGCCGGATGACGTTGCGGCCCAGAATTGCGCCGAGGGCCTTTGCAGCTTCCGTCTTGCCCACTCCGGGTGCACCTTCGAGCAGCAGAGGCTTGCCGAGTGCGAGGGCCAGATATGCAGCCGTAGCCAATTCCTCGCCAGCTATGTATTGCGCGTCCGTGAGCGCGGCAGCGAGTGCCGCCGGATTTGCAATACCTGCGATCTGGCTGCGTACGGCCATGCTCAGCGCCTCGCCTGCGGTCTTGCACCGCCATTGGCCTGAATGCCGCGCAGGATTTTCTCAGGCGTTATCGGCAACCTGTCGCAGCGCACGCCGACCGCGTTGTAGATGGCGTTGGCAACAGCCGGCAGAACCGGATTGGCACACATTTCGCCCGGTCCCTTGCCGCCGAACGGGGCATCGGCAGCAGGTCTTTCCAGAATGGCAATGTTGTGGGGAACGATCTCTCCAGGTCCCGGCATCTGGTAGCCAAGGAAATCGACGGGGCCATGGTCACGCTCGGGATAGTAGGGTTCCGTCGTCTCGTAGAGGGCATGGGACACACCCATCCATGCGCCGCCGATCAACTGCTGCTCGACCAGCCGCGCATTGAGCGCACGACCCACCTCATAGGCGGAGTTGATCTCGTCGACCTTCACCTCCCCGGTTTCGTCGTCGACGGTGAGATCAACCACGAGTGCCGCATGGGCGAAGCAGGTCACCGTGGACATCTCCCCGGTCTCGTCGTTTACGTCCGACTTCGGAATGAGGAAAATACCGCGTCCGGCCAGGGTGCGGCCCTGGTTGAACTGAGCGGCAATGGCGGTCTCAGAAACCGTGATCGACCGGCCGGGCGCACCCTTTACGTGGATATTGCCCTTCCCGTCCGTATCCAGATCGCCAGCATTGACCTCCAGTTCCTCGGCTGCCGCTTCCAGCATCTGCTGGCGGGCCTCGGTTGCCGCGCGGATGACTGCATTGCCGACGCGATGGGTTCCGCGCGAGGCGAATGAGCCCATGTCGTGCGGGCCGGTATCGCTGTCCGCCGTGTCGACATAGACGTCCTCGATCGGCACGCCCAGCGTCTCTGCCGCAATCTGGCGCGTCACCGACTTCATGCCCTGTCCGAGATCGATCGCCGAAAGCGTGACCATGAATTTGCCGTCAGGCGTCGAATGAACGAGCGCCTGACTGGGGTCCCCACCCAGATTCATCCCTATCGGGTAATTGATGCATGCAAAGCCGCGTCCCTTGTGCAGAGCCATGTCAGCGCCTCCTAGAACCGGAAAGGAAGGGAGATACGCCCGGCCGCCGCACACCGCGCTGGAAAGGCTTGTCCGGCTGGTAGGGAACCTCTGCCGGTTGACCCGTGGAGGGTGCCGGGCCGGGCTCGCGTGCCGGAGGTGCCGCCGGAGCGGAAGGCTGTGGTTGTGCCGCAGCCGCGGGAGGAGCAGCCGCAGGAGCGGCCGGGCGAACTTGTGCCGGAGCAACCGGCTGCGGCGCCCCACGCGCCGATGGCGCAGCTGCCGGCATCTGCCGCTGCGCGCTTGCCTGATCCCGCTTCAGGCCAAGCGCAGCAGCATCGGGCATCATGTCCGGACGCTGCGGGCCTGCATCCTTCATCTCGCCAGGCTGGCGCGTGCCCGCCGGAACCGTCTTCGTTCCAGGCGCGGGTGCCGGATCGATTTCGCGATTGCGCCGGTCTCCTATCTTTCCCTCCTCGTCAACGGCGGTATCGGGAATTGATGCGCGCTCGGGCGATGACCCGGCAAGGCTGGAGGCCGATCTTGCTTCCTGCGAGATCGGCCATTTCGCCTTCTCCGCAACAACTTGGCAGCACTCGACAAGTGCGCAGTTCTTGGCAAGCCTGCGATGGGGTTTCATGTCGCCATCACGGTAGGAATTGAGAATTCTAAGCTCGATCGGATCGATGCCCACGGTTTCTGCAACCCGGTCCATGTGGCATTCGATGGCAAAGTCGACGCCCGTGATCCCGAAGCCCCGCATGGCCGTTGCCGGGGTGCGGTTGGTGAACACGCAATAGATGTTGGAGGCAACGTTGGGTATCCAGTAGGGACCGGGCAGATGTCCGGTTCCCTTCTGGATGGCGTAGGATGACAGGCGGGTATACGCACCGCTGTCGAAGAAGCCGGTGAACTCGCGGCCGATGATGTGCCCGTCGGCGGTCACCGCGTCCCTGATGCGCCAACGTTCGCCGCCACGCGGAGCGCCCACCTGCATCTCCTCTTCGCGGTCCCACTGGAACTTGACGGGCCTGCCGGTAAGCATGGCACCGAGAACAGCCATTGGCTCGGTGAGAGAATCGACCTTCCCCCCAAATCCGCCACCCACGGTTCCGCCGATGAAGTGGAGTTTTGACGAGGGCATGTCGAGAAGCTTTGCCGTTGTGCCCAGCGAGAAGAAAAGCGCCTGCGTGCCGGTGTGGCAAAGATAGCGGTCATTCGTCTCGGGCGCAGCGATCGCACCGCAGGTTTCCACCGGCGCCTGCTCGATTGGTGACATCTGGTACTCCGCCTCGACGACATGGGCCGCCTCGCGAAATGCCTTGCGGACGTCGCCGAAGCGAAGTTTCTGATGGTCGAAACGTCCGTAGTCGAAGGTGTTGTTCGGATAGGTCTCGTTGACGGTCGGGGCACCGGGCTTGATCGCCTCCTCCACGTCGAGCACGTGCGGCAGAACTTCCCAGTCGACGCGTACCGCATTGCAGGCCGCTCGTGCCTGTGCCTCGGTCTCGGCAATGATCACCAGGACGGGTTCCCCGCGATAGGCGACCTTGCCGGATGCGATCAGTGGTTCGTCGTCCCTGCCAAAACCAATGAGGCTGAGGAGCGTGTTGAGATTGTTCGGCACGTCCGAGGGGCGCACGATGCGGCGGACGCCCGGCATCCGCTCGGCGGCCGATGCATCCACAGACCGGATCCTGGCATGGTGATGCGGCGACCGCACGCAACGCATGTGCAGCAGTCCATCGAACAGGTGATCGTCGTAATAGCGCGACCTGCCGGTGACGTGGCCCAGTATGTCCTGGCGGATACGCGGCTTTCCGATCTCGTTGAAATCGTCATCACGCTCATCGGCGAAGATATCCTTGCGGAACTCGACGCTGCTCATCGGCGAACCTCCCTGGACTGGCCGGAAGCGATCAGGATCGCATCGACAATGGGTTCATATCCCGTACACCGGCAGATATTGCCGGAAATGGCTTCGATCACCTCGTCGCGGGAAGGGCGCGGATTGCGGTCGAGCAATGCCTTCGCCGCCATCAGCATGCCGGGCGTACAAAAGCCGCACTGGGCGGCGAAGCCGTCGATGAACGCCTGCTGCAACGCGTGCAGCACCGGTCCCTGCGACAGGCCTGTCACCGTTTCGATACTGCGGCCTTCGACAGACTGTGCGAGGGTGATGCATGAAAGCTGCGGCTCGCCGTCGACCATCACCGTGCAGGCGCCACAAGTACCCTGCCCGCATCCGTGCTTGGGGGTGAGATCGCCGACATTGCGGCGCAGCTCTTCCATCAGGTTGGCCGATTCCCCGACAAAGATGGAAACCTCGTTGCCGTTCAGGGTGAATGAGATTGGTTTCCTGGCCATCAGCGCTGCCCTCCCAGCAGAAGGCGTTTCAGGTGAACCGGCGCGACCTGCCGGCGATACCACTGCGATGCAAGCGCATCATCGGCAGGTGCCAGGCCTTCTGTTGCAACGGCGATGACTGGGGCGATGCCCTGCTCATCGATACGCGTCCGGGAGAGCGCCGCCTCCGCCGCCTTTGCCCGCAGCGGCGTCGGACCCATTGCGCCGAAGGCTATGCGCGCTTCCTGCCCGCCCGATGGCAGCCGGACGGCGATCGACAGGATTGCAGGCCCCTTCGGCTTGGTTCTGCTGATCTTGGAAAAGAGAAAACTGCCGGAAAGCGGAGGCGCCACACTGATGGCGGTTACAATGCGCCTGCCGGAATCGCGTTGTGCGAGGAACGTCTCGATCTCTTCCTGCCGCCCGTCGGCAAAATGAATGGTCGCATCGAGTGCAAGAAGCGCGGTGGTAAAATCTCCGAACGGTGAAGGCGCAAAGAGGTTGCCGCCCACCGTCGCCATATTCCTGATTGCCGGACCGCCCACCGCCCGCGAGACGGGTGCGAGGAACGCCGTCTCACGGGCGTTGATGACATCCAGCATGGTTGCCGCAGCACCGATGAAAACCGAGTCGCCTTCCGAACGGATGGTCCGCAGCGGCTCCAGAGATCGCACGATATGTTCGATGCCCGGAACCGCATAGTTCACATCCCGCATCAGGAGCGTACCTCCGGCGAGAAAGCGGGTCCGGTCGTTCAGCGCAGAAGACGCCTCCCTGTGCGTATTGAAGGTTTCAACCGTGATCATTGGCTGTCTCCGGCTTGAAGTTCGTTGCGGATGGCCTCGAAGCCGGCTTCATAGATGCCGGTACCCACCATCTCGGCCAGTTCCTGTTCCCTTCCCGCCGGGGTATCGAAACGGCTTTCCCATTCCCAGAAGGTCATGTCCCCGTCGGTCACGGGGAAAAGACGGACATGGGCGACGTAGTTAAGAAGTGGGACAGGGGTATCGAGCAGGCAGTAGGTGAACGTCTGCTCCAGGTCCGAAAGCGTGAGCAACTGTTCGCGCAACTCGCTGCCGTCGTTGAGGCGGAACCTGCGAACCGCACCGACCTTGTCTGACGGTAGCCCCCGCTCGATCTGGCTCGTATCGACGACCGGGTGCCAGCGGTCGTGACCATTGAAGTTACGAAGCAGCGCCCAAACCGCTTCAATCGGCGCGTCGATCACAGTGCTCTTGACGATCCTGACCATCTTTCCTGCCCGTTATCCGCCGAAATGACGTTTGAGGGCGTCGAACCCGGCCTGAAAGACGTTGCCGCCAATGCCGGAAACGAGATCGCTCTCGTCTTTCGGCGCGCAGGAAAACTCCGCGGACCACTCGGCGAAACAGCGCTCACCATCGGTCACCGGGGTGAGCCGCAGGGTCGCGACATAGTCGGTCAGCGGCATGGGGCTTTCCAGGATCGCGTACGTGCAGGACTGGTCGTAGTCAGACAGGCCAAGAAGCTGCTCGCGGATCGTATCGCCGTTCTGGAGGTGGAAATTGCGGATGCACCCCACCTGGTCAGAAGGACGGGCATCCTCGATCCGGCTGTCACGGATTCTCGGGTGCCATTTCGGCAGCCCGTTGAAGTCGCGGACCCGCTCCCAGACCTTGGCCGCAGGCGCGGGGATGACGGAAGAAACATAAACCCTTGCCATCAGTCCTTAGCCTCCGATTTGCCCGAGGATTTGCCGGATTTCATGCGCTGGGCCTCACTTGCCGCGCGCGTCATGTCCGACGCTGATCTGAGAATGTCCGACTTGGCGAGGTTCGAACCATCGATGCCGATATCCGAAAGAAGCTGGTCGACCATGGGGGCCTGCACCCGGTAGCGAAGTGCGGAGTTCATCACCTCGTCGGTTGGGCTTGGCCCGCTGCCGCCGCCCCCGCCTGCGGCACCATCGCCATTGGACCATTCGAGTCCCTTGGTGCCGGCACCACCCAGTTGCATGATCTTGATGTCGGACACCTTCTCCAGCGGCTTGACGCTGGCTGCGACGATGCCTTCGACATGCTCCAGCATCTTGCGCTTGAAGAGCGAGTGACGTGCGGAATCGGACAGGACGTTCTCGGCCTCGTTGATGAGCCGTTGTGCCTCGGCCTCGACAGCCGCGCGAACACGTTCCGCTTCCGCGGCGATGCGCTTTTCCTCCGCCGCCTTTTCGGCGAGCACGACATCGACCGATTTGCGGCGTGTCGCGCCCTCGGTTTCCTGGGCGGTCTTCACGCGCTCTGCCGCTGCAACTGCTTCTGCACGCAGCTTCTCGGCCTCGATGGCTGCCTGGCTCTCCTCCAGCGATTTCTGGTAGAGCGAAATCGCCTTTTCCATCGAGGCTTCCTCGACAGCGCGCTCGCGGTTGATTTCCAGACGGCGGCGCTCCGTCTGGTGACCGATGCGGGCATCGTCGAGACCGCGCTCGGAGGCGATGCGGGCCCGCTCGATATCCTCCTGGCTTGCAATCTCTGCTTCGCGCAGAGCCTGGACACGGGAAATCTCGAGTTGCTCGAGTACCTTGCGGCGCTCCAGTTTGCGGGCGTCGATTTCCTGTTCGGCGGCGATCTTCTGTGCGTCGATTGCCTTCGAACGAGCGACCCTCGCAGCCTCGATCGCCTCATCGGCTGCAATCTGGGCTTCATCGAGCGCCTTGTTGCGTTCGATCTCCAGGTCGCGGATGCGCTTGTCGCGGGCGATCTTCTCCGCCGTTGTCTCCGCTTCCTTTTCGATGCGTTGCTGCTCGATCAGCCGGCGGGAAGATATCTCGGCGGCGGCGATAGCCTCGTCCTTCTCGATCTGGCGCGAACGGACCTCCGCTTCCTTGTTGATCTCTGCAGCACGTGTCCGCTTTTCTTCCTCGATGCGGGCTGCGTTGACCTGCTCCTGGGCGCTGACATTTGCCACGTCGATGGCGCGGTTGCGCGCGATTTCGCGTTCGCGCATGTCCTGTTCGAAGGCGATGCGCTCGGCTGCCAGTTTCTTCTCCTTGGCTATGCGGGCTGCCTCGACCGCTTCGGCGCGCGCAATCTCGGCAGCTTCCACCGCCTTGGCACGTTCCAGGTCACGCTCTCTTGTCGCTTCCTCGGTCTCGATGCGCTGCAGGGCGAGTTTCGCGTCCTGGGCGATGCGGCGGGCCTCGACGGCCTCGCGCGCCGCAACCTCGGCTTCCTGCACCGCGCGGCCAAGGTCGATTTCGAGCTGGCGTGTCTCCCGCTCCTTCTCGATGCGTTGCGCAGTAGTCGTCTTCTCCTGGGCAATGCGCTTGGCTTCGGTTGCCTCCCTTGCCGCGATCTGTGCGGCTTCGAGCGCTGCCGCGCGCTTGACATCCCGGTCCTCGGTAACTTCCTGCGCGTCCAGCTTCTCCAGCGCAATCTGCCGGTCGCGGGCAATGCGGATCTTCTCGACAGCTTCGCGCGATGCGATTTCGGCTGCATCGACGGCTTCGTTCCGTGCGATCTCGATTTCGCGGATTCGCTGTTCCTGCTGGATGCGAGACTTGGCCGTGGCCTCGTCGGCAGTGATGCGTATGACGTCTGTCTTCTGGCGGAAGTCGATTGCCAGACGCTCGGTCTCCTGTTCGGAAGCAATACGGTCGGCTGCGAGTGCCTTTTCGCGGGCAATCCTGGCGGCCTCGGTCGCCTGCTTGGAGGCGATTTCTGCTTCCTCCAGGATTTTCTGACGTTCGATTTCCAGCGACCGGGTTGCCTTGTCGGCCTCGATACGCTCGGCATTGATGGTGCGTTCCTGGGCGATGCGGAGTTTTTCCGCTGCCTCCCGTGCAGCAATTTCCGCCTCATCAATGGCAAGGTTGCGGGCGATCTCGCGCTCGCGGATGGTCCGCTCGACGGAAATCCGTGCGCCTGTCACCTCGTTTTCCTGCTGGATACGGGCTTTCTCTACGAATTCGCGTGCAGAGATTTCTGCTTCCTCGATGGCGCGCTTGCGTTCGATTTCGCGGGACTGCGTTTCACGCTCCTTGTCGATGCGGGCCTGTGTCAGCGACTTGTCGAGATCGATACGCGCCTTCTCGATTGCCTCATTGGCCTCGATATCCGCAGTTTCAGTGTGTTTGCGGCTCTTGATGCGCTCCTCCGACAGGATTTTTTCCTGCGCGATCCTGGCCTTTTCGATCTGTTCGCGGGAGGCAATCTCGGCCTCATCGACGATGCGCTGACGCTCGATCTCCTGCTGGCGAATTTCCTTCTCGCTCTGGATCCTGCTCCTGGCGATACCATGCTCATTCTGGATACGCGCGGTTTCGATCGCCTCGCGCGATAGCAGGGTTGCCTGCTCTGCTTCCTTGTCGCGCTCCGAGCGTTCACGCGCGAGTTCGGCACGCTGGCGAGCACGGCGGAACTCGATTTCGCGTTCCTGCTCCAGGCGCGCCTCCTCGGACTCGCGCTCGATCTCAAGCATTTCCTTTTCCGCCTGCAAGTTGCGCTCGCGGATCCTGATCGCCGATTCCTGTTCAATGTCGTTGCGCTGCTTGCGGCGGGACTCGATGGTTTCGATCACGCTCGTCAGACCCTCCGCATCGAAGCGGTTGGAGGGGTTGAAATACTCGATGTCGGTCTGGTCGATATCTAGGACCGCGACGCTTTCAAGTTCGAGGCCGTTCTTGTCGAGACCGGACTGGGCGATCTCGTGCACACGCGCGGCGAAGGAGCTGCGCGCTTCGTGCAGTTCCTCCAGTGTCATCTGGGACGCAACTTCGCGCAGTGCGGAAACGAACTTGCCACCCAAAAGCTGATGGATGCGTGCAGGCTCCAGCGTGCGCCGGCCAAGCGTCGATGCCGCGAGCGAAACCGCATCGCGGCTCTGCTTCACGCGGACATAGAATTCGGTATCGACGTCGACACGCAGGCGGTCTTTCGTGATGAGCGCTTCCTCGCGGCCGCGCGACACCCGAAGATCGAGAGAGTTCATGCTGACCGGCGTGATGTCATGGATGATTGGCCAGACGAACGCTCCGCCGTCGATTACGACCTTCTCTCCGAACAAGCCCGTGCGCACGAACGCTATTTCCTTCGTCGACCGCCGGTAGAGCCAGTTCATCACCCAGTAGAGGATGAATACTGCGATGACGGCGACGATGAGCCAGAGGATGATTTGTCCAATGATCTGACCAGTCATGAGCGGCCTCCCATGGCCTTGCGGCCTTCTTCGATGAAATTTCGTGTTTGTGCTGTCAGTGCGATTTCCGTGGGCAGCCGCTCCATGGAGGAAGCGCCGTAGAAACCGTGGCAATTGCGGGTGTTGGCGATGACGAATGCAGCGTCGGCGGGATTGGCGACCGGGCCGCCATGCACCAGCACGAGCACGTCGGGATTGACGTTCAGCGCTGCCTGCGCCCAGGCATCCGTGATTGCCGGTGCATCCTCGAGCTGAACGGCGGTATGCGCGCCGATCGAACCGCCGGTCGTCAGACCCAGATGGACAACGATGATGTCTGCACCGGCACCTGCCATCTTTTCGGCGTCGGCCTCCGAGAAGACGTATGGCGTGGTCAGGAGGTCGCGCTCGCCTGCAAGCCGCACCATCTCGACTTCGTGGTCATAACCCATGCCCGTCTCTTCCAGATTGAGACGGAAATTGCCGTCAATCAGACCGACCGTGGGAAAGTTCTGCACGCCGGCAAAGCCCGTTTCGCGGATCTGGTCCAGGAACCTGTCCATCCGGCGGAACGGATCGGTTGCGCAGACACCAGCGAGCACCGGGGTCCGGTTGACGACGGGAAGCACCTCGCCTGCCATTTCCATGACGACACCATTTGCATCGCCATAGGGCATCAGGCCTGCCAGGCTGCCCCTGCCAGCCATGCGGTAGCGGCCGGAATTGTAGATCACGATGAGGTCGATACCGCCGGCTTCCTCGCACTTGGCGGACAGGCCAGTACCGGCGCCGCCACCGATGATTGGTTCGCCCCGCGCCACCTTGCTGCGGAAATTGTCCATCAGCGTCTTTCGATCAAACATCACGCGCTCCGGTTCATGGGCTGGGAATGGAAGGAGCGGAATGTGCGCGCCAGGAGGTCTGCAAATTCCGGATCGTTGATATGGTTTGGCACCCGCACCAGTTGCCGGTTTGCCGTGTGGCGAACGGTTTCCTCCAGTGCGCCGAACAGGGCCTTGTCGGCTTCGGGGTCCCAGAAAGGCTGGCCGGGTGCATCCAGTGCCGAAATGCCGCCCTCGTTCAGGAAGAAGCGCACAGGTGCCGTGATCCGGTTGATCTTTTCGCCGATGAAGCGCCCGATTGCCCGGTTTTCCTCCGGCGTTGTGCGCATCAGCGTGATCTGGGGATTGTGCTTGTAGAAGAGCCTTTGGGCATATTGTTCGGGCACGGTTTCAGGTGCTCCGAAGTTGACCATGTCGCAGGCCCCGCAGGCGCCGATGAAGGGTAGTCCGGACCTGATCGCCGCATCGAAGCGCGTCTCGTCGGCCGCAAAAATGCCGCCAGCCACCATGTCGGCCACCTCCGTGGTGGTGATGTCGACAACGCCTGCAAGCTTGCCCGAAACGAGGAGCGCTTCCATGGAATGCCCCCCGGTGCCGGTGGCATGGAAGGTGAGGCAATCGTAGTCTTCCGACAGGATCTGCGAGACCCGCTGAACACAGGGCGTGGTGACGCCGAACATGGTCAACGCGACGGCCGGACGTTCCTCGGCGGCCTGTGGCCTGTCGCGGCGCGCCTCCACCATTCCGGCAATGGCCGCAGCAGCGTTCTGCAGCACCTCGCGGGTGATCGAGTTCAACCCTTGCACATCGGCGACCGAATGCATGAGCACCATGTCGGAACCACCGACATACTGTGCAGTGTTGCCCGAGGCGACCGTGGAAACGACAAGCTTTGGAATCCCGATATCGAGCGACCTGAACCCGGGTGCGACCAGCGCCGTTCCGCCCGAACCGCCTGCGGAGATCACACCAGCTATGTCGTTGCGCTGACGGATCCATGCCTCGAATGCACGCGTCATGCCGGCAACCGCCGTGCCCCTGTCCCCGGTGAAAACGCCTGAGGCACCACGAGGATGGAAAGCTGCCACCGCCGATGGCGGGATGGCTGCACCGGAGGGCTTGCCGCTCGTCGAGATATCGACGATCTCCACCCGGTGGCCGCGTTCCTTTATCACGTCCCTCAGGAAGCGCAGTTCCGCGCCCTTCGTATCCATGGTTCCGCACACGAAGATCGTGCCGCCACGCCGCCTGCCCGTATTGCGTTCCGGCACGTCCTGCTTTTCGGCCAGAGGTGTAATCGTGCGAGCCGCATTCTCGATTACCCGCACAGGGACAGGCGGCGTCCAGCGGGTAGGCACCGCCGGGTTGGAAAGGTAGACCTTGACGGGCCGTCTGTGCTCCTCGGCGGAAGCCTGTCCCTCGTGAGCGTGGGCAGCCTCGTCCATTTCCTCGTGGGCATGCCTGCCGACACCCAGCAGCGCTTGCTGCAGGTCGACATCGCCTGCCAGCACTCCGGAATCGATGATGCGGTTGATGCGGCCATTGACCATGATGGCAACCTGGCCGGATACGGCACAAGCGACCCCGATGTTCTGTTCTATGACAAGAACATCGATATCGCCCTCCTCGCCGAGGCGGATTAGCATCTCCTCAACCTGGTTGACGATCACCGGGGCAAGTCCCTCGGTCGGTTCGTCCATCACAAGAAGCCGGGGATTGAGCAACAGCGCCCGGCCGATGGCCAGCATCTGCTGCTCGCCGCCGGAAAGCTGGCCGCCGCCATTCTGACGCCGCTCTGCAAGTCTCGGGAAGGTCGCATATATCCGTTCGCGGCTCCATGAACCGCCCGGCTTCTCGACCATGCGCAGATGCTCGTCCACGGTCAGCGACCGCCACAGCCGCCTTCCCTGCGGGACGTAGCCAATTCCGGCACGGGCAATTTCCGAAGGCTTCATGCCGGAAATGACCTGCCCGTTCAGTGCTATCGATCCGGAAGCAACCGGCACGAGGCCCATGATGGCCTTGCAAAGGGTAGTCTTGCCCATACCGTTGCGGCCCACAACGGAAAGCACTCCGGAACCGAGCCTGAGATCGACGCCCTGAAGGGCATGCGAATGCCCGTAATAAACGTTCAGATCGCGCACTTCGAGGATGGGCGTGCCGGACTCAGCCATGGGCACCCCCAAGGTAAAGCGACTGGACTTCCTCATCCTCCTCGATCTCGGCCGGCTTGCCTTCCTTGAAGACCCGGCCATTGTGCATCATCGTGACATAGTCGGAGACGCGCAGCGCCACATCCATGTCGTGCTCGATGATGATGAAACCGATATGGGCGGGAAGACCGGTCAGGATGTTCACCAGCTCTGCGCGCTCCGTCGGCGAAAGCCCGGCAGCCGGTTCGTCGAAGAGAATGAAACGCGGAGCACCGGCAAGAGCCATGGCGATTTCGAGCTGGCGCTGCTGCCCGTAGGAAAGCTCGGAAACGAGATGGTCCCTTACGCCGTCGATGCGCACCGTGTGCATCAGTTCCTCGGCGCTCTGCAGCAGGACGTCGTTGCGGCGCGGCCGGATAAATGAGAAGCGGCCGCGCGAAACGCCACGGCAGGCAAGGTAGACGTTGTCGGCGACGGAAAGCCCCGCGAACAGCAGAGATATTTGGTATGTGCGCCTCAGGCCGCGCCGGATGCGCTCGTAGGGAGCAAAATCTGTAACGTCCTCCCCGAAGAAGCGGATGTTGCCTGAAGTCGGCGGGAAGTCGCCGGTGATGCAGTTGAACAGCGTCGTCTTGCCTGCCCCGTTGGAGCCCAGCACCGCGCGCCGCTCTCCGGGCCTAACGGAAAAGGTGATGTCGGAGAGGGCCGCGAGCGCTCCAAACGACTTCGACACGTTGCGCAGTTCGAGTGCGGATTCTGTAGCGGTCGAAGGCGTCATTCGATGCCTCCTTCCTGTCCGCGCAGGGGATCACGTTTCTGCCAGTTCCTGAACTTCTCCCACAGTCCCAATACGCCGTCGGGCGACCAGAACACGATGACAAGAAAGCCAAGGCCGATGATCAGCTGGAAACGTTCACCACTCAACCCGAGCGAGGTCAGGAAGTCGACGGCAAACGTCTTGAGAAGGACATAGACAAACGCACCAATGAATGGACCGATCGGGTGGCGCAATCCGCCGACGATGGCGACAACCAGGATATCGATAGCCGGGCCGATGGATATCGTTCCAGGCGATATCTGGGCACTCTGCCATGTGAGCAGAATGCCCCCCGTTGCCGCGGGAATGGAAGCAGCGGTGTAGGCGGCAACACGGTGGGCCGTCACGTTGTAGCCCAGAGCCGCCATCCTTCGCGGATTGTCACGAACCCCCTGCAGCGCCAGGCCGAAGGGTGACCGCGAAACGTAGAGAACCACCAGAAAATAGAGAGCTGCCCAGAACAGGCACAAATAGTAGAACGGAACGGCGGTGCGCCAGTCGACGCCGAAGAGTTCCGGCGGCAGAACGCCGTTGAAACCCGAAAAGCCATTGAACACGGTGTAGTTCTGGCGGCAGAAATAGAAGAAGGCAGCCGCAATCGCCAGCGTGATCATGATCGTGTAGATGCCCTCGGTACGGACCGCGAGCCATCCAACACATGTAGCCAGAATGGCTGCAATCAGTATGCCCAGCGGAATGGCCACGAACCATGGCCAGCCCATGCTGATCTGGTCGATGGCGCTTTCGCCGAAGATGGCGACCATGTAACCGGCGATGCCGGCGACCGACATCTGGGCTACCGAAACCATGCCGCCATAGCCCGCCAGGAACATCAGGCTTAGCGCAATCATTCCAAGGATGAAGCTCCAGCCAAAGATCTGGAAGAGAACAAAGTCCGAGGCGAGCGAAGGCATTATCAGCAAGAGGATCGCCAATGCCCAATAGGGACCCGGTATCCGTTCGATCCAGCCGGGCGACCGGTCGATGCGCGAAATGTTGTGGGGCTCGAACAGCGCCATTGCCTAGCTCCTGCCCATGATGCCCTGAGGGCGGAATGCGAGCACGGCAACCATGATCAGGAAGGTCAGAACAACCGCATAGGTCGGGAAGTAGACCGAGCCAAACTGCTCGGCCACGCCAACAAGCAGCGCTCCGATGGCCGTTCCCGGAATGGACCCCATGCCCCCGACGATTACCACGACAAGCGATGCCAGCAGAAAGCGTGTATCCTCGCCCGGGGCGAGCGACTGGAAAGTGCCTCCGACCACTCCGGCCGCGCCGGCCAGCCCAGCCCCGAAGGCAAAGACCCCCAGAAACACGAGCTGTATCCGCACGCCCGTTGCCGACAGCATGTCGCGATCATCCACGCCCGCGCGGATCAGCATGCCGATGCGTGTCCTGTTCAGAGCGATCCACATCGCCAGACCGATCACGACAGATGCGGCGAAGATGACGACGCGCACCATGGGATAGCGCAGAAAAACGTAGTCGCCAGAGCTCTTGACTGCGGTGATGAAGAACGTATCCATCGGACCGGAAAGCCATTCCGGCGGATTGATGTTGTAGAAATCGCCGCCAAACGACCAGAGCATCAGATCGGCGACCACAATGGAAATGCCGATGGTCACCAGTGTCTGGCGCAGGTCCTCGCCTTCCATCCGGCGAAAGACGAAATACTGGAAAAGCAGTCCCAGCAGCGCCATGACGATGAAGGCAGCCGGGAATGCCAGCAGCCAATAGCCCGTCCAACTGGCAACGAAATAGCCAACATAGCCGCCCAGGAGATAGAGCGAGCCATGCGCCAGGTTGACGTTGCGCATCAGGCCGAAAATCAGGGTGAAACCCGAAGCGACGAGAAAATACAACCCGCCAAGCGTGATGCCGTTGAAGAGCGCATTCAGGAACAGCTTCTTCGATCCGATAAGGTCAGAAAGCCATTCTGGCCATACCGCGAACATCATCCACAACAGTATGAAAGCGACCACGACGATGATCGCAGACCACCAGGGATGCCTGGACGCGAACCGTCTCATGCAACCCCTCCGGCGGACCTGGCGCACCGGACGAAACGACGCGGATTCCCGCTATCTCGTGGCAATCCGTTTGCGGACGGAACCGGCAACATCTTTTCCTCCCTGGTTCCACTTCAACCCGGAACCTCCCCGAAGGATAAAGACTGTCACCGACAAACCCATACCTTTAAGTCTTGCGGGTTAGCTGACCATCGGAAAAGACTCCGCATCAACGCGGGCCACGCGGCGGTATTCGCTGGGCGCGATGCCGACATTCGACGAGAAGAAACGGGTGAAACTTGCCTGCGAGGAAAAGCCCAGTTCCTCGGCTATGTCGGTTACCGATTTTTCGGTCTTGAGGAGATCGTGGATAGCGTGTTCTGAACGCAGGGTATTGAGGTAGATGTTTGGAGTTACCCCCATCTGCATCTTGAAAAGCTTGAAGAAATGAGGTCGCGACAGACCGACCTGCCTTGCAAGGCTTTCGACGTCGCTTTCGACCGAAATCGATTCATGCATGATACGCAGCGACCGGCGCACCCTGAAATCGCTGAAACGCAACCTGGCGCGATCCAGTAGCCCCGCCTTTGGCATCCTCAGCCAGGTCTGTTCGAAACAGCGCCTGATCAGCTCGAAAAGGATGAGGTCAAACTGGTCGACATGTTCGTTGTCGAGCAGGAGCGAAGTCAGCCGCATGACGAGTTCGTGCAGCTGCGGCGTCAGCCTTACCTCGTTGCATCCGAATTGCAGCGCGAACTCGGCGGACGGGCTGTTTTCGAGAAACCAGATCGGCTTGATGTAGAGAACGAGGCAAAGGCAGGAAGTGGAATTTGGAGGAATTTGAAAACTGTGCGGCTCCCAAGGGCTGACAGCGACACTGAAGCTGTCATTCAATGCACAGCCCTTGTCCTCGAATTCCACAGAGGATTCCTGGCCGTCCAGATAGAATATCAGGTGCCCCTCGCGGTGGGCATGCGTGATGATGGTGCGGTCAAGCTGGTAGACCGCAGCACGGCCGAAAGATCCGTGCCGAACCGACAATGCGCAACTCATCCACCCCTCCCAAAGTCGTAAGTCGCAATCTTCCAAGTCTGAAACAGCGCCAGAGCCGCGGCAAGTGCAATTTCGGCAAAAAAAGACTTTCAGATACATCAAGAGACCTGGAGCAGGTCGCGCAAACGGCTCCCTGAACCCTAGGGACGGGTGTAGGAAGTCTTGATTTCGGTAAAGAACTCGCGCGCATGGGCGCCCTGTTCGCGGGGTCCGAAACTGGATCCCTTGCGGCCGCCAAAGGGAACATGATGGTCGACACCCGCAGTAGGCAGGTTGACCATCACCATTCCCGCCTCGCTCTTCTGCTTGAAATCGCTGGCGTATTTGAGCGAGGTGGTGCAGATGCCCGCACACAGGCCAAACTCCGTGTCGTTTGCGACCGACAGACCCTCCTCGTAATCGCGCACACGAATGACGGAGGCGACCGGTCCAAACACCTCCTCGCGATTTATCCGCATGTCGTTGGTGGTGTTGGTGATCAGGGCCGGACTGAGGTAATACCCGGGAGTCTCACGGCGCAGCCGCTCGCCGCCGGTTCTCAGCGTGCCCCCCTGCCTGCGTGCCACCTCGATATAGTCGGTGTCCTGCCTCAACTGGTTCTCGTCCACGACCGGCCCCATGCCGGTACCGGGCTTGCGGGCATCGCCGACAACCAGTCGCCGCATCCGTTCGGCCAGCATCTCGACAAACCGGTCGTGTATCGAGTTGGTGACGATCAGCCGTGACGAGGCAGTGCAACGTTGCCCTGTGGAATAAAAACTGCCGTCGAGAGCGCATTCGACCGCAATTTCCAGATCAGCGTCATCGAGCACCAGCAGCGGATTCTTGCCGCCCATTTCGAGTTGGAACCGCCTCATGTGCGCCAGTGAAGCTTGTGCCACTCGCTTGCCGGTCGCCTGAGAGCCGGTGAAACTGATTGCATCCACGGCGGGATCGTCCAGGATTGCCTGGCCCACCACGGATCCCTTGCCGGTCAGCAGATTGAGCACACCGGGCGGCAGGCCTGCGCGGTGAAGAATGTCCACGAGTTCCCAGGCACTCCCGGGCACCAGTTCCGCCGGCTTGAAAACAACCGTGTTGCCGTAGGCCAGCGCCGGGGCGATTTTCCACGCCGGAATTGCGATGGGAAAATTCCACGGCGTGATGAGACCGATCACACCAACAGGTTCGCGCGTCACATCGACATATATTCCGGGACGAACCGAAGCCCCTGTTTCTCCTTTCAACCGGACTGCCTCTCCGGCAAAGAACTGAAGGATGTGGCCGGCGCGCACGACCTCGATTTCCGCCTCGCCCAGAAGCTTGCCTTCCTCGCGGGCCAACAGGTCGGCCAGTTCCCGGCGCCGGTCGAGTATCTCGTTGCCTGCGCGCAAGAGGATGTCGTGCCTGGCCTGTGGCGTGGCAGCGGCCCATGCCGGAAATGCGGCCCGCGCGGCGGCTATCGCGTCCTGCGTTTCCTGAATGCCGGCCATGGCGTATTCGCCGACGACATCGGCAGTGTCGGAAGGATTGACATTTTGGATCGCCTGCGTGGTTACGACCTTCTCGCCATTGATGAACAAGGAACGCATGAGGCAGCCTTCAATTCTGACGCTGTTTTGGCTCGGGAATGGCCTGAAGATGCGCGTAGCAATCCGTCTGGATGCCCGATTGCGCAAGCCTGTCCACGGCAAGAAAGAGTTCCCCGGTGCTGATACCGATTTCCGGGAAGTTGCGCGGCAAGGGCAAATCGCGAATGAAGCTGTCGAGACATGCCGCCAGGCTCCCCTTCTCCGCATCGGGGAAAAGACCTGTAAGCTGCCGCCGCTTGTCCATATCCAGTTCGTGTTCGAGGAAGGCCACAATTCCGGGCAGTGCGATGGCTTTGACGCTACCGCGGTCGACCCGGCGGCCAGTGGCTTCGCAAAGCGCATCGCACAATCTCTGGCTGGGTCCCGGCCCCTTGGTCTGAGCAAGGCTGGCACTCAGGCTCGCGGCCATTATCTCGCGGCGCAGATCAAGCGAGTCTGCATCCATCAGTTTGGGAAGGGCGTTTATGACCCTCGTAAGACCCTCGATGGCTATGCCGTCTGCCGGGGGATTGTAGTGACAGGAGAAACACGCCTCCAGGCACTGGGCGAGAATATCAATGCCCGCCGAAGCAGTCATACGGGGGGCGATACCGAAGGTGACGGTCGGGTCGCAGACAATGGCCGATGCAACTGCGCCGGCATTCTTGCTGCCGCTGCTTGCCGACCAGCTTGCGGGAAGGCCTTCAAGGCCAGGCACAGCAAGGAGTGCGATCTTTCTTCCCGATTTCTGGCCGCTGTATCTTACCGCCTCCTGGGCAGCCACCAGCATACGCGCCGGGCCGAAGGCAATTACGGTGTCAAAGGAACCTTGCTGCAGCGCGGTTGCGATTTCCACCGGGGCGTTGGCGTCCAAAACGGGGAAACACTCGCTGGCCCTTATCCTGGGCGGCAGGCTGTAGCGGATGCGGTCGGCGAGTTCGGAGGTCAACATCTCTGCCTCCGAGACGAGAAGCGGCGCGCCAAGTCCGCGCATGTCTATCTCGGACCCGATTGCCTCCTCCAGCACGCCGTCGGCGAAATGAACACGCCAGTTGAAAGAGATAAGAGACATCCCTGGTTCCGCAGCCCTGGTTCCGCAGCATGGTCCGTTGACAAGCGAAGACGGCCGGCCAAAGACAACCGGCATGCATGCCGGGCGGAAATTCCGCCCGGATGCGTTTCAATTCTGCTGGTTTGAAACCGGCTGATCAGTTGTAGGAGGTCTTGCACTCCGGAACGTCGCGGCTCGGCAACCCGATTTTCGCGAACGCTTCGGGGTCGATACCCAGCGTCTGGTTGACGTTTTCCTTCATGGAAACAAGCTTGGTGGCAAGCGTTCCGTCGGGAAGTTCGACAACCTCGGAGACGAAGTTGGTTCCGATCGCCTGACGGTTGCTGTCGAGCGTGATCTTGCCGTTCGGCGCATCGAGCTCGAGCGTGTCAAGGCATTGACGGAAGGCTGCCTGGCCATCCGAAAGGTCGCCATTGGTCTTGTCGAGGCACTGAATCATCGCGTTGGTGGCGTTGTAGTAACCAGTGCCAAGGAGCGACGGGATCGGGAAGCGCTGATCCGGCGGGAAGGCATCCTGATATGCTTTCACATAGGCCTGCCATTTCGGATCATCCCAGGTGTCCGCTTGTGGTCCGGCCGACGGAACACCGATAAGTGCCTCCTTGGCCGAGCCCTTGGAACTGAGAACGGTACCGTCAACCATGATCGTGCCGCCGATGAGGTTGGCTTCGCCGCCTGCCTGCTGGTACTGGTTGAGGAAGTTGACGGCATCGCCGCCGCCAAGGCCAAGATAGATTGCGTCCACATCATCCGGCAAGGCGGCGATGATGGAACCGAAGTCCTTGGTACCGAGTGGAACCCAGAAGCGCTCGCTCACTTCGCCACCCGCCGAGCAGAACTCGGTGACAAGTCCGAGGACCTGGGTGTAGACGAAGGAATAGTCCTCGCCCACGGTTGCGATCTTCTTGTAGCCCTTCTCATTGTAGATGTAGTCGCCGAGGCCGGCGGACCACTGCGCGCCATCCATGTTGAAGCGGTACATATTCGGGCACGGATCGACATAGGTCGTTTCCTGGGCGCCGGAAATACCGTTGATGAAGGTGACACCCGGCTGGGTCTTGCAGTAATCGCGAATGGCGATGCCCTCGGAGCCGGAAAGCGGACCGACCACGATCTCGACACCATCCTGTTCCACGAGCTTGCGCGCGCCGCGAACTGCGCTGTCCGGGCTGGCATCCGTCGACTGGATCACCAGTTCGATCTCACGCCCGCCGGCCTTTCCGCCAGCTTGACCAAGCGCGGTCTTCAACCCGCGCACGCCATCTTCGCCGAGAACCGTATATGTGCCCTCGAGCGTTGCAAGAACGCCCACCTTCAACGGGCCGCCCTCTGCCGAAGCCGAGTATGCACTCGCCAGCAGCGCAACCGCTGCAGCACCTGCCATCAATCCTGAACGCATCGCTTTTCCTCCCTGCATCCATTTTGGGTGTTTGAGCGTGGGTCAATTCAGGTGGGGTTGCGATGCCACAGAGTCATGCCACATACCCGGAAGTCTCAATATTCTCGGGGGACGGCACCAGGGGCGGCGGCGGATGGCACGCGGAAAAAAAGCAAACCCGCCGGCAATGCCGGCGGGTTCGTTGATGTGCGGACTGCGTATTCGATCAAAATCGAAATTGCTCTGGTCAGGACTTCTTGGCAGCCGAGCGCGTGGCTTTCGGCTTTGCTACCAGCGCGTCGCGGATTTCCATGAGGAGCTGCTGATCAGGCGTCGGGCCAGGCGGCGGGGCTGGCGTTTCTTCCTTCTCCATCATCGAATTCACGGCCTTGACCATCAGGAAGATGATGAAGGCGAGGATTACGAAGTTGATTACCGCCGTCAGGAAACTGCCATAGGCGAGCACTGCGCCCTGTTCCTTTGCTGCATCCAGCGTTGCCGCTGTAACGCCAGAGGAAAGTGGCGCGAAGTAGTTGGAGAAATCCAGCCCGCCGAAGATGGCCCCGACCACCGGCATGATGACGTCTCCGGTCAGCGAGGTGACGATGGTCCCGAACGCACCGCCGATGATGACACCGACAGCGAGGTCCATGACATTCCCGCGCATGATGAATTTCTTGAATTCCTGAAGCATATTCCTGTCTCTCTTCTTGAGGAATGATCGGCCGTCTGTCCGGGCTTTCTTCATTCCAATTTTGGTTATCGGGGCATGTTCTAGCTCCACGTATCGACAATAAACCACCGATTACGTTGGGTTAAGCGAATTCTTCGGCCATCAACAAGCTGAACCGGCCCTTATCACCCCCTCCCGTCCCGGCTTGCTGCAAGGTGTTGCAGGCAATAGTATCAGCGTTCAGGAGAGGAACGGAGGAAACAGGAATGCGGGCTGCGGCCGTTGGATATTCGGCAGGCGACATGCAGGGATGCGCTGACAGATGGTGATGCAGCCGCTCCTGATCGCCACCGTTGCGGTGCTTTACCTGCTGGTGCTGTTCGCTGTGGCTCGGTATGGCGACACCCGAAAGCAGTCGGGAAGCCTGCTCCTGCGCTCGACGATCTATCCGCTCTCCCTGGCGATCTACTGCACCACCTGGACCTTCTTCGGTTCCGTCGGCCTTGCCGCATCCAGCGGAATAAGCTTCCTGGCAATCTATGTCGGGCCGATCCTGGTGATGACCGTCGGATTTCCAGTTCTCAAGAAAATCGTCAGCCTGTCGAAGCGCCAACGCATTACCTCGGTCGCAGACTTTCTGGGCGCACGCTACGGCAAGAGCGTGCGGGTTGCCGCCATTGCCACCTGCATCGCCGTCGTTGGAACGGTTCCCTATATCGCGCTGCAGCTCAAGGCGGTTTCGCAATCGCTGGCGACGCTCATCGCCATCGACGGGCGCGGCATCAATGCAGCGCAGGTACCCTTCGGCGATCTGGCGATCATCATCGCCATCGGGCTTGCCATCTTCACCATCCTGTTCGGAACACGCCATGCCGATGCGACCGAACACCAGTACGGGCTCATGCTCGCGATCGCCCTGGAGTCGGCGATCAAGCTGGCCGCCTTCCTGACCGTCGGCATCTTCGTCACCTACTACATGTTCGACGGGTTTACCGGCATCTACGAGCGCGCCATCGAGCATCCCCGCATCCAGGACATTGTCGATCGGGGTATCGACTATGGCAGCTTCACGGTACTTACCCTGCTGTCGATGCTCGCATTCCTTCTGCTGCCGCGCCAGTTCCACGTCGCGGTGGTCGAAAACCACTCAGAGAAGGAACTGACACGCGCGCGCTGGCTGTTTCCTCTCTATCTGGTGCTGATCAACATCTTCGTCATTCCCATCGCCGCGGCGGGAATGCTGACCTTCGATCCCTACATCAATGCCGACAGCTACGTGCTGGCATTGCCGCAGCACGCGCATAACAGTTTCGTCACGCTGATGGCCTTTGTAGGCGGGCTTTCAGCGGGGACCGCCATGGTGATCGTTGCATGCGTTGCGCTTGCGATCATGATCTCCAACCACCTCGTCCTGCCGCTGTACCTCAAGGGCGAAGGCTACGACATCAGCGGCGACAGCACCAACATGGAGCAGCACATCCTGAACCTTCGCCGCACGGCGATTTCGGTCATCCTGCTGCTTGCCTATGCCTATTACCGGATTGCCGACAACACCCAGGCGCTTGCTTCCATCGGACTGGTCTCCTTTGCGGCGCTGGCGCAACTGGCGCCCTCCCTCATTGCGGGTCTTTTCTGGCGCAGCGCAAATGCTCGCGGCGCCATCTGGGGCATGGTTCTGGGTTTCACGATCTGGGCCTACACGCTCCTTCTGCCAACCATGGCGCCCAACGGAAACATTCTCGGCGTTCCGATCTGGTCGGCCCGCGAACTCTTCGGCACCGATCTTTCGCCGCTTGCCAACGGGGTATTGTGGAGTCTCGCCTTCAACGCCGCCGGGCTCTTCCTCGGCTCGCTTTCGCGCAAGTCGATGCCGCTGGAGGATCACCAGGCGACATTGTTCGTTTCCTTCCGCCCCGGCAAACGGCTGGACCAGAGCGAGCGCGGCGGGCTCGTAACCGTCAAGCAAATCGAGATCACGCTTGCACGGTATCTCGGCCAGTCGCGGGCACGCCGCGCGTTCGACCGCTACTGGGAAGAGGCAGGCTACAAGGGAGGAGCAACGGACCCGGCAAGCGGCGACCTGCTGCGCTATTCGGAGGAAATTCTGGCAAGCGCCATCGGAGCATCCTCTTCGCGGCTCGTCCACTCCCTGCTGCTGCAGCGCTACGACGAATCCTCTTCGGCCAACATCGATCTTCTGGACGAGGCGACGGAAGCAATCCGCTACAATCACTCGGTGCTCCAGACGGCATTCGACCAGCTTGACCAGGGGATCACGGTTTTCGATTCAAGTTACAAGCTGGCATTCTGGAACCGGCAATTCAGAAGCCTGCTCGATCTTCCCGCTTCCGTCGGCCAGGCCGGCATCGCGCTTTCGGAGATTGCCGCTGAAATAGCCAAGCGGCACCGCAGCGGCGCGAAAGACCCGACATTCAACGACCTTGACGACCGGCTGCGCCGGACGGGCGCTGCCTGGGGGCTGGCATTGCCGGGTGTCGAACGAATCCTCGAAATCCGGGGCAGCCCGATGCCGGGCGGAGGCATCGTCATCGCCTGGAACGACATCACCGAACGGATGATGGTTTCGGAGGCGCTGCGGGAAGCCAATGAAACCCTGGAGCGCCGGGTGGAGGAACGCACCAGCGACCTGGTCAGGGCAAATCATCAGCTTGAGAAGGCAACCAACGAGGCTGCACAGGCAAACGAGAGCAAGACCAAGTTTCTCGCCGCGGCGGGCCACGATCTTCTGCAGCCACTCAACGCGGCGCGCCTCTACACGTCGACGATGCTGGAAACCGCAGACGATCCGAACCTGAAACGGCTGGCCACCAATGTAGGCAGGTCCCTTGAATCCGTTGAGGAGATCCTCGGAGCGGTGCTGGCGATCTCGCGCCTGGAAAGCGCCACTCACAAGACCTCGGTCGGGCGCTTCGAGATACAGACACTGCTCGACCAGATACGCATCGAATTCACGCCCGTGGCGGAAGAGAAAAACCTCAAGCTAACCGTCATGCCCTGTTCGCTTTGGGTGACATCGGACATGGCCTATCTGAGGCGCCTGCTGCAAAACCTCGTTTCCAACGCCATCAAGTACACGCCAAGCGGTCGCATCCTGATTGGCTGTGTCCGGCGCGGCAAGCACGTTTGGCTGGAGGTTTTCGATACGGGAATCGGGATTGGCGACAAGGACAGGAAGATCATCTTCGAGGAGTTTTCACGTCTCGAATCGGGCATGCGCGTTGCGCCCGGTCTGGGGCTTGGCCTGTCAATTGTCGACCGCATCTCGCGCCTGCTTCACCATCCCGTGGAACTGCAGTCCACCCCCGGCAAGGGTACCCGATTCAGGGTGCGGCTGCCGCGTGCCGAACCGCGCAAGAAGGCAGCTGCCAAGGACAACGCCTCCAGCCCGCCGCGCGCCGGATCGCTTTCCGGTCTGATAGCGGTGTGCATCGACAACGATGCGAACATTCTGGACGGCATGACCGGATTGCTGGAACACTGGGGTTGCGAGGTGATCACGGCAACCGACGAAAGGAAGGCCGTGACCATCCTGCGCGAGACCAGTGCCGATCCCTCGATCTTCCTGCTCGACTACCATCTGGACGGTGGAACCGGGCTGGAGGCGCAGGAATGGCTTTCCGGGGAGGGCTATGGCGACGTACCGGCTGTGCTGGTAACGGCGGACCGGTCAATCGAACTGAAGGAGCAGGCGGAGAAGCGCGGCATCGCCATCATCAACAAGCCTGTGAAACCGGCAGCATTGCGCGCGGTACTTTCACAGCGCAAGGCAGCGCTGCGTCGCACGGGCCAGGCTGCCGAATAGAGCGAGCCGGATTTTCAAGGGCAAGCTGTTGTAACGGGGCGCTGCGGTTTCAGGCAGCGCCGCCTTCGTCCGTCCCGCCTTCGCCAGCGGTCGAGAATTTCGAAAGCAGGATTACAGCCTGTGTCCGGCTGTCCACGCCGAGCTTCAGCAGGATCGCCGAGACATGGGCCTTGACCGTTGCTTCGGAGACGCCGAGTTCATAGGCGATCTGCTTGTTTAGCAGCCCCTCTCCCAGCATCCCCAGAACGCGGCTTTGCTGCGGGGTCAGGCTTTGCATCCGGTCGATCAGTTCGGCCTCTTCCGCATCCTGCTCGACATCGAGGTCGATGCCCTGCGGAACGTAGATGTCGCCATCAAGCACGCTGCGTATCGCATTGCGCATTTCCTCGATCGAGGAGGATTTTGGCACGTAGCCAGACGCACCCATCGCAAGGGACCTGCGAATGGTGTTCGGGTCTTCGACTGCGGAAACCACGACGACGGGACAGGCAGGGTATTGGCCCCGCAACTGGTTGAGACCTGAAAGACCGCGGCTGCCGGGCATGTTCAGATCAAGGAGCACGATATCCGGCCCGTTGCCTTCCGCAAGAGCCGAAATGGCATCGTTGAAATTGCCGGCCAGACTGACCTCGCTTTCGATATCAAGTCCGCTGATCGCGCTGGCAAGCGCGTCACGAAACAGCGGATGATCATCTGCAATCAGTATGGAAAGCTTTTCCGCCATGCTCACCGGCTCCCCCCGGATTGTTTCCCTGCCACACCATGCCCAATCGCAAGGCAATCAACAAGTGCTGACATTTCTTTTGGAGAAATATCTGCATGGCAAGTCACGGTGCGGCAAGCATATGCATTGCCTGCCGCACCGGGAGAACAAGTAAAAATTCGCGGGAACCTTCAGGTTCGAACTCCAGATCAAGTGTCCGGCAGTTCAGAGGTCAGGCGATTTCCTTGAGATGCTCGATGGCGGCATCCAGCTCTACCAGAGCCTCGTCCAGTTCCTTGCGCTGTTTCTCCAAAACGCCCACCTGTCCCTCGAACCTGGCAAGCAGCTTGCGCGCATTGTCCCTGGAAAGCACTTCGCCTTCGTGGACTTCCAGGATCTCCTGGATTTCGACGAGCGAGAAGCCGATGCGCTTTGCGAGGAGAATGAGTTTCAGGCGCTCACGATCCTCGGCAGAATAGAGCCGCGTCGAGCCCGAGCGCGCGGGAGAAAGAAGGTTGCGATCCTCATAGAAGCGCAGGGCGCGCAAGGTCACGTCAAACTCGCGGGCAAGGTCTCCAATCCGATAGACTTCTGCCTCGCCGTCATCCGGCTCACGCACAAGACCGCGCAGCCCCAGCGCGTTCCTGGAATTGGTTGTTTCATTCCTCATTCGGGTTACCTCTTGCATATTATTTTATTCTTTTGTTCCTACCCGCGCTCCGAGAAATATGCATTTCCGGAATATCAGGCAACCCAAAGCTTGTCAGTGGCACAGGATAATGTGGCTGCGCACGATTATGCCGTGCACACTGGAAGAGCGGTTGCCTCAGCGGTTTTTTCACATCCCCTCTAATCTAGTCTATAAATCCCGTGACGCAACGTCAGAAATATAACCTATTGGTAAGTTGTATTACGCTTCGTTACCTGGACCTCTAAAACACCTTGAGAAACCGTGTGAAACCGCAACGCCTCAGGGGCTGCGTGCGGGCACATTTCAAAAGCCGTGGAAGGCTCCGGCAAAGTGGCCATATCGGGTGTGCCGGCATGGCAGCCCCTGCCAGCCAACATCATCGGTTTAACCAAAGTTAACGCCTTGTTTACCCTGTTTTGTGAATTGTTGACCTGAAGATTCGCAGAATCACCTGCGAACCGATTCGCGTCCGATATGTGCCAGCCGGTGCTGGCGGGTCGGACCAGCAAGAAACGGCGGCACTTCGAATGAGCAGGATACGGTCTCAGCTTGATTACCTGATGGGCGAACAGGGCGCGCAGCCACAGGCTGCACCCCGGCGAGCTTTTGAGGGAATGGTCCAGCAACCGCCCCACTATGCGCCCCAGCAGCCGCATTATCCTCCGCAGCAGCCTGCCTTCCAGCAGCAGCCCTCGCCCTCGCATCAAGGTGCGCCGGCACCATATGCGCATGCTGCACCTGCCGTTAATGCCCCTGTAGCTCATGCTCCCGCAGCTCAGGCCCCCATCGCTCATGCACAAGCTGCGCCCGCCGGCGGCTATGCCCAGAACGCCTATCCGCAGAACGGTTACCCGCAGCATCCCCAGCAGCCCGCCTCCCGTGGCACGGACTATCTGCAGGGCTTCGCCGGGCATGACCCTTCTCAGCAGATGCCACACCAGCAGATGCGGACGCCACCCATGCCCGCACCGCAGATGCAGGCATATCAGCAGCCCCAGCCGCAGGTCAGGGCACCGCAGCCTGCTGTTCAGCAGCAATCCTATGCGCCGCAGTTTGAAACGCCCCATGCGCAGCCGCAGGCCCGCAACCATGCCGGCCCAGGCCAGCAGCAGCCGGCTGTATCGCATGAGGAAATGGACAAGCTGTATGAAGGCCTGAACCAGCTTGCGCGCAAGATTCAGTCGCTTCCCAAGGTGCTGAACAAGCCCGACACCCAGAACCAGGGTGAAGTCGTGGTTGGGGAAGTGCGCAACGGGTTTGCCCAGGCGCAGAAGGAAATTCGCCGCATCGCCGAGGCGATCAACGCGATGCAGAAGGCGTCGAACGTCCAGCCGGACTATGTCGAACAGATGCAGACGGAACTGGGCAATCTGCACAGCAGCATGAACAAGCTTCTGGCCAAGCCTGATCCGCATTTCGACCTTTCCGGTGTGTCCCGCTCGATCGAGACCGGATATTCGGAGATTGTCGACCGCCTCGATTCATGGCTGACAAACCGCCAGACCCCGCAGATCGAACTTCCCGATTTCCCGGACTATTCGCAACAGTTCGACTCGCTCAACCGCAAGGTCGAGGAAGTCACCCGAGCAATGGTCTCGATGTCGGTTTCGTCCGGTGCAAGCGAGGATCGCGACTACTTCGAGCGTCTCGAGGCAAGGCTGAACAGCCTCGCGAAATCCGTCGACGACGTTATCGCCTCCGGCAATTCCGGAGCTTCCTCAAGCCAGCTCGTCAACCAGCTTCAGCTTATTGACCGCAAGCTGGACAACATGTCGGCGATGGAAGCGGCAGGCGCCCAGCTTTCCGGCGGCGTGGACGGCATCGTTACCCGCCTCGACCGCATTCAAAACGACATGGGCGTTCTCGCCCAGAGCCTGGAAGTGGCGCAGGAAACACCCGCGGGCGCGATCCCGGTGGACTTCTCCTCGATCGAGGAGAAACTGGGCCTGATCCGTGGCAGGATCGAGGAGATTGCCCACAGTGGCGGGAGCGATATCGACAACACCGGCCCGGAAATCCTGGCTACCCTGAAAGATCTCGTACAGCGCGTCGAAACGCTTGAAACCCGGCCGGTTGAAATGCCGGCAATCGATGACAGCCGGTTCGCTTCGCTCGAGGAACAGCTTCGCGAGATCACAGGCCACCTGCAATCGACGAGCGGTGCGAGCGCCGATTTCGGTCCTATTTCCGAACGGCTCGACAATCTGGAGGGCCAGATAGTCGCCAGCCGCGATATTGTCATCGACATGGCAAACCAGGCGGCGGCGCGCGGTGGAAGCGCCGAAAGCGGCCACAATGCAGCTATCCTGTCCGCCATGATGGACGAGATCCAGAACCTGAAGGCCATTGCCGCTTCCGCTGGCGCAGGCAATGCCGTTGCGGCACCTGCTGCCGACGAACGCATTGGCGACCTGATGGATTCCGTATCCGCAATCGCTTCCAGGCTCGATTCATTTGAGGCAAAGCTCGAAGCGAGGCCAGCTGCGGCAACGCAGCCCGCTGTGGCGCAGAGCGCTCCGCAGGCGGCACCGCAATATGAACCGCAATACGAGGCACAGTACGAAACCGTGGATGCGGGCGGACCTGTTCCCGCTCCGGCTGCGGTATTCGACGATTCGCCCTACGAAACCGCGACTGCGGGCGCCCCTTCAGCCTACGCCCAAGTCGAGGCTCCTTCCATCGACATGTCGATGAATGACGGTTTCGGCGACGAGAATTCCGGTACGGGCAACGTTCCGCCGCTCGACACGGCGCAGCCGCATGGTGCAAATGACGTCGAAGACGTGCCACTCGAGCCTGGCTCGGGAATGCCCGACCTTGAGGCACTGGTACGCAAGGCTGCCCATCGCAAGAAGGGTGACGACGGCAATTCCGGCGAACACGAGAATATTTCCGAGCTCATGGCAGCCGCTCGCCGTGCCGCCCAGGCGGCAACAGCCGAGGCAGAGCATCTCAAGGGTATCCCGGAAACCGACAGGTCCGGCAAGAAATCACGCGTTGCCGTATCCGGCAGCAAGTTCAACACCCGCTACCTGCTCTATGCAGGCGCCGCAGCCGTCATCGCCTTCGGTGCCTACAGCTTCGTACCCAAGGTCGTTTCAGGCTTCATGGGCAGCAATACGCAGGTAAGTGCAAACCAGGCGGCTGCGCCTGCTGCAGGTACAGCAGAACAGGCGATTGCGCCTGATTCAGGCACCGAGACTGCCCAGGCCACGACGCCTGACGAGCAGACAGCAGCCAATCAGGTCTCCCGCGAGATCCCGATCGGCTCGCAATCTGCAGCAGCGCCGGATGCAACCGTTTCCGCCAACGAAACCGAAACGGCAATGGAAACCGCCGGAGACACTGCAGGCGGCGATACCGGAGCGCTTGAAGAGACTGCCCAGCAGGCCGATTCCAGGCCTGATGTACCTGTCGCCACTGCAAGCTTCCCGATGCCTCCTGAAGAGGTTGGCAACGAAGCACTTCGCACTGCTGCAGCTGCTGGCGACGTGAACGCGCTGTTCGAAGTCGGCCGCCGCTACACTGATGGCGACCAGGTGGACCGCAATCTGGGCGAGGCTGCAAAATGGTATGAACTTGCTGCGGAAGCAGGTGACGCTCCGGCCCAGTACCGCCTTGGCAACTTCTACGAGAAAGGCCACGGCGTGAAACAGGACCCGCAGGTAGCCGCGGACTGGTATGAAAAAGCGGCTGCCCAGGGCAACGCGCTTGCCATGCACAATCTCGCAGTTCTTCACGCAATGGGCGTGCTTGGCGGCGAACCCGACATGGCAGAAGCGATCATGTGGTTCCAGAAGGCGGCCAATCTCGGCGTCAAGGACAGCCAGGTCAACCTCGGCATTCTCTACACCAAGGGAATGGGTGTCGAAGAGAACCTGGAAGAAGCCTACAAGTGGTTCGCGATTGCCTCGCGCGCCGGGGACAGCGACGCTTCCAAGAAGCGCGACACCGTTGCCCAGGCGATGCGCCCGGAACAGCTTGAAGCTGCACGCGGCAAGGCCGAACTGTGGAAGCCCGGTGAACTCAACCGCGATGCAAACATTGCCACGGTCCGGCCCGAGTGGAAAAACGCAGCAGCGACGGGCAGCGTGAACGTATCCGGCAAGGATGCGATCCGGCAGGTTCAGACTCTTCTGACCAAGGCAGGCTATGATGTAGGACCGGCAGACGGTTTGATGGGCGCAAAAACGCGCGACGCCATCGTCTCCTTCCAGAAGAAGATCGGCATGAATGCGGACGGCAAGGTCACCAGCGAACTGCTTGAGGCACTGTCGAAAACCTCGATCTGACCCAGACCGGCATCTTTCAATCAGGCCCGGCAGCGGATATCACCGTTGCCGGGCCATTTGTTGCATGGGGCTGCTGCCAGGCGCACGAACCTTGGAGGGGAAGATGACGAGCGATGCCGACGATCTGAAACTGCGCTCCTACGACAGGCAAAAACGGCTTGTCTGGATGCTGGGACTGGCCGGCCTGGTACCGTTGGCGGCCATCGCCACATTGCTGGTCGCAGTCGGCAAGGGAAATGCCCTTGCAGAACCGATCCTGAATGTCTTCCGGATCTACTCGGCAATCATTGTGGCGTTCCTGGGCGGCGCGCGCTGGGGTGCTGCCCTCTTCCACTCGCTTGAAACGACAATCCCCGGCCAAAGGGTCATCGCCCCATTCTGGGCCGTGATTGCCGCGCTCGCTGCAGCGCTTGGCATCCTCATGCCTGCTACTTACGGGATGCTGCTTCTGTTGCTGGCCCACTGCGCATTGGGCGCATGGGACAGTCTGTCCGCCAGTAGCGGCAGCCTTCCGCGATGGATCTCGCCGGTTCGCATCGTCCTGACCGGTCTTGCTGTTTTCAGCCACATCCTTGCGATGATCGCCATGGCGTGAGCCGGAACCTAGAGGTTCCGGTACTAGACTGTTTCACCTTTAGGTGCAAACAGATCGCTTCCGCAAGCAGCTGAATTCATTTACGCATTTTGATTTTTCCGATTCCGTAAAAATCAAAATCGCTCTAAAGAAAAAAGCCGGCCATCAGGCCGGCTTTTTCCAAGCTGATCCGGATCAGCGGCAGCGCGCGATATATTTGCGGCCGTAGCGATCCTTGTAGTAGCAGCGACTGCTGCCCTCGGCGACACGGCCAAGCAGTACGCCCGTGCCCGCACCGATTGCGGCGCCTACTGCAGCACCCTTGACATTGCCAGTGGCAATCCCGCCGATTGCGGCGCCCGCAGCACCACCGATGACGGCGTTATCCTGGTCCGTGGTCGTGCAGCCAGCCGTTGCAAGACCCGCCATAAGAACTGCCGGAATAGCAAACTTCCTCATATTTTCTTCTCCTTGCCATTGGAATTGACCGGCATTGTGCCGGTGTTCCTGTCCTCAACATGGCAACGCCGGAGACAACGATGAAGTTCCACGATCGGCCGTTCACAAGGTGAATCAATTGTAAAAATGCAGTCGACCGTCCAAATGTCAGCACCTATGATTCCACCGTGAAGAACGAACCTGACCTTTTCAGCGCGACAACAGCGCACCCTGCCCGGCTTCCCGAACCCTTCATCGAGTGGTTTGCACGCAACGGCCGGCAACCGCGCGCGCATCAGCTCGATCTCCTCGCAAGGGTTCAGTCCGGAAAATCATGCCTGCTGATTGCTCCGACAGGCGCGGGAAAGACACTCGCCGGCTTCCTGCCCTCGTTGACTGCCCTTGCCCTACGCGGGCAAAGACGGCCCGGCACCCGCAAGCGCGGCATTCACACGCTCTATATCTCGCCATTGAAGGCGCTGGCGGTCGATATCCAGCGCAACCTCATGAAACCCGTTGACGAGATGGGATTGCCAGTTCGTCTCGAAACGCGAACCGGCGACACGCCGCAACACCGCCGGCAGCGCCAAAAGCTTGATCCGCCGGATATCTTGCTGACCACTCCGGAACAGCTTGCCCTGCTGATCGCCTCAAAGGATGCAGCGCAATTCTTCGAGGATCTCGAAAACGTGGTGCTGGACGAGCTGCATTCACTGGTCACCTCCAAGCGCGGCCACCTTCTATCGCTTGGGTTAGCACGCCTGCACAGGCTGCGCCCGGACCTTAAGGCAATCGGTCTTTCGGCAACCGTATCGGACCCGCTGGAACTTTGCCGTTGGTTGCGCCCGCAAGTTGATGGAAGCAGTGACGCTGCGGAGCTGATCGAGGTTCAGTGCGGCGCAAAACCCGAGATCACCATACTCGAATCCAGTGAACGCGTTCCCTGGTCCGGTCACTCGGCACGCTATTCGATGCCGGAGATCTACGAGGCGATCAAGCGCCACCAGACCACGCTTCTTTTCGTGAATACCCGGAGCCAGGCTGAGCTTCTGTTTCAGGAACTGTGGCGCATCAACGAGGACACGCTGCCAATTGCCCTGCATCACGGCTCGCTCGATGTCGGCCAGCGCCGCAAGGTGGAACAGGCCATGAGCGAGAACCGTCTGCGTGCGGTGGTTGCCACCTCGACGCTGGATCTGGGTATCGACTGGGGTGACGTGGACCTTGTTGTTCATGTCGGTGCACCGAAAGGCGCATCACGCCTTGCCCAGCGCATCGGCCGCTCAAATCACCGTATGGATGAACCGTCGCGCGCGATCTTGGTTCCGGCAAACCGCTTCGAGGTCCTGGAGTGCCAGGCAGCACTCGATGCCAATTATCTGGGAGCGCAGGACACACCTCCAATAATGGAGGGCGCGCTCGACGTGCTGGCCCAGCATGTGCTCGGCTGCGCGGTCGGGGCACCGTTTCATGCCGATGATCTCTACAGGGAAGTCACGACCGCCCTGCCCTACAGCAAGCTTGACCGGCAGACCTTCGACAGGATCGTGGAGTTCGTTTCCACCGGCGGCTACGCGCTCAGAACCTACGAGCAATATGCCAAGATCCGCCAGGCAGCGGATGGAAGCTGGCGCATAACCCATCCCCGTTTTGCCCAGCAATACCGCCTCAACGCCGGCACGATCATCGAAGCGCCGATGCTGGAAATCCGCCTGACACGAAAGAAGGGTGCTGGTGCTAACCAGCGCGGCGGGTTGCGGCTGGGCAAGATCGAGGAAGGGTTCCTGGAATCCCTTTCGCCGGATGACACCTTCATCTTTGCGGGGCGCACGGTGCGATTCGAGGGCATTCGCGAGAATGTGTGTTTCGTCACCGATGCCGAGGGAACCGATCCGCGGGTACCGGCCTATGCCGGGGGCAAGTTTCCCCTTTCCACCTATCTGGCAGGCCAGGTGCGCCACATGCTGGCCAGCCCCGGCGAATGGCACAAACTGCCCGAACAGGTGCGAGAATGGCTTGAATTGCAGAAACATGCCTCTCAGTTGCCCGCAGAAGGAGACCTTCTGGTCGAAACCTTTCCGAAAGGCAGCCGCTACTACATGATCTGCTACCCGTTCGACGGAAGGCTCGTCCACCAGACGCTCGGCATGCTGCTGTCACGGCGCATGGAGCGTGCAAAGGCGCGGGCGCTGGGCTTTGTTGCAACCGATTACGCTCTTTGCATCTGGGGGCTGCGCGATTTCGGGCGCATGTTCGAAAACGGCGAATTGCCGCTCGCCCAACTCTTCGACGAAGACATGCTGGGCGACGATCTGGAAACCTGGCTCGACGAATCATTTCTTCTCAAACGCACCTTCCGCAACTGCGCGACGATTGCCGGGCTGATTGAAAAGCGCCATCCGGGCAAGGAAAAGACCGGGCGGCAGATGACCGTTTCATCCGACCTCATTTACGACGTATTGCGCAGCCACGAACCGGACCACATCCTGTTGCAGGCGACGCGTCAGGAGGCCGCGCACGGCCAGTTGGACATCCGAAGGCTGGGCGATATGCTCGCGCGAATCAAGGGGCATATCGTGCATCGCAAGCTCGACCGGATTTCGCCTCTTGCCGTACCGGTAATGCTGGAGATCGGACGCGAATCGATCCATGGCGATGCACAGGAAGTACTTCTGGCCGAAGCGGCGGACGAATTGATGGGCGAGATGATGCACGAGTTCGGGGAACAGACGCGTTGAACGGATACGTTCGCAATACGACCTATCGGGCACTTGAGGACCATGACCCGGTGGCCGCGATCGTGGTCGCCGGGACGCGGATCATGTGCGACTTTTCGGGCTGCGCATTCCTGCCCGACAGCGACACGATGATCGTTTCCGATCTTCACCTGGAGAAGGGTTCATCCCATGCCCGGCACGGACGCATGCTGCCGCCCTACGATACGCGCACAACGCTTGCCCGCCTCGCCTCGCGCATTGCCTACTGGCAGCCGCAGACGGTGATTTCACTTGGCGACAGCTTCCACGACCGGTTCGCTCATGAGCGTATCGCGGGCCACGATCTCGAAGTCCTTTCCTCGCTCATGGCCGGGCGGCAATGGGTATGGATTTCCGGCAACCACGATCCCGTTCCGCCGGAAGGACTTGGCGGGGATGTTGCTGCCGAACTGCATCTTGGGCCGCTCATCTTCCGCCACGAGCCGAGCGCAAAAGACGCGCGTGGCGAGATTGCCGGACATCTTCATCCGGCCGCCAAGGTGGCGACACGCGCCAAGACCGTCCGGCGGCCCTGTTTCGCCACCGATGGCGAGCGGTTGATCCTGCCCTCGTTCGGGGCCTATACGGGGGGCTTGAACATTCGCGACCGTGCCTTTGCCGGACTTTTCGTCGAAAGCCGCCTTTCGGCGCTGGTACTTGGCTCCAACCGCGTCTTCCACATTTCCGCGCGAAATCTCGTCGCCTGATTCCGGACCATTCCATGAAACACCATCTCGCCCTTGCCGCTTCCCTTGCACTCATGCTCGCGGGCTGTTCCGGCAGTTCGGGCGGGGAAGAGAAGAAGGCCGATTACGTGATCGCCTTTTCCTGGCAACCGGCATTCTGTGAAACCGCACCGGGAAAACGCGAATGCAAGAGCCAGCATGCCGGGCGCTTCGACGCGAGCAACTTTTCCCTGCACGGCCTGTGGCCGCAGCCCGGCACAAACGTCTATTGCGGCGTTTCCGAACGCGAAAAGTCTAGCGACCAGGCCGGGCGCTGGCGCGACCTCGATGCACCTTTCATCGAGGAAAGCGTCTGGAAGCAATTGCAGGAGGCAATGCCGGGTACACAATCCTCGCTGCACAAGCACGAATGGATCAAGCACGGCACGTGCTACGGCAGCGACATAGACGCCTATTACCGCGATTCCCTCAAGGTTCTCGGGTGGCTGAACCGGTCGAGCCTGCGGTTCCTGTTCGACGCAAATGTCGGCAAGGAACTCACCTATGGCGACATGGAAGATGCCCTGAACCGGGATTTCGGACGCGGCGCTGGCAAGCGGCTGCGCATATCGTGCAAGCGGGATGAGGATTCCGGCCGCCAACTCATCGTCGAGATGACGCTGGGTCTTGGCGGAAATGTCTCGGAAGCCACCAATCTTGGCCAGCTGATCGAGAGCGCGCCCGAGACAGACCATGGTTGCCCGGTCGGGATCGTCGATCCCGTGGGACTGCAATAAGCCCGCGACGGCGCTCGCCCGCTTGCACTCGACAAACGCAGGAACCGTTTTGAAAAAACGCGGCGGGGTTCTACTTCTTCGCGATGCGACCTGACGCCCTGCTCCATCCCGCCCCGCAAGGGCTCTACTGCCCGCCCGGGGACTTCTACATAGATCCGGTAAGGCCGGTTGAACGCGCGCTGATAACCCACGGCCACGCGGACCATGCGCGCGCCGGGCACGGCGCCGTCATGGCGACGCAACGCACACTGGACATCATGGCGATCCGGTATGGCGACGAATTTGCAGGTTCTGTCCATCCGGCGCGATTTGGCGAAACCACGAATGTGAACGGAGCGAGCGTTACCTTCCATCCTGCGGGCCATGTGCTGGGATCGGCCCAGATCGCGGTCGAGAAGAACGGAACGCGCATCGTCGTGTCGGGCGATTACAAGCGCAGGCCGGACCCTACCGCCGAACACTTCGAGCTTGCCAAATGCGATGTCTTCATCACCGAGGCCACGTTCGGCCTGCCGGTTTTCAACCACCCCGATGCGGCAACAGAGATTGGCAAGCTCCTGTCTTCCCTTGACCAGTTTCCGGACCGCACGCATCTGGTCGGAGCATATGCGCTTGGCAAGGCGCAGCGGGTGATCCGGCTGCTGCGTGACAGCGGGTATGACCGCCCCATCCATATCCACGGCTCGCTACAGCGGCTGTGCGACTATTACCGGTTAGAGGGAATAGAACTTGGCGATCTCAGGCCAGCCACCCTTGCAGAGGGAGCGAAGAATGCCGGCAGAGACTTTGCCGGCGAGATCGTTCTGGGACCGCCATCCGCCTTCAACTCGCCATGGGTGCGGCGCTTCAGCGATCCGTTGATCGCATTCGCGTCTGGCTGGATGCAGGTTCGCCAGCGCGCCAAGCAACGCGGCGTGGAACTGCCGCTGGTGATATCGGACCATTGCGACTGGAACGAACTGACCGCATCGATACGGGATACGGGAGCCGCAGAGGTATGGGTGACGCACGGACGCGAGGAAGGTCTCGTGCGCTGGTGCGAACTGAACCAGATTCGCGCGAAACCGCTCAACATCGTGGGCTATGAAGACGAGAACGAATAGCCGATGAAAGCCTTTGCCACCCTTCTCGAACGCCTGGTACTAACGCCGTCGCGCAACCGCAAGATGGAAATCATCCGCGATTATTGCGCCAGCCGTCCGGACCCGTATCGTGGCTATGCCATCGGCGCGATTACCGGCGACCTGAAACTGAAATCGGTGCAGCCCTCGCTGCTGCGGGAGTTGATGACGCAACGGATCGACGCAGAACTATTCCGCCTCTCCTATGATTACGTGGGTGATCTGGCTGAGACCGTATCGCTCCTTTGGGGACCGGCAGAGACCGCCGAGGCACCGCCGCCTCTCTCGCAGGTGGTCGAGATGCTTTCCAGTGCCTCAAAATCCGACACGCCGGCGATCCTTTCCGGGCTTCTCGACGCGATGGATGTTTCCAGCCGCTATGCGCTGATCAAGCTTGCCACCGGCGGGCTGCGCATCGGTGTTTCCGCCCGCCTCGCCAAACAGGCCCTGGCGGAATTCGGCAATGTGAAGATCGAGGAGATAGAGGAACTCTGGCACGGCCTGGAACCGCCCTATTCCAGCCTGTTCGCGTGGCTCGACGGCAGCGGCGCAAAACCGGTGGCGGCGGGACGCGCGCCCTTCCGGCCGGTCATGCTGTCCAATGCGATCGAGGAACGCGAACTTGAAGACATCACGCCAGCCGATTTTCTTGCCGAATGGAAGTGGGACGGCATTCGCATCCAGCTCGTCAGTGACAGGGGCAAGCGGCGTATCTATTCGCGAACCGGCGAGGACATCTCACCGGCCTTTCCCGATCTCGTGGAGGCGATGGCGTTCGAAGGAACGTTTGACGGCGAACTGCTGGTGCGCTCACCCCTTGGCGAACCGCTGGCAATCCGCACCTTTTCCGACCTGCAGCAACGCCTGAACCGCAAGATAGTCCCCAAGGGTATGTTGTCCAGCCATCCAGCCTTTGCCCGGCTGTATGACTGCCTGCTCGACGGCGAAAACGACCTGCGCGAACAGAACCTGGAACAGCGCCGCAATGCACTCGCCATGATCGTTGACCGGCTGCCACCGGAACGGTTCGACCTTTCGCCGGAAGTTTCCTTCACCAGCGTCGATGACCTGCGCGATAAACGGGCGAACCCGCCGCATCCGGTCATCGAGGGACTGATGCTGAAGCGGCGCCAATCCACCTATCGCAGCGGTCGTCCGCGCGGCCTTTGGTACAAGTGGAAACGAGATCCCATGGTGATTGATGCCGTGCTCATGTATGCGCAGCGCGGTCACGGCAAGCGGTCGGGCTATTACTCGGATTTCACTTTTGGCGCATGGCGCGACGGCGAAACCGGCATGGAACTTGTTCCGGTGGGCAAGGCATATTTCGGCTTTACCGACGCGGAACTGAAACAGCTCGACAAGTATGTTCGCAAAAACACCACGGAGCGGTTCGGTCCCGTGCGTTCAGTAGCGGCGGGCATGGATGGCGGCCTTGTTCTCGAGATCGCATTCGAGGGGATCAACCGTTCCAACCGGCACAAGTCCGGCGTCGCCATGCGGTTTCCGCGCATTTCCCAGATACGTTGGGACAAACCCGCCGCGGAGGCCGATCGGCTTGAGGCACTTGAAGCCCTGATCGGGGACTGACCAGCGGGCGGCAGCGGCGTCCACGTGGGTCCGGCAGCAGCCGTCCAAATCGCTTGAAAGCTTGTACAACCCAAAGTAGCTTGATGCCCAAAGCCAACCAGGACCTGTTGACGGGCCAGAAAGGAAAAAGATGAAACGGGCGCTCTTGCTGATCCGGCATACCTTGCGACTTATTTGGCAGAACATCGGTGTCGCCCTGCGCATCAGCATCCCCTGGGCCGTATTGACCTTCGCAGCGGTCATTGTTGCGGCGATGCTGGCCTCAATGGCGCAATCGGGCGAGGCTCCGGGCATGGCGCTTCTCTCCTTTGCCGTTTTCGTGGGGGCCTTTATCGTGATGCTGTTCGGCTTCGGGGCAGCAGCCACCGCATGGCACCGCTACATTCTTCTCAACGAGCTGCCCTCGGGATTCCTGCCACGCCCGCCCTCGGGTCTCGTCTGGCCCTATGTCGGCCGGGCTTTTGTGATTTCGCTGATCTTGATGGCAGTCGCCATTCCGGCAATGATGATCTTCTTCATCTTGCTCGGCGGCATCACCGGAGAGGGCGCGAACCCTTCCGCGACCATCATTCTTGGCGCGGTACTTGTGCTCAACGTCCTGATCCAGTTCGTCTTCATGCGGCTTGCCATCAGCCTGCCCGCGGTGGCCTTGGGAAACCGTGGCTTTTCCATTTCGCAGGCATGGAAACAGTCTTCATCCGAGAAGATCACGATCTTCTGGGTCGTCGTGATCATGACGCTGGTGGCCGGCTTGGTGCAGGCAATAACCGGCTATGGCGAAACAGGAGGCGATCCCGCCGCGATGGAACAGCCCGGCATCCTGATCATCGTGCTGCAGCTTGCCCTTTCCTGGCTCTACGTCATGTTCGGCATCTGCATTCTCACGACGCTCTACGGTGTAATCGTCGAGCGCCGGGAAATCTGACCGCAGAATAACCGTTGGTGCGCCGCACCTGAAATTTCTTGCAAACCGCCATGCCAGCGCCTACCTCAAGGCGCAGGAATGCCAAGCATTGATCGTGGAAACGGCGGAGAAAAGCCCAATGAGCGAACCCTATCGCGGACCGGAATCGCAGATGCGCAGCCGCAGCAATGACGGTGCGCTGACCCGTTTTCTCGGTGACACGCCGGTAAGAACCATCGTCAAGCTGGCGATCATCTCGCTGGTCGTCGGCATCATCATGAGCGCGCTGAACTTCTCGCCCTACGAAGTGTGGTATGCAATCCGTACCTTCTTCGAGCGTATCTACGAACTCGGTTTCGAGGCATTCGGGCGGATCGGCAAGTACTTCGTGTGGGGCGCGCTGGTCGTTGTTCCGATCTTCATCCTGATGCGCGTGATGAAGTTCAGGGGCTGATCCCGCCTGCGAACTGTGCAGCAACGCGGTGTACGATGGTGTGCCTGCGGGCAACCGCCTCAACATCGCTCGAATAACCACCGCCCTGCACGCAGACGACGGGAATGTCGCGCTCCCTGAAAAACGCGATCACCTTGCGGTCGCGTGCCGCCAATCCGTCATCGGTCATGGCCATGCGCCCCAGCCGGTCCTCGGCATGGGGATCGACGCCCGCATTGTAGAAAACGATCCCCGGGGCCGGGTTGAGCAAAAGTGACCGGTCAAGCGTCTCTCCCAGCACCTCCAGGTATTCGAGGTCGCCGATACCATCTTCCAGACCGACATCGAGGTCGGAGGGAACCTTGCGAACCGGATAGTTCTTCTCGTTGTGAATCGACACCGTGGTGACCCGCGGTTCGCGCGCGAATATCTCAGCCGTACCATCTCCCTGGTGGACATCGCAGTCGAACACCAAGGCCGATCCGATTTCACCCTTAAAGAGAAGATTGGCAGCCGCGATGCCAACATCGTTGAACACGCAAAAACCCGCCCCCCTTTCGCGCCGCGCGTGGTGGCTGCCACCGGCAGCAGTGGTGGCGATTCCTTCCTCCAGCGCAATGCGCCCGGCAAGAAGTGTCGCTGCGCAGGAAAGCCGCGCGCGAAGGGAGACGCTGTCATTGACCGCGAACCCGATCTCGCGCTCGATCTTCGGATCGACTGCAGCATCGAACACCTGGCGGACATAGGCCTTGTCGTGAGCAAGGCAGACCTGGTCGAACTCCGCCGGTTCGGGCCTGGGGGAGACTCCTGGAACGACAAGGCCATCTTCTTCGAGAAAACGGATGATGAAGCCGTATTTGGGCATCGGAAAACGGTGACTGCGGCCAATTGCAGCCTCGAAATCGGGATGATGGACAATTTTCAGCATCGCGCCTCGGGAAGCATTTCAGGAATTGCAGCCGTGCAAGGGCCTTGTCGCGGTTACAGGTTCAGGCTATCGCGGCCTGCCCCAAACTGATAGGGCCAATTGCGTGCCGCGGGCACCGCAATTGTTTCAGGCTGCATCATGGATCAGGCAACCGGCCGCAAGGTCAGACCCTTTGCGATCACTCACAGGATGGTGGCGATGCTCGCCATCCCGATGACGCTTGCCTACATGACAACGCCCCTGCTTGGCCTGGTGGATACCAGTGTTGCCGGCAGGCTGAACGATCCGGCGCAGCTTGGCGGGCTGGCCGTCGGCGCAGTGATCATCGACGTGATCTTCGCAACCTTCAACTTCCTGCGCTCCGGCACAACCGGGATGACGGCACAGGCCGTGGGTGCAGAAGATGAGAAGGAAAAGCAGGCAGTCCTTGCCCGCGCGCTACTCATTGCAGCCATTACAGGTGCCGCGTTGATAGTGCTCATGGTGCCGATACTGACGCTGGCCCTATGGCTCATGGCACCAGGTGCAGATGTCGCCGAAGCCACGCGGTCGTATTTCTACATCCGCACGGCCGGAGCGATGTTCGCACTGGCAAACTATGCCCTTCTGGGCTGGCTCATCGGCCTTGGAAGGGCCGGCCTCGGTCTAGCTCTCCAGATCATCGTCAACGGCACGAACATGGTGCTGTCGATCGCGCTTGGACTTTGGCTTGGCTATGGGCTTGCCGGCATCGCGCTTGGAACCGTGATTGGCGAACTGCTCGGCACGATTGCCGGTCTCCTGATCTGCCGCAGGTTGATCGACACCTCTACCACGCCGTCGCGCAACCGCATTTTCGACCGGGACTCGATGCTGCGCTTCGCCAATCTGAACGGCGACATCATGATACGCTCCTTCGTGCTGCTCGGCGCGTTCGGCTATTTCACCGCGCAGGGCGCGAACATGGGCGAAACTGTACTTGCCGCCAATGCGGTCCTGTTGAACTTCTTCTTCATCTCCGGATATTTCCTCGACGGCATGGCAACTGCAGCCGAACAACTGGTGGGCCGGGCAATCGGCGCCAATTACCGCGAGGGCTTCTGGCGCGGCATCAAGCTGACATTGGTCTGGAACGCCCTTATCGCGGCAGCCCTGTTCGCGGTCCTATACCTGGCAGGCCCGTGGCTGGTGAACACCATCACCACCATGCCGGAGGTACGCGCGCTCGCTCAGGCCTATCTGCTTCCTGCAGCGCTGACGGCGCTGACCGGCGTGCTGGCCTTCCAGATGGACGGGGTATTCATCGGCGCGGTGTGGTCGCGCGAGATGAGCCTGATGATGGTGCTGTCGTTCATCATCTACATTACAGCGTGGCAACTCTTGCAGGGCTACGGAAATACGGGGCTATGGATCGCGCTGCACATTTTTCTCGTTACGCGCGGCTTTGCCCTGTTGGCACGGCTGCCGGTCAAGGCACGTCAGACCTTCGGGTATTGAGGCCTAGAGTATCTTCAGCACGCTTTCCGGCGGGCGGCCGATGGCGGCCTTGCCATCATGTATGACAACTGGCCTCTCGATCAGCTTCGGCGTGTGGAACATCGCCTTGATCAGTTCGTCATCATCCTTCACATCGGCAAGCCGTTGGGTACGGTATTCGTCTTCGCCGGTGCGCATGAGTTTTCGCGCGGGAATATCGAGCATCTTCAACACTTCGGATATCCGCTCGCGGGAGGGCGGTTTGTCCAGGTAGAGAACGACCTTCGGTTCGTAGCCGCGTTTCCTCAGGATCTCGAGCGTCTGGCGCGACTTGGAACAGCGCGGATTGTGCCAGATTTCGATCTCGTCGCTCATGCCGTTTCCTCCGGGAGTTTGCGTTCCGCCCACTCGGCGGTCCTTCGGCCCGTAACTGCCGATATGGTGCTCGCACCATCGCTTGCAAGCCTGTCCGACAAACCGTTGACGAGCCGCGCCGGAAGCGAGGGGCCGTGATAAATCATCGAGGAATAGAGCTGCAGAAGGCTTGCGCCCGCCTCGAGCTTTGCCCATGCAGTCTCCGCGCTGTCTATTCCGCCGACGCCGATGATCGGCATCGCAGCTGGAAGTGCCTGACGGAACCGGGCAAGAACGATGGTCGCCCGGTCAAACAGCGGCTTTCCGGACAAACCGCCGGCTTCTCCCGACAGCGCCTTGTTGCGCAGACCGGCGCGCGAAAGCGTGGTATTGGAAACGATCAGGGCAGAAAGCGGCGCGGCGCCCGCAACCCTGGCGATCTCTTCGATCTCGGCATTGGTAACGTCGGGTGCCACCTTCAGGAAAACGGGCGGCTGACGCTCCTGGCTGGCAAGCCTGACGAAAATCCTGTCGAGCAACCTGGCCAGCGCCTCGCCAGCCTGAAGGTTTCTGAGGCCCGGCGTGTTCGGCGACGAGATGTTGGCGGTGAAGTAGTCTGCCAGGTGCGCGAAGGTTTCTATGCCCTTCTCGTAGTCGGCGGCAAAGTCCTCCGAATCCTTGTTGGCACCGATGTTGACGCCAACAATTCCCGGCCTGCCGCGCCGGGCTTCGAGCCGTGCCAGCGCTGCCGCATGCCCTTCATTGTTGAAGCCCAGCCGGTTGATGACCCCTTCGTCTTTGACGAGCCGGAAGATGCGCGGTTTCGGATTGCCGGACTGGGGCCGCGGGGTAATGGTGCCAATCTCGGCAAAGCCGAAACCGAGCTTGAGTGCAGCGTCCGGCACTTCTGCATTCTTGTCGTAGCCAGCCGCCAGACCAAGCGGATTGGGGAAGTCCAGCCCGGCAAGCGTAACGCCGAGCGCCGGATCCCGCTTCACGGGACAGGCGGGCACCATTCCGGTCTTGAGCGCCGTTATCGACAGGCCATGCGCGGTTTCGGGATCGAGGGTGAAAAGCGCCTTGCGGCCAAGACTTTCAAACAGGTTCATGTGCCAAGCTTTCCTGGTCGGGATATCCTCACATTCGAACGGGGAATTCGTCCGGAAAGATGTGAATGCCGTCTTCGCCCAGCTTCAACTCCTGCCACCACAGGGCATTGGCCACCGGCAACCGGGCGTAAAGATGCGGAAACAGCGCCCCTCCGCGCGAGGGCTCCATCTTGTAATGACGCGCCATCGGTTCGGTCTCGACGGCAACCAGCAGGAGGTCATCGCGGCCGGCAAAGTGTTTTGCCGCCGTTTCGGGAGCCTGTTCCGCTGTCGAGAAATGAATGTAGCCATCCTTCAGGTCCACTTCCGAACCTTCGAAACTGCCGGATTCCACTGCCCTGTCCCACTCCTCGAACCCCACGATCTTGTAGACGACTTCAGGCAGCATGACGGTTTCCGGTGATTGGGTTTCTGGCGCTGTTTGGCTTGATCAACCCGATTGGCACAAGGCCGGAACGCTGGCAACCCTGCACCGGGAGATTGGCGTGCATATTGTCGTCACATGTTCCATCCATTACCCTTGACCTTGCGACAGCACAGGGCATGCCGCGCAGGGCATTTCCACAAACCCGTTACCCAGCAGGGAGATTGCAATGAAGCCGGTTCGTTCTGGTGCCTCGGAATTTGCGACAGCATTTTTCCTGACCGGCCTCATCGTTGTTGCCACCCTGCCGGTACCGCAGGCCAGCGCCCAGCAACCCGATAAAGTGCCGCCAAAGGATGGCGGACCGATGAGCGAAAACTACGTGCTGGAACGCCGGGGCGACACCTTTGTGCGTATCGACAAGGCAACGGGGCAAATGACCGTCTGCACTGTTCGTACCGGGCAGCTTACCTGCCGCGTTTCGGTGGAGGAGCGCCAGTATTTCCTTGACGAAATCGCGAGGACGGAAGAGCGCATCAAGTCGCTGGAAGAGCGTGTCGCGACGCTTGAAGCGGAAAAGGTGGTGCGGAACCAGAGCACCGATAGCCCAAAGCCTGAAGCAGGCTTGCCGGACAGCGCGGATCAGCATTCAGACGGGGCAAATCCGCAGGAAGACGCCGCCAAGCCCAGGACCGCCGAGGAGGAAAAGCTTGAACGCGATTTCGACCGTGCCATGGATTACATGTCGCGCGCCATGCGGCGTTTCTTCGATGTGGTGAAGGAGTTCAAGAACGACACGGCCGGGGAAAAGAGCTGACCGGCGGCACTGAATGCAGTGGATCAAGTTGCGCCATGCACGAAGCCGGGCAGTTTGACCACGCGCCGCGTTTCAAGGTCGAGAACCACATTGCGCACCTGGCCCAGCGCCAGAACTTCCCGTGTGACCATGTTACGGACCACATGGGAGATGCGAAATGTCTTCTCCCGGATGTCTCCTGCCCAGGATACCAGTTCGAGAATATCGCCCGGGCAGGCTTCGGCACAGCGCTGCAGTTTGAGTTCCACAGCCACCCGGCCGAAATTCTGCCCCTGCAGCCAGGCGCTGGTAAGGCCGGTGAGGTCCCATGCATGCGGCGCACCATCCGTGAAGCAGGATATGAAGGTGCTCGAAAGTATGTTGCCGTCGCGGTCGCAATCTGCCGGTCCAAGCACGTGGCGGAAGGAAGTGACGGCCTCGCCGGATGCCAGCATGGCGTCGTAGCCGGCGGCTTCGATATCGCCGTCATCGAGGCCTCGCGGCGATGCAAGCGCCGTAGTCTCTGCATCGGCAGCCGAGAGTTCTCCCAGTCTTGCTGCGATCTCCTGCGAGACGAGTTCATCCAGCGCCGTGGCGCACAGCGCTCCATTGCCGGTATGGTAGATGGCATGCAGCACGCGCCCTGAAAAAGGTCCGTCCGTTACCGTGCCCGAAACCGTGCGGATGCAGTCGGCTTCGATGAGTTCGCGATGATAGCGGACATGGCGCGTCTTCACCATCGAGGCATCGGAAAGCCCGGTTCCAGCAAGCGCAGCAAAAATGGCGGACGCCGTCTCGAAGCGGCGCAGGTAGAACTGGACGTTCATGTGCCGGTTCTCGTCGCATTCCCAGCTGTTGACGAAGCCTTTTGCCGTTTCAATCATCTGGTCAGAACCGGTTCCTCGTGATGGCAACCTCGCCCTCCTCCCCGTGGAGAATGTCGAGGAATAGTTTGTCCTCTTGCGTGTTGCGGCGCGGACGGGTCGACAGGCTGACGGCCAGAAGAACCGCGATCCCCGCTGCAAGCCCGAGTATCCCTCCCAGTTCCGGCGGCAGGGCCTGACCGGTAACCGGCAGGTGGAGCAGGTATTCATCGCCGGACGCAGGCATCATGTCGGGTCCGAAAGCAGCGAAAAGCCAGTAGGCAACCGAAACCGAGAAGCCTGCAACCATGCCCGCAGCAAGGCCGTGGCCGGTAACCCGCCGCCAGTGGAGGCTTGCGACCACCGCCGGCAGCGCCGTTGCGGCATAGAGGCCAAACATGCCAATGGCAAAGGCCGCATTGTCCAGCCGGAGATACGCGCTGGCCACGGCAGCCAGCGCCACGGCGACAACGACAAGCAAGCGCGTGAGAAACATCCTGAACGAAACCACGTGGCTCATGCGGATGGCGTAGAAACCGGAAACCAGGTTGCTCGCAAACCCGGTTGCAGCAGCTCCCGAAAACGCGATCAGAACCATGAGGATGGACAGCACGAGGAAAGCCGTGACTGCAAAGGACTGTTTCATGAAATCCGGCGCGGCTGCCAGGATGAGGCTCGCATTCAGCGACAAGTCAGGCGTCGAAAGCGTGTAATCCGCGACACCACCGCAAGCGGCAACGGCCTGGGTGGCGCTGGAAACAGCCGAGCCGCACAGGCGCACCACATCGGGCGAATGGCTACCCCAGGCGGTAAGGTGCGGGGCTTCCGTCTCGATGTCGGTGATGGCTAGACCGAATATGCTCTCATACAGGTCGAACACGGCATAGGACAGCAAGGCGACGACCGACAGGGCGATCGCACCGGAAAAGAACGCCGAGCGCGCGCCCGTAACTACCGCCCTCCCTGCCGTGCGGCTGGATGCGTAGTTCTGCAGGACGGCAGGGAGAACGGCGACACCGCATGCCATCAATACCGCTGCAACCAGCGCCACGCCCCCTGTCCAGCTGCCCATGATGCCCGAGGTGAACATCTGGTCGCGCAGCGGCGGAACGCCGATGCTTGCAAGTTCCTGTTCCAGTTCGCCAACAGGCACGAGCGCGCCGCTTCCGAAGGTCAACTGGCCGAAAGGCAGGCCGGAAAGTTCGGACGAAGGCAACACCATTCCAGCCGTCAGCGCGAGTATGAGGGAAACGGACGCAGCGGTGGCAAACCGCAGCTGGCTACCCGCCCGCCGGTAACGGCAATTTGCTGCAATGGCCAGGCAGACCGCGAGCGAAGCCTGCCATGTGCCGAGCCGGAAGAACCATGCCGTGAGCTGCGAGGCAGCACCGATGCCGCTGACCATCAATCCGAAACAGATGGCGGCAGCCGCTGCTGCAAGCAGGCGTGCTGCATATACCGTTTGAAACCGCGATCCAATGAGGTTTACGGCGTTCCACTGCTCCGCTCTGCCGGAAGGGGTCCGCCGGATGAACTGGCAGACAGGGTCAGGCCGAGTGCAACCGCTCCCGCGACCGCCACGAACCCGCCCGGGGACTTGAACCAGAAATCTATTCCGTCCGTCAGAGAAACGGCCCGCAGACCGACGCTGCAATGGCCAGAGCCGCAGTTGTGGATCTAGCGGCGCGGCCGCAATTTAGAAATAGCGGGAGGGAGAAGTCGTTGCCTCGTGACGGATGGCGCTGACCGTCATCCAGATACCGTAAACGGCCGTCCATGCAATCAGGTAGCCACGGGCAAGCCCACACTTTCCATGGCGTATGCGGCCACAAGAAAGACTGCAACGCCGATAACGTAGGCGGAGCCATTGCGGAATTGATTGCTGGTTTCGTTCATGCGCCGGCCAACTGCCCGATCAGGCCCCCGTGGTGAATGTCATCGCAGTTTACCGCCGTTTTCCACGGCCACCGATTGTCCAGGCGAAGCTCAGCAAGCAGCGGAGCGATGACCGGAAAGACGATCAGGGCAAAGAACCAGGAAGCTGGCATGGACAGTACACGTCCGCTGTCGATGTCCGACCATGGTGCCAGAACCAACGGCGCTGCCAGCAATCCGATCAGGATGGAGGCGAGAAAATAGGCCCGCCACCCCTTCAGTGCCTTTGATATGCGTTTCATCATGCGCTGTGCGCCCACCCATCGTTTTGCAAGCCGAAACGGTCTAGCATGAATACTTGCGCACGAAAAAGCGCTTTCCGCTTGTTGGCGGAACCAACCGATGCGGCCAGCGCTGCAAAAGGCGAAGAATGCGCAAACCGGGAAAAATTGGGACATCACCGAATATTGACGTTTACGGAAACGTAAAAATTTGATATCCGGATAAAAAGAACTAGATTTCCATCAGCATGCGGCCAAGCCTGACAAGGCTGGAAGCCCGCGAAATCGCCGATTTTCGGATTTTTCGCAGGCAAGGTCTTTTTGATCGGCTACCGGCTGCATAAATGCTTTGTAACGGAGGATGCAATGCCGACCTATCGTGCCCCGGTCAAGGATTCCCTTTTCGTCATCAACGAAGTCCTGAACCTCGAAAAATACCACAACCTTCCAGGCTTCGAGGAAGCCACGCCCGACATGATCGAGGCCATCCTCGGAGAAGCCGCACGGCTGTGCGAGGAAGTTCTGCATCCGCTGAACCGCGTGGGTGACGAGGAAGGCTGCGTTCGCAACGACGATGGCAGCGTGACAACTCCCAAAGGTTTCAAGGAAGCCTACGACGCCTATGTGGAAGGCGGCTGGATGGGCCTTGCCGCCGACCCGGAATATGGTGGTCAGGGACTTCCCTACACGCTGCATTCGGCGGTAGGCGAATTCCTCTCCTCTTCCAACATGGCGTTCGCGATGTATCCCGGTCTGACCCAGGGGTGCGATTTGCCGCCATCCAGGTTCACCGGTTCCGACGAGCAGAAGCAGACCTACCTGCCGAAGATGATCGAGGCAAATGGACTGGTACCATCGAACCTGACTGAGCCGCATTGCAGCGGACCTCAGCATCTCACTGCGCACCAAGGCTGTTCCCAACGGGGACGGTTCCTACAAGATTTCCGGCCAGAAGATTTTCCTTTTCCGCCGGCGAGCACGGCATGAGCGACAACATCATCCACCTGAACGCTTGCCCGCATCGAGGGCGCTCCGAAGTACCAAGGGCATTCCTCTCATCGTTCCTAAATTCGTTCTGGATGCCGACGGCAATCCGGGTGAACGCAATGGCGTTTCCTGCGGCGCACTCGAAGAGAAGATGGGCATTCACGGCAACTCGACCTGCGTCATGAACTACGACGAGGCGACCGGCTACCTCATTGGCGAAGAGAACCGCGGCCTGAATGCAATGTTCGTGATGATGAACGAGGCTCGCCTCGGCGTCGGCCTGCAGGGGCTTTCGATTTCCGAGATTGCCTACCAGAACGCTGTCGAATACGCCAATGAGCGCATCCAGGGCCGCGCACTGACCGGCGCGAAATTCCCCGACAAGAAGGCCGATCCGATCATCGTGCATCCCGACATCCGCCGCATGCTGATGGACATCAAGGCCATCAACGAGGGTGGCCGTGCCTTCATGCTTTGGGCCGCACTCCAGGGTGATATCTCGCACCGCGCCGAAAGCCAGGAAGACCGCCAGAAGGCCGACGACCTGATGGGGCTTTTGACCCCGGTCGTGAAGGGCGTTCTTACCGACAAGGGCTTCGACAACGCCGTCAAGGCGCAGCAGGTCTATGGCGGGCATGGCTACATCGAGGAATGGGGTATGAGCCAGTTCGTGCGCGATGCCCGCATCGCCGCAAGATCTACGAGGGTGCAAACGGCATCCAGGCGCTCGATCTCGTCGGCCGCAAGCTGCCGCGCGATGGCGGCCGCGCAAGCAGACCTTCCCGGCGAGGTCAACGCATTCACCAAGCAGCACATGGATAACGAGGCCATACAGCCCTTCACAGAAACCGCTGCGCCAGGCACGAGAAGGTCCCTTGAAGCCGCCACCATGGCGTAGCTGATGCAGAACGCGATGCAGAACCCGGACAATGCGGGCGCAGCCTCCTACGAGTACATGCACCTGATGGGCCTTGTCGTGCTTGGCTACATGGGGCATGATCGCCGAGAAATCGCAGGAGGGCGATCGAGGCCGGCACTGGTGACAAGGCGTTCTACGAGAACAAGCTGATCAACGCGCGCTACTATTTCGAGCGCCTGATGCCGGAAGCGCAGGCGCACCTTACAGCGCATCGAAACCGAGCCGAATCCATGATGGCCTTTGAGTGCGGAAGCGTTCTAAGGGTCCGGCACGACGTTGCAAGGGTAACACGCCGGAGGACACGCATGCAGCCCAGTGAAGTGCTTGGGGTTCCGAAACCCGAATGGGAAACCGAAGACGTTTCCATGTTGCGCGACATGGCGGGACGGTTCGTCGAGAACGAGATCGTTCCCCATTATGACCGTTTTGAGAAACAGGAAATGGTCGACCGGGAACTGTGGAACAGGGCCGGTGAAAACGGCCTTCTGTGTGCCGCCATGCCCGAGGAATATGGAGGTGCAGGCGGCACATATGCCCACGAGGCAGCAATCATCGATGCACTCGCCCACAACGGAACCGACGGTTTCGGCTGTGTGCTGCATTCCGCCATCGTGGCGCCCTACATTCTTCACTACGGGTCGGAAGACCAGAAGCGGAAGTGGCTCCCGAAACTGGCTACCGGCGAACTGGTAGGTGCCATCGCCATGACGGAACCGGCAGCCGGTTCCGACCTGCAGGGCGTCAAGACCACTGCCGTCAAGGATGGCAACCAGTACCGCATCAACGGGTCGAAGACCTTCATCACGAATGGCCAGCATGCCAATCTGATCATTCTGGTGACCAAGACCGACCCTTCAAAGGGTGCAAAGGGCACCTCGCTTATCGTCATTGAAACGGACGGGCTGGAAGGCTTCGAGCGCGGGCGCAATCTCGACAAGGTCGGCCTGAAAGCCAACGACACCTCCGAACTGTTCTTCAACGACATGAAAGTGCCGACCTCCAACCTGCTGGGTTCCGAGGAAGGCCAGGGCTTCTTCCAGCTCATGGAGCAGTTGCCGCAGGAACGGCTCATCATCGCCAACCAGGCAATAGGCGCGATAGAGCGTGCGCTCGCCCTGACAATCGATTACGTCAAGGAGCGCAAGGCCTTTGGCAAGCAGATCATGGATTTCCAGAACACGCAGTTCAAGCTGGCGGAACTGAAATCCGAAGCCACCATGATGCGGGTTTTCGTCGATCATTGCGTGGCGCAGCACCTGAAGGGCGAACTGGATTCGGCCACCGCCTCCATGGCGAAATACATGGCCAGCGACATGCAGTGCAAGGTGATGGACGAGTGCCTGCAATTGCATGGCGGCTATGGCTACATGAACGAATACCCGATCGCCCGGATGTTCCGCGATGCGCGTGTCCAGCGAATCTATGGCGGCACAAACGAGATCATGAAAGTGCTGATCGCACGCACACTGTAATTTTGACCTCTCCTCTCCGGGGAGGAAATCACTGGAGGAAGAAATGCCCAAGGGATACTGGATCGCCCACGTCGAAGTACACGACCCCGAGACCTACAAGAAATATGTCGAGGGAGCGACGCCTGCCTACAAGGAATTCGGCGCGAAGTTCCTGGTGCGCGGCACACCGTCCGAGCAGATGGAAGGCGACGCCCTTGGCTCGCGCCACGTGGTCATCGAGTTCGAGACCATCGAAAAGGCACGTGCCTGCTACAACTCGACCACCTACCAGGAAGCCCGCAAGCATCGTCTCGCCGCGTCGACCGGCAGGCTGGTGATCTCGGAAGGCTTCGACGGATAATGGCCGACTTCACACTCTACAGCCTGATCGAATCGGGGAATGCCTACAAGCCGGCGCTGCTGCTTCAGCTTTCCGGCTGCGACTGGAAGGCACGATGGGTCGATCTGTTCAACGGCGAGAACAAAACGCCGGAATATCTCGCCATCAACGAGATGGGCGAGGTGCCGGTGCTGATCGATCACACCGAGGACGATCTGGCAATCAGCCAGTCCGGCGTCATGCTCTATCACATCGCTGGAAAAACCGGGAAGTTCGGCCCAAAAACACCGGCTGAGGAACGCGAGATCCTGCGCTGGATCCTATGGGACAACCACAAGCTTACCGGCTATATCTCCGCCTTTCGCGTGCTCAACAAATTCATGAACAAGGGCGATTCTCAAGAGGCAGAGTTCATCAGGGGACGCATGAATGCGGCCCTGAAGATTCTCAACCGGCATCTTGAGACGAACGACTGGGTGGCATTCGACAGGCCCACCATCGCCGACATTTCGCTTTGCGGCTATCTGTTCTGGCCGGACCATTTCCGCACCGACTGGGCGGATTATCCAGCAATCCCCGAATGGCTCGATCGCATCAAATCACTTGATAACTGGGCTGCCCCGGAAGACCTTCTGCCTTCCGGGCCGCAGGCCGACTGAAACATGGAGAAGCAACATGGCTGACGCATTTATCTACGACCATGTCCGCACCCCGCGCGGACGCGGCAAGAAGGATGGCGCGCTGCACGAAGTGCCGGCGGTACGACTCGCCGCTCATACGCTGGAGGCGATCCGCGACCGGAACGGCATGGACACGAAGCTGGTCGAGGACGTGATCTTCGGCTGTGTCGATCCGGTAGGCGAGGCAGGCTCGGTCATACCGCGCGCCGCCGTTTTCGAGGCGGGCTACGACAATTCCGTTCCCGGAATGCAGATCAGCCGTTTCTGTGCTTCCGGCCTCGACTCGATCAACTTCGCCGCAGGCAAGATCCAGGGCGGCAGCGATGACGTGGTGATCGCGGGCGGTGTCGAATCCATGAGCCGTGTCGGCATGGGCACTTCCGGCGGAGCATGGCCGATGGACCCTTCCGTCGCCGTGCCTTCCTATTTCATGCCCCAGGGCGTTTCTGCTGACCTGATCGCCACGAAATACGGTTTTTCGCGCGACGACGTGGATGCCTATGCCGTGGAAAGCCAGAAGCGCTCGGCGCAGAGCTGGAAGGATGGCCGGTTCAAGAATTCGGTTCTTACGATCAAGGATGTGAACGGCCTTACCATTCTCGACCATGACGAACACATGCGGCCCAGCACCGACATGCAGTCGCTGGCTTCGCTCGATCCGTCATTCGTGATGATGGGGGAAATGGGCGGCTTCAATGCGGTCGGTATCGCGGCGCATCCGGAAGTCGAGACCATCAACCACGTTCACCATGCGGGCAACTCGTCCGGCATCGTGGACGGTGCAGCCGCAGTCCTGCTTGGCTCGAAAAAAGGTGGCAAGGCGCTTGGCCTGAAACCGCGTGCGCGCATCCGTGCCTTCACGAATATCGGCTCCGATCCGGCCCTGATGCTGACCGGCCCGGTGGACGTGACCGAGAAGCTTCTGAAGAAGGCGAAGATGAAGATTTCAGATATCGATCTCTTCGAGCTCAACGAGGCATTCGCCGCCGTCGTGCTGCGCTTCATGCAGCACTTCGAAATCCCCCACGACAAGATGAACGTCTGCGGCGGCGCAATCGCCATGGGCCATCCGCTTGGCGCGACCGGCGCGATGATCCTTGGCACCGTGCTCGACGAGCTTGAGCGGCGCGACCAGAACATCGCGCTCGTGACACTGTGCATCGGTGCCGGCATGGGCACTGCCACCATCATCGAACGCGTGTAACTCGAAGGGGAAGGAAAACAAGATGACTTACAAGAACTTCACCGTTGAGACCGATGCCGACGGCATCCAGCTCGTTACCTGGGACTCGCCCGACCGCTCGATGAACGTGATCGACCAGTCTGTCTTTGAGGACTGGGAGAAGATCGTCGAGGCCGCTGCCGCCGACGAAAACGTCAAGGGCGTCGTGCTTGCCTCCGGCAAGAAGCACTTCGGTGCAGGTGCCGACCTGACGATGCTGCAGGCCATGATGGGTGGCTATGACTCCCTCAAGGACAGCGATCCCGAAAAGGCCATGGAAACCCTCTACGGCCATGCCACGCGCCTGAACAACCTGGTCCGCAAGCAGGAAACCTGCGGCAAGCCGTTCGTCGCGGCCATCAACGGCCAGTGCCTTGGCGGCGTGTTCGAAATCGCGCTTGCCTGCCATGCGCGCGTCCTCGCAACCGATGCGAAACTCGGCCTGCCCGAAGTCAAGGTCGGCCTGTTTCCCGGCGGTGGCGGAACACAGCGTCTGCCACGCCTCATACATACCCAGGAGGCGCTGCAATACCTGCTGAAGGGCGGCAACATCCATGCCGACAAGGCGGTCAAGCTTGGCCTTGCCTCCGAGGTTGTAGAGGCAGGCGAACTCGTCGCAGCTGCAAAGAAACTGATTGCCGGCGGACTTTCTGCCGAACAGCCGTGGGACAAGAAGGGTTTCCGCCTGCCGGGCGGCCAGGTCTTCTCCAAGGAAGGCTTCAATCTCTTCCCGCCTGCCAATGCAATCTACCGCCGCGAGACCCACGACAACTATCCGGGTGCCCGTGCGATCATGAAATGCGTCTATGAAGGCCTGCTGCTGCCGATGGACCAGGCATGCAGAGTCGAAGGCCGCTATTTCACGCATGTGCTGACCACGCCGGAAGCAAAGCACATGGTTCGCTCGCTGTTCATTTCGCTGCAGGCGATCAAAAAGGGCGCACGCCGTCCGGAGGGCGTCGAGCCCTCTGAAATCCGCAAGGTCGCCGTACTCGGCGGTGGCGGGTTCATGGGTGCGGGCATTGCCTATGTCACGGCCAAGGCAGGCATCAAGGTCGTTCTTCTCGACAAGGATGCCGAAGCCGCAGCCAAGGGCATCGATCATGCAGCCGGGCTGGAAGACAAGGCGATTGCCAAGAAGCGTTCCACGCCGGAAGCCAAGGAACAGCTTCTAGCCCTCTACGAGGCAGCGGACGACTACTCCGTTCTCGCCGATTGCGACCTGGTGATCGAGGCCGTGTTCGAGGATTCCAACGTCAAGAAGATGGTCACCGAAAAGGCCGCCGAGCACATGAAGCCGACGGCGATCTTTGCTTCCAACACTTCGACCATTCCGATCTCGGATCTGGCAAAGAACTTCCCGCGCCAGGACCAGTTCATCGGCATCCACTTCTTCTCACCGGTTGACCGGATGATGCTGACGGAAATCATCATGGGCAAGAAAACCGGCAACAAGGCATTGGCGACCGCCATCGACTACGTGCTGGCGATCAAGAAGACGCCCATCGTGGTCAACGATACGCGCGGCTTCTACATCAACCGCATGGTGCTTCGTTACATGTCCGAAGCCTACAACATGCTGATCGAGGGCGTTCCGCCTGCCATGATCGAGAACGTCGCGAAAATGGCCGGCATGCCGGTCGGTCCGCTGGCGCTCAACGATGAAACGGCAATCGACCTGTCGCACAAGATCCTGCACCAGACGATCCGCGACATGGGCGAGAAGGCCGTTGACCCGCGCCATGTGGAACTCGTCGATTCAATGGTCGAAAAACACGGTCGCCTCGGCCGCAAGAATGGCAAGGGCTTCTACGACTACCCGGAGAAACCCGCCAAGAAACACCTGTGGCCCGGCCTGAAGGACCTTTACCCGCAGCAGAAGGCCGATGATATCGACGTCCAGGAACTGAAAAACAGGTTCCACGCGGTGATCGCCATCGAAGCAGCGCGTTGCGTGGCGGAAGGTGTGGTCACCGACGTTCGCGAGGCGGATGTGGGTTCGATCCTGGGCTTCGGTTTCGCGCCGTTCACGGGTGGAGCGATCTCCTACATTGACGGCATGGGTACCGCTGCCTTTGTCGACATGTGCAAGAAGCTCGCCCGCAAGTATGGCGACCAGTTCAAGCCCAACAAGCTCCTGAACGAAATGGCCCGGACGGACGAGAAGTTCTACGACCGCTTCGATCCGCACGCTTCACCGGACGAGACAAAAAAGGCCGCATGACCTCGGCCTGAAACATCGAGGCGGTCCGCTACACGGGCCGCCTCTTTCTTTTGATGATATCCTTTCAAGAACAGACCGAATTCAAGACATGTACGTATGGGCGAGACTGATCCGCACGGTGGCAACCATCAAGACCCGCGGAAAGATACCGGTCAACGGCGAGAGCAAGCTGGACTTCCGCTGCCTGCCATTCGACATCGACACCAACAAGCACCTCAATAATGCACGCTACCTGATGCTGGCGGACCTTGGCCGCATCGACCTGTTTTTCCGGTCGGGACTGGTGGCGGCGACCCGTACGCATCCGTGGACGCCCCTGATGGGAGGCGTGCAGACCGCCTATGTTCGCGAGATCAAGCTGTGGCGGGAGTTCTCGGTTATCTCAAGAATGGTGACCTGGAAGGACACATCCGTGATCGGGCGGCACCGGTTCGTTCTTAAGGACGGAACCGAGGCGGCAACGGTGCTCACCACCGCTGGTATATACGACTACGAGGCGAAGCGCTTCGTACCGATGGAGGAAGTCGCCAGGGTCCTTGGACATGATGGCGATGCGCCCGAGCCCGACCCGACCGAGCAGGCATTCATGGAAACGCACAGGCTGCTTCGTGCCGAGGTGAAGAAAAACCGCTGAACCGGGGCCTGCCCCTTGCCCCGGGGTGCAGTCCGCTTTGGGACGCCTCGTCCAGCAGGCACACGGACTATTTGGAAGCGCGCAGTGCCGGCAGGCCTATGCCCGTTCCCTCAAAACCGCCATCGACGGCAAGGCACTGGCCGGTAATGTAGCTGGCCTCAGGCGAGGACAGGAACCAGATCGCATTTGCGAGTTCGGTTTCGGTTCCGTACCGGTTGAGCGGAATGGCATCGTGGTAGGCGTCTATGATTTCCTTGCTGTGCACCGCCATTGCAAGCTTGGTTCGTACCGGGCCGGGCGCCACGGCATTGACGCGGATGTTGAACTCGCCCAGTTCGGCTGCCTGTTGCAAGGTCAGCTGGACCACGGCAGCTTTCGAGGTGCCGTAGGCAACGCGCAGGGTCGAGGCACGCAAGCCGGATATGGAGGCGATGTTGACAATAGCCCCACCCTCCTCGCGCGATGTGCGCTTCATCAGCGGCAGTGCCGCCTGGGAAGTCAGGAAAATGCCGTCGAGGTTGGTCGTCATGACATGGCGCCAGCGCTCGAATGTCGTCTCCTCCATGGGACCGAAATCCGCCACGCCAGCATTGTTGACCAGCGCGTCGAGCCTGCCGAACTCCTTTTCTGCAAGACCGATGAAGTGATCGATCGAATCCTGGCTGGAGATATCCCCGTGGATCATCAGGGCACCGGGCAGTTCCTTCGCCGCGACGTCCAGTTCAGCATCGTCGATATCGACGACTGCGACATTCCAGCCTTCCCTGACAAAGCGTTTTGCGGTCGCAAATCCGATTCCGCGCGCAGCACCCGTAATCAGGGCAACTCTGGACATGACATTTCTCCCCATAGGCCACACCACTGGCAGCCACTTCAACAATAGGCTATTTGAAGCATATTGCAGTTTTTGTGCAAGTGCGAACAGACAATCCATGAGGAAACCATGAGCGGCACCATCGACTACTATTTCACACTGGTTTCACCGTTTGTGTGGCTTGGGCACCGCGCCTTTGTCGAGATTGCCAAACGGCACGGGAAGGAAATCCGCTACCGGCCGATCAATATCGGCGGCGTGTGGCAGGTGTCGGGGTCCGTGCCCCTTGGCCAGCGCTCGCCGCTCCGCCAGCGCTACCGCCTCATCGAATTGCAGCGTATGGCGGAATGGCGTGGCCTCGACCTGAAACTCCAGCCCGAGAGCTTTCCATGCAACCCGGAACTGGCGGACCGCTGCGTGATCGCAATTTCGGCTTCCGGCGGCAATCCCGACGATTTCATCCACGCGGTTGGTGAGGCGCTCTGGAGCCACGACCGCTCCATCGCCGACGCGACCGTTCTTGAGGAACTCCTGGAAGCCTGCGGGCACGACAGCAAGAAGATGCTCGAACTGGCGCAGACAGACGAGTGTGCCCGCACCAGGCAGGAAAACACGGATGCTGCCGCCGCTGCCGATGCCACCGGCGCGCCAACCTATGTCTACCTCGGCGAACCGTTCTGGGGGCAGGACCGCCTGGACCTGCTCGACCGGATGCTCACAACTGGCCGAAAGCCCTTCACCACCTGAACGGACCTGCCGGGACCATGCGAGAACCTGCGGCGGATTCGTGATGCGGCACTGGACAAGGAACCGCCAGTCAGGCTAAAAAAGGAATTAATTCCTTTTCTCAAGAGGCGTGCAGGTTGCTCACGGGCCTGCATGTGAAACAACAAGATGCTGTCACACGAGCGTATCTGGGCCGCAATCGACGCCCTGGCTGATCAGCACAAGCTCAGCCCGTCCGGCCTTGCCAAGCTCGCGGGGCTGGATCCGACTTCCTTCAACAAGTCGAAACGCATTACCGGCCAGGGACGGGCGCGCTGGCCATCCACGGAATCGATCGCCAAGGCGCTTAAGGCCACCGACACCGCTCTTTCCGATTTCATGGCGCTGGTCGAGGAAAAGCCACTGGATGCTTCCGAGATCGGCAGCCGGTTTCCGCTTGGCAGGTTGCGCACCGTTCCGTTGCTTGGCATGGCGCAGGCTGGCACGGGCGGCTTCTTCGACGATGGTGGCTTTCCTGCCGGACAGGGTTGGGACGAGGTCCAGTTTCCCGCCCCCGAACATGAGAACATCTATGCGCTGGAGGTTTCCGGCGAATCGATGATGCCGCTCTACCGGGACGGAGACACGATCATCGTCGCGCCCGGAGAGAACGTGCGCAAGGGCGACCGCGTGGTGGTCAAGACAACCGAGGGCGAGGTGATGGCCAAGGTCCTGAACCGCCAGACCGCCTCCATCGTCGAACTTGCCTCGATCAACCCGGAGCATGAAGGCAGGACGCTGCAGAAGAAGGACATCGAATGGATGGCCCGGATCATATGGGCGAGCCAGTAGCCGCTTCCGGCGCCGATTGCTTGAACACTACTTGCATTGCGTTTTCCTACATGGCCCAATCAGGGCATGACTCGGCCCCTGGCAAACGGTGAACCTTCCATGATCGCACCGTCATCCGGCTTTCCGCGCGCCGGTTGGCTCATTGCCATTTGTCTTGTGCTCGTGGCGCTTGCCGGCTGCACAGGCAACGATGAGGAAGCCGAGGCGCGCAAGCAGACCCTGGACGCAAAGCGCGACGAGATCGTCCAGAAGGCGCGCGATACTGCCGCGGGAAACAAGCCCGACCGGAGTGGCGAAACCACAATCGAACCTGCTGCGACGCAGGAAGAAGCCTCTGCGGAACCTGGGCCGCCCCTGCCCGCCATCGAACAGAGACGCAAGGACGTGCGCGTTATCGACGGCATAGCCGGCCCCCGATTGAAGGGGGACAAGGTTGTCCGCCTGCCCGGCATAGTCCATGAAAATCCGTCATTGCCCGATCCGAACAGCGAGCGGAAAGACTTTCCCCTGCCGGTTGTCGAAGCCGCAAATATCATCGTTGCGGACGGCACCGAAATCACGCTCGCCGGAATCAAGCCGTTGCCGGTCGACCGCAAATGCGAAAGCGAGGACGGTCAGTGGCCATGCGGGAATTTCGCCAGGGCGCAGTTGCAGCGCTTCATCCGCAGCCGCACGATTACCTGCGATCCGTTGGAGGGCAGCAAGAGCGGAAAGTGGGTGGCGACCTGCAGCACGGGCAAATCCGATCTTGGCGAATGGATGGTGGAGAACGGCTGGGCCGAAGCCTCTGACCCCAACCTCAAGGAACTTGAGAAGCAGGCCCGCCAAGCAAACCGGGGCATCTGGGGCAGCCCCTGAACCAACCCAACGTTCGCGCGTCTCTGCCGGGATCAAGACCTAAACCAGAGTTATAGAAACCCGATCTACAACTGCGGACCAATTCATCCAGCTGCATTTTGGGTCCATCTCCTGTCCCGTCACCGGCAAATCCGCCGGGACGGAATTCCGATTTTCCACAGGAGAACCCAAATGAAAAAGATTCTTACCTCCACTCTCGTTGCCTCCAGCCTTCTGCTCGGCACGGCTGCTGCAAGCTTCGCCGAAGGTAGCGAACAGGCCGCCGATGCTGCAAAGCAGGACCAGATTCGCGCCAACCTCACCGGCCAGGGCTATGACGTTCGCAAGGTGGACATGGAAGACGGCATGTACGAGGTCTATGCGATGAAGGACGGCAAGAAGGTACAGCTCTTTCTGGACGACAGCATGAAGATCGTACGCACGCAGGATATCAACTGAACCAGCAGCGATTTCCGGTTGCCTTCCGGCAACCGGAAAACCCGGAGTGTGACACCATGACCAATGCAAACGCAGCAAGCGAGGCAATTTCGCCCGCAGGACAAACACGGGTCTGGGACCCGCTCATACGGATATTCCACTGGTCCCTCGTGATTGCGTTCACCGCCAATGCGCTGTTCGTCGAAGGCGACAGCAAGATACACTTGTGGATCGGCTACTTCGTCGCCGGAGCCGTAGCCTTTCGGATCGTCTGGGGTTTCATCGGCACGAAATACGCCAGGTTTTCCAACTTCCCACCCAATCTGAAGGGTGCCAGCGAGCAGGTGATGGAAATCGCCTCGAACCGCAAGCGCCTGCACATGGGCCATACGCCCCTGGGTGCGCTGATGATCTACAACCTACTGCTGACCCTCATCGTCATCGCCGCATCCGGCTATCTTATGACGACAGATGCCTATTGGGGCGTGCGATGGATGGAAGAGCTTCATGAAGCTGCCGTCTTCTGGGCAGAGTTTTCGGTTGCCCTGCACATTGCAGCCGTCATCTTCGAAAGCCTGCGACTGAAGGTAAACCTTCCAAAGGCGATGGTGACGGGTGTAAAGGAATTCAGGAACTGATGGGAGCAGACAGGTGCGGTGGATCAACAAAGTCTTTTCGGCCCCCCTGTCAGTAGTCCTCCTGATCGTCATCCAGCTTTTCTGCACGTTCTTCTTCGTCTCGGACGTCTTCACAGACTATGAGGAGCTTGGAAACATCGCTGCCGACCGCTTCTATCTGGTCATGGAAGCGGTCGCCAGCTTGAGCCTGCTGGCGGCATGCATCTTCGAGTTCCGATACCTCGTTTGGCTGTCGCGCAAGAAGAAGAAGCTCGAGCAGCGGCTCGACATCGCCAAGCGTGCGGTCCACGAGGTCATGGAGCATCACTTCACGGAGTGGCAACTGACCGGTTCCGAGCGCGAGGTCTGCATGTTGCTCGTAAAGGGATTCCCGATCCCTGAAATTGCATCGCTGCGCGGCAGTGCAGAGGGTACGATCAAGGCGCATCTGAACAATATCTACCGCAAGTCCGGCACCCGCAACCAGGCAGAACTGCTGTCAGTCCTCATAGATGCGCTGGTCGGCGATTTCGAGCCGGCCAGAAAGCAGCGCAAGCCTGGTGCCATGGAGGCTATTGCGGAATAGCAGGCGCGACCCGTGGTGGCCGCGCCCCTTATGCATGCTTCAGGAAGCCAGCTTTCCAGCCAGCGCCTCGGCAATCAGCTTGCGGGTCGGTTCGATGCCGTAAAGCTGCACGAAGGAACCGAAACGCGGGCCCTGCTCCTGGCCCAGAAGGATCTGGTAGAGCGCCTGAAACCATTCGCGCAGGTTCTCGTAGCCGTGGTCTTTTCCTACCGTGAAGACTTCCGTCTGGATGGTTTCTGCATCGGCATGCGGGTCGAGTGCCGAAAGCTTGCCGTCGAGATCCGTAAGCGCCTTCTTCTCCTCTTCCGTCGGCGCACGGAACTGCTTGTTCGGCGCGATGAAGTCGTGGAAGTAGCGGATGGCGTAGCCTACAAGTTCGTCGAGCTTGGGATGGCTTTCCGGCGACAGGTCCTCGCCATAGTTGCGGATGAAGCCCCAAAGCGTCTCCTTGTCTTCCGAGTTGGAAGCGCTGACAAGGTTCAGCAGCATTGAGAAAGACACCGGCATATTCGCCTTGGGCGGATTTCCGTTGTGGATGTGCCAGACTGGATTGTTCAGCCGTGCCGCGTCATCCTGGCCCTCATATGCGGCAAGATGCTGGAAGTACTCATCCACCTGGCGCGGGATAACGTCAAAGAACAGGCGCTTGGCGGTTTTCGGCTTGGTGAACATGAAAAGCGCCAGGCTTTCGGTCGGGGCATAGGTCAGCCATTCATCGATCGTCAGGCCGTTGCCCTTCGATTTCGAAATCTTCTCGCCCTTGTCGTCCAGGAAGAGTTCGTAGACGAAGTGTTCAGGCGCGCGTCCTCCGAGAATACGGCAGATGCGGTCGTAGAGCGCGGCGTTCGGGCCGTGATCCTTGCCGAACATTTCGAAGTCGACACCGAGGGCTGCCCAGCGCATTCCGAAATCTGGCTTCCACTGCATCTTCACCTGGCCGCCGGTTACCGGAAGGGTGATTTCCTCGCCATCCTCGTCGTCGAAGGTGATGGTGTGGTTCTCGGCATCGACCTTCTTCACCGGCACGTAGAGAACGCGTCCGGTCTTCGGCGAAATCGGCAGAAAGGGCGAGTAGGTCGCCTGGCGTTCCTCGCCCAGCGTGGGCAGCATCGCCTGCATGATGTCATCGTATTTCTCGACGGCGTGCCGCAGCGCATCGTCGAACGAGCCGGAACGATAATAGTCGGTGGCGGACGCGAATTCGTAGTTGAAGCCGAAGGTATCGAGAAAGCGGCGCAGCATCGCATTGTTGTGATGGCCAAAGCTTTCGAATTCGCCGAACGGATCCGGCACGACAGTCAGCGGCTTGTGCAGGTTTTCCTTCAGAAGCTCCTGCTGCGGTACATTCTCCGGCACCTTGCGCATGCCGTCCATGTCGTCGGAGAAGCACAGCAGGCGGGTCTTCACCTTGTCGCCGGTCAGAAGCCGGAACGCAGTGCGCACCATCGTCGTGCGCGCGACTTCGCCAAACGTGCCGATATGCGGCAGGCCGGACGGACCATAACCTGTCTCGAAAAGGACCTCGTCTGGAAATCCTTCCTTCTCGTAGCGCTTGATGATCTTTCGCGCCTCCTCGAAGGGCCAGGCCTTCGATTTGCCTGCGGCCTCGATGAGTTCGGGCGACAGGTCGAGTTCGGGCAGCGCGGTAGCGGGCATCTTGCGGGTTCCACAGTTCATGTTTTTCGGAGTTCTGCCGGCATATTCGCTTGGAAAAGCCGGATGCAGGCCGGTTTAGAGCATCGCGGGGAACAAGAAAAGTGGTGCAGCGCAAAAAGAGGCCGCGCCTTGCGCCTGCAAGGGCATGATCAGGCGCGGCAATTCGCCCTTGCCTCTTCACCCCGGCTTGATTTGAAAGTGCAGTGAAGGCGCGCCACATTCGCCGGGTAGAAATCCGGAGTCCGTTCAGCGCATGCCAAATGAAGCTCTTGTCCGTGTCGGCGTCTTTGCCGCCCTGTTCATCACCATGGCGGCGCTCGAATATTTCGCGCCGCGGCGCCAGCTCAAACCCGTCAAGGCGAAGCGCTGGTTCACCAACTGGACAATCGTCATCGTGGATTCCGTTCTGGTGCGCCTTCTGTTCAAGACAGCTGCCGTCGGCGGGGCGCTGTGGGCTGCCGAAAACGGTGTCGGCCTGTTCAACCTGATCGATGCCCCCTACTGGCTGGCATTCGCGGTTTCCTTTCTGGCGCTCGATTTCACCGTGTGGTTTTCACACCTGCTGTCCCACAAGGTACCCCTGTTCTGGCGCTTCCACCGCATGCACCATGCGGATGTCGACATCGATGTCTCGACCGCCATCCGCTTCCATCCGGTGGAGATCATCGCTTCGATGGCGGTAAAATACGCGCTGGTGCTGGCGCTGGGCGCACCGGCTGCTGCCGTTCTCGTATTCGAGATCGTTCTCAACGGGGGGGCCATGTTCAACCATGCCAATTTCCGCCTGCCACTGTGGCTGGACAGATGGTTGCGCCTTGTCATCGTAACGCCGGACATGCACCGCGTGCACCATTCTGTCATCCGTGATGAACACGACTCCAATTACGGCTTCAACCTGTCCATATGGGACCGCATGTTTTCAACCTATGTTGCCCAGCCCGAAAAGGGCCATGACGGCATGGAGATCGGATTGAAGCCCTGGCAGGACGAGCGGCCCACGCTTCTCGGCTGGACGCTGATGATCCCGTTCCGCAAGCTGTGAGAACGATCAGAACAGGCCGAGCGGAAAGTACTTCAGGTAGAGGCTGCGAAAGGTGCCGTTGTCGTTGATTGCCTTGAGGGCGTAGTTGAAGCCCTCGGCCAGTTCCGTATCGCCCTTGTTGACTGCAATCGCCATGCCGTCGCCGAAGAACTCGCGCGAGATGTAGGGACCGCCCGAAAAGGCGCAGCACTCGTCGCTGTCGGTGGAAGCAAGCCAGAACGAGGCGCTCAGTGCATCGGTGAACACGGCATCGACACTGCCATCCTTCAGGGCATTGAAGGCGGTCTGGCGCGTGGGAAATGCAACGAACTTGCGCTCGCCGAATGCCTGCTCGAAGAACCTGGCATGCACGGACCCCTGAACGACGCCAACGGTCTTGCGGAACAGGTTTTCATAAACCGGTTCCTCGAGCCTGGCGGTGCGCCTTGTCACAAAGCGGGCGGGAATCGAAAGATAGGTGCGCGAGAAATCGTAGGTCTTGCGGCTCGATTCCGTGACTTCCAGTCCCGCGATAATGGCGTCGCCCTCGCCATCCGCCATCGCCTTTTGCAGTTCGTCCCATGGCAGTGCCTGGATCTGGCATTTCGGCAGGATATCGAGTTCCTCGCAGATGGCGCGGGCCAGGTCGACATGAAAGCCGGTCAGGCGTTTCTTGCGGTCGATGAAGTTGAAAGGCGGAAAATCGGTGGTCGTCAGAAAGCGCACGCGCGGGCGCATCGAGAGATCGGGTTTCAGAAAGCGCTCGTTTGGGTCCCAGAAATTAGGAATGCTGACCTGCTGGGCAAAGGCGGTGCGGGGCATTGCGCCAATTGCGGCACATGCAAGCATCGCCAGAAGCAGGCCTGCCGACAGCATCCTTGAGCGGGACACAGAACCCGGCAGGAAGAAAACCGACGTCACCTGAAACACCTTTCCTTGTGCTCCGTTCCCGTTAATATGGAGCTGTCATGCA
>JACKJU010000022.1 GCA_020637805.1 Nitratireductor sp. | reverse complement strand
ACTCACTGGCAAGACGGCCTTTGCCACGCTGAATCGATTTTTCCGTTTATCCCCAAAATGGGGAATCGAATTTCACTTACTTGTGGAAACCTGAATCGGTTTTCCCCTCGCGTTGCAATTTATCCACAGGCGCAATCAAGGGATGTGTAATGTGCCTGCCACCCGCGCCGGTCGTGTGGCGCGAGGCGTGCCAACAGGCGGGACCGGCCTGCTTGAGATTGCAGCGCCTACTGTGATATAGAGATAGGGAAATGCGATGCAAGGCCTTGGAGGGGCTGCGCCATCGCTTCGGCATTTCACTGGCTCGCCCCGGGGCGGGCTTTTTCTATTTCAATCCGCAAACGCGGATCGCAATTGCGGATCCTTAAGAAGGCAGGATCGCACCAGGTATTGAAAGGAAGGACCATGACTGCGTCATCGCACGTCTTTGCAACCTACGCCCAGCCGGACATCGAGTTCGTGCGAGGCGAGGGCGTGCGACTTTATGATGCTCAAGGAAACACCTTCATGGACCTTACGTCGGGCATTGCGGTCAACTCGCTTGGTCATGCCCATCCGCACCTTGTCGACGCGCTGAAGTCGCAGGCAGAAACGCTCTGGCACACGTCCAACCTGTTCAAGGTTCCCGGGCGCGAGAAGCTTGCTGACCGCCTGTGTGAGGCTACCTTCGCCGATCGCGTCTTTTTCACCAATTCCGGTGCCGAGGCACTGGAAGCGGCGATCAAGACTGCGCGCCGGTATCATTTTGCCAAGGGCAACCCGGAACGGATCGACATCATCACCTTCGAAGGCGCCTTCCATGGCCGGACGCTGGCAACCATAGCTGCTGGCGGCCAGGCAAAGTACCTTGAAGGTTTCGGCCCCAAGGCCCCCGGCTTCATCCAGGTACCCTTTGGCGATCACGATGCGCTGCACGCCGCAATCGGCGAGACCACTGCCGGCATTCTCATCGAGCCGGTTCAGGGTGAGGGCGGCATACGTTCGGTGCCCAACCAGTGCCTCAGGGGCTTGCGCGAATTGTGCGACAAGCATGGAATTCTGCTGATCTATGACGAGGTGCAGACTGGCGTTGGCCGTACCGGCAAGCTTTTTGCCCACGAATGGGCCGGCGAGAACGGTGAGGCCGCTCCCGACATCATGGCAATCGCCAAGGGAATTGGCGGTGGTTTTCCGGTGGGCGCATGCCTTGCAACCGAAGAGGCCGCAGCCCCCATGATCGTCGGCACCCATGGCACGACCTTTGGCGGCAACCCGCTGGCTATGGCGGTTGGCAATGCGGTTCTCGATATCGTTCTGGAAGACGGGTTCCTGGAAGAGGTCCGGCGCAAGTCACTGGTGATGCAGCAGATTCTGGCCGAACTGGTGGACACCTATCCCGACCTGCTTGAGGACACGCGCGGCAAGGGCTTGCTGCTCGGCATGAAGGCGAAAATTCCGAATACCGACATCATTGCGGCCTTCCGTTCTGAAGGCCTGCTTTCCGTTGCAGCGGGAGACAACGTGGTTCGTCTGCTGCCGCCGCTGGTAATCACCGAGGATGAACTGCGCGAGGCACGCGACCTTATGGTTCGCGGCCTTGAAGCCATCCGCAACAAGAACAGCTGACGGGCTCGCACAAGCCTTTTGCGAGAAAAAGCGAGAAAGACCATGACGGAAAAACCCCGGCACTTCCTGGATATTTCCCAGTATGACAGTGACACGCTCGAAGCCATTTTGAAGGGCGCCGAGCGCATCAAGGGCGATCTGAAATCGGGCAACGGCACCAAGCCGCTTGAAGGCAAGATGCTTGCGATGATCTTCGACAAGCCGTCCACGCGAACCCGCGTTTCCTTCGACGTGGGCATGCGCCAGTTGGGCGGCGAAACCCTGTTCCT
>JACKJU010000021.1 GCA_020637805.1 Nitratireductor sp. | reverse complement strand
CAGCTTCCCGTTCTCCTCCTCGAGCGCCTCAAGCCGCTTCGCGTCCGAGACCTCGAGGCCGCCGTACCTCGCCTTCCACGCGTAGAAGGTCGCGCTGCTGACGCCGTGCCGTCGGCACACGTCCGCGGTCTTCCCGCCGGCTTCCTGCTCGCGCAGGATCCCGACGATCTGCTCTTCGCTGAACTTCGATCGCTTCATCGTCCGATCCCTCTCTCAGGCCGGACTCTAACCTCAGATGGAGGAGAAAGCGGGGGTCACAGCACCACCTATGCGGTGGGCGAATCCTCACCGTTCAGAGTATCCGGCATGTCCAAGTCCTACATCTTAAAACGGGCAGGTGCGTGCAGATCAGAATATGACGCGCTTCGCATCCCGCCCCGACGTCAAGCGACAGCATGAAAGCTTCGCGCAGCTGCGCCTCAACCTCAATGTCTGCTTTCGCGCTCTCGCGATTAAACTTGGACCAAAGTGGGGCGCTAAGCGGTCGTAGCCCGGTAGGTAGCTGGAAGGCAGCTATGGGCCGTCTGCGCAAGGCATCCCCGGCACTAACCACCTTGTCTGTGGCGACACCGCCAAGCCAGGCTCGAGTCAGCTTCTGGCATCAACAAGAACGGGACGAGAATCGCGAGGGCAGAAAAAGGGCAGAAAAGGGCAGAAAATCGGGATCGGAACAAACGCGAACGTAGCCGCCGTCTGAAATTTCCTCGCTACTTCAGTTGGTTGGCGGTGGTGGAGGGGGCTGGATTCGAACCAGCGTAGGGTTACCCCGACGGATTTACAGTCGCTATGCAGCCTCTGAATTCTTTGGATAAAAGGGCAGAAATTCTTCCGGCAGTCCGCGGCAGTCGCCCGCAACCGCGCACGCCGGCATGGTCGCGGGACGCGCATTTGGCCAGAACTTCTTGGAGAGCGTCACCACGCGATTTCAACCGACCTGCCTCCGCCGCTCCTCACCGAGAAGGCTCGGTCCGGCCGGCCGATCGGAACTTGGCCCGCCTGACACTACCCCGCGCAACTCGCTCAACCCTGGGAGAAAGCGGTGCAGGGGTCGAACTCGTCGCGGCGGGGCTGGCGAACCAAGGCGGTAGCCCCGTGGCGGCCACTCGTAGAAAGTGTTAAGCTACAAATCTATTTCGTGGGAGGGGCTCATGACTAGGCCGGCCTTGACGTATTTCGCGTATTTCGCTGCATGTCTCTTTTTTGTCCAAACGGATGAAGCGCTTGCGTGGGATCCGCTCGGAGATCTGGCTAACCCTGGACGCATCATCGACAACGTAGTCAGAGAAACGGATCGAGCCGTTCGCGACATCCCGAACGTCCCACGAAATGTGGAAAGAGAGGCTAGGCAGGCGGGACGAACAATTGACCGCTGGCGTCTGGAAGGACAAGCAAATGCAGCTGCTCCAGCGTTCGAACAATGGCTTATCGAATCACGAAACTCGGCAGCAAGTGGGGGAACATACAGGATCCCTGATGACATTCGCTCGCTGATGACCGGCTTCTACGACGAGGATACGCTGAATCGTGTTAGGTACAAGATCGGCGACGGGGGTGTCATCAATCTTGCTAATCTGTCGATACAATATGGCGACGCCGGCGCCGTTACTTTAATCGACGTCGTCGTGTTTGCTGACCGTCAAGCCGCCTCGGATCCCGTTCTTTGGGCACATGAGCTTCGGCATGTGCAGCAGTTTCGTGACTGGGGAACCCGTGACTTCGCTATTCGGTATCTCCGGAGCTGGAACTCAGTCGAAGGCGATGCGACGAACGCCGAAAACCAGTTCGCCCAGCGCCTTGCTCAAAGCGGAAGACGGGGTGGTGGTTTCGGAAACTTCTGTGCCACCCCGTTTGGGGTATTCGGCCCTGGGCCCTCGGCCCCGCTGGGCACACCCTGCCCGGTCATGACGCCAACTGGCCAATTCACCGGTCGGATCGTCAATTGATCGACAGGGTACTGAGGTTGTCGCGCACTTCTCGACGAACGACGTCCGCGCGCGCTGGTGGAGAACAGCAACTGTCTGACGATGGGCGGGCGGCGACGCCGGCTCGAGCCGCCGGCGCGGGCCAGTTCCTTGTGGGCGGGAGGAAGTCACGCCGAAAGAGTCGAATGGCGGGCAGGCAATGTCCCTGGTCGCCAAACCTTACCAACGGTCCTGCACGATTGAGACAGTGCCGGCCAGCCACCCGCGCCAACGATCATACCATGGCCCGCTCGTCAGGTCGAAACTGAGGTGCGCTTGACGCCCATCGGCGGTGGGAATGCAGATCGGTGGGCCATTGTTGTTAGCGCTGATCACCGTCACCTCGCACGAGGCGACTTGGTAGCCCTCTTCGGCGTCAAAGGTGAATTGGTAGGTTTCCGTCGTTTCCGTCCAAGCATCGTGGTCGGTTCTGGTCTCGCGGAAGGCGAACTGGACGGCAATGCGGTCGATCGGTTCGGCGGCGACGACGTCCCCGGTTGGCTCACCGTCCTCCCAGCACCGTACATCGGCCGACAGGGCTTGGATCCGGGCATAGAGCGGACTCTCGCGGATGGTCGGTGCAGGGATCAGGAAGCTGATGCCGTCCACTTCCACCGCCCTCTCCTTTTCGCCCTCGGGAATGAGCGTCGTGATGCCGCCGACCGCGATCCCGGCGAGTACCCCGTTGCTTCGGAAGGCTGGCCCGCCGCTATTGCCGGGATTCATGGCGAAGGAGGTCTGGTATCGGCCCTTGCCGTCATCGTGGTTGCTGACCAGTCCCGGCGTCACGCTTAGGTCCTGGTTGACCGGATAGCCAAGAAGGTAGACCCATCCTCCGACGGGCACCTCGTCGGGGGCATCGGCGACCGGCATCGGACAGCGATTGCCGGCGACGACCGTCGGATCGGGCCGAAGCTCGAGTTCGAGCAGCGCGAGATCGCGATCCCGGTCGCGCTCGATGCCCACCACCGAGATCGGATCCTTGAGCCGGCTCTTCAAGCGAACTCCGGTCCAGCTTGTCTTGTAGGCGCCTTCCGGAACCACGTGGTTGTTGGTCAGCACGTAGCGATCGCC
>JACKJU010000020.1 GCA_020637805.1 Nitratireductor sp. | reverse complement strand
GCATCTAGCAGGCGGAGGTACAGGATCATATGTTCTCGATCATAGGGCGTCAGGTTCTGATCGCCGGGTGGCTCATCCAGAAATGCGTGTGTCGCATCGACCATCAATCCCCCATGGGCGCACTGACCACGCCCCTGCTGAACAGGGAGCCACAGAATAGCCGGTCAAGGCAACAGCCGGTGGACATGTTCCCCCGAAACATTATCCATAATTCGATCATGAAGCAGTAGAACCCCCTGGCCCTTATCCGTCGACAATAAAACAATTCCGGCAGCTTCCAAAGCCCTGCGAACCTGATCGCGTGTCGTTTCATGGACCTCGAGACCGTTTTCGGATTCGAGGCGCTTGAGCGCGGTCAGAGATACCTGGGCCTGTTCGGCGAGCGTCTCCTGTGTCCAACCCAGCAGAGCACGCGCGGCCCGCGATTGTCGGGCGGTGATCATGCATGATCACCTCCCACTGCAAGCTGTGTGCACGCCAGAACTACGACTATTTTAGTCGCTCTTGAACTCCATGACCAGACAGAACATGTTGATTTCAAGTGACGCTGGTGCGCTTCCACGAATCAGATCGGTCGCTTTTAGAACCAGTTTACGGGCATCTGGACAGCGCCGACCGGAATGCCTCGAAGGAAAAACCCGGCGGCTTTTGCCGCCGGGTCTCTTGTCGTGGGGCTCAAAACGGGATGTCATCGTCGTCAATGAACTTGCCGTCCTCGTTCTCGGTTTGCTTCGCGCGGCTCAGGAAGTCGACCGTCTCGGCGATGATCTCGCAGCCGTAGCGGTCTACGCCCGCGCCGTCGGTCCACTTGGTGTAGTGGATGCGGCCCCGCACCAGAACCTTCATGCCTTTCTCGCAATGCTGCTCGATCGTCTTGCCGAGACCATTGAAGCAGGTGATGCGGTGCCATTCGGTATCCTGGACGCGGTAGCCGTTTTCGTCGCGGAGAACCCGGCCTTCGGAGTAGCGCGGCCGCGAGGTCGCCAGGGAGAAAGTGGTGATTGTGGTGTTGCCCTGGGTTGTGCGGGTTTCCAGGGCCTGACCGATGTTGCCGGCGAGGATTACGATGTTTTGCATTTTACTGTCTCCGTTGCTTCTACCGGAGGGATCGCCCCTCCGATGATGCCCGGAAAAGACCGTCGGGAGCGGTCTGCACGGGGGCCTTGGCACCCGCCTGACCCCCAAGGTCGGGACGTGGTGCGGGCAGGCGCGGAAACGCGCCAACACGGGTCCCGCGCCGCGGGGGTTGCTGGCCGAAACCGAACGGGATTAGGGGATCAGTCAGGAGGAGGGACGGAGCCATTCGGAGGAGCGCCTTCGGAGACAGAGCACCAAAACAACATTCTCGCTGGTAGCGTTGCCGACAGGCGGCAACCAACAACCTGGGCCTGCTCCGCTCTGACCGCCCACCTGTCACCGCGGAAGAATCTCTTCAGGCCCGGTTGTTCGCGCTCAAACGGAAAGCCCGTCCGGACGAATGCACCGCTGGCTGCCGAAAACAAGGAAAGACGGATCCGCATTGCGTGAATGGGATGAAGGTAAGCGTGGTTTCACCTACCGCATTGGACCAGTCTCAAGGCGCAGGACCGGACGATCTAGCAAGTAAGATCATCGTCCTGTCGACTGGCCCGGATTGTGCCATGCAAACTGCGGGAACTTGGCGGTATAGCGACGACGATTTCTCACATCATCTACCCAAGATGCAGCGGTGAATGGCGTTGGGTTTCTCAAGACGAGATCAAACGCGTGAAAGTACATCCTTGCCCACGGCGTTGAGATTGATCATTGCCGCCACAGCCACGAACAGGCCGCTGACCCCGCAAAGGAGGTTCAGGGCAAGGCCTGGATCCATGGCGTTCTTGGCAACACCATGCGCCAAAGAGAACCCGGCAACCGCGGCTGGCGCAGCGAAAAGACCGAGAGCCGCGAGACGCAAGAAGGGGTTCTTCGCAAAGCCGAGCACCGCGACGACAAAGCCGATCGAGAGCACCGCAGCGGCAAGTGCCGCAAGAACTGAGAAGGCGAAGCCTCTCCCGTCCAAGTGGACATATTGAAACGCGGCGATCCCGGTCATCACCGGCAGAGCGTAAATGGCGAAGTTGAAGGCGATCACACAGAGCGCAATCGACAACGATATGGCGAGCAGAATGAGGGTCATGTCGATCTCCACAGTTCGGTGGCAATGGAGTCGAGGCGTATTGCCACCGATTTGGAGGAGACGCCTAGACTTATGCAATTTCGCCGGTTCTGCAAGGATGGCGTATACGAGCCCGGAAGACGGTTTTGGGTCAAGTCCGAAAACCGTGCCTAGTGAGAAACTCATCCCCTAGCTAAAATGTTATCCCCTAGCGGATGTTCACCGGCAAACCCAACCAGTGATGTTCACCAGTGCTGCGCGATTTGACCGCTAAGCGGACGGAGCTGCCGTTGCCGTTGTCATTGTTTGAGGCATAGAGTGATCGAGCAAGCAATTGCGAAACCGAATGGATCGGGTAGAGGCATACCGGCTCCTGACACAGCGAATGGAGCAATTTGATGCAGACGCTGCATCGAGCACGCTGTCCGAAGATCTCTCGCTTTCCGAAGAGGTTTGGGGCGAAGCGGAGGGTGTTCTTTACACTATCGACTTACGACTTGAGCGGGGAGCAAACGGTTCTTTGACGCTGCTCGGAAGCATTCACGACTACAACACCGCCAAGCTCAGTCTGTTGAGGGCGCGGAGATCTATCGAATAGACTCGCTCAGAAGTTAGCTTTGGGCTCAAAGCAGTCCTTGGCCACAGTGTCGGCCACTGTCTATTCAAGATAAGGCGTCTTCCAAGCAAGCTACCCGCGAAAGCGACGCCTAAGCGCCGCCGTCGTGTTTCATGACCGGGATACCGAGCTTGCGGGCTTTGTCGGCGAGGTTTTCCTGGATCCCGGTGCCAGGGAATACCAGTACCCCGACAGGCAGCGCATCGAGCATGGCATCGTTGCGCTTGAAGGGCGCTGCCTTGGCATGTTTTGCCCAGTCCGGCTTGAACGCCACCTGGGACACCTTGCGGTGATCGGCCCAGCGGGATGCGATCAGCTCAGCACCCCGTGGCGAGCCGCCATGCAGCAGGACCATGTCGGGATATTTGGTGCGAACCTGATCAAGCCGCGCCCAGATCAGCCGATGGTCGTTGAACTCAGCGCCACCGGTCACGGCGACCTTCGGGCCTTCGGGCAGGAGTAGTTCAGCCTCGCTGCCGTGTTTGGCGGCCAGGTAGTCCCTGCTGTCGATCATCGCGGAAGTCAGGTTGCGGTGACTGACGCGTGAACCGCTACGAGGGTACCAGGGTTTGCCGAGATGATATTCGAAGCCATTGGCGGCCAGATCCCGGAACAGTTCGAGCGCATTGCGGCGTTCGATCAGGCTCTGGCCTTCGGCCGTCAGGCGTTCGAGCTCGACGGACTTCACCTCCGAGCCGTCCTGTTCGCGCTGAAGGCGTTTCTGCGCCTGTTCGTTATCGTCCAGTTCGCGCTCGACCCGCGCTGTCGCGCGATGGAACAAGTTGACCGTGCCCCAGAGCAGTTCGTCGAGGTCCGGTTCGAGACGCGTCTCTTCCAGCGAGGCGATAAGGGCATCGAGGATGTCTGCGACGGCACTCGCGACGCGATTGCCGTCGGGAAGTGGCCGGGGATCGGGTTCGTCCTCGAAGGGGCGCCAGCCGTAGAGCTGGAGTTCGGTGAGAGCGTGATCGGTCTGTGAGGAGCTATGGATCGGTTCGTTGCCAGCGTGATCGTTCTGATAGGCCATTTCGGGTTCCTTTTCGAGTGAGCCGCGCCCATCGCGGCCTTCGTGGCAGCGATCAGCCCATGGGCGGGCCGGTCTGGCAGCCCGAGCGCCCGCGAGGGCCTTGATGGCCAAGCCCGGTCAATTTGCTTTGCGATGCAAAGCGCCCCTTTGGGGCGCGGCGGAAATTGGCCGAGGCGCGGCCATTGCCCATCCGGCCCGTTTATGGGCCGCCTGCCCTCTGAGAAGGCCGGGCGCAGCGACCCGCCGCGAAGAGGCCCTTGAATGGCCGGGACAAGACCACCGGCAGAGCCGGTTCCGGCTCCGCGCGGATACGCTCCTCACCCCGGCAGGAACCGCGCGATATCATCGGG
>JACKJU010000002.1 GCA_020637805.1 Nitratireductor sp. | reverse complement strand
TCCGCCCATTTTGGCCCTTCGAACCGCAGAATTGAAGGCGCTGAACTGTTGTTGAAAGCTGACTCGTGTAACCCCGGGTAATCGCCGTCATTGCAGTTCGGCGCAGCAGTGCGGAGCGTCAGTTCAAGAGGGTTCGACTCGCACTCTTCGGGGATCATTGGGGAACTGGCTTGAAGGCCGGGCTGGCCCTTCGGCAGCCACAAATAGCAACGGAAGAAGCCGCCATGTTTTCTCGGCTAGAAAACTGGCGAATCCCGGTAGTTTGTCGCCTCACTGCAATTTCCACTCTGCACCCAGGACGTCACGTGAGCCGAGTTCACTTCTTTGCAACACAACTGGACTTCTCAGGAATCTGCCAATCTGTCGACAGCAAGCTGTCGCTGAATGTCGCCGCTTGCATTGACGAACCCTGGCGCGACGATCTGGCAGATCCGGCTGTTTACCGCAGGCTCGCAGATGTTCCCGGACTGGGTTTGATGGATGGCAATTCCTCGCATCGATATTCCAAGCGTTACCTCGCGGTCGACCGTTCCGTCCAGCTCGAAATCAGGAAACGGCACAAGGGGGGCGCGAAGTATGATGCCGTACTGGACGCGAGCTACTATGAAGGCGGCGTCGACGTGATGCCTGGCGGCGAGTATCTTCACGACGGCATAGTGATGGGTGAGATTCTTTCACAGATCGCGACAAGGGAAAGCGAACGCATCGTGCGGGCTTTTCGCACGGCAATGAAAAAGCAGTTCGGTCACAGGACCTTTTTTGGCGCATGGGTCGGACCCCAGGCACTTGAGCGTCTGCGCTCAGGGACGGCACGGCTGACCACCCATTACGAGCATCCTGATCACGACATTTCCGACGTCAAACTCGAGCAAATCAGCCCGGCATGAACTGCTGGTGGCCGCTCTTGCCAAAGGAGAATCGGCAGCCGGTCAAATGAGTCTTGCCCGAACAGGGGGAGCAGCTATGCTTCACATGTTATCCATCAAGCAGAAAGATCACCATGCGCATTTTGATACTTGCTTTGTCCCTCGCCATTGCCTCCCCCGCACTTGCCGAAATGATCCCCTACAATCCGAGGATCTCGATGAAGGTCGGACAGACGGTTGTCCTGAAGGGGATCCGCTCAGCCTGCGACGGCAACAGGGCGCCGAACTTCCATGCGCTCTCCAGCCGGTTTCCAAGGATCGTGCTTGGCAAGTTCAAGGATGGCGGCACGGGCACCATGGAGAGCCGCAACTGCGGCAAGGAAGTGCCCGCCCGCAAGATACTGTTCACGGCAACGAAGAAGGGCCACGCCAAGTTCAACCTCTACCAGGATGAGTTCGACATCTCGATCCGCTAGATCGTTTCCACCTGCCGGTGAAACGATCCGGATAGCGTCGGTTTCAGACCGCGAAGCCCTCTTCCGGCTTCTGCTTGTAGTCCGGCTCGACATGAATGGTCACGCGGATGCCCGGCACGGCCTTGTGCAGAGCGCCTTCGATGCGGTCGCAGATGCGGTGGGATTGCTCTACGCTCATCTGCCGGTCGACGATCAGGTGGAATTCGGCAAACTGCGCCGTGCCCGCCTCGCGTGTCTTCAGGTCGTGGAACTCGATCGCGCCGGTGGAGTTTTCGGCGATGATGGCGCGGATTTCCTCCTGCTGCTCCGGCGCTAGGGCGTGGTCGAGCAGGCCGTTCATGGATTCGAAGACGATCTTCGAGCCCTGCCAGAGAATGTTGAGCGCCACGAGAATGGCGAGCAGCGGGTCGAGGATCAGGTAGCCGGTGAAGATGGCGAGCACCAGCCCGGCAACGACGCCAACGGAGGTCACGACATCGGAAAGGATGTGGAAGCCGTCGGCGGTCAGCGCCGGCGAGCGCGAGGCGCGGCCCCGCGAGATCAGGAGCCAGGCCCAAAGCCCGTTGATCGCGCCGGCAAGAACGTTGACTGCAATGCCGAGCCAGGGCGTTTCGTTGAGCGTCGGATCGGAAAAGGCGGGCACCGCCTCGCGGATGATCAGAAGCGCGGCGATGACGATCAGCACGCCTTCCAGCACGGCTGAGAAATACTCCGCCTTGTGATGGCCGTAAGGGTGGCTCTCATCGGCCGGGCGCTGGGCATAGCCGATGGCAAGCCACACGGCAAACGAGGCGATGACGTTGATGATCGATTCCAGCGCGTCGGAATAAAGCGCCACGGAGCCGGTGAGCCACCAGGCAACGAACTTTATCCCCATCACGCCAAAGGCGACGATGATCGACCACAGCGCGAGCCGTCTTGTTCCGTTGGTGGCGGTCATGTTCTGCTTCACCTAGTCTGCCGCGTGCCCGGCCTCGATGCGCTCGGAAGCCGACCGAGTGTTGCGGCGGCGCGGCAGGTGCGCGACCACGTTCTCGATCATGCGCATGCCGGCCTCGCCGCCAAGGGACATGATCGATTCCGGGTGGAACTGCACGGCCGCGACGGCCTCGTCCTTGTGCTCGATCCCCATGATGACGCCGTCGGATGTCTGCGCCGTGACACGGAAGCCTGACGGCAGCCTGCCAGGATCGGCGAAGATCGAGTGGTAGCGGCCCACGGTCACTTCCTTTCCGAGGCCAGAGAACACCTTGCCGGGGCTGGTGATCTGGATGCGCGAGGGCTTGCCGTGCATCGGAACTGCAAGCTGGCGCAGCGTGCCGCCATAGGCTTCCGTCAGCGCCTGCAGGCCAAGGCAAACGCCGAACATGGCGATGTTGCGGTCGCGCACCTTGCGGATGGTGGACTTGGTGTCGAAGTCCTGCGGCGTTCCGGGGCCGGGGGACAGGACGACGAGGTCGGGAGCAATCTCGTCGAGAACGGTGTCGGCCAGCGGCACGCGCACAGTGGTTACCTCGGCGCCGGTCTGGCGGAAGTAGTTGGCAAGCGTGTGCACGAAACTGTCCTCGTGATCGACAAGGAGAATGCGCATGCCCTCGCCCACCCGCGCCGTCTCTCGGGATGCGCCCTCGGAGTTGCTCTTGCCTGCCTCGCGCACGGCGGCGAGCATTGCCGAGGCTTTCAATTCGGTCTCGTGTTCTTCCTCGACGGGATCGGAATCGAACAGCAGGGTAGCGCCGGCCCGCACTTCGGCCACACCGTCCCTCAGGCGCACCGTGCGCAGTGTCAGGCCGGTGTTCATGTCGCCGTTGAAATGGATCATGCCGATGGCGCCGCCATACCAGGCACGCGGGCTCTTCTCGTGTTCCTCGATCCAGCGCATCGCCCACAGCTTGGGCGCACCGGTTACGGTCACCGCCCAGGCATGCGACAGGAACGCGTCGAACGCGTCCATGTCTGGCCTCAGCCTGCCCTCGATATGGTCCACGGTGTGGATCAAACGCGAATACATCTCGATCTGGCGGCGGCCGATCACGCGCACGCTGCCGGGCTCGCAGACACGGCTCTTGTCGTTGCGGTCGACATCGGAGCACATGGTAAGCTCGCTCTCGTCCTTCTTCGAGTTGAGCAGCTTGAGTATCTGTTCGCTGTCCTCGATGGCATCGCACCCGCGCTTGATCGTGCCCGAGATCGGACAGGTCTCGACACGCCTGCCCTCGACGCGCACGAACATCTCCGGCGAGGCGCCGATCAGGTATTCGTTGTTGCCGAGATTGATGAAGAAGGAATAGGGCGACGGGTTGGAGGATTTCAGCTTGCGCGAGATCTGCGACGGAGTGGTCGTGCAGCGCTCGTAGAAGGTCTGGCCGGGCACTACCTCGAACAGGTCGCCGCGCTTGAACTTGTCCTTCGCCTGGACCACGAGCCGGGCATATTCGCCGGGTTCATGGTCACCGCGCGGCGGATCGATATCGGCGGGTTTGAAGGCATGCTCCGGCGTCTCGCGCGACAGTCCCTCGGTGGATTTGCCATCGACTTCGAACTCGTAGCGGTCATGCCAGGCGATTGCATTATGGTGATCGACCACAAGAACTTCGTCGGGAAGGAACAGGACGAGATCGCGATGGTCGTCCGGGCGGATGAGCCGCTCCTTGATGTCCTCGAACTGAAAGGCAAGGTCGTAGCCGAACGCGCCGAAAAGGCCGAAATTGGGATCTTCCTCGCTGCGGAAGAGATCGACAAGCGCCCGGACCACGGAAAACACGGTTGGCGCCCGCGAGCGCATTTCTTCCGACACGATCTTCCCGGCTTCGCGAACGGCAATGCGGATCTGGTTATTCCCGCTGTCGAGCGATGCAATATGCTCGTGGCCGTTCAGGACGTTGGCGATTGCCGGGAGCAGAACCATGCCGCGTTCGTTCAACGCGGTGAGCGTTACCTCCCTGCCCTTTGCCTCCAGAGCAAGAGGTGGATCGACAATAGCGGTGTCCCATCGGGTGTAACGGCCTGGATATTCGTAGTTGGAAGAAAAGACCGCGCCCACCCGGTTGTCCACCCGGTCAAGCATCCGGTCGATCGCATTTGCATATTCGGCCGGCTCGCTCGTGCGGCTAACCTTGATGCCGCCTTCGGTCACGTACGAAATGGGTTCCGATACCATTGTCTTCATCCTTGTTCCGCCGGATATCCGAACGGCAAAGAAAAAGCCGCCCGGGGGTACTCCGGCGGCTTGTTGTGTTCCATTGCAAGATGCGAGTGGTCACTGGTCCGCCGTCAGCGTACCTGCCACCACCAGTTTTTTGCAAAGTTCGTCGTCATGGCGCGCAACCTAGCGGCAAAGGATTTCTCCCGCAACTGCAAAATCGCACTTCGCACATGCTGCAACCATTTGCCCCGAAAGACGGCTTACCTGTCGAGAATGTCTCGCATCTCCACAAGGTTCGACCGTATCCGCAGGAGTGCAAAACCGATGCTCTCCAGATGCGACTTGATGATCGAGGAAGCGCTGCCATTGGTAACCACGGGCGGCTCCACATGCAGTGCGTTCTTGAACTGCTCGTCCATGCGCAGCCAGATATTGTCGAGATTGCGCTGGACGAACACATCCCGGAAATCGCTGCGCGCCGCGGTCAAAATGGCGTAGTAGCCATAGATCTGGCCATAGGTGAACCAGAACCGGTCGTCGGACCGTGTGTCGATTCCGAAGAAGTTCGCCTGTTCGATCTGGCGCTGCAGGATTTCCGAAGTGGAACCGATATCGGCAGTCACGCGGTCGAGAAACTGCAGCAGGTTGTCGGCGCGGACGTCGAAGTCGGCATTGCAGCGGACCAGTTCGTCGTTGAACGCAAGAAGCTTCCTGCGCGCTTCCTTGAGCTTCTCAGGCGTTGTCGGCTGAACGAACGGGGGCGTGAAGGTGAGAAACCACGCGTTTTCGCGATAGTTCGCCGCCTCGCGGGCATCCTGGAGGTTCTGGTTGATCGAGGAAGTACCGCGCACACGGCCAAGCCTGTCGACCAGTTCCACGGCGGTGCGCCGTACAGCCTGGTTCACGCCGAGCTGGAAAGCCGCCCGGTTGTCGAAGAAGATCGTGTCCTTCCAGTCCCAGACAAAGAACAGGCCCGCCTTCTCGAGCGGGTTGGAGGGCACCCAGGTGCTCTGGTTGACATTGTAGTCGATGAGGTCAGCCGCTGCCTGAACCATCGCGGAAGGTTGGCAGGTGCCGTCGGCCAGCTTGTTGCCTCCCCCGGAAGCTATGTTCTCCTCACGATAGCTCTCGATCTTCGCTTTATCGCCGGCAGACCAGAACTGTGTGATGGCAAACAGGTACATGTACCCCATCGCCAGAAGGATCAGGATGATGAAGACGGGTATCTTGATGAACCAGACCGATCCCTTGAGCCATCTGGAAAACGCCCTGAATGGCCAGAGAACCCAGGCCACGAATTGGCCGATCGCTCGTCCGATCCAGTAGAAAATGGATTTGAAAAAATCGATTACCGGATCAAACATCTCGATACTCCGTCAGTATTCGCTCAAACACCGGAACTCAGGCCGGAAAACGGGTCAGGCATAAAGGCGCGCTCTCAAACCTGCCTTGTCCTTCATGTAATCACTGCGCAGCTCGTTCACAACAAACTCCCGGTATGGATCGGGCCATTTCTCGTAGGATTTGTAGAATCCCTGTTTGTTGAAAACAAAAAGCGTCATGAAGTCGAATGGCAGATATTCCGATATGAGCCGGTTGGTCAGCCACCAGTCATCATGTTCGGGATTTGCCCGGGAAATCAGGAAGCGGTGATGCGGCCGCACCTGCGCCATGTCGATGTTCGACCAGTTGCGCGCCTGCTTTACCGCGAACTGCAGCAGCAGAAGCGCGCCGTCGTTTTCCACGAAATCGCTGTTGCGCTTCACCCATGTATCCAGTTGGGCATTCGATACCCCTTCGGGATCGAAGGACGGGTCCTCATTGCTCATCATGTTGATGACCAGCATCCGGGCACGCTGCTGCAAGAGCCCTGTCTTCTCGATCCACGAACCGCGCGGCGGGTCGATGCGCCCGGATTCAAGCAGGAACCGGTAGACCTGTGCCTGGTTGTTGATGTCCAGGTAGGCGACCTCCCACGGACGCGAGCGCCTGAAGCCGCGCGTCTCGGGATCGGCGATCACTGTAAGCTTGTTGCGGTCGTTGAAGATGTAGACGCCGCCGAAATGTGCGGTCCAGAAGGCATTGTGGCGAAACACGACCTCGCGCGGCAGCAACTGGTTGGTCCGGATGTCCCCCGTGACCTTTGCCAGCTCCACCATCTGGTTGAGCATGTCGTTGTCACGCCATGCCTCAGGGTCCTTTACGAGCCGCTCCATCAGCACCCTCAAGCGGGCGCTTTGTGCCAGAAGGTCACTTGCCGTCGAGAGCTTGAACTCAACCTGCTCGATCGCCAGCAGGTCATCGATCGTCTTGACCTCGAGTATCGAGTCCTCGATCTCGCCAAACAGCACGTCCTTGATGGTGATGGCAAAGATCTCGCGCGCATTCTTCTCGAAGAAGTCGATCATCAGTTCTTCGGTATTGGAGAACTGCGTATGGACGACGGGGAGACTTGCCTGGTCGGGCGACAAGATGATGAACCGCCGGTTGACCCCCTTCGGGTCGAGATAGTCGTCATCCTCCAGTTCCATCGCCACTTCGGGAGAAAAGCCCGTCATGTCGATCTGGAAACTTGTGAGGTCTACCGGCTTGAGACCAAACCCCTTGAGTGCCTTGTTGTAGCGATCGATCAGGTGCGGCTCATCGATGGTGAGCAGCCCGCCGAACATCAACTGGTTTTCAATCAGGCGTTTCATCTCAACCAAGCCTGCTCAGCACGTAGAGATCAAATAGCGTGAACAGGCCGGTCAGCGCGACAAGCACGAGAAATGGAAACCAGATCACGCTCCAGATCTGCTTGAAGCGGGTAACCATGCTGTCGCCCGCCTTCACTTCTCCCCTGGCAGCCAGATCACCCATGCGCCGCCACATCATGCGGAACGGAATGTACACCACGATGCCCAGCAGAAGGAATTTGAAAATCGTCAGGATGGTCATTACTAAGCCCCCCAGGTCCCGTCTTCTTTCATCTTGCTGATCCGCTCGACCGCCTTTTCGCGCTGGCGCTCGCGGCGGATGATATCGTCCACCGCCGCGTTGTCCGCCTTGTCGGTGTAGCGGAACTCGGAATCGGCATACCGGTTGATCTCCTGCATCACCATGTCGAGGGTAAACGGCCCGCGCAATTCCTCGATCATCGCCTTCTTGTCATCGTAGGACTTGTGCATGAAGGTCGATGGCTTCTCAAACCACTCATCCGGCAGTTCGATGTCCATCGCCCGCATCTTGATCGCATCGGTGATATTCTTGATGGCGCGGCCGGTGAAGCGCGGCTCGGCTTCCTTGATCATGTGCAGATAGGTACCGACGTCGGCCATGGTCTTGAGCTTGCCATTCTTCTTCATGAAACGCTCATAGACCTTTTCCAGCCCGTCCTCCTGCGGCTTGGAATGCTCCTCATAGGCATCCGCCACCGCCTTTTGGATGATCTGCGCCTCGAAGAGATCATGATCGCCCAGCGGGATGTTGTGGTTCTTGCCGGCAAGCAGCACGAAAATGTCGATGTAGTCGTCGCGCGATTGCGGCCCGTCGACCAGCCAGCGCGCCCCTGCCCTCTGGCGAAGCGCATCGTCCACATTTTCGGGATAGTTGGAGAACATGCCGAACGAGCAGTTGCCGCGAACCACGGTGGTGGCACCGGCGAAACTCTCCATCAGGACCGCCGTCACCTCCTGTTGGCCTGCAGACGCGCGGTCGTCGGAACGCTTCGCCGCCACCTGGTCGATATCGTCCACAGTGCCGAAGCCGATGGAGCGCGGGTTGAGGCAGTTGTTGATGAACTGCTTGCAGTTCTGCCCTGACTTGCCCTGGTAGGAGGAAATCTGGTCGACCCCGAAATTCTCGTAATGGAACTGGTAGCCCGCGACTTGGCAATAATCGTTGATCATGCCGGCAATCATCTGGATCAGGATCGTCTTGCCCGTGCCCGGCGCACCGTCGCCGATGAAGGTGAACAGGAAGCCGCCCAGTTCCACGAACGGGTTCATCTGGCGGTCAAAATCATAGGCCATCAGCATCTTGGCCAGCTTGATTGATTGATACTTGGCGATGTGGTTGCCGATGATTTCGTTCGGCTTCTTGAACGTCATGACGAGCGGCTTGCTCTTGACGCCGGGCACCTCGTCGAAACCGTTGAGTTCGAACCCGTCGCTGTCGAGCTTCAGATGCGTGTTCTCGAAAGCACCAAGCCCGGTGAAGCGCGACTTGCGCGACAGCAGGTCGCTCAGTGCCTGCTCTGCCGCCTCTCGAATGCGCGTCAGGAGAACCGTGTCATCGGCAGAAGAAGAAGCTGCAGTATCGAGCGCGGCAACGAAGCCTTTCAGCGCATCTTGCGGGGTCGAGAAATCGAACACCGGCGGCGCCACGTCGGAAACCGGTTCGCCTGCCGCCTCCACCATCTGCTTGACATAGGCCGCCGCCGTGAACGCGGAAACATAGGCCGCGGCTTCCAGAAGACCGCGATAGCGATCGGCCTCCTCCCCCTGAAGCGGCGCACCGCGGTTCTTGTCCTGCAGGCTGTCGAGGCCGGTCTGGCGTGCATAGACATCGGCCACGGCCAGCGCCACGGCCAGTGCACGTCTGGTCTTGAACAGGACCCCGTGCTGGGCGACCGAGAGCATGCTGTCGCCAGGCGTGATCGCCGTAAGCGTCTTTTCGAATTCCACCTGCCGGGTCGATTTCACGCCGCTGGTCGAAACGGTCTGCACGAAGCGGCGATGTGTTCCCGCAAGCTCCGTCTTCGAACGACCGTCGCCACTCTCCATGACCGTCAGCCGCGTGACGAGCGACTGCGCCGTAGCAAGGTGCTTTGCGATGTCCTCTTCGCGAAGGGTTGTCAGTCCGATATCCATGCCTGTCTCCTGCCGCCGGCCAAGAGCCGGAACACTGCTAGCCCCGCATATCCCTGAGCACTTGCTTGCCCTGGATCACGTGCACCTTGTATCCGTCGAAAATCGCATCCTGCTCGCCCGCAGCGTAGATCGCCTGATAGGCCTCGTGCGGCACCAGCGCATTGCGCTCGAACTCCGAACAGCCCATGCGCGCGCAATCCAGATCGTCGGTGTTGATGTGGAATTCCTCGCGCGCAGGCTCACCGCCCCAGAGCCCCCATTTCGCCGGCTTCTCGTTGACCGAATAGATCGCCTGCAGGGTCCAGGTCATCAGCCACTGGTTTTCCGGGCGGCGCACCTTTGCAAGAACCTGATCGACCGTCTTGCCGTTCACGGTTATCTCGGAGTGGTAGAAAGGACCGAGCACGAAACGGCGCAACTGCTTGGGGTGAAGGTGGTCGAAGTCCTTGTCCAGATTGGTGCCGATTGTCGACAGCGTCAGCGAGTAGGCCGAATTCTTGTTGCAGAAATCGTCGAACTGATGGGCAAGCGCCGGGTTCAGCAGTCCCTCCACGGGAAGCGGGATCTCGACATCAGGATTGAGTTTCCCGTTCTTCACCAGTGTGCGGACCATGTCGTCGGAAGAGTCTTCCAACGCCACCATGTAGACCAGCGGCAGATTGGCCGAGCCGTCGAAATAACCCCAGTGGACGATGTAATACGGGCGGCCCGTTCTCGGATTGACCGAAACCCGTATCGTGCGGGGCAACACCAGCGGCGAAAACGACTGCCCTGCCTTGATCGTCTCGAAGTAACGGCGCTCGGCCATGGTCTTCTGCAATTCAGCCGGGAACTGCTTCTTCTTCAGGATGAAATCCACCATCTCCTGACGGATCGTGACCTCGTCCTGAATTTCGGCGAGCCGCCTTTCCGCATCCTTGCGGTCATTCTCAAGTTCCAGCACGTTCTGGAAAACAGGGAACCCGGACTCAGATTGCGAGATGCGGAATTTCTCGGCGAAGGAAAGACGGTTTTCCCAGCTCTCCAGCGACCCTTCCATGCGCTTGAGATAGTGGGACACGACCGCGCCCACCAGGTCGTGCTGATAGAGGGGTGAATCCTCTTCCGACAGGAACGTGTTCAGCCCGTCCAGCGCCGAATGGACGGCACTGAAATAGCGGTTGGCGGCACTTTTATCCTGACGGTTCTCCATCATCGTATCAGGCACGGCTTTGCCCCTTCCGGCAACCGTTTGCGCGGAGCCGTAGCGCGTTGCACAATCCCCGCACTGATGGGCCGTGCACTGACGGACCGTGCATTGGCGCGAACGCATTCATCGAAGCTTGCGCATTCATTTCGGCCAGTCTGGGAAGTGGATGTGTCAACGGTGAATGGTCTCCCCGGAAAAGCGAAATCCGCCGGGCCGGATTCCCGGAACCCGTCCGGGAAAATAGGCCTGCAAGTCAGGCCCGCCCCGGCCAAACCGGGTTCCAACTCACGCCGGCCTCACGTAGTCACCGGTATTGTGCTTGCGCATGACATCATCGAAGCGGCGTGCGAAAGCCTCGTCCGCCAGCTTCTTGCGCCGCTGGATATCCTGCGTGGAAAGCATGTTCTTTTCATGCATTTCAAGAAGGTCGCCGATATGCGATTGCGCGGCCGCACCGATGCCCGCCATGGTTTCCTCCGCTGCGGTGTCGACCTTGTTGCCAAGCGTGTTGATCTTGTGCGCAACATCCTGCTGGGCAGCGGTCTTGAGTGAGTCCTCCAGCGCCTTGTAGAGAACAACGCGCTGCTCGGTATCGATCTCCAGCTTGTTGATCAGCGTCTGCTGGGCGGCGATCTGGTTGTTGAGCGAGTCGACAAAGGTCTGGAACATCGAAGTGTAGCGTTCCAGTGTCTGGCTTTCCGCAAGAAGTTCCTGTTCCTTGGCCTGTTTCTGATTGTACTCGGTGGCAAGCTTGGAACGCTCGGCTTCGAGAGCGGTACGCTTTTTCTGGGCGGTCGTGGCAGCGATCTGGTTTTCGATATCGAGCAGAAGCGGATTGATTTCCTCGATGCGCTTCTGGGTGATTTCCAGATCCTCGGTCGTCTTCTGGCGGCGCTGCAGAACGGTCTTCAGCGAGTTCTCGGACGCACCGTAACGCGCTTCCAGCGCCGATTTCTGCGACTTGAGGATGCCGATTATCTTGTCGGATTTGCCGAGCAGCTCCTGGAGATTGCCGGCCAGCGACATGTTGCGAACGCGCTCGGTACGCATGCGCTGCATGCGTTGCTTCGAGAAAATGCCGATGAATTTTTCCCAGCCAGTATAGCTCTTCATGCTCTCGAACTCGGTGCCGAAGACGTTGGTCGCGTCTTCAAGCCCGATGATCAGATCGGCAATATTGCCCTCCATGACCTTCTGCTGGGCCAGTACATCCTCGATACGGGCATTTTCAATGTCAAAATCGGTCTGGCCGATGGTCTCCGACTTGGCGAGTTTCTCCAGAAGCACACCGCTCTGTTCGAGCTTGGTCTGCATGTCCTGCATTTCGTTCCGGGTTCTTTCAATCTCGGATTCGAACTTCTGCATGTCGGCATTGGCCATGAAATCAATCTCCCGAACGGCGGCATCGCCGCAAAAATAGGTTAAGTATGCTCACGGCAATATAGACATGCCGGAACGTCATTTGAAGTGTGGAGTAGGACGTAAAAGCCCCGTGAAATGTGATTTTCATCACACGGCGGAAAATACGGAAGGGCGGCCCGTCGCGTACGCCCTTCAGAATGCTTCACAACATGCGGTGTCAGCTCTGGCTTGGCTTTTGATCCGCGGCTCGCGGATCGGGGAATGCCTCCCTGAGGCTCTCGGGTTCCAGCTTGCCGGAAAGCATCAGCAGGGCAAAACCGGTGGTAATCAGGTTGATCCCCGCAAACACGCCCAGCAATATCGGCGAAGCAGGCAGAAGGAACGCAATCGCCACGGCTGCCAGAATGGATACTACGCCGGAAAACAGAAGCAGCCCCCAGCCGGCGGCAGGCCGGATGCGAAACGCTGTCCAAATCTGAAATATGCCTTCCGCCATGAAAACCGCCCCAAGCAGCATGGTGATCGTGACAATCCCGAGGATCGGCGACGCGATCATCCACGCACCGGCAAGGATCGAAACCACGCCGGCCAGGATCTGGCCGGCCATGTGCCAACCGGACAGTGAGAAGCCGGACCATACCATGGCGATACCTGTAAGGATGAGAACGGCTGCCACAACGGCATTGATCGAGAGGGATGCAGCGAAGGGAAAGACGATTGCCAGCAGGCCCGCCGCAAGCGCAAGCCACCCTGCCCACTTGGCATTGCTGCGCCGTTCTGCCATCCGCCTGAAGAAATCCTGGCGCAGGCGCGGCGACATCTCGGATACGCTTTCGCCGCTGATTTGTGTCTGGCTGTTTTGCATTTGATTTCACCTTTGAAAACGCGCCTGCGAGCGGGAAGGGAAAACCGACCTGCGAGGCACAAGGACCGCCGCGAAATTGCGGCACTGGGACAACGAGTTGCCATCGGCGGGATGCAACGCATCCCGTTGACGCGTAAACGCCCGGGAAGCCGCATTTGTTCCAGCACGAAGCTCATTTGTTCCGGCCCATGACCGAACCTGAAGGCAAGCCGGCTGGTGCCGTCTTCCTTGGCCGCCTCCCTCGCCGCCTTCCTTGGCCGGTATAACGATTTCCACCGTCAATCCACCGGACTGCCCGAACCGGTATCCCTGAGCCCAAAGGAACAAATCACTGCCGTTCCGCATTTCGTCTACGAACCCGAAAAGAAAAACAGGAGCATGAAATGCCCGAGATCTCGAAAGCAAAAATCGCCATTCTCGCAACAAACGGCTACGAGCGGTCGGAATTGCGACGCCCGCTTGAACACCTGACCGACAGCGGCGCAACCGTTCATATCGTGTCGCCGGAAAACGGAAACATCCGCAGCTGGGACCAGAAGGACTGGGGCGATACCGTCGATGTGAATGTTCAATTGTCTGACGCTTCTGTCGATGACTATGACGCGCTCGTTCTGCCGGGCGGCCAGATCAATCCCGATCTTCTGCGCGTCAACGAGCAGGCGGTGGCGTTCGTCAGGAAATTTGTCGAAAGCGGCAAGGTCGTAGCTGCGATCTGCCATGCGCCATGGCTCCTCATCGAAGCCCAGGTAGCTGAAGGCCGTGAACTGACCTCCTACAAGTCGATAAAGACCGATGTCATCAACGCCGGAGCAAAATGGCGCGATGCGGAGGTTGTCGTCGACAACGGAATCATCACCTCACGCAATCCGGGCGATCTCGATGCTTTCTGCGCCAAGATCGTCGAAGAGATCGAAGAAGGACGCCACGACAGGAAAGCTGCCTGACATCCGATCAGGACTATGAAAGGAGTCAACGATGGCAAATGCCGGAAAGAAGATGGGAGGCGGCGTGGCGGGAAACCGCGCCGGTCCCAACGGTCACCAAGCCCCGGGAAAACCGGGGAAGACGACCGAAATCGATCTCGCTGAAAAAAAGATGGGCGAGTTCGGTCAACAGGGAACTGCCAAGAACCGTCTGACGAATGAGCGCGACGCCTTGCCGGACGTCAAACAGGAAGCAGATGGCGTGATAGAGAGCTTCGAGAAGCTCGACAAGGACGAGCGGGCACGCAAGGATCTCGGCAAGGGACGAAGGCATTCCGAAGAGCATCCCTATAACAGCGAAGCAGCTGGCGAAATAGAGATCGTACAAGAAAAAATCACGGTTGAATCAATGCATGAAGTGCCGGAATCCCTTTTCCGGCACTTCACTTCAACCGTCCGAAATTGTTTCCAAAAAAATGAGGGGCTCAGCGCCTTGCCGTCTTGCGCCCTTCCACGACAGATCAACGTCAGGCGATCTTCAGATCGCGGTCTGAATGCGGAACGCGGCGGAACTCCCGGATGTAGTTCATGGTTGTGTGCGCATCCTGCGGCTTGCCGAAGAGATACCCTTGGCCCGCATCGCAACCGAAGCGTTTCAGGTTTTCCGCCTGGCCTATTTCCTCGATACCTTCAGCCACCACGGCCAGATCGAGGCCCGCGCACATTTCGAGAATTGCCCTCACGATATGCTGTGCCGGCCGGTCATCCCCGATCGCCATGATGAAGCTTCGGTCGATTTTCACCTTGTCGAGTTTCAGTTCGCGCAGGCGCCCGAGTGACGACTGTCCGGTGCCAAAATCATCCATCGAAACGCGAACGCCGGCCTGGTGAAGGTCCTCTATGATCTGCGCCGCAATCACGGGATCGGCCATCATTGCCGTCTCGGTCACCTCAATTTCGAGACGCTGCGGCGGCAGGCCCGCCTTCTCGATGATGGTGAGTATTTGTTGCGCAGCGTTGCTGTCGATCAGTTGGACACTCGAAAGGTTGAATGAAAGAAACAGGTCATCCGGCCAGTCGGCGGCGGTACGCGCGGCCTGTTCAAGCAACGTGTCTGTCAACCGGCTGATGATCCCGCGCTCCTCGGCAAGCGGTATGAACTTGGCCGGTGACACAAATCCCAACTCGGCATCGATCCAGCGTGCCAGCGCCTCGAATCCGAGCAGGCTTCCGTCCTTCAGCGAAATGATCGGCTGAAAATGAGGAGAAATCTCGTTGTTCTCGATGGCCCTGCGAAGCGATTGTTCAAGAAGCGTGTTCTCACGGATCGTGCGCTCCAGTTCCTCGCAGTACAGCGTCACGCGGCCTCGCCCGTTCCGCTTGGAATGGTAAAGTGCACTGCCGAGATTGTTCTGTACTGCTTCGAAACTCCTGCCCGCTTCAGGATAGATCCCAAAGCCGAATGATCCGCTGAGGCGAACCTGGCATCCCGCGATGTCGAAGGGAGCCTGAATCACCTCCTGCAACAGCTTGCCGGTTTCTTCCACTTCCTTGTGGCTCACCATTCCGGGCAATACGAAAGCGAATACGTCGCCCTCGTAGCGGTAGACGAACCCCTTGCCCTCGAGCGCGCTTCTGAGGCGCTGCGAACACTGGCGGATCACATCGTCTCCGCCGGAAATGCCGAACAGGTCGTTGATCGGTTTCATGCCATTGATATCGACAAGCCCGATTGCAAACCCCTTGCGCCGCGATTCCGGGGATTCCCGGTAGTCGGCTTCAAGCGTATTGAACTTTGCCTGCATCCTCATGCGGTTTCCAAGACCGGTGAGCTTGTCGGTGAGCGACAGCGACACAAGACCCTGGCTCCCGGATGCAGCCTTTTCGCCCACTGGCGCCTCTCTCGGAGAAACCGTTACGCTGGCGGCGGCTTCGAAGACGTCTCGTTCTGTCACACCATTTCGATGCAGCGCGCCGCGGATGAGCGCTGCAACGACAGCAGCGGTGAGGAAGATCATCGCGATAATAGGCTTGGTATTTTCAGGAAGCGCAATCCGCGCTCCGAACAAGGCCAGAATGCCAGCAACCAGAAGCAGCGCTCCGAACACGAACAGCGGCGAACGCAAATAGAGCGTCGCTACTTCGCGCGGAGTCTCGTTGCCTTCCATGGCGGGATTTTCCGTAGGACCGGTACTGTTCATAACCTGAGCCACAATTTGCAAATCAAGCTTCGACGCTATGGGGCAAAGGTAAACAAGCAATGTCGGGGCAATTGGCCAAACTGGCAATTCGCGGTTCAGGCGGCAATTCCTGCCGCATTGGTTAACCGTTGATTACCGGTCTTGCGGGTCTTTTCCGTCCGATCCGCTCTCCTTTTGCGGTCGTCCCTTGAAATTGCGCGCCAGGAAGTAGAGTTCCACCGAACCGTCACGCGACGCAGGCGGTTTTACGTGCACGACGGTCTCGAAATTGTTTTTGAGCAGGTTCAGGAGCTCGGCTTCGGTTCCACCCTGGAAGGTTTTCGAAAGAAAGTGCCCGCCGGGCCTGAGTACCTGCAGGGCAAAATCCAGCGCCACCTCAACCAGATGCATGGTCCGGATATGGTCCGTCTTGCGATGGCCTGTCGTTGGCGCAGCCATGTCCGAGATCACGAGATCCGGCGCGTGCCCGCCAAGCGCATTCATCAGCATTTCCGGGGCATCGTCGTCGAGGAAATCCTTCTTGAGAATCGTCGCTCCGGGAACCGGATCCATGTCGAGATAGTCGATGCCGACCACCAGGATTTCTTCAGGCGTCGAACCGGTACGCTCGACCGCAACCTGGGTCCATCCGCCGGGCGCTGCACCAAGGTCGATGATGCGCTGGCCCTTTTTCAGGATACCATAGCGCTCGTCGATTTCCTTGAGCTTGTAGGCCGCCCGCGAGGCGTATCCCTCGGCCTTTGCCGCCTTCACATAGGGATCGTTCAACTGGCGCTGCAGCCACAGCGTCGATGAAAGTTTGCGCCCCCGCGCGGTCTTTACCTTGGTGTGCAGGTCACGGCTCTTTACCATCTTGCGGCCAGGCGAACTCTTCTTACCGGTTCCGCCGCCTCTTGCCCCGCCTCCAGTGTTTTTCCTGCTCATTGTTCTTCTCCATTGCGACGGGTGGCGGAGCCGTTCGAAGGTCTGGTGCCCCGGCCGCCCGGCCTGCGCGGCCAGCGGCCATGCTTGGGTTTGAGCCACGCGCCATCGCTCGAGATCAGTTGCGTGAGCATGCCTTCGCGAAGGCCACGGTCCGCCACCCTCAGGCGCTCTGCGGGCCAGGTTTCGCGGATCGCTTCCAGGATCGCACACCCTGCCATGACGAGGTCTGCCCTCTCCTGACCCACGCAAGGGCTCGCCGCGCGTTCATGATAGTTCATTTCGAGCAGGGACCGGACCACCGTGTCGATCTCGCCCGATGACATCCACAATCCGTCAACGCGGCGCCGGTCATAACGATCGAGATTGAGATGAATACCCGCCAGCGTGGTGACGGTGCCGGAGGTGCCCAGAAGGTGAACCCTGCCCTTCTGCCAAACTCTTTCAAGCTCGAGCCTGCCCTCGAAGGCCGCCAGATGATGCTTCACTTCGCTCACCATGCCGCGGAAGATGTCGCCGTCCACCTCCTTGCCGCCATGACGCTCTGCCAGCGTGACCACGCCAAGCGGCAGGGATGTCCAGGAGACGATCTGGTCTGAGATGCGCTTCCGGCCGCTGCGGCGGTCAACCAGCATCAGTTCGGACGAACCTCCGCCAATGTCGAACAGCACGGCTGCGTCCGCCTTGCGGTCCATCAACTGGCCGCATCCCTCCGCAGCGAGATAGGCTTCAGTCTCGCGGTTGATTATCTCGAGATCGAGACCTGTTTCAGTCCTGACCCTCGCGATGAACTCTTCGCCGTTCTGCGCCTGACGACAAGCCTCGGTCGCTATCAGCCTGGCCTTGCGGACCGGGTGGTTCTGCAGCTTTGCCGCACACACCTTCAGCGCTTCGAGCGCCCGGTCCATCGCGGCGTCCGAAAGCCGTCCGCTGTGTGCCAGCCCCTCGCCCAGGCGTACGATCCTTGAAAAACCGTCGATCACGCGGAACCTGCCGCGCTGCTGCGGCAGGGCAACCAGCAAACGGCAATTGTTGGTACCAAGATCGAGGGCGGCGTAGAGATTGCCGTCTTCTGGCTTGCGGCTGCGCTGCGGAACGGGACGCCGGACAGGCGCATCCTCCTGCCTCTCGCTCTCCCTTTGTACTGGCGCATAACGCGCAGCGGGCGAAGGCTGGACGGGCGCGCGAATACCACGCGGCACGCCACCGGAATCGGCACGGCCCTCGCCCGGCTTGCGCCTGCCGCGATTGCGCTTTGCGCCGTTGCTGCGCCTGGAGGATATGTCGGCAGGGCCGGAGACACCGTCTCCATTCCGTGCTTCACGCGACTGGCCGGAACCTGCATGTATCCCGTGGCTCGCACCGTCGCGCGAACGCTCTGCATCCGGAATTGTCGCACCGTTGCCGGTGCCGGGATTGACGCCGCTTGCTACGGCGTCGGGACTGGTACCGCCAGAGGTGCGCCGCTTCTTCCTGCGGCGCTTCTTCGACCTGTTTCCGCGAGGCGGATCGGATTCGATTGCCGCTGCGCCGGATGGGTTGAACTTGCCGGAACGCCTGTTGCCCTCGCCTGCAGCAGCCGCATTGCCGCCAGCCTGCAAGGCTTCACCAGTTGTTCCTGCAGTACCGGAAACCGGTTTTGCAACACCTTGCCTGTGATTGAATCCGGCAGCGCCACGGTTTCCGTCCTCGATGCGGTCCCGGTCCTTCCCCTTGTGCCGATCACGGCCGGGAAGTTTGCTCAAGACCTTTTCCTTCGGCGCGGTCTTCCTCGCGAATGCCAGCGCCTGTTCGTTTCACGTTGGCATCAAAATAACATCACTCGCCGCATGCGCAAAGAACAAAGACGATTTCTTTTTCCTGCCCGCAATGACGGATAGCGCTGCCGGACGGCATTAATAACTCGTTTCAGGCCCCTTCAGCCGCACGGCTCACAGGCGATGCAACCTGTCCGCAGGTTACCGGGCGGCGGCTCATGAAGGATCAGGTACACGTGAACGCAAAGAAAGGGTGCGAAGATCGCGCTACTTGCTGATTTCCTTGCCATCTCGGGTCGTGATCGACTCCAGATAGGCAATGATGAAATCCTGCACTGTACGGTCGGTTATGCCCACATGGCGCATCTTCGTTCCAGGCATGAACCCGGTATTGTCCTCCATCCAGGCCCGCAATGCGGCCTCCGTCCAGACAATTCCGGAGGCTTCCAGCGCCGTCGAATAGTCGAAATCGGGATAGGTGCCGGCTCCCCTGCCAATGATGTTTTCAAGCAGAGGCCCATAGGAGGGGTCCTTGGCATCGGCTGCATGACAGCGCCGGCATTCGGAATCGAACAGCTTTTCACCTGCCTCGATCTTGATCTTCGAAAACGCCGCATCCGAGGAATGTGCGGGCAAGGCCATGCCCGCAAGACCTGTTACCACGGCAACTCCGCATGCCAAAAACCTGACAACACTCATTGGATATGTTCCTCTTTATTCATTTCCTGAGGGCACCGCTTGCCCCCGGAACTTTGAGATTCCGGTTCCCCCGGCCTTCTCGCTGCTTCTGTGTAGTTTGGTTTATGCTGCGGCTTCGACGGCGCGTTTTGCGATGACCCTGACGAGGTTTGCGCGGTATGCGCTGTCGCCATGGATATCGGAGAGCATGTCGCCCTCGTCGACGGAGCAGCTGGCGATGGCGGCGGGTGACCAGTCGGCGGCAAGCGCCTCTTCCATCTCAGTATGGCGGAAGACGCCGTCATTGCCGGCGCCGGTAATCGCGACACGCACCGAGCCGTCCTTCAGCCTGGCCGCGAACACGCCGCACATGGCATAGCGCGAGGCCGGGTTCGGGTACTTCACATAGGCCGCCTTTTCCGGTGCCTGGAAGGTGATCGCCGTGATCACCTCGTCTTCCTCGAGGGCAGTGTCGAACATGCCGTTGAAGAAGTCGGCGGCATCGATGGTGCGCTTCGACGTGCGAACCTGGGCATCGAGGCCCAGCACCGCTGCCGGATAGTCGGCCGCCGGGTCGTTGTTGGCGACAGAGCCGCCAATCGTGCCCATGTGGCGCACGGCAGGATCGCCGATATGGGCGGCAAGGCTGCAGATCGCGGCGCACACACCCGCCAGTTCCGCCGACGAGGCCACTTCCGCATGGGTGGTGGCCGCACCGATGGTCACCTGTACGCCATCGATCGAGATGCCCTTCATCGCATCGATATGGCGAAGGTCGACGAGGTCGGAAGGCGCTGCAAGGCGCTGTTTCATGGTCGGGATCAGCGTCTGTCCGCCGGAGACGAACTTGGCGTCATCGCCCGACTTGAGAAGGTTTACCGCTTCCTCGACCGAGGAAGCACGGTGATAGTTGGTTGCATACATTGGTTTGTGCTCCCCTTACTTGCCGTTGATCAGTGCCCAGACCCTTGCAGGCGTTGCCGGCATGGTCAGGTTGTTGTTGCCGATGGCATCGGTGATGGCGTTGATCAGCGCCGGCGGCGAACCGATGGCACCCGCCTCGCCGCAGCCCTTCATGCCCATCGGGTTGCCGGGGCAAACCGTCTCGTGGGTGGAGAGCTTGTAGCTTGGCACGTCGTCGGCGCGCGGCATGGCGTAGTCCATGTAGGACGCCGTCAAGAGCTGGCCGTTGTCGTCGTAGATCACGTTTTCCAGAAGCGCTTGGCCGATGCCCTGGGTGATGCCGCCATGGACCTGGCCCTCGACGATCATCGGGTTGACGATGACGCCGAAGTCGTCGGCCGCCACGAACTGGATGACCTCGGTCTTGCCGGTCTCCGGATCGACCTCCACCTCGCAGACATAGGTGCCTGCCGGGAAGGTGAAGTTGGTCGGATCGTAGAACGCCGTCTCCTTGAGGCCGGGCTCCATGCCTTGCGGCAGGTTGTGCCCGGTATAGGCGGCAAGGCAGACCTCGTGCCAGCCAAGCTTCCTGTCGGTACCGGCAACCTTGACCTCGCCATCCTCGATGACGATGTCGCCCTCGTCGGCCTCCATCAGGTGGGCGGCAATCTTCTTGGCCTTCGCCTCTACCTTGTCGAGTGCCTTCACCAGCGCCGACATGCCGACGGCACCAGAGCGCGAGCCGTAGGTACCCATGCCGAACTGCACCTTGTCGGTGTCGCCATGGATGACCTGGACATTGTCGACCGGCAGGCCGAAGCGTTCGTTGACCAGCTGGGCAAAGGTGGTCTCGTGACCCTGGCCGTGCGAATGCGAACCGGTGAGGATCTCCACCGTACCAACCGGGTTGACGCGGATTTCGCCCGATTCCCAAAGGCCAACGCCAGCACCCAGCGATCCGACTGCTGCGGATGGCGCAATGCCACAGGCTTCGATGTAGCAGGAAAGCCCGATGCCGCGCAGCTTGCCGCGTGCCTTCGCCTCTTCCTTGCGCTTGCCGATATTGGCGTAGTCGGCAGCCTTCAGCGCCGCATCCAGCGTCGCGTTGTAGTCGCCCGCGTCATAGCACATGATCACCGGCGTCTGGTGCGGGAACTCGCTGACGAAGTTCCTGCGCCGCAGTTCGGCCGGGTCCATGCCCATCTCGCGCGCCGCCGTCTCCATGATGCGCTCGACAAGATAGGTAGCCTCGGGACGCCCTGCCCCGCGATAGGCATCGACCGGCGCCGTGTTGGTGTAGACCGTGCGCACATTGCAGTGGATGTTGGCGATGTTGTACTGGCCCGAAAGAAGCGTCGCATAGAGATAGGTCGGCACCGAAGACGAGAACAGCGACATGTAGGCGCCGATGTTGGCAATGGTGTCGATCGAGAAGCCGACGATCTTGCCGTCCTTGTCGAAGCCGATGCGGGCCTTCGACACGTGGTCGCGGCCATGGGCATCGGTCAGGAAGGCCTCGGTACGGTCGGAAGTCCACTTGACCGGAACGCCAAGCCGCTTCGAGGCCCACAGGCAGACGATCTCTTCCGGGTAGATGTAGATCTTCGAGCCGAAGCCGCCGCCCACATCGGGCGCGATCACCCTGAGCTTGTGCTCGGGCGCCACCTGGTAGAAGGCCGACAATACCAGCCTTGCCACATGCGGGTTCTGGCTGGTGGTGTAGAGCGTGAAGTGGTCGTCGGCCTCGTCGTAATTGGCAAGCGCGGCGCGCGGCTCCATCGGGTTGGGCGACAGGCGGTTGTTGACGATCTCCATCTCCGTGACATGGGCCGCACCGGCAATCGCCTGTTCGGTGGCATCCTTCTCGCCGATCTCCCAGTCATAGATCAGGTTGCCCTTCGCCTCGGGGTGAAGCTGGGGCGCGCCGTCCTTCAAAGCATCGACCGCACGGATGACATGCGGCAGTTCCTCGTAGTCGATCACCACCGCCTCGGCGGCAGCACGCGCATTCTCCAGCGTGTCCGCCACCACCACGGCAGCAGCATCGCCAACATAGCGCACATGCTCGGTCGCAATCGCCGACCAGGCCCCCATGTTCATCGGCGAACCGTCCTTGGAATGGATCATCCAGCCGCAGATCAGGTTGCCGATGCCGTCACCCGTCAGCTGCTTGCCGTCGAGAACGCCAACGACGCCCGGCATGGCCTCGGCAGCCGACTTGTCGATGCCCCGGATCTTCGCATGGGCATGCGGACTGCGCACGAAGGCGGCATAATGCATGCCTGCCATCTTGAAGTCGTCCGTGTAACGGCCCTTGCCGGTGATGAAGCGCTTGTCCTCTTTCCTGAGAACCCTTGCGCCAATGCCTTCTACTCCCATGATGTCTCCTCCTTTGCCGGAGAACGAGACCTGGACTTCGAGACAGGAAATCCTGCCGTCATCGTCCCTGTCGTCTCGCCGCTCCCAAAAAACCTCTGTTCGCTATTCGCATGCAACCGTTTGCCAACCGAAACCCACTCAGGCCCCAATGACAGGACCCGTTCAGGCCCCCATTCAGGCCATCGCCTTGGCGCCCGCCTCGATCGAGCGCACGATGTTGTGGTAGCCCGTGCAGCGGCAGATATTGCCCTCAAGGTTCTCCCGGATCGTCTTCTCGTCGAGATTGCCCGCGCCAACACGGTTGACCAGGTCGACCGCCGTCATGATCATGCCCGGCGTGCAGAAACCGCATTGCAGTCCGTGGTTCTCCTTGAACGCAGCCTGCATCGGATGAAGGTCGCCACCCGTCGCAAGACCCTCGATCGTCACGACCTCGCAACCGCTCGCCTGAACCGCAAGCTGCGTGCACGACTTCACCGCCTTGCCGTCGACATGCACAACGCAAGCCCCGCATTGCGACGTGTCACAGCCAACATGCGTGCCAGTCAGGTTCAGCTCCTCGCGCAGAAACTCCACTAGAAGCATCCGGTCCTCAACCTCACGCTCAACGGTCTTCCCGTTAACCGTCATCGAAACCTTCGACATCAAATTCCTCCCTTGATCATCTTGCCAAAAATGGCGGGATGCCGTGGCACCCCTAAATGCGGCAAATCAGGCTGTTTGAGCCTGCGCTGCCAGTTCAGAAAATTTCCCGAAAAACTGCCCGGCCAGTTTCTTCGAAGTGGACGTGATCAGGCGCGAGCCCAGCTGGGCGATCTTTCCGCCAACATTGGCATCCACCCGGTATTCGAGCAGCGTTCCATCCTCCTGCTCCTTGAGGATGACGTCAGCGCCACCACTGGCAAAACCGGCAATACCGCCCTTGCCCTCACCCTCGATGCGATAGCCATCGGGGAAGTTCTTGTCCTTGATGAATACCTCGCCGTTGAACCGTGCCTTGACCGGTCCGATCTTGAGAACCACTTCGGCGGAAAACTGGTCCGGTTCCGCCTGTTCAAGGGTCTCGCATCCGGGAATGCACTGACGCAGAATCTCCGGATCGTTAAGCATCTCCCACACCCTTTCACGGGGCGCCGGGATAAACTCCTCGCCATTCAAGTCCATGTTTTCCTCCAAACTCCTGTATCGAAAAATGGATTGTGGCGTTTCCAAAGTATACTGTACTTTCGGTCGCCATGGCGCGCGTGCTAGGTTCAAACGGCAGGCGGACGCTTCGTGAGGGTGAACCGTTCGCGAACGCGCCAGCAAGTCGCGCATGAGGAGCATGACGGTATCGGCAGGGAGAGCCGGACCGCCATGGGGAGGAAAGATGGCTGCACAAATCGACCGCTTCGATTCCGGGGTCGCATGCATTTACGGCGAGCGGGACAGTCTCGATGAAATCGCCGGCTTGCTTCGCATTGCCCTGACGCGCAACAGCATCGGGTTTGCGCTGATCGTGTTCTCGAAGGCCGCAAGCGACGCTGAATACATTGCGGCATTCATGAAACAGAATGCACCCACCCTGCACTATGCCGCCTGTTCGACCGCTGGCGAGATAACGCCGGAAGGCGTTACCCAGGGAAGCATCCAGTTCATTCTTTTCCCGTCCGAACATTTCACGATACGCGGCATCAGGCTTTCTTCGCCCGCAGAACGCAGCATCGAGGAAATTGCCACGGAGGTGATGGCTTTCCGCTCGGCCTTTCACCAGTTGCACGGATCGCATCGCAACACCTTCGCGATCAGCCTGATGGATGGCATGTCCTACACCGAGGAAGCGACGACCGCCTCCATCCACTGGGGACTGGATGATCTCCAGCTCGTCGGCGGTTCGGCCGGAGACGATCTCGATTTCAAGAAGGCCTCGCTCGTGCTGAACGGCGAGGTGTTCGAACGCAACTCGATCCTTCTGCTCGTTTCCTGCGACTTGCCCGTGCACATCTTCAAGACGGACAATTTCGTCCCGACCGAGATGAAGCTGGTGGTCACGAAATCGGACCCTGACCGCAGGATCGTCCATGAGTTCAATGCCGCCCCCGCGGCGACGGTCTATGCCGACATTATCGGCACCGATCCTGCTACGCTAAATCCCCAGAGCTTTGCTTCCCATCCGCTCGTCATGAAAGTTGGCGGAGAGTATTACTGCCGTTCCATACAGAAGGTGAACGATGACAACTCCCTGTCGTTCTTTTGCGCCATTGACGACGGCATCGTTCTGACAGTCGCCGAACCCACCGGAATGGCGCGTTCGACCGAAAAATGTTTATCCGACGTCAGCGAGCGCATCGGAAAAATCGATTTCATCCTCGGTTTCGATTGCGTCCTGCGAAGGATTGATGCCCGCAACAGGCAGGTCACGCACAAGATTTCCAAGCTCTACAAGGAACACCGGGTCATTGGTTTCAACACCTATGGCGAGCAGTACCGCTCCCTTCATCTCAACCAGACTCTGACAGGCGTGGCATTCGGCAGCATCGTGGAGGAAACAGCCGACCTCGCACACGCAAAGGCGGGCGAATGATGTGGGAGGAAGTCGAGGACATCGAACGCCTTCGCAAGATCAACCGCGCGCTGATGGCACGGGTTGAGAGCACCATGGACCAGCAGGGAAATGCATTTTCCCTGTTCCAGACCGCCATCAATCTCGAGGGCCAGGTAAGACGGCGGACCGACGAATTGTCGAACGCGCTCAGGCGTGTCGAACGTGCCAATACCGAACTTGCCGCGGCCAAGGAACTTGCCGAACTGGCCAACCTCGCCAAGACCCGGTTCCTTGCTGCCGCGAGCCACGACGTGCTTCAGCCGCTGAACGCCGCGCTGCTCTCTCTTTCGGTGTTGACTGACCTGCAACAGACGGAAACGGGACGAACCCTCGCATTGCAGATCGAACGTTCTCTCGACGGCATGAACGAACTGCTCAAGACACTGATCGACATCTCGAAGCTGGACGCGGGTGTCGTCGACCCAAAAATCGAACCGATCGCCATCTGCGACATGTTCGACCGTCTCTCCTCGGACTTCCTGCCAATTGCGGAAGAGCGAGGGCTGCAACTGCGTTTCAGGTGCAAGCGGCAAGCCGTTCTCAGTGACAGGACGATGCTCAGGCGAATTCTGCAGAACCTGGTTTCGAACGCACTGAAGTATACGACCGATGGCGGTGTCGTTGTGCGCGCCAGGGATTACCACGGGGACCGCATCTCGATTGATATCGTCGATACCGGCCCTGGAATACCTGCCGAACAGCACGAGAGCATTTTCGACGAGTTCCATCGCGGGGCACTGCCGCGCGGACATGACCGGGATTCCGGCTCCGGCCTGGGACTGGGGCTGTCCATCGTGCGCAGAACCGTCAATACGCTCGGCCACAAGCTGGAGATGCGTTCGATGGTCGGACGGGGAACGCGGTTCAGGATCCTGCTTCCGGCGGCGCTCAATCCCGCTAACCTGACCTACGAGGAAGCAAGGCCGGCAAGGCCGTTGATATCGAGCATTTCGGGCCTGCGGGTTCTTTTCATCGAAAACGATGCAGCAGGACTTGAAGCAGGCGAGAAACTCCTTAGCAGCTGGGGATGTGATGTACGTGTTTCCAGTTCAACCGTCGATGCAATTGCCCGCCTGGATGAAGGGGATTGGCTGCCCGACGTAATCGTCGCCGACCTGCACCTCGACAATGGCGATCTTGGAACCATCGCGGTGAAGCGGGCTCGTGCGCATCTCGGCAGCGAGGTCCCCGCGATTATCTTCACCGCAGATCCCTCCGACAAGGTCGAACAGGAAGTCCGGGCGATGAACCTTGACCTGATGTACAAACCGCTGAGGCCGGCGCGTCTCAGGGCCCTGCTGAGCCACATGTACCAGCGCGAGGGCTGATCCCCGGAGACCCCGGGAACGCCGACTTCAGGCTGACTGACCGACCGGCCCTTGGCGCCACTGCCCGACGGCGCATGAATTCGGCTTTGCCGGACAGAACCAATTCGTCATCCGGCCACGTCGAACTTCGAGTTCAACTCTTCGATTTCGTGACCGCTCAGCCGCGAAAGCTCCATGGCCGCCTGCGTCCTGTTGTTGACGTTCAGCTTGCGAAGAATTTCCGAGACATGGGCTTTGACAGTGGTTTCGCCCACCTGCAACTCATATGCGATCTGCTTGTTCAACAGTCCATCGCGCAGCATGCGGATGACCCGAAACTGCTGCGGCGTGAGGGTGGAAAGGCTCTTGAGCATCTCGCCACGCCTGGCGTCCTCAGCGTCACTTCCTGCAGGTTCCTCATAGCTGGCGGGAACATATATCTCGCCGTTCATGACCGACTGGATAGCTTCGGTCAGTTCCCGCTTGTTGGTGGATTTCGAGATAAACCCCGCCGCCCCATATGACAGGACCGACTTGATGATCCTCGGATCCTCGTGACCGGAAACCACCACGATCGGAAGTCTGGGATGGCGGGCCCTTATGTCGAGAAGACCTTCCAGCCCGACCGTGTCAGGGATCTTCAGATCCAGCAATGCAAGATCGTATCCGTCGTCATCGTGCAATCTGGACATTGCGCCGGTAAGGGACTCGCACTCATCGGTAACCGCGTCCGGATAGGCGATGTTGACGGCGGCTATCAGCGCCTCGCGAAAAAGCGGATGATCATCGATAATCAGAAACCGGGCGGCCTCTGACGAACCACGACCTGCTGCGTTCGTTTCAATCATGGGTCAAACTCCCGCATACTCGAAGCCAGCAAGAAAACTGGCGGGCACTTGGCCCGCCAGATTGTACCCGCGACAGTGTTACTTGGCCATCGCCAGTTGCTTGGGAAGTTTGAATACCCAGATCGAACCGCCCTGGTTGAGGTAGTTGACCTTCTTGGCAACCTCGCCACCCCACAGCGGAACGGCACCTCCCCATCCCGATGCGACGGCCACATATTGCTCGCCATCCATTTCCCATGTGACTGGCTGGCCGACAATTCCCGAGCCGGTCTGGAACTTCCAGAGTTCTTCGCCGGATTCGGCATCGAAGGCCTTGAGATAGCCTTCCGGAGTTCCGGTGAATACCAGGCCGCCACCGGTTGCCATCACGCCACCCCACAGCGGAGCATCGTTCTTGTACTCCCACTTGATTTCGCCGGTGTCGGGATCGATTGCCTTCAGCGAGCCGATATGGTCCTCGAAGATCGGCTTGATGGTGAAGCCCGAACCGAGGTAAGCCGCACCTTTCTTGTAGGTTACAGGCTCATTCCAGATATCCATGCCCCATTCATTGGAGGGCACGTAGAAAAGGCCGGTTTGCGGGCTGTGCGCCATCGGCATCCAGTTCTTGCCACCCAGGAAGGACGGTACGGAGAAGACGGTTTCGCCCTTCTTGCCGTCAGCCGCACCGGTCGGATTGCCGGGCCGGTTGTCCTCGTTGTAGATGGGACGGCCATTCTCGTCGATGCCGCTCGCCCACGTGATGTTCTTCACGAATGGCGTCGCAGAAACAAACTTTCCGTCCTCGCGATTGAGCACGTAGAAGAAGCCGTTGCGGTCTGCCGTGGCAAAACGCTTGTTGCCGGAGCGGTCTGTAAAGGCAACCACTTCATTGACGCCATCGAAGTCCCAGCCTTCACGTGGCGTGGTCTGGAAGTGCCACTTGATCTCCCCGTTCTCGGGATTGATGCCGATACGGGAGGCGGCATAGAGATTGTCTCCGCTACCGTCGTTCTTTTCTCCCGCATTGCGCAGCCAGGAGTTCCAGGGTGCGGGGTTTCCGGCACCGAACACGAGGGTATCGGTATCTGCATCGTAGGAGCCGCCGAGCCAGGTAGCGCCGCCGCCGGTTTTCCACATGTCGCCTGGCCAGGAAGCGTTGAGCGTCCCGGTCATGGAGGATTCCTTGCCCTTGAAGGTACCCATGTGCCCTTCGATTACCGGGCGGGTCCAGACAAGTTCGCCGGTTTCGGCATCGCGTGCCTGAACCTCACCAACAATCCCGAACTCGCCACCCGAATTGCCGGTGATCACCAGGCCGTTCACGATCAGTGGTGCAGCCGTGTAGGAATATCCAGCCTTGTAGTCCGCGATTTTTTCGCGCCAGACAACGTCGCCGGTCTTCAGGTCCAGCGCGACGATACGAGCATCAAGGGTGCCGAAGTAGATCTTGTTGCCATAGATGGCTGCACCGCGATTGATGACGTCGCAGCAGGGCAGAATACCTTCCGGCAGGCGCGCATCGTACTGCCAAACCTCCTCGCCCGTTTTCACATCGATGGCGTAGAGCCGCGAATATGAACCCGTGACATACATGATGCCGTCATAGACAAGAGGCTGCGTTTCCTGGCCACGCTGCTTTTCGCCGCCAAGCGAAAATGCCCAGGCTGGAACCAGGTTCTTGACCGTTTCCTTGTTGATCATGTCGAGCGGTGAGAACCGCTGCAGATGCCTGCCCATTCCGTTGGTCAGGATATCGCCAGTACTCGAGGCGTCGCCCGCAAGATCGGCTTCCGTTACCTGAGCAAATGCGGTTGTAGTGGCAAGCATGCCGGCGAAAGCCGCCAGGGCAAAACGTTTCATATTTTCTCCTCCCGTTCCTCCTGCCGGTTGCGGCAGAGCGAACCTGATCTCATCCATGCCGGCAACATTTTCCCGGCGCTGAAATCGTAGTTGAGGCGAATAGGCTGCGGTATTGTCCTTTGGTACAGACCCCTCTTGCCAACGTTGCACGCAGCGGTCGACGAGGACGCAAGAAGTCTCCTGAAGCAACTTATAATATTGATATTATTCGATTTTCAAAGGAACCGGTTCCACTGGCTCCAGAGAATGACCGGCTTCTTCCCAGCCATCCACCCCCAGTGGGTACCAGTAGATCTTCGTGTAGCCGAGGCCGGCGATTCTCTGCGAGGCATTCCAGCTCATCCAGCAATCCGACACACAAAAAACGACAATGTATTTCGAGCGATCGCCATCCGTGAGCTCCTCCAGATTCGTCTCCAGGTAGTGGCTCATTTGCGCTTCCAGTACGCCTCGCCCGGTTTCCGGAAGCCAGACTGCGCCAGGAATGCTCCTGTGTGACTTTGAAACGAGCCATCGCCCGTCCAACTCGTCGAAGCGCGAATTCAGCGCCGCATATACGTCAAGCAGCAGGGCACCGGAAGAAGAAAGAGCGGCCACTTCTTGCGTATCGGCGATCCGCACCGGAGGTGGAACATCGTCGGGAACGGGTGCACGCTGCCGGTCAATCCGGAACCCTGTCTTCGGGTGAAACAGTTCCGGTCTCTGCTCGCGGATTTCCTTGTACGATGCAGCAAAAGCCCCGAATCCGGCTGGAACTTGTACCAATGTACAAGTCAAAAGCGCCACGGCGACCGCTTTGGCAGATTGCGCGGTCCAGAAGCGCACCCTATCGTTTCGGGAATGCGGCTGCATGGAGGTGCAGCCCAATTTTCGGGAGGAAATCATGTCCATATTCACGCGTCTTGCCGCACTCGTCCTTCTTGCATGGATGGCCGCCAATTCCGCATCCGCAGCGGACCTGCCAACGCTCAGGGCTGCGGTTCTGAACACGGGCACCGTGAATTGGGAACTCGATACTATCAGGCACTACGGCCTCGACAAGGCCAACGGATTCGAGCTTGAAACAATTCCGATGGCAGGAAACCCGGCAACGCGCATTGCCTTCCAGGGCGGTGAGGCGGATATCGTTGTAGCGGACTGGATCTGGGTGGCCAGCCAGCGCGCGGCCGGCAAGGACTTCGTGTTCATACCCTACTCCAAGGCCGTTGGTTCGCTCATGGTCAAGTCGGATGCGCCCTTCCAGACGCTTGAGGATCTCAAGGGAAAGCGGATTGGCATTGCCGGTGGCCCCGTCGACAAGAGCTGGCTCATTCTGCGAGCATTTGCCGAGAAGGAATATGGCTTCGATCTCAAGGGCGAGACTGAACAGGTCTTTGGCGCACCGCCCCTGATCTTCCAGTCTGCGCTTTCAGGCGAAGTCGATGGCGCGATCAACTTCTGGCACTTCTCTGCAAAGATGAGCACCAAGGGAATGCGCGACCTGGTAACCGTGTCAGACGCTGCCCGGAGCCTTGGTCTCGATCCTGATTTTCCCCTGCTGGGCTACGTGGTCAAGGGTGATCTGGTACGCACAAGGCCAGATCTCGTTGCCGGGCTTGCAGCGGCCTCAATAGCTGCCAAGGAAAAGCTCGCCTCGGATCCCGAAGCATGGGAACGGCTGCGTCCCATGATGAACGTCAAGAGCGATGCCGACTTCCTCGCGCTGAAGAATGGCTTCCTCGAAGGAACTCCTGCCGCCGGAGCCGTTGACAACGAGCAGGCAGAGCGCGTGCTCGAGGTCATGGCACGTCTCGGCGGGGAAAAGCTTGTCGGCAAGGCAACCAGCCTGCCCGATGGGGTTTTCTACCAGGCAGGACTCTGAAACCGGCACATTTGCGGAAGCAGGCTGGCAGAAGGTCCAACATGCGGGGTCGTTTTTCAGGTGAGATCTTCATACGGGCAATTTCAATTGCGCTGATATTGGCGGCATGGGGCATAGCATCCGCTGTCGCCAACGACCCGCAATTGCTTCCCGGTCCGGTTCCCGTTGCCCGCAAGATGGCATCTGAGGCGGCAACCGGCGAACTTTGGATTCACTTGTTTGCCACCTTGATGCGCGTTCTGGCAGCCTTTGTACTTGCTCTGGCAGTCGGCATTGCCGTGGGCATGTTCATGGGACGCAATCGCACTGCCAATTCCTGGCTGGACACCTTGCTTGTGCTGATGTTGAACCTGCCAGCGCTGGTCATCATTGTTCTGTGCTACCTGTGGATCGGTCTCACCGAGGCTGCCGCAGTAACGGCCGTCGCGCTCAACAAGATTCCCACCGTGGTTGTCATGATCAGGGAAGGAGCAAGGGCGTTGGATCGAAAACTTGATGAGGTGGCCAGCGTCTTTCATGTACCGCCAGGTGTGCGGATACGTCATTTCCTGATTCCGCAGATGGCACCCTACATTGCCGCTTCTTCGCGGTCCGGCCTCTCGCTGATCTGGAAAATCGTCCTTGTTGTCGAGTTTCTCGGTCGGCCAAATGGCATAGGCTTCCAGATCCACCTGGGTTTCCAGTTGTTTGATGTCACGCTCGTGCTCGCCTACGCGCTCACTTTCGTCATTGTCATGCTCGCGGTAGAGCTGTTGATAATCCAGCCCGTCGAGGTGCGCGCCAACCGCTGGAGGCAGGCATGATACGCCTGGATCTCCGGCACAAGGCATTCGGGTCAACAAGCGTTCTCGGCGAAATCGAACTAGAGATCAAAGCCGGCGAACATGTTGCCCTGCTGGGGCCTTCGGGCATCGGCAAGACCACCCTCCTGAACATACTTACCGGTCTCGATCAGGACTTCGACGGCACGCTTGCCAGCCGCTCCCGGATCGGAATGGTCTTCCAGGAACCACGGCTTCTGGCGTGGCGCAGCGCGCTTGAGAACCTGATGCTGGTCTCCGGCTGCAGCAAGGAAACGGCGCTTGATGCAATGGCCGCCATGGGGCTTTCCGGCAAGGAGGACAACTTTCCTTCGCAGATGTCACTTGGCCAGCAACGGCGGCTGTCACTTGCCAGGGCCTTTGCCATTGAGCCAGAGTTACTCGTGCTTGACGAGCCGTTCACATCGCTCGACCACGCGCTGGTTCAGGAGATGCTGGAACTGACCCGCTCGCTGGCCAGATCAAGGGGAATGGCAATCCTTCTCGTCACCCATTCAGGGCCTGAAGCCGATTTCCTGGCAGATATACACTACAGGCTGGAAGGAACGCCGGCCCGGCTCCGGCGCATAGAGGGCTTAACGGATCAATAGATTCGCTTCTCGTAGCGCCAGTCGTCTGCATCTGGTGTGCCCGCCTTCCAGTCATAACCGGATTCACGAACATCGATTGCATCGCGGATGCCTGCATCCGCAGCCCTGTCGATCAGCACCCTGCCCGCCTGCGGATCAGGTTCGACACCGTGTCCGCGCAAGAGATCAAGTCCGTAATTGAGCATGCCAACCGGATCGCCTGCGTCGGCGGCCTTGCGGTCCCATTCAGCGGCAGCTTTCGGGTCCTCGGGTTTTCCATATCCGTTGGTGTCCATGTAGGACATCCAGGTCATCGTGCCCGTATAGCCCTGTTTCGCACAATTCTCGAAGATCGTGCGCGCATCTCCATGGTTGCCCATCTTGGTCATCAGATAGCCCTGGGCGCAGGTCATCATGTCGACCTTGCCACGCATCGCGTTCTTGATTGCCTTGTTGAGCGTGAGTTCGTCCGGATTGAGCGTACCACCCTCGTCCTCAACCTCCGTCCCGGCATCGAGCTGCCAGATGCCTTCGCCGTCCTTGCCTCCGCTCTGGGCGGAAGCGGGAGTGCAGAAAATCAAGCCGGTGAGAGCCAAATAGATAAGCTTTTTTCTGGTAGTACACATGGGTTCTCTCCTCCTGATATTCTCAATTGCAGCACGCGTTCAATTGCCTCCTACCCTGCCCTGCGCAGAATGGCACTGCGTTCCGGATCATACCCGGCCACGGCGCCCGCCATGAACAATGCCGTGAGCGCGACCAGCCAGACAAATGCATCGGGATTGAACTGAGTATAGAGCGCAAAGCGGATGAGTTCCACGGCATGTGTCAGCGGACTGTAGGCGCACAAGTCCCGCAGCAAGGGTGAAGCCTCGGCCATCTTCCACAGCGGATAGAGGGCAGTTGAAAGGAAGAACATCGGGAAGATGACGAAATTCATTACTCCGGCGAAATTCTCCAACTGCTTTATGCGTGACGATATCAGAAGGCCAAAAGCGCCAAGCATCAATCCGCTCAGAAGCAGTGCAGGAAAGGCGGCAACATAGCCTGCCAGGCTGAACCGGATATCAAACAGCGCCGCGATCGCCAGGAACACATACACCTGGATGATCGATATAACCGTGCCTGCCAGCAGCTTGGAGAACAACAGCCACCAGCGTGGCAAGGGACTCGTCAGCAAGAGCCGCATTGACCCCATTTCCCGGTCATATACGAGGCTGAACGATGACTGCATTCCGTTGAACAGCTGTATCATCCCGCACAGGCCGGGTACGATATAGATCTCGTAGGTGATGTAGGTCTGGTAGGGCGGCTCGATTGACAGACCGAGTGCTGCCCTGAAACCGGCCGCGAAAATGACCAGCCAGAGGAGCGGGCGTACCAGGGCAGAAAAAAACCGCCCCTTCTGTGACAGGAACCTCAGGCTTTCACGCCGGGTAATGCCGATCAGACTTGTCAGGTAAGCGTTCACGCCGCTGCCTCGCAATCATTTGTAAGTCGGGCGAATGCCTGCGCGAGCGGCTGGCCATTCCTGATTTCTCCGCTTGTCGCATCGGCGCGTATCTTGCCCTGATGAAGGACAACCAACTGGTCTGAATCCCCCACCTCGTCGACGAGATGAGTGGCCCACAGCACGGTCAACCCGTCATCCCGTGCAAGTCCGTGAACATGCTCCGTGATCGATTGCCGGCTGGCCGCATCAAGTCCGACGGTCGGTTCGTCCAGCAGGAGTATCCGTGGCCGGTGAACGAGCGAACGGGCGATCTCCATGCGCCGGCGGTGGCCGCCATTGAGTGAACGAACCTTCTCATTTGCCCGTTCCGCCATGCCGAGACGCGACAGCGATTCTCCGATCCTTTTGTCTGCCTCCCTCCCGCTCAGTCCGTGCAACGCGGCAAAGTACTTCATGTTCTGAACCACGCTCAGATCAAGATCGAGCGTCGGCTGCTGAAACACGACACCAATCATTGCCAGTGCGGCTCTCGGGTTTTCCTGAAGGGAAACCCCGGCGACACGGATCGTTCCCTCCCGCGGAACGAACAGCCTGGTCAACAGTGCAAACAATGTGGACTTCCCGGCTCCGTTCGGTCCTAGCAGGGCACAGAAAGTCCCCTGCTCCACCGAGAAGGAAACTCCATCCAGTGCAGTCTTCGAACCGTATCTGTGGGTCAGCCGGTCTACCTCAAGACCGGTTCTGTCCTGGCTGGTCACTCGATAATCAGCTCCACCCTCTGAAGGTCGCTTCCAGGGACACCGAGGGTATAGGTACCCGGCTTGATTGCAAGGAAGCTTATCTCTGCCGTTCCGGCCTCGTCGAACTCCAGACTGTCAAGTCCGAGAGGGCGGACCTCGATACCGTCGATGACCACTTCATCGATCCAGATTGCCCGAAAGAATCCCGGGGCTGTCAGCTGCAGTTCCTGGCTGCCATCCGCACTGATCTCGAGTTCGTAGTAGACACCGGATTTCAACCTGATGCTGCCTTCGCCGTCGAGGAGCGGCATTCCTGCCGAAAGTGTCAGTTGAGGTATCTTGCCCCGGTTGCCGGAAGACAGGACACCAGCCATGCCCAAAGCCGGAGCGTCGTCATCGTCTGCCTCTGCATTCGCCCCGTGGCTTGTGGCATTTGCCAGTGTCAGGAATGCAGTTCCAGCCATCACCAATGACACCAGCAGGATGGAAATCCTATACATCTCATTTCTCCCCACGAATCCTGATGTTTCACTTGCCGGGCCGCCATGTTGCCCCCCAGGGGAAACGGCCAACCTTGATCGTTTTCACCGGTTTCTGGCTTTCCACGTCGATCACGGTCACATCGCCCGACACTCCGTTCGTGACGAAGAGCAGCTTCTGGTCGCCTGTAAAAGCCATGTGCCAGGCCCTTCGTCCGACCTGGATATAGTCGATGGGCTGGTAGGTCTCGCGATCGACAACCGCGACCTGGTTTGCTGGTCCAAGTGCAACGAATACGTATCGTTCATCGTCCGTCATCTTGAACCCGACGGGCTGAATCCTGTCGGGATGAATACCCGTAATCTCGAACCTGATCTTTGCCTTTTCGGCACGGCTTGCCACGTCGAACACGGATATCGTGCCGCCAATCTCGGTACTCACCCACAGTTCCTTGCCATCACCGGTGAACTCGGCATGACGTGGACGCTGATCGACAAGCGTGTTGGCGAATATCTTCTGGCTGACAGTGTCGATCCAGTGGGCCATGTTGGTGGTTTCGGAAGTCGTGATCACGATTTTTCCGTCAGGCGAAACTGCCATCCCCTCGGGTTCAACGCCGACATCAATCTGGGAGATGACCTTTCTGGTCTCGACGTCTACCACCGTGGTGATCGCATCATCCTCGTTGGCGATGTAAAGATGCCGATTGTCCGGATGCAATATGAACTGTTCGGGGTCCTCGCCCGATGGAAGATTGTGCAGGATCTTGCCGCTGTCAGGATCAATGACCTGCACTGCATCGCTGTCCGACGCACACAGATAGAGGATGGAATGATCGTTCGAGAACGTGATCCCGCGCGGCCGTTCGCCTACCTCGATCGTTCGGGTCACCTCAAGCGTGTCGACGTCGATCACCGAAACGGTGTCATCCTTTTCGTTGGAAACCCAAACCTCTCCGCCTCCGGCCCAGGCAGATCCCGCACTTGTGACAGATGCGGCAAGCAGAAGTCCCAGGCCAACAACAATATGCCTTGTCATTTTCACTCCCTGTAACCAAAGGCTGAGCAACCGGATTCCCGGTAGTCGAGGCCAAGCGTGTCGAGTTCATTGCGCCTGTGCAGAAACCCCTCGACGGGTGCCTGCAGGACGACCGCATGCGGATGCGTGAGCGGTATCGGCTGGCGCATCTGGCCATTCCATTTGCGGAATGTAAGCGGTCTTCCCTTGAAGCCGGCCAACTGGAATTCGTCCGATAGAAGGTAGTCACGCAAAGCGCCCGCATCGGCATTGCCGGTTCGCGTCACCGCCTCACCAATGGCGCGCGCGGCAAGCCAGCCGACATAGTCGACAGCACGCATGCCCCGTGAAGCCATTTCCCTGAAGCGGCTCTGCAACTGCGCGGCACCGAACTCCTCAACCGATGCCGACCAGCCCGAGGGAGTGATGCCCTCCGATCCGCCAACCGGTCTCGGCAACCAAGTATTGTAGGGAACATACCGTCCGAAATCATTTGCCTCGTCGGCAACGACCAGCAAGTCGTGGTCCGGGAAATCCTGCGTGAAGAGCGGAACCTCGCTTCCCGCGCTGCGACGCATGTCGGCGTCGAATTTCCACGTCTTTTCACCGACCAGTTCCAGGCGGAACTTCATGGCGGAATTCCTCAGCGCCTCTGCGAACAACTGATCGGAAGGCCTGTCACCCGATATGATTGCCCATCTGGTCCAGCGCTTCTTTACCGCGAACTGCGACAGGGCATCGGCAAGCATGGCGCGCGAGGGTATCGTGTGAAGAATGTTGGCAGAGCAGCTCTCACTTCTCAGGGATGTGTCCGCTGCCGAGATATTGAACAGGATCGCGTGTTCAGCTTCGGGCAGACGCGAAAGGGCGAGCAACAGTTCAGCCGGCGCGTCGACGATCAGAAACGGGGTTTGCCCCAGCAGCCCTGCCCCGGCAGCAAGGAATGCATCATCGCTTTCTGCACTGGCCTCCACCAGCTCGAATTTCTGACCCAGGAACTTTCCCGTCGTTGCGTTGTCGGCAACTCCCAAGCGGGCGCCCTGGATGCCCTCGTCTTCCGGCACCGGATCGAGATTGGACAGCACCGGCGGCGGCGGAACAATCCGTTCCAGATAGCCGATGGTGACATGGATGTCCGCTGTTTGCGCATGACTTTTGGTCCCGCAGAAAACTGAAATTGCTGCGGTAAACAGGACAAAAAGCACCCGAGGCAGAGCACGGCCGCAAAGCTTGTTCATGGTTCCTCCCGGACCATCAGGTCGCGTCACACAAGGTACACGACGCCGGATGCCAGACAACTGCCGGGTGTTTGTCCTTAAGTACAGTTGCGCGTGTGTTGGCCTTTGATTACTTCCTCAATCCATCTGGGAGGAACGAAAATGATCATCAATCCGTACAAGAACGGCATCAAACTCGCGTTGGCCATGGCAGCTGGCGCTGCAGTGATTTTCTCGCACATCCCGAAATCGGATGCCCACGGTGATGTGGCACCGCAAGCTGTCGATACGACAGGATTGCCAAATCTCGGCGAGGAATGGCTTGAAGAAAATCCTTGGCGTGACCCGAATGGTGAGTTCTGGTCAACGGCAGTGAAAATCGGCGCATCCGGCTTCAACCAGAACTGCGCACGGTGTCACGGACTTGAGGTAATTTCAGGCGGTCTGGCTCCCGATCTGCGCTTCCTGGAGGCCGACGATTCAGGTGATGAGTGGTTCCTGGAACGCTTCAAGCATGGCTACACTCAAAACGGCACCACCAAGATGCCCGCATTCGGCGAGCTTCTCGGCCAGGAGGCTGCCTGGGCGATCCGTACCTACATCGAGACCCGGCCCGATGAAGGCGCAATCGACGAGCACGCCGATCGATTGAAAGCCATTCGTGAAGAACTCTCGACATTGAAACCGGACGATCCCAAGGTCGCGGAACTGCGCGATGAAATGCAGAAGATTGCCGAGACCATCGAAACGGGTTCAGGCGCTCCGCGCGCGGATTCCGTTGCATCGCGGGCGGCGGCAGACCTTGATGGAAGCGAAACCAGCATACACAAGGCAGTCGAAACGCTCACGATCGGCCTTTCCGCGGCCGAGTAAGGCGCACATACGTTGACAAGATTTCTCGCAGGCATTGCCGTCGCATTTGCTCTCGCCTTTCCGGCGGGAGCCGAGAACTGCGCCAACGTGGAATCCGGGTTCGGTGTCAACCAGAAGCCCCAGAACACGGCAAGGGAAATCGTCGGGCAGAGCCTCGACGAAATCATTGAGCGAGGATGGATCCGTTTTGCGGTCTACGAAGACTTTCCGCCGTTCGTATTTCACAAGGATGGAAAGCTCACCGGCATAGACATCGACATCGGCAAGCTGATCGCAAGGGAAATCGGGGTTGAAGCCCGGTTCTACGAGACCGCCGCCGGAGAGAACGTGGACGCCGACCTGCGCAACAATGTTTGGAAGGGTTCTGTTCTGGGTGGCCCCGTATCCAACGTGATGTTGCATGTTCCCTATGACCGGGAACTGGGCTGCCGCAACGAACAGGTTGTTCTCTCAAGCCCCTATTTCAACGAATCCATCGCCATAGCCTTCCGCAAAAGCGAATATCCGGATGGCGGACCCGTACCGGCATATTTCCGCTTCGACGAGGTAGGTGTCGAAAACGACTCTCTCGCCGACTTCTATCTTTCGAGTGTCGGCAACGGCATGCTCATTCCGAAGATGAAACGGTATGCAAGCGTCGCGGCGGCGATGGAGGGTCTCAGGGCCGGCGAAGTGAAAGCCGTCATGGGACCGAGGACACAGCTCGATTTCGGGCTGGATAATTCAATTGATGTCCATGAACCGCCACTTGTTGGCCTTGCCAAAGGCAAATGGACTCTTGGCGTTGCTGTGAGGAGCAGTTGGCGCCCGCTTGGCTACACCGTGGAAGATGTCATCCGCACCGCGGTGGAAAACGGCAGTATGGAGAAGATATTCGCTGAATACGGAGTCAGCTACAAACCGCCTGACTGGTAATTGGCGCGAACCGGGAGGAGTTTCATGCACGGCAATCCACTCGCTACCCCAATCGTAAGATTGGCTTTTTGCAGTACTGTCGCATCTTTCGCACTTCACATGCTGTGCGGGGCCGTGCTGGCCGCTGAACCCAGGGTGCAACTCGTGGATCCCCTCAACTCCGGAAACTGGACCTGGACCCAGACCGAAATCCTAGGCAATCCCGAGAAGATAGAATTCGATGACAGGGTCGTCATCCGCGCGCCCGAAGCTGCCGAAGACAGTTTCAACGTTCCGGTTCTCGTCGATGCCACAGCGCTTGGCGGCGTGGAACAGATCGTCATGCTCGTCGACTACGGCCCCATACCGAAAATCCTCACCTACTGGCCGGGCAAGGCACAGGCAAAGGTTTCGTTCCGATTCAAGATCGACCAAGCGACGCCGGTCCGCGCTGCGGTGAAACTCGACGACGGGAGCTGGCATATCGGCTCCCGCGTCATCGATGCTGGCGGTGGCGGCTGCACGGCACCTGCAGCCGCCTATGCCTCGGATGACTGGGAGGAACAGCTTGGCGAGGTCCGCGGCATGCTATGGCCGGACAAGGGAAGGCTGCGCATGGTGATCAGCCATCCCATGGATACGGGGCTTGCGGACGGAATTCCCGCCTTCTTCATCCAGGATCTCGAAATCAAATCCTCCGTCGGAGAACAGGTCGCACGATTTGAGCTTCATGAACCCGTCAACGAGGACCCGGCGTTTACACTCTATTTCGACAAGGGCCGGCTGGACGACAAAGTGACGGTCAGAGCGCGGGACAACAATGGAAACCGCATCGCCGGCGAATTGCGTTCACGGCTCAGCCAATGAAGCCCTTACCGATGGCAAACGAGAAAAAACACGTTACTGGTCCAGCAGGATGACACGCCGCAAGGCCATGATGCTGGGAAGCGCATCGGCGCTCATGATGGGTATTTCACCCGCCCGAGGCCCGATCTGCAGCCCCGAAGTCATACGACCTCAAGCAGTTCAGGTCGGCGACGGATTGTGGATGATAGAGGCGCGACCGGGTAACTTCGGCGGCGAAAACGGTGGGCAATTGTCAACTGCGCTCATCGAGACCGCGGCAGGTATCGTGATCGTCGACACCGGCTCGTCGAGACGGTACGGCGAGGCACTGCGCGAGGCGGTATCGAATGTCACGGGTCTTCCCGTCGCTGCGGTCGTCAACACGCATCACTGCGGACCACTTCTTCGGCAACCGGGTCTTCAGGATGTGCCCATTTCGCGCTCGAACCCAAACGGCTGAATAGCACGAACGAAGGGCGACGTTCTCGGACAACATGTACCGGCTCCTGGGTGACTGGATGCGCGGAACAGAAGTCACACCGCCCGACAAGGTAATCGAAACCAGCGTGCTGACCATTGGTGGCCGGAAAGCTGCAGAAGCAATCCCGCTTTCAGGACACACAGCTTCGGATCTGGTTCTTTTGGATGAAAAAACCGGCTACGCGATTGCCGGTGATATTGCCTTTTTGGATCGCGCTCCAACGACGCCGCACGCCAACCTCGAAGACTGGCGCAAGTCACTCGCCGAGGTTCGGGCACTCGCTCCGTCAGCGATCATTCCAGGCCATGGGCCGGTAGAGCGCGATGGCAGTTCCCTGGTCCAGACACGCTCATATCTTGACTGGCTCGAAACGACGCTGAATGCCGCCGCGAATGAGGGGCTCGACATGGTCGAGATAATGGAAACGCGAATACCCGCGCAGTTCGCCGAAATGGGCGCCATGCCCGGAGAGTTCATCCGCTCGGTTTCGCATCTGTATCCCGGTATCGAGCGCAGTGTTCTGCCACTGGTCAACCGGTAGGCCTGATCTCGACGACCCCGCCGTCGGCATCCTCCAGAAGGACTGCGCTGGCGCTGCCGCCATCGACCAGATCCTGCGCCAGACCGGTGCCTGGTGCGAGAACAAGCGCGGTCGAGAGTGCATCGGCCATCGCAGCCGTCCCGGCCTGCACACTTGCCGTTTGCCAGACCGGTTCATGTTGCGGCTCGACAGGCGAGAGAATATGGCTTTTCCCCGCCCGCCCGATGACGGTGCCTCTCGACGCTGATGTTGCCACCGCGCCGTCTTGCAGGCGAAACTGGTCCAGCACCCTGCCATGCATCCCTTCGACAGCGATATCTGTTGCCAGTCCTGATGAACGGAACTCGCCAATGTTTGCGACCACGTTGCCGACGCCATGCGCTTCGAGGGTTTCAATGACACGATCGGTCGCAAATCCCTGCGCTACGCCGTTGAAGGTCAGGGCCATGCCCGGTTGCGAAAACGCAATCATGTTGTCATCGAGAACCACATTGTGCCAGCCGGTGCGAGCCAACAGCTTCTGGAGGTCGCGCCCGGAGGGAAGCTCGCCTCTTTCCGCCAGCTCCATGAACACGGGTTGAACCGTCGGGTCGAACAATCCCCGCGTCAGGGAGTGAACCCTTGCGACGATACCGGTCAAGCGCTGGAATTCGGGCGGCATTGCAAGTCGCCCGCTGGCATTCAGTTCGGACAGTGCCGATGCCGGATCATGCAGGGAGAACAGGCGTTCCATGCGCCTGATGGTATCCACCGCCGCAGCCAGTGCGTCGCTGCAGGTTTCCCCGTTTCCTGCAATGACAATCTCGGCATCGGCGCCCAGTGCAACGCCTCGCCACGACCTGCATTTCAGTTCGGAACGCGCGACAAGCGGGAGAGAAAGAAGCGGCAAACCCGCGACAATGGAAAGAAATCGCCTGCGACTGGTCATCATATGGTCTTTCCCTTCCGCTCCAGAACAAGCGGCACGCATGTTCCCGGATCGTCATGGATCCTTACGCAGTCAAGGCACTGGAAACACTCGTCATACCTTATTGCACCGGTTTTCCTGATCGCACCGTAATTGCATCGGACGCGGCACAACTGGCAGGGCGACCCGCATTCACGGCGCCGCTCGATCCAGTCCTTTCGGCGCAGGAGGCCCGCAATGGCCATGAAGGCACCTAGCGGACAAATCCATCTGCAAAACGCCTTGAAGACAAACATCGACACGATGAGCAGCCCCACAGCATATGCAACGTAGTACCATTCCCTCAGGAAGTAGGTTGTGACGGCGGTCTTGAAGGGTTCGATCTCGATGAGGGTGTCGTTGAGGGCAGGCATGAAGACCATCGCTCCAACCATTGCCGCGAGGACAAGATATTTGAAATTGACGAGAACACGGTCGACCGGGTCCGGCACGGACAGAACTGGCAGGCGGAGAAGCCGGCCCGCGTGATGGGCAAATTCCTGCATTGCACCAAAGGGACAGACCCAGCCGCAGAAAAACCCGCGCCCCCAGATCACGAATGAGACGAGTACGAAAATCCAGATTGTCAAAGAAAAAGGATCGTAGGCAAGAAAGGCCAGGCTGTTGCCTTCGATGGCAGATCTGCCGACACCCAGCACGGTGGCAATCGATAGCTGACCCTGGCCCCACCATCCCGCGAAGGCAATGACGAATGCAAGTATGGCCAGCCGTACTGGCGTATAGAGGGAAAGAGCGGCAAGCCGGTTCATCCGCACAAGCAGGATGAAGAACAGGGTGGCAAGGAACACGACCAATATCACGAGGTCCGATGCCCTTTGACGGATTGCTTCCTGCCACGGCGGAAGGGGGACCGGAGGTTCCACCACGTCGAAAAAGCCCGCATCCGTCTTGTGTATCGCGGTCAGATCAACCGTTCCTATCAATGGCATGAATGAGCCATGTTTGCGAACCGCGCGCACGCTCATTTCCCATTCGCGCGTTGGATCGAACCCGAGACGGCGGTCGGTTCTGAGGATCAGGGCAGTGTTGCCTGGCACACCTTCGGCCAGGGAAAAGTCGAGGTCGGAATCGCGCAGAGCGACGGGAAGACCATCCTGGCGGGCAGACAGGAGATCCGGGCTGGTATTGCGAATGAAATCCTCGCTGACCAGACCGTGGCGCGCCGCATCGATCACAAGGATTGGCTCGTCGTTGGGGGATATCTCGAGGAACCGCTGCAAGTTGGCGAAACCCCTTGGAGAAAGAACGGCTTTTGCGATCTCGGCAGGACCGATGTCGACCACCCAGAGATCGAGAAATGCGCCTTCCGGATCCTGCCTCGCCACCGGATCGTCGTCTTCCCAGGTCGAGCCGGCGAAGGCCTGGTCAATTTCTGCGTTGGTGACAAGCCGTCGCGTCGCGACACCCGCCTCCACCAGTTCCTGCCATGTCCACTCGCGGCTGACCGTCTTGCGCGGCGAGGCCTCCACCCGCCTGCCGATACCCGCAAGTTTTTGCCTGGCAACGTCGAATGCAGAACCGATTATTGATTCATGGGCGATACGTACGCTCGCCGTCGCCTTGGTAACCCCCTTGAGGTAGACGAGCGAACTGGCCTGGTCCTTGCCGCCATAGGGCACACCGACCACGATTGAATCGTTGATCGACAGGCCCTTGTACTGCTCGACGAATTCATCGAACGGCTTCTGGCCCAGACCCGAAACGAAGATTGGTTCGTTGTGGGAAAGAATCTCGACATCGATGAACTTGCCTTCCGTCGTGATCGAGACCAGCATGTTTATCGGTGCACCGGAGAATCCGGGAAGCGGCGCATGGCTGGCGGTTTCGAAAGCATACCCCGCCAGGCGGCCGTCAAGGTTCACCAATTCCCACGTGCCCGGTGAAACACTCTCACCCAGCTGGTAAGGCGGCTCAATCAGGCTCGCAATGTCACTTTCTGAGAACGGTTCAGCTGCCGCGTTCGCCGCCACGCTGATCTGAAGGGCAAAAAAAACCGCGCACACGAAGCAGAACGCCGATGTCATCGCGGAACGCGGCACTCCCCGTCCAATGGCAAACCACTTCGGCATCTTCTTCCTCCCGTCAGGCAGAAGATATCAATTCGCGAACAATCAAAACCTGTACTTTATGGCTGTTTGAGCCATGCAGCATCTTCCCGGCGCGCGCTGGCCAGAAGTCCACCTGCCTGTCTTGGATGCGGATGCGGCCGCACCAGTATTCGGCTAATTGCGGCCGAGCAATGCCTGGATTCCATTTCCAATGTCCTGCTTGAATTGAACCAATCGGGACTTCCACCGCGGGATATTCCGCCATACCCTGCCCTCACCTTGGGCCACGGCATTGCAAGCATCGGCAATTGGACCACCAAGCTAACGCTTGATCGTCAGGCAGACCATGCACCACGAGTCACCAATCGTGACTGCGGTTGGTGTCGCCCCTGCAGCATCGCGGACATCCTGACCCCGCTTGCAATGCCTTGGCCTTCGGGATCACCTTACGGCCAGTTCGAACTAGCCGCGTTCGGCAAGCAACTGGATTCACAGCTGCATTTCGATTTCGTCCGTTCCGGTGCAATCGGAAGTTCTCTCTTCTGCTCCGCTTCATGATGAAGAACATGTGAAGATGACGGCACACCGTCCCTGCCAGCAATCGGAGAGTGCCGTTTATTCGAGCGGTCGCATGCAGGTACTATCCAGCGATCATTTCGACAGTGGCTGAAAGAGGTGGAAAAGCGGTTCAAAAACCTGCTTGCAATGAAAGAACGGAAAATGTACCAAGCATCTCGACTGCGGTCCAAGCAACTCCGGAGCGGCCACTATCAGCCCTTGGAGGAAACCGCCAGAAACCCTGCCCTGCCAGGGTTATTTGGGGATTAGTTTAACGGTAGAACAGCGGACTCTGACTCCGTCAGTCCTGGTTCGAATCCAGGATCCCCAGCCAAATTTTTGGCATAATCTGCCCTATCTCATTGAAATACATTAAAAATTTCGGGTGATTTTTTCAACACAAAACCACCCCGTTTAGCAATTCTCCCGCTTAGTGCACAAATCTGTACACCGACAGGCGAAAGCCCCGTGCATGACAAAGGGAGAGCAGCGAAAAGGAGCTGCAATCAATCCGAACGGCAGAGGCTGAACATGAAGATCATTTCTATCATCCAGACTCCCCTCGCCCTTCACATCGAGGCAGTTCGATCGCCAGACCTTCGTCGCAGCGAATTGTGCAAGGCAGAGGGTGTCGCCCTACTGTTGCTGGCTTACGTGGCACCTCCGAACTTCAGCACCAGCAAGCTTCTGTCGGACATCGATCGCAGGTTCGGAAACACTGCCCCGGACATCAAACCCAGAAAGCTGCTCACCCAGATCTGGCTGCATATGTTTTTTCGCACCTTGGTAAAGCCGACGATGGCTCGTAAACGGGCGAGACTGTTTCGGCTTGTGAAAATGCCAGCTCTTCTTTGGCTATAACCGAGCGCTTACACAGATACGTGCGCATGGGGGAAAACTCTCCCATGCATCGCCGGCTGACCATAAGTCGGCAATTGGGTACAACGTCCCGATTGCACTGCATAATCCCGGTGGCATTACCAACCTGCCATCGTGATCAAAGCCGGAAAACTCCAACTTCCGGCGGTCCAAAGATGGGTCTCACAGCATCCAAAACATGGGCTCCGCGCAAAGGCGGATGAGACTTGGTGCACAGGTCAGAAGCCCACAATGAGGCCGTCTTTCGAAGGCATTTCAAGGCAGTTTGACAGGTCCCTCTTGTCTCGCGCTTGAAAGCACAAATCGATGCTTCTACTGATTTATAAGAAATACTTATGCAGAATTGATTTAGGTCATTTCATCTTATGCGCAGTGTAGGGTACTGTCAGGCCGTTGGAGAGCCGCATCGTCTCAAAGTCGCGGGAGAGGCAATTGGGAGATGGTTGAATTCGCCCAATGGAGGAATGAATCGAGACTGGGAGGTGAAGGAGTATGGCTCGCTATCGACCGCTCTTAGGTAAACTGCTGCCAAGTGCGATTATCTGCCTTGTTGGCAATGTAATTGCTGCGGCCCCAATCTTTGCCCAGTCCAATTCGGGAGACTACATCCCTCCACCGCCACCGGCAATGGCGCCGGCTGAACCGGACTATACGCCCCCGCCAACGGATGCCACGCCTCCGCCGCCACCTTCACCGGGCATCCGAACCGGCGGAAGTGCTGGGGCAACAGAGGATCCGCCTCCACCGCCAGATTATTCTAAGGTTGCGCCCGCGCCGGACTACAGTGCGGCTCCGCCGCCGCCAACAGATGCCGAATTGGCAACTCTGCCCGCATTGAGTTTCAGGCCGCTTGAAGCGGGCGAGGCTTATCACACACGATTCTCGGGAACGATTACGGAAAACGGGCCCAGCGGGCCGGTTACAGTCATTGATCCGGATGGTTTGGTGGGCAGTATTCTAGATCTGCGCGGCCCGGGCCAGCCTTCGGTAGGCCAGCACTGGTATGATGAACCGCAGCGTTCGCCGGCGACAGCGGCAGATGCAGGGCAGATATTCGGCATCGCGATGGATGATTTCACCGAACCGAATATTTACGTCACCGCCACATCTGCATTCGGCCTGCACCTTGAGCCTGGTACGAAAGACTGGATGTTCGGCATGTGGGGGCCGGATGGTGGGCCGGGCACTGTATACAAACTGTCGGCCGTAACAGGGTATATTCCGGAAGTATTCGCCGATATCAAGCTTGAGGGCCGACCAAATACCGGAGCGGCACTTGGCAATGTTGCCTATGATCGCTGGCACCGCCAATTGTTCGTCACCGATCTTGAGACGGGCATGATCCACCGTCTGTCCGGCGCAGACGGAAGGGAACTGAGCTATCTTGACCACGGGCTTGATGTTCGCCCGGGCTTTGTGGACGCTTGGACAGGTGCGTCCCTTTCGCTGGATCCGGTCGTTTTCGACCCGAATACTGCCGCCAATATTGACAATTGCCCGGCTGGCGCGTTCGAGCGCAGCCCGGAATGCTGGAATTACGCCGATTTTCGCAGGCGGCCCTGGGGCCTTGGCATCCGCTACGATGAAAAAACAAAAGAAACCCGTCTCTATTACGGGATTTGGGGAAGCGAAGGCTTTGGCAATCCGGAATGGGATGGCGCCGGGACGGATCGCCGGAACTCAATCTGGTCGATTCGAATCGGCGATGACGGCGAATTCGACATCACCAGCAATCGCCGCGAATTCATCCTGCCGGCATTTTTCCCTCCTGATGCGCCGGCCGGCAAAATGGCTGGCAACAGCAATGCCGTTACCGATATCGAATTTGCCGATTGCGGTCCGCAGACCGTAATGCTTGTCGCAGAAAGGGGCGCGGTTCGGAACCTGGGCCTGGATCAGGAAAACGGCTTTGCGCGCCCGCATGAATCGCGCGTGCTGCGCTATGAAATCGGTGAAGACGGAATCTGGCGGCCAGTAGGCCGGTATGATGTGAGTTTCCACGAACGCGATGTCGAAGGCGTTCCGCGGATTCGCGCCGGTGGCGCTGGCGGATGCGACTTTGGATACGGCTATGATTCCTCCGGCGAGATCGATCTGGAACGGCCGAACGAGTTCGTCTGGATGACCGGGGACAACCTGTGCTCTCCGATGGGTCCTTGCTACAATGCCGCGACCGATCTCTATGACGACGATAGCTGGGTAGATGGCATTCAGGGAACGCCGGCCGAGTTGCTCTCCGAGATAGAGCCGGCGCAAGCCCTGCAATTGGCTGCTGCTCCTCCCGTCACTTCGGATGAGGGGCCGGCGAACTCCTACATGATCGATTCCGACATCAATGTTGATGCCAATGGCAACCCGATCGGGTACGGCATTGACAGCAATGAGGCGACCGAAATCGGTGACATAGACATTTATCAACCATGTGAACCGGTCGACTTTACTGAATTTGTACCGCCGGACCTGACCATCCCGCCTGCTCCGCCGCCGGTTCATTTGCGTACCATGACGCATCAGCGCGATGGTTCCCCAATGCACCGCGTGGATCGTTCCTGGCACGAGCGGAATTGGTCGGGCACAGCCGTGAGCGTTCGTGGCACTACAGGAATCGTTCATGGCACGATCTCGACCGCTCGTGGCATGACAAGGACCTTTCCGGCACTGGCGCAACCGCTCCTGGCATGGCAGAGATCTGTCATGGCACGACCGGAACCGCTCCTGGCACGATAAGAATGTCTCGTGGCACGACCGGAACCGCTCCTGGCACGATCGTGAACGGTCATGGCACTCTCGAAGAACCTTTCCGGCACTGGCGTAACCGTTCCTGGCATTCGAAGGAACTTTCCCTGCACGAGCGCAAGAATTCGTGGCACCTGAAAACCCAGTCATGGCATGACATCGATCGTTCCTGGCACGCACTCAACCGTTCCTGCTACGACAAGGTCAGGTCTTGGCACGACAAGAATCTCTTGGCATGACAAGTACTGCTCGTGGCACGATCAAGTCGAAATCCTGGCATGACAAGACGCGCCATGGCATGACAAGAACCAGTCCTGGCACAACAAGAACTCTCCGTGCATGACAAGAGCAAGTCATGGCATGACAAGCAACGCTCCGGCATGATCGCAAGAAACTGACAGCGAGCATCATCTCGAAACTCAAGTCGAATACTGAGCATCACTCGGTCATCAGATCGGGCACCGGGCCTCATTCGAAAGATCGTTCGAAAGGACAACAGCACAACATCATTCGCTCTGATGCCGAACACCATTCGAAGATCAGATCGAAGACCCAAGAGCACAATAAGCAGCGCTCGGCCCTCACAACATCATTCGAAGTTGAAGTCGAAAACCGAAGAGCACGACAAGTCGCTCGGCTGGCTCCGCAGCATTCGAAGATTAGGTCGAAGGCTGAGGAGCACAACAAGCAGAGCTCAGCATCTGAGCAGCACAGCAAGCAGAGATCTGCGGCTGAGCAGCACAACAAGCAGCGCTCAGCATCCGAACATCATTCGAAAGTGAGGTCGAAGGCCGAAGAGCACAACAGCAGCGGTCTGCCGCCGAGCAGCACTCCAAGAAGCGGTCTGCAGCCGAGCAGCATTCGAAGGTGAGGTCGAAGGCGGAGCAGCACAGCAAGCAGCGTTCCGCCGCCGAGCAGCACTCCAAGAAAAGGTCTGCCGCAGAGCAGCACAGCAAGCAGCGATCTGCAGCCGAACAGCACAGCAAGCAGCGGTCTGCAGCCGAGCAGCACTCCAAGAAAAGGTCTGCCGCGGAGCAGCACAGCAAGCAGCGATCTGCAGCCGAGCAGCACAGCAAGCAGCGGTCTGCCGCCGAGCAGCACTCCAAGAAAAGGTCTGCCGCGGAGCAGCACAGCAAGCAGCGATCTGCAGCCGAGCAGCACTCCAAGAAAAGGTCTGCGGCAGAGCAGCACAGCAAGCAGCGGCCTGCAGCCGAGCAGCACTCAAAGAAAAGGTCTGCGGCCGAGCAGCACAGCAAGCAGCGGTCTGCCGCGGAGCAGCACAACAAGAAGCAATCTTCTGCCCAGCAACACCTCAAGAAAAGGTCTGCTGCGGAGCAGCACAACAAGAAGCGGTCTGCGGCTGAGCAGCACAACAGGAAGCAGTCTTCTGCCCAGCAACAACACAAGAAAAAACTCTCCAAGGCCGAGGCACAAGGACGGTGAAATAACAGTCAGGGAACGAACAGCAGCCGATGTTCAAGGCAGGTCAGTACCCGGGCAAGCAGGCTTGACCAATAATCACTTGAGCTTCAACTTCCTTGAACAGCTGCTTTGTTGAGTGAACATTTGGCAGGGGCAGGCCGTCCAATGTCGCGGGCGGAAAACAGACTGAATCCGGTAGAAGGCAAGCGAGTATGAGTGAATTCCTACAAAGAATTGAACGCATTGCGGTGATGGTCATTCTCGCCATTGCGGTGTGGATGCCTGGTCTTGCCAAGGCGGAAACAGCAAACATGCCCCGGCTGTTCACAGATCAACAATATGTTGAAGATGTACGGTTGAACAGCTCACTGGACGTAACGAATCCGGAAGCCGTTCTGGAATTCGTTCTCAACAGTCTGCCGGACCAGGTTACGGTCTATCCGACGGAAAACTACTACTATTTCTATTTCTATCATGGCGGCGTGAAGTGGGCTGGCAATTTGCGTTTCGACGCAGAAACGCGTGACGAAGGCAAGGTCCATATGAGCTATTTCCGGGACTTCACGGAATGGCAGGGCGAGGAAACCGACTACACCGTGATCTGGGACAGCGAACGCGGCGTCGACGTGAAAAGCAGGGGGACCTCTTGTATGAGGTTACTCAAGGACGGAGCGTGGCCTTCCAACTCAATCAGATGGAAGGCGTGGAGCCGCCTGCTTCGATCATCATGGAGTTCGGAAGAATATCTGGGGCCCATCTTCGACGAGTCAGGTTTCCGCTTCTTCCTTGTGTTCGATGCACCGGCACGGGCCTTCAAATACATCCTTGACGAGACAGCCGCAGTTGCTGACGAACTCCCGGAAATCCGAGCTTTCACCGGACATTTCAATTGGCTGTCGCACGGGCTTCGCTTTTCTCAACGACAACATAGCCGAGAGAAAAGTCCTGATCGGAGTTTATGGTGGCAATATCGGTCTCAACAACTATCTTGACGGACCGTTCGATCAGCTTCCGGACAACTTCCTCAAGGGCGACGAGCTGCGGAAAGCCATTTTGGTCCTGAGCCCGGAACTGGACGGAACCATTGACCGTTTTGGCAATTCCGAGAACGATACGGTCAGGTACCTGATAGCGCCTTACATGTCGTACGAATATGAATACGATCTTGGAGCGTTTCTCGAATGCGGCAAGGCCGCGACGCCGAGGGCATATTATGCCTGCCTAAATATTAGTGGTTCTTCGCGTTCTTACAATTCGTCAGAAGAGACCAAGGATCAGCCGCCTTCCAGCAATACGACCGGTAATTGAACTTTGGATGAGACACTGGATCTCCCCCTGCCTCGCCGTCGATACACTGTTCTCGTCACTCACCGAAGCACGTTCCCAAATCAGAGCATGGAAAGAGGACTACAATCGAGACAGACCACACTCGTAGCTAGACAATCTCATACCCAGCGAATACGCCATGAAAATAGCATTGCAAAAAAAGGGCTGCATAAGGCCACAAATGAACCTCCGGACTCCGCGCAAAAGCGGATGAGACTTGGGTCCGAGTTCGCTGGCCACGGAGCCCTATGACCTGCTTTCGTGCAAGAAACTTCCTTCGGCAAAACCCGATCTTGTTTAGATCGGCGCTTTCGGACGTAGACGAGCTGGCATCCGCGTCGCTAAAAAACGGAAGCTCATGTCTTGTTGTCAGCGCTTTCCCTGAACTGATTGATACAGGCCATTGCACCGGCCTCGACGAAACGTGCGTCGGAGCCGATGGTGACCAGATCCATTCCTTCCGCAGCGGCCCTTGCAGCGTAGACGGGCGATCCGCAGTGGAGGCAGCATCGAAGGCCTCTGGCGGCTGATCGTGCACGGATATCGGCGATCAGCGCCAGCATGTCCGGCTCCGTGCGGTCGAACCCTGGCTGAAAGCCATGGGAAAGCGACAGATCGGACGGCCCGACATAGATTCCCGACAATCCCGGCACGGACAGTATCGCGTCGAGATTGGCTACTGCGAGCCTGGTCTCGACCATGGCAAAGACAAGCACCTCTTGGTTGGCGATACTTGCATAATCGTCGCCCCAGGCTAGGCGCGCGCGCACCGGTCCGAAACTGCGTGTCCCATCCGGCGGATAGCGGCAGGTGGAAACCAGTCTCTCCGTGTCTTCGCGCGTTTCGATCATCGGTGCGATGATCCCGAGCGCGCCAGCGTCCAGCGCACGCATGATCGCGGCCTCGTCGAGCCACGGCACGCGAACGACGGGCGCGGCGCCCGATTTCTCGATCACAGGCAGGATTGAGAGCAGATCGGCGTAATCCGCTGTGCCGTGCTGCATGTCGACAGTAAGTGCATCCCAGCCCGCCTTGGCCATCGCCTCGACACCAAGAACTGACGGCACCGCAATCCAGCCGTTGACGGCCGTTCGCCCTTCGGCCCAGACTTGGTGTATCCGGTTCAGGTGCGCCATCTCATACCGCCATCATGTGGCTGAGCTTGGTATTCTGGTAGTCGCGGATCGCTTCGCGCCCACCTTCGCGCCCCATGCCGGAATGATCGACGCCACCGAACGGAGCTTCGGCATGCGCAATCATGAAGGTGTTTATCCCAACCATGCCTGCATGCAAATCTCGCGACAACGCGGCAGCCTTCGCCTGGCTGGAGGTGAATGCATAGGCCGCAAGTCCATAGGGTGTGGAATTGGCGCGGGCGATGGCATCATCGAGCGTGCCGAATGTCGCAACAGGCGCTACCGGGCCGAAGGGCTCCTCGCTCATTATATCTGCATCATCCGGGACTTCCGCCAACACAGTCGGTTCGAGGAAATATCCCGCGTTGCGCCCCTCCGGCCGCCTGCCGCCGGTCACCAATCTGGCGCCCATTTCCTGCGCGTCAGCGATCAGGCGCTCGACCTTTTCGCGTCCCGAGGCCGACGTGAGCGGCCCCATGGAGGTCTCTTCTGCCTGGCTATTGCCGAGCACAAGCCTTTCAGCCTCGGCCTTCATTGTGGACAGGAATCGGTCGGCCACGCTTTCCTCCACATAAAACCGGTTCGGTGCAATGCAGACCTGGCCTGCATTGCGGAACTTGAAACCGGCGCATTGCACGGCCGCCGCTTCCACGTCGGCATCTGCGCAAATGACCACTGGGGAATGCCCGCCCAGTTCCATCGAGCATCGCTTTACCGTGTTCGCCGCCTCCGACAAGAGCATCTTGCCTACTTGCGTCGATCCGGTCAGCGATATCTTGCGGACTTCGTCAGCGGCAAGGATCGCAGGCGTAATATCAGCGGCCCGGCCGAGCAGAAGCTGCACTGCACCCGCCGGCACACCGCCAGCAACAAATGCCTCGGCTATGAGTGTCGACGTCATCGGAACCTGTTCGGAGGGTCTCACAAGGATGACACATCCGGCGGCGAGCGCCGGCGCCATCTTTCGAACTGGCAGATTGACCGGAAAATTCCAGGCAGTGAATGCGGCGCAGATGCCAACAGGTTCCGGCTCTATGATCAGTCGCCCGCCCTGACGCGACGGGATCGTCTCCCCGAACAATCGCTCCGCCTCACCTGCAAACCACTCGATCTGTTCGATCGCCGCGCCTACTTCGCCAGCCGACTGGTTGTAGGGCCGGCCGATTTCGAGAGACAGAGCGCGGGCGATCGCATCGGTGCGGGCCTTCATTTCAACCGCTACCTTGCGCAGGATGCGGCCCCGCTCCCAGCCATGTACCTTGCTCCATGATTCCTGCGCACTGCGTGCATGCACCAGCGCCTCGGCTACGTCGGCTGCGGAGCATGCCGGCAGTTCCCAGAGCACTTCCTCGGTGCAAGGATTGATCACGGGAATTGGTGCCGCCCCGCCGATTTCGCGAAACTCGCCTCCGATCAGAAGTTTCGGTTGCATGCCTGCCATTGTCTTACCTCGCTCACAATATCTCGGGTTCCGGCACGGGAGCGCCGAAACTGGTTTCCAGGAAGTCAAAGTCGCAGCCCTTTTCGGCCTGCATGACAATGCTTATGGCACCCATCAGCAGCGCCGGCCCGGTCTTGTCGCACCAACCCATTAGCGCCGGAAGTTCGTTCGGAAAGCCGCCGGCCTGAAGAACATCGCGCTTGACGTCTTTCGCCCGTGCCCTGAAATGTGCATGACAGGGATTGATGTCCGACCATGTGTTGACGATGGCGATGACGGGCCCGCCCTCCCAATTATCGCGAGAATAGCCCATTTGCATCAGGCGGGAGCGGTGGCCAAATCCGCGCAAATCGTCTGCATCGAACCAGCGGGATGAACGCAACCGGGTCATTGCGAAGCTGTGACCCCGCCATCGATATAGACGATCTGGCCAGTCATGTAGCTGCCAGCGGGTGCGGCGAATACGATCACCTGTCCACAGACTTCCAGCGGATCCCCAATACGGCCGAGCGGATTGCGTTCGAGAATGAAATCCCGGAACTCGGGCCTGTCGAGATGCATACGGATGCGGTCCGACTGGATGAATGTCGGCGCTACACCGTTGACGGTGATATTGTGCGGAGCAAGCTCCATAGCATGCTGCTTGACGAGCATGGCGAGACCGCCCTTGGTGGAGCAATACGCCGAATATCCGCGTCCGCGGAGCGCAAGTTGCGAGCGAACCGACAGGATATGGATCTGCCGTCCGCCCTTGCCACGAGCGATCTGATCCCGCGCTGTTTCCTGGGCGAGGAACATCGCGGATTTCAGGTTGGTGCGATACACCTCATCGAATGCTTCCTCGGTCACATCGACCAGATGCTGCTCGCGCTGGATGCCGACGCAATTCACCAGGGTATCGATACCTCCCATGGCGCCAATAGCCTCGGCGGTGGCGTCCCGCACCGAGCTGACATCGCGCGCATCCAACTCGAAGCCGTAGGCTTTCCCGCCGGCCTCTACGATGCGGTCGGCCAGCGCCCGGGCCTTCTCGATCTTCGGGCCAGCGATCGTCACCACGGCGCCGTGAGCCGCCATTGCGGTGGCGGTTGCCTCTCCGATCGCTCCATAGCCTCCAGGTACGAAAACTCGCATGCCCGTGATGTCGAACAGCCTGGCGATCCGCTCCGGGTCGAGGCGCGGCGTGAGACTTACGGGTTGCTGGTTCATTGTCTTATCTCCACTCCAGCCGCGGCATATACGCTTTCCATCAGTCGCAGGGTTTCCAGGTTGTCCAGGCGATCCGTTTCGAACGGTGTCCCATCGCGCAGCCCGCGAACGAAGTCCGCCATCGCCATGTTGAAACACTCCTGGTAGCGGCCGATCAGATCGACCTCCTCGGCCTTGTCTTCCGCGCCGACGAGGTGAATGCGGTTCAGTTCCATCAGGATCGTGCCAGTCGCGCCGATAACCTCAAGGCGATCGCCGTGAAGCTCGGGATATCCCGGCGCGACAAGGCAGCCGTCAGCGGTGGCGATGAAGCCATTCTTGCCAGACAGGAGAATTGCAGCCGTGTCTTCACCAGGAAGCCCGTCAGCCAATCGGTTGAGCCGCGCCGCGGTAACCGTGAGCGGACCGCACAGGCAACGCAGTATGTCGAGATGGTGGATCATCGTTTCGAAGACAAGGTTTCGGGGAAAGCTTGTCAGATAGGGCTGCCGTTCGATCAGGAATGGCAGTGCACCGTCGCGCGCGCAAAGTCCTGACCCCCGGCAGGAAATCGCAGCGTGACGAACAGCGCCGATACGTCCTTCCTCGATCCATCGGCGAACGGTCATGTAGTGGGGCCGGAAGCGGTAGTTCTCATGCACCATGAAGCGGACACGGTCGCCCACATAGTCTATCAGCGCCTCGGCTTCTGCGACCGTTTCTGTAAGTGGCTTCTGACACATTATGTGCACGCCGTTATCGGCGGCCATGCGGGCTATATGAGCATGTGCGCCGACAGAGGCCGCGATGTCGACCGCATTGAACCCGCCTTGAGCAAACATCTCTCCCGCTTCAGCGTGTATCCGTGAAATGCCGAATTCTCTGGCGCGCGCTTTGGCCTTCTCGATATCGGTGTCGCATAGCGCAACGATTTCGACGCCGGCCGCCTTCCATGCCCGCAGATGATACAGGCTGATCAGTCCACAGCCGACGAGTGCGACGCGAAGCGATTCACCCATTCGCGCCTCCAAAGGTTCCGTAGCCGTAGTACCAGACGCTTCCTCCCTGCCGCGAAGTGCGCAGCGTGTGCAAAGCACCAGCCGGAATGAGGACCAGATCGCCTGGTTCACAGGCAGCCGTTTCACCGGCAACCTCGATCTCCATCAAACCTTCCGCAACGACGACGAATTCGTCGGTGGCGTGCATGAAGTCGGCCCAGACCTGACCGGGCGAATCGCGAAATACACCGAAGGAGAAACCGGCGAAATCCGCCTTCACTTTCTCCTGTGACACGGGCGCCACGTAGGCCGACTTGCGAAAGGCACTCATGCTGCCCTCTCCGTGAGAAGGTCGCCGAGATAGGCTCGCGCCGGCTCGTGTGACAGCAGTTCGCTGTAGGAAGCCAGCGGTGTGACTGAGCCTTTCTGGGCGAAGATGAAGCGCTCGCAAATCTCCTGAACGATCTCCAGATGGAAGCGCTCGTTGGGATGGATGCAAAGGAACACCAGCCGTCCCTCATCGCGCAGCCGCCGAAAGAAGTCGAGCATGAAGCCGATATAGCCGTCTTGCGTATTGAACTGCGGCTCGTCGAAGAGATGCAGCATCGGATAGTCTGACCCGGCCTTTTCCAATATCGCGTTGGGCGTCCAGGACCTGAAATGCCGCACCTGGTAGGACTGGTGATAGTGTATCGCAAGCCGGTCGCGCTGGTCGGTGCGAACGCGATGAATGTTGCGCCCCATTACAGATACTTCACCCGAGGTCGGCGCATTAGACCCGGTCACGAGTTCGAAGAGCGTTGTCTTGCCCGACCCGTTCGGCCCCATCATTCCGACAATCGCCGGCTCTTCGATCGCAAAATTGGCAGTCAACCGGAAGGTTGGCGTACGATCGAATAACGATTGCGTATACACCTTCTCCAGATTCTTCACTTCAAGCATGGCAGTCATGTTCACATCCCAATCAGACTGCGCCGGAGCGCGCTGTTGTCCAGCAGGTCTCGTGCCTCGCCCTCGTGGACGATCCGGCCTCTGTCCATGACATAGACCCTGTCCGACACCTCCAGCGCGGCGAGTGCATTCTGCTCCACGATCAGTGAGGCGATGCCCTCCGCCTTCATCTTCCGTATGGTCTTGAGCACGTCCTGGACAATCTTCGGCGCAAGCCCCTGGCTCGGCTCGTCGAACAGCACGATGCCGGGCGAACCGAGTAGCGCTCGGGAAATCGCAACCATCTGCAACTCACCGCCCGACATCGCCTCGCAATCGCGCGCCATCAGGTGGTCGAGCGCAGGAAAAATCTCGCAGACCTCCTCTTGGCGCCAGCTCCGAAAACGGGTTTTGCGAGCGCCGAGCGCCAGGTTTCGCCGACCCGTGAGCATGGGGAATACGCGGCGATCATCCGGCACCCAGCCGATCCCCATACGGGTGATGCGGTGCGTCGGCATCCGCGTGATATCAGTGCGGTCGAAGCGGATCTGGCCGGAACGCGGCGGCGACAGGCCGAGGACAGAGCGGATGGTCGTTGTCTTTCCTGCGCCGTTCGGCCCTAGCAGTGCCACAACCTCCGCCTCGCCGACCCTAAGGGACGGTCCGAACAAGGCCTGGGTCTCTCCGTGGAAGGTCTCGATTCCGGATATCTCAAGCATCAGGCGAGTTCTCCCAGGGCGGACCGGGCAACCCACTTGTTGGCCATCAACTCGGCAGGCGTGTTCTCGGCGATAACCTGTCCCCAATGGATCACGGAGATACGGTCGGCCAGTTCGAACAGGAAACGCATGTCGTGCTCGATCATCACGATCGTGTAGCTCTTGCGCAGCCGCTGCACGAGCTGCGCCAGCGCGCGAGTGGCGTCGGCCCCAAGACCCGAGGTCGGCTCATCGAGAAAGACGATCTTCGGCCGGGCCGCAAGTGCGACTGCGATTTCCAGTGCCCGTCGCTGGCCATATGACAGCGATACCGCCTTCTCCCACGCCCTGTCGGCAAGATCGACCTGCGCGAGTATCTCCAGCGCGGCATCAGTCAGCGCTCGATCTGTGAATACGCTCCGCGACGGATTAAATCCCATCGCACGGAATTCCGGCAAGGCAAGCATGACGTTTTCGAGCACGACCGTATCGTCGAACAGGTTCATGATCTGGAAGGATCTCGATATTCCGAGCCTGGCGATGCGATGCGGTTTCAGGCCGGCAATGTCCTGTCCCTCGAAACGGATAGTGCCACCTTCGGGTGCGTAATGGCCCGTCAGAACGTTGAAGCAGGTGGTCTTGCCCGCGCCGTTTGGCCCCATGATGCCATGCACTGCGCCTTCCTCGACGCTGAGCGAGACATTTTCCAGCACGACCCGTGCACCAAAGCGTTTCTGGATATTGCGCGCCTCGAACAATGGCATGTCAGGCGCTCCTCTCGGCGGGAGCCGGCGCCTGCTTGTGCGTTGGCGATCGGACCAGCCGGCTTCGCAGGACATGGATGAGGCCTGCCGCACCCTCGGGCCGCACCATGACCATGACGACGAACATCAGGCCGAACCAGAGTAGCCAGGTCTCGGTGATGCCACCGATGATGTCGCGCGCAATGAAATAGATGAGAACGCCGAGTACCGGCCCCCAAAAGCTGACGAGACCGCCGCCGACCAGGATCATCATCACGATCAGGCCGGACTGGTGCAGGCTCATGACGTCCGGATACGCGCTTTCCTGCGCCATCGCGAACAAGCCGCCCGCAAGACCCGCCACCGAAGCGGAAAGCGTGAAGACCAGCCACTTGATACGCCAAACATCGTAGCCAGCGAAACGCGCCCGCATCTCGTTTTGCCGGATTGCCTGCAGTACACGGCCGAATGGCGCGTTGACCAGCCGCCAAAGCCCCAGCATGACCAGCCCCAGAATCACAGCCGAGAACCAGTGCAACGACGTGTTTTCCTTGAGGCTCATCCGCAATGGACCAAGTACAAGATCGGGCCGCGGAATACCGAGCAGACCATCCTCGCCTCCGGTGAGCCAGCGCAGTTTTATCGCGCAGAACCAGAAGACCTGGCCGAAGGCGATCGTCAGAAGTGCAAAATAGATGCCGCGGCGGTGCGCGACGAACAAGGCAACCACAGCGCCCGCGACCGTGGCCGCGACCACTGCAGTCAGCAGTCCCCCCCAGAGACTGACCCCAACATGATGCTGAAACAGACCGAAGGCATAGGCCCCCACGCCGAGATAGGCGCCATGTCCGAAAGAATGCAGTCCGGCATAGCCGAACAGCAGGTTGAAACCCGCAGCGTAGAGAATCCAAATGGTTATCTCGATGCCGAGATAACTGTAGAGCCCGACCGCCTCCAGCCAGAGCGGAGCGGTTGCGAGCGCCAGCAGGAACACCAACATGGCCGGCGTGAAGGGCGAGCCGCCCCGGGCAGGAATATCCGACAGCGAAATCATCAGTTCTCCAAGGCGCTCTTGCGGCCAAAAAGACCGCGAGCACGGAAGCCGACCACGATGATCAGCAGGATGTACATCGAAAGCATCGACCAGGCCGCCGCGTAGGCGCCGGTGATGCCGACGGCGAGGCCGACGAGCATGGCGGCAATTACCGCACCCCAGAAACTGCCGACGCCGCCGATGACGATTATGAGAAAGGCCGGGATCACGACATCAATGCCTATGTGCGGCCGCAGCCCCCAGATTGGCGCCATGATGACGCCAGCCAGTCCGGCGAGAGCCGCGCCGAAAGCGAATACGGCCAGACGCAGCGTGCCAAGATCGAAGCCCAGGGCTCTGACCATCTCGCTGTCGTGGCTCCCGGCCTTGATGATCGCACCGTATGGCGTCTTCTCAAGGAACAGCCAGACAAGGAATATGGCCAAAATGGAGAATGCTGCCGCGTAGAACTTGTAATTTGCGAAGATCAGGCCACCCATCAGGAACGCACCGTTTATTGCCTGCGGCACCGAAAGGCTCTGTTCGCCCGTTCCCCACACGAGGCGAATGAGTTCCTCAATCACCAATGCCGCACCGAATGTCAGCAGCAGGCCGTAGAGCGGTGCCTTGCCGTAGGTCGGGCGCAGGCACAGCTCGAGGATCAGGCCCGCAGCAGCGGCGCAGAGGGGGCCCAGGATGAGACCGGCGACATAGCGTGTCGCGGGCGACAGGTCGTGCCACCAGATGCCGAATTCCGTGCCGGCGAACCAGCTTCCACCGATAGTGGCAAGGGCGAAATAGGCGCCAAGGGCGAAGAAGGCCCCATGGGCGAGGTTGATGACCTCCATGACGCCAACGATCAACGTGAACCCGAGCGCAATCAGCGCAAATAGCAATCCGAGCGTCAGCCCGTTCACGATGTGGGGTATCAGTGCGTACATACGCTTTTCCAGGCGATCCTGACAGGGCGGTCCAGGTGAAGCGACGGCCTCCGGAGAGGCCAGTCGCCATGCTTCAAGCGTCGAATGTCGGCGTCTCTTCGTAGCTTTCGAGCTTGCAGGCAGCGGCAGCACCTTCGTCGCGAACCACCTCCGGATCCGATTGGGTGAGGATCTTGAACATGTCGTCCTTGTTGTCACCCATCTCGGTATTCGCAGTCGCCAGATAGATCGTCTGTTGCACCTGATGGGTATCTGGATCGATCCAGGCATCGTGATGCTGCATCCGGCTCTCGGCGGACATCTTGTGTCCTTCGAGCTGCTTGATTACCGCGATATTGTTCGTGCTGCCGGCGCGCTCGATGGCGGATAGCAATTCGCGCGTCGCCATGTAGCCGTTGTAGAAGACGTTGCCCGGTACCCGCATGGCAGTATCGGGATATGCTGCCTGGTATCGCTCAACAAACTCCTTCACCCCGGGCAGGTCGAGCCCGTAATACCAGGTCGTGCCGAAGACGCCGAAGAGATTGTCGATCGGCAGGCCGTAGACATCCGGCCAGTCCTGCTGGTTGTTGATCCAGGCAGGTTTTGAGCCCATGCCGAGTTGGGCGACCTGCTGACGCATGGCAACCTGGTCGTCGCCGCCGACTGCCGCAGCGACGACGTCTGGATTGGCCTGCTGGATTTTCAGGAGAGCGGCGGTGAAGTCACGCGTTCCCTGGGGTACCAGGATTTCCTCGATCACCTCGCCGCCATACTGGCTCAACAATGCCTTCGTGGCGGCCGCCGTGTCATGCCCCCAACCGTAGTCGTTGGTCAGAAGCATCCACTTCTTGCCGTAGGCGTCGATGGAATTCTTGACCGCCGCCTTGGCGAAATTGGTGCCGTTGCCATCCCAGACGAACTTGACGCGATGGCAGTTCTTTCCGCTTTCGGTCGGAGAGGACGAGTTGGTGTTCAGGTAGATTACACCATAGCGCTGGGCCACCTGGCTGATCGCGTTGGCGACGCCCGAGCTGACCGCGCCGATCAGGAATCCGCACTCTTCGCGCGTGATCAGGCGTTCTGCTACGCGGCTGCCCGTCGCGGCGGTGGTCTCGGTGTCGAGATGCTGGAACTCGATCTTGCGCCCGAGAACGCCCCCTTTTGCGTTGGCCTCGTCTATGGCCATCAGCATGCCGCGCCGATCAGACGCGCCGGAGTTGGCGTACTGGCCGCTGGCATCGGACGTGATGCCGATCCGTATCGGCTTGTCGGTCGCCTGGGCATAGGCGCGGGTGTGTTTCCACGGACCTGAGAATGCGGCTATTCCGCCGACAGCCGCGGTCGCACCGGTCAGCAGGCTTCGCCTTGAGAATTTCTTATCGGACATTGACTTCCTCCCATGTGCAGGCCCGCTCTTGACGGACCGAAACCGGCGCGATGTCCCTCCCTCGGGTCGATTGAACGCCGTGTCAATCAATGTGAATATTTATTCAATTTCTGTCAATAAAAAATTCATTCACAAGCATTGAATGCGTGCTATACCTATTGGAATGAAAGAAGAAAATCTTGTGAACGGGCCGGCGGCCCCTGAGACATTCGACGGATTGCGCCAGCGGATTCGGGATCGATTTCCGACACTTAGTCCGCATCTTCAGCGCATCGCCCGGGCGTCGCTGGAGGAGCCGAACAGCTTCGCCCTCAATACCACCCAGGTGATCGCGGATGAGCTGAAGATCCAGCCTTCAACCTTGATCCGCTTTGCCAAGGAATTCGGTTACAAGGGGTTTTCGGAGTTCCAGCGGGTCTTCCGCCAGCGACTGATCGAAGGGCAAGCCGGCGTGCGCGGACAGGTTCTGGAAGACAGCGCAAACTTGCCGCCACCCGATGCAAAGGCGCTGCTCGACGCCTCCGTCTCGGCGCATATGGAGGCCCTCAGGAATCTATCGGAAAGTTGCAATCTAGACGACCTCGCGACAGCGATCCGGATGATGCGATCCGCCCGGCATGTATATATCGCCGGGCTGCGACGTTCGCGTCCGATCGCGGAATACCTTCATTACGGCCTGTTGCGTGCCGAACGCGCCTGCTCGATGCTCGACTTTTCAGGCGGGATGGCCGGGCCACAGATCTCGACGATATCGCGCGATGACCTGCTGGTAGCGATCGCGTTTCCCCCCTATTCCGTGCCCGTTGTGGAGGTCGTGATGGACGCCGATGTCGTGGGTCGCCGTATCCTGACGATCACCGACAGCGAGGCAAGTCCGCTGGCGCAGCACGCTGAACTGGCCTTGTTCATCGGTTCGGAATCAAAGAGCCGCCTTCAGCCAATCTCCGCTGCAATAGCCTTGGTCCAGACGTTGATTACGGCAACCGGAGAAGACTATCTCGGCTAAGCAGCCGGAGCTGGTCACGCGAAGGTGTTTTCACGTAAGTTCGCAGGCGCTGGCTTGAGACCGTAAACTACCAAATCTTGGGATGAGTAAGCCCAACCTGGGGCGATGGGTTGCACAGTGCAATCCTGCCGCCTGATGGCGGCCCGTTCACTTGGCAAAGTAGCGATTCCCCATTTGGGTTGATCAGCCCCGTTTGACTGGTCCAGTTTGAATGTTAGTGGAAGACCGGCTTTAAGCCACCCATTACATGAGATGGGCATGGCTGCGAGTATGGGTTTGTAGTTACGCGAACAGGTCAGGAGACGATGCGGTTGGTGAGTGCTCCAAGGCCGTCGATTGCAATATCCACCACGTCACCCGGCTCCAGCACGCCAACTCCGGCAGGCGTGCCGGTATATATGAGATCACCCGGCTCAAGCCGCACATAGGCCGACAGTTCGGCGATGATTTCCGGAACCGACCAGATCATCAGCGCCAGATCGCCTTGCTGGCGCACCGTGCCGTTGACGCTGAGCGAAATGCTGCCCTTGTCCAAATGCCCATCCGCCGAAACCGGATGGACGGGGCCGCAGACTGCGGAGCCGTCGAACCCCTTTGCCATCGTCCAGGGCCGCCCTAGCTTCTTCGCCTCGGCCTGAAGATCGCGTCGAGTCAGATCGTTGCCGATTGCATAGCCCCATACCAGTTCGAGAGCGGACCCGGCATTCACGTTGCTGCCACCCTCGCCCAGCGCAACGACCAGTTCGGCCTCATGTTCCAGACGCCGGGTGCGCGGCGGATAGACAATGTCAGCCTCGCCAATAACCAGCGCATCTGCAGGCTTGTCGAAAAAGAACGGCGGTTCGCGGTCCGGGTCGTGCCCCATCTCACGGGCATGGTCGGCATAGTTGCGCCCGACACAGAAAATCCTGCGCACGGGAAACCGCATGTGCGACCCGGCGACGGGCAGGCTGGCGGTTGCGGGCGGTATTACAGCAAATTCCGTCATGATGGATTTTCCGTTCGATCTCTCATTGAATTGGGTTTGGTCAGATGCTGCGCAGCATACCACCGTCGACCCTCAGCGTTGTACAGGCACTATAGCTGGCCGGCGACGAACAAGGGAAGCAGGCTGCATCGGCAAATTCCTGCGGATCGCCATATCTTCTCACTCGAATTATTGCAGGCAAGCAGCCGAAACCGCTTCAACCGTCTTTCGATGCGTTGAAGAGGTTTCGGCAGCTGGCGTGAGAGTTCACCCTCGGTTCCCGAGGCAGCGTTCGGCTGCCCCAATCCCACCGCCGGCAATCAGAGTAGCAGGCAAAAACCGAGCACTCCCCGCGCAAGAAAAGAATACAATTTTAATCAATTTTGATTCCTGTTTTACACGTAAATTATTAATATTGATCGTTAAAATGGTAAGAATTTGATTTAAGACAAATGTACAGGCCTAATCCCCACAGATTTATTGTGGAGGCCTATCATGACACTCTCTCTTCTTGGTAATATTCTTGATCCCCTGACCAATCTTCTTGATCCATTCGGACTGCTTGACGGTCTTTTTGGAAAGGACGAAGAAGCGAAGGACGATCACGCTCCGGTACAACCGCCCTATTACGACAGCGTTCCCGTTTTTGACGGCCGCTCGGCGGAACTGAACAACCTTCTGCTCAACAGCACCGCCGTTGGACACCTCGACGGCATCGTCGGCGGAATTCAGCCGAATGTGAACATCCGCACCGTCAGCGGCATCGGCAACAACCTGAACAATCCGGAATTCGGTGCAGCCGATCAGCCCTTTGTTCGCCTGACCGAAGCCGAATACGGCGAGGATGGCGCACCGCGCGGCGTGTGGGATGGCGAACAGACGCTGCCCAACGAGCGCGACATTTCCAACGTGATCGTCAACCAGGACGAAAACGGCGACGGTGTCGAAGAGGCCACGCACTCGGTCCACGGCACCAACCTGCTGCTGATGTCTTTCGGCCAGTTCTTCGATCACGGTCTCGACTTCATCGAGCGTTCATCCAACCCCGACGACAAGTATTACATCCCGCTTCGCGAGGGTGATCCGCTCTACAGCTTCTCCGACGACGGCAATCCCCGCAACGACATCACGTCAATCCGGGTTACCCGTGGCGCCGAAGCCATCAACCCGGCAACCGGCGATCCGTATGAACTGCGCTCGCACACCAACAAGACATCCCCGTTCACGGATCAGAACCAGACCTATGGTTCTTCCGATGCCGTGACCTTCTACCTGCGCGAAACCGCCCGCGATGACAACGGCGACTTGATGCGTGACAGCGACGGCAATCTGGTCAAGACGGCAAGCCTTGCCCATTCGGAAAAGGACGCAAGCGGCTACTGGAACCTGCCTACCTATCGCGACATCCTTCTGAACAACGGCGTGTCCGAGGCCGAAATTGACGCCGCCGTAGCAGCCAACAGCTTCGACATGCTGATGGAAGCCGACGGTTTCGTCGATTTCCGCAATGTCACCAACCCGTATACCGGCGCACCGGATGGCAACCCGCTGCTGCTCGACATCTCGTTCGATGCGGATCCGGAAGGGCCTGCATTCAATCTGGGCAAGTTGCTCAGCCACTATGTGGCCGGCGACGGACGCGCCAACGAGAATACGGGCCTCACCCCGATCCACACGATCTTCCACCGCGATCATGAGTATTGGGTAGAGCAGATTCGCGAAAATGGCGGAGCGGACTGGTCCGAGGACAAGCTCTTCGAGACCGCGAAATCGATCATCGAGTCGGAATACCAGCGCATCATCTTCGACGAGTTCGTAGATGCCATGGCTGGCTCCCTGCCCGGCCCGATCCCGCACGGCTTCGACGGGTATCATCCCCGTGTCGACGCGCAGATCTCCGAAGAATTCGCCCACGCGGTATATCGCGTAGGTCATTCCATGATCAACGAGAGGATGCCGTTCGTCGACGAGGATGGACATGTCCAAAGCGTTTCGCTCGTGGAAGCCTTTCTGAATCCGCAGCTCTTCCAGGACCTCGGCGCTGGAAGCCTGTTGGAGGGTGAGACGCTTGTTTCACACCAGCGCATTGACGAAAATCTCGTCAACGCGGTGCGTAACCAGCTCCTCGGCGTTGCTTCCGACCTTGGCGCGATCAACATAGCGCGTGGCCGTGAAGTGGGTCTCGCGTCGCTCAATGACGTGCGCAAGATGCTCTATGAGAACGGCGCGGCAATGGCTGAAAACGGTTCTGACGTGACCCGCGCACTGCAGGGCAACCCGGAACTGAAGCCCTACGAGAACTGGGACGACTTCGCATCGCACCTGCGCGATCCGAGCCTCGTCGAACTGTTCAAGCAGGTCTATGACAGCGTCGACGATGTCGATCTCTGGGTTGGTGGCCTGGCGGAAAAACCGCGCAGTTCCGAAGAGGGCCAGATGGGCTCGACCTTCACCTGGATCTTCTGGGATCAGGTGGACCGCCTGCAGGACGGCGACCAGTTCTACTACAAGGGCCGGTTTGCCGACACCGAGATCCTCGGCAAGCTGGAAAGCCAGACCTTCGCCGACATCATCATGCGCAACTCCGACATCGATTTCATGAACGACAAGGTCTTCTTCCTCTCGGAGCAGGTTCGCCTCGAGAAGGACGAGAAAAAGTTCAGCGGAAGCGATGCCAATGAAACCATCGTCGGCAACGACCTCGAAAACGAGATCAAGGGCGGGAAAGGCAACGACACCATCTACGGCGGCGACGGCAACGACAAGATTCGTGGCGAGGACGGCGACGACGGCCTGCGCGGTGAGGATGGCAACGACGAGATCCGTGGCGGCAAGGGCGAGGACCGCGTGGCCGGTGGCCTTGGCAACGACAAGATCTACGGCGAAGACGACCAGGATGCACTCAACGGCAACGAGGGTGACGACTGGATCGACGGCGGCGATGGCGACGACGAAGTCCACGGCAACGAGGGCAACGACACCCTGTATGGCGGCGACGGCAACGACGTCATGAAGGGCGGCATCGGCAACGATGAAATCCACGGCGACAAGGGTAACGACTACATCGAGACGAACGGCGGCAATGATACCGTCTATACCGGATCGGGTGAGGACGTCGTACTGCTCTCCGACGACTATGGTCTCTCGGCAGTCAAGGATTTCGACGAGAAGCACGATCGCGTTGATCTCAAGCTCTTCGGCATCAGGAACACCGACGACCTGAAATCGGTCAGCATGGCCGAGTTCAACGGTGGCACCATGATAACCGAAGGTGCTTCGCAACTCTTCCTGGAGGGTGCAAGGCCGTCGGAACTCACGATGGACAACTTCAAGTTCGTCAACGACAAGCAGAACCTCGTGATCAACGGACGCATGGACGAAGGCCGCATTGTGGTCGACGACGGCGAACCGAAACTGGTCAAGCCGGTGGAAAGTGGCGATTGGGAATATCTTTCCAACCGCGAATCCGTCGGCTGGAAGAATGCCAGCGACGACCGCGTCGAATACCAGAAAGTTCGCGGCAACCTGGTTCTGGAACTGGACGCGGACAGCGCCCAGGATGAAATCTACCAGATGCTGCCGACCCGCGCGGATGAGGTCTACACGCTCTCGTTCGACGCGAAGATGCGGTCGAGCTCGGCAACGAGCACGGTTGAAGTCTTCTGGAACGGTGAATGGGTGGGCAAGGTCGATCCGCAGGATGGCTGGGCAACCTACAAGTTCGAGGTCACCGGAACCGGCGGCATGGACAAGCTCGCATTCCGCGAGGAAGCCGGAGACAACGACAATTACGGTGCCCTTCTGGACAACGTGATCGTTGCACCCGCCGATGGCGAGCCGCAGGAATACCTCATCATTGGGGATGACCGCGACACCGTCTATTTCGACCAGACGCAGGTTGTGGAAGTGATCGATGGCCAGGGCGGCGAGGACACCTTCCGCGTGGCAGCTTCGTCCGAGGGCTTCGAGCTTGCGGCGATCGGTGACGACATGACCCTTGTTTCGGTCGACGGCAAGGATATCGCCAAACTGACCAACGTGGAGAAAGTCGAGTTCCTCGATGCTGTCTACGTGAAGCAGGACAACGGAGAATTCACCCTGGATTCCGTGATCGATCCGGTTGACCCGGTCGATCCTAGCACGGAAAAAACCTACACGGACGTCGTGGGTGAATTCGAGGAGCTTACCGGCACAACCGACAAGGACGTATTCGTTCTTTCCGGAAACCGGGCAAGCTACGAGTGGGGTCCTGCGGAAGACGGCGTTGGCACCGTGATCTGGAACCTCGAAACCGGCGATGCGGACCTGCTCTACGACTTCGAGACGCTCCGCTTCGCAGATGGTGATGTCAGCCTTTCCGGCGGCGATCCGGTAGACCCTGTTGACCCGGTCGATCCGGTTTCCGAAACAACCTACACGGATGTGGTAGGCGAATTCGAGGAACTCACGGGCGCCACCGACAAGGATGTCTTCGTCCTGGCTGGAAACCAGGCAAGCTACGAATGGGGCCCTGCCGAAGACGGCGTCGGCACCGTGATCTGGAACCTCGAGACCGGCGATGCAGACCTGCTCTACGACTTCGAGACACTCCGCTTCGCAGATGGTGACGTCAGCCTTTCCGGCGGCGATCCGGTCGATCCGGTCGATCCTTCGGGCGGCCTAACCGTGGAGAACGTGAAGGGCGAGGCACAGTTCCTCAAGGGAACCGATGAGACCGACACCTTCGTTATGAAGGGGGAATCCGCGTCCTACGGCTGGGAAGCCACCGATGATGGCGGATACGTGGTCTGGGAAAAGGGTACCGACGACTACGACATTCTCTACGACTTCGAGAAGGTCGAATTCACGGACACGGTTGTCGAGCTCGCCTGATAACCGGACAAGCCGATCACCAAATTGACGAGGCCGCTTCCAGCAGGAGGCGGCCTTTTCGTTTTATTCGGTTGGCAAGCCGTTTGTGGCTATGCAAGTGTCATTCCGGTCCCGAAAAAACCTGCCGGATACGATGAAGAACGGCTTTGATGCCCACCGGTCTCTCCCGCACCAGCCGGAAGCCAAGATATTCCGGCGGCGCTCCCACGGAACACCCGCCGCCCTTCGCATCCTGGATGAAGAAACTGATATATGCCCGGTGCTGGCCCGCCGCGATGCGCACACCGCAGTTTTCCGTTTCGCTCATAAGTTTGCCCTCGCCATCCAGCCGCTTGCGTGAATAGCAGGTGTCGGTCCACTCCCAGATGTTGCCCGACATGTCGTGAACGCCGAACTGGTTCGCGCCGTAGGCACCAGGCTTACTGATCTCGGGATCGGTTTGGGAACCGAGAGATGCATATTTCGAGTAGCGGGCAATCCAGCGCCGGGCGGGGTTGGCGGTGTCCTTTTCCACGCCGATTGCATCGTCGATGAAACGGTCTCCCGCCGCATAGGCCCATTCCTTGTCGGTGGGCAGGCGCCACTTTTCACCGGTGACCTCCGAAAGCCAATTGGCATAGTCGCTGGCATCGCGAAAACTGATGCCGGTTGCAGGCAGATGACCTGGCTGCCGTCCCGCTCCCAACCGTTCCCGGCAGGCATTTGCAGCGACACATTTTTCATACTGGCCAACCGAGACCTGGAAACGCATGATCTCGAAGGGCTCCTCGAAAACCACCTCCTCGATTGTGGCATCCACCGGATAACCGTTCTCCAGGAACTCGCCGGAGGAGCGGTAGTCAAAACGGCCAGCCGGTATCGCTACCGTTGTGGGACCGCTTGTCTCTGCCCGTGCAATGTCCGGAAGCATCGCCGGCACACACAACAAGATCATCAAGGCTTTGATGCAGGTGGAAGCGGACATGGCTTCGTTCCTTCTTCTGCAATTGGGCCGGGCCCGGCATGACTGCCGGACCCGCTTGCTTCACCGGGATTATCAGCCCTGGCTGATCGGGCTGGGAGGAACGACCTGTTGCATCAGGTCGTTGTTCCATTCGCCTTCCACCTGGAAGTGAGCCGTTGCACCGAGGTTAACCGCCTCGATCAGGTTGTGGTTCACGTAAGCGTAGAGGCCCGGCTGGAGGAAGGTGTAGATGGCAGCTCCTGCTGACCCGCCGCGAATGAACCAGGTTTCAAGGTCCTTCTCGGGCGGATTGTTGAACTTGCCGGTCTCCCAAACATAGTCGCCATGGCCGCCGATAAGATGCGGGCGGGTATCGCGATTGGCCTGGCTGTGGACGATGAGCACAGTTTCGCCGACTTTCGACTTGAGCGCATTTTCCCCGGTCAAGGACCCTGCCGCACCGTTGAAGACCACATGGGTTGGCACCAAGCCGTTCATGACTTCCACGGTATCGGCATAGCTTTCGCCGGGATCGGAATAGCGCTTGTAGTTGCCGTCAGCGTCCTTCGGCACGTAGAAGTCCTGTTCGCCGACATAGTAGACCCTGTCATACTTGACCGGCTCGCCCTTGTCGTTCTTTAGTCCTTCGCGCGGCAGCACCATGATGGCTCCGTTCATGCCTGAAACGACATGCCAGGGGATCATCGGGCCACCGGGCGCGCAATGGTAGACAAAGGTTCCCGGGCGCGTTGCCTTCCAGCGCAAAACGGTCTGCTCTCCGGGGTTGATCAGCGTCAGGGCACCGCCGCCAAGGCCGCCCGTCGAGGAGTGGAAGTCAATGTTGTGGGGCATGGTGTTGGTTTCGGGATTGACCAGGGTCAGTTCGACATAGTCACCCTCGTGGACAACCATGAGCGGTCCGGGTACCGACCCGTCAAAAGTCATCGCCTGGAACATCGTTCCTTCATCATCGATCTGGATTTCCTTTTCCTCGATCGTCATGGTGAACTCGATGATCGCCGGACCGCCCTTGGCGACCTGATCGTGTTCGTGCACGAAGGGAGGCCTGGCAAGTTTGACCTTGCGGCGTGGAAGCTTGGAAAGATCTTCACCGGCAGCGACCGCCGGTTTTGCTTCTTCCGCGCTGGCAGTTCTGATCAGTGCGGGTGCCGCCATTGAGGCAAACAGCGCACTCTTGAGAGCGTTGCGACGGGTGATCATGACATTCTCCTTTTCGTGTCTTTCACGTTGAACCGATGCACAGACACTAGGCTCCCCGCCCCATTCCTTCTTTGCAATTTGGCAATATACGCGGCGCGAACTCGGCCCGCTTCTTTGCAAAAACGCAAAGAAGGCCATGGGTGGCATCCACTAAAGTGGAGGACCAGTTTATCTCCAGGAGGCGAAAATGATTCTTTCCAGACACAGCACCTTGATGTCTGCGCAGTCGCTGGCATTGGGCATTGCCATTCTTGGAATCGCGGGCGTAGCTTTGACTGTCGGCAAAATTCTGCCGGACGCACAGCCAAAGGCACAACACACTGCTGCGCCAGAAATAGACACCGCCGCTCCATTCGACCTTCTCGACCAGTGGGGCAATCCAATCACGGCGGACACATTTCAGGGGCATCCCTCAGCGGTTTTCTTCGGCTTCACCCATTGTCCAGAGGTCTGCCCGACGACCCTTTATGAAATGTCCATGTGGATGGAACATCTTGGCAGCAAGGGAGATCAACTGAAGGGATATTTCATCAGCCTCGATCCCGAACGCGACACGCCGGGAGTTCTTGGGGATTACGTTTCGAGCGTTTCGGACCGCATTACAGGCATAACCGGCAATGGTGCCGAGATCGATCGCCTGGCAGATGCGTGGGGTGTATACAGCAGGCGTGTGCCCCTTGAAGACGGCGGCTACACCATGGACCACACCGCAAGCGTCTTCCTGCTCGACAGTGCTGGCCATATGACCACGACGATTTCCTATGGAGAGGATAGCGACAGCGCCATTGCCAAGCTCCAGGTCCTTCTTGCCGAAGAACCGGCAAGTAACGCCTCCGCGTTAAAGGGAGGTCAGGATCAATGAGTGCGAACGAAATGCCGAACGGGTTCCCGCGCGAGACGACCATGGATGTGCTTATCCGCATGTATCCTTCGGTAATCCCGGTAATGAACCGTCACGGCCTCTACTGCGTTGGCTGCCTTCTCGCACCGTTTCACGACGTCCGTGATGCCGCGGTCGAGCATGACGTTGATGAAGAGATCCTGTACCAGGAACTCGTGATCGCGGCCAACAGCTCCGCATGATCGCGCTGTCCGCGGTTATCGCTTGTCCGGCTTCACGCCGTTTGCCACCAGCACCAGCTTGTGGCCCTCGACCAGCGTAATCATCTTGAGACCCGATTTGACCCAGCCAAGGTCTTCCCAACTGCTCATCAGGCGCGAAACCGTGTGCAACGTCGTGCCGGTCATCTCGGAAATGTCCTGACGCGTTACCGGAAAGTCGATCAGGATCCCCTCGGGCGTTCGCCGTCCGGTCTGGTTGGCAAGCTTTAGTATTGCATTGGCGACCCGCTGTTCCACCCGCGCCGTTGCGAGTTCGACAACCTGTTGCTGGGTTTCGGCAAGCCGCTTTCCAACGGTGCGATAGGTGTTGGTCGCGAATGTCGGATGCTTTGCCACCAATCCGTCCCAGACAGCGGTCGGCCAGCTCAGCACCACGCAGTCGCTGGCAGCAACGGCACTCGCCGGATAGGTCTCCATGTTGAGGGCACGCGCAATGCCGAACAACTCGCCGGCCGATATGTATCGCGGGACAACCTGTTCGCCATCGGGCGTGAGCTTGACCACGCGAATATTGCCATCGAGAAGAAGGAAAAACTCGCGAGCCTCGCCGTCCTGTTCGAACACGCGCTCGCCCACTTTTACCCGTGACGCGCGTGCCATGTCGAGAATGTCGCGCAGCGACTTCTCGTCGATGCCGCTGAACGGCGGCAAGTCTCTTACCAGGGCAATTTCCAGTCGCGGCGTCATGAATTCATTTCAGTTTGCACTTTCGCAAAGGGCACCTTCGCTGTTCCGGCTAGCTTCATTCCATCACAGGCAAGATGCATGAAAGGAATGACTATGCGCAAGTTTGTAATCATGGCAGCCGCACTGGCTGCACTCCAGGGGTCGGCCGCACTGGCCGCAGAACATGAGATCCGCATGCTCAACAAGGGCGAAAGCGGCGTCATGGTATTCGAGCCTGCCCTCGTAAGGGCAGAGCCGGGCGATACAATCCGTTTCGTGCCAACCGACAAGGGTCACAACGCCGAATCGATCAAGGGAATGCTGCCCGAAGGCGTCGATGCATTCAAATCGCCTTTCAGCAAGGAGTTCGTGCTGGACGTATCCAATGAAGGTGTGATTGGCGTCAAATGCCCCCCCCACTACGGCATGGGAATGGTGGCCCTCATTGTCGTCGGCGATCCCGTAAACCTGGATGCTGCCAAGGCGGTCAAGCACAACAAGAAGGCTTCTGAGCGGTTCGCCGCAGCCTTCGAGCAGCTTGATGCAGGAGAGGTTTCACCGCTCAACTGACACTCGATCACGCATGGCCGGCGGCTCTGTGGCTGCCGGCCTTCTGCGTTCAGGAGACTGAAAATGCCCATACCCCGGCTTCAACCCTATGATGGCCCCGCCATACTTTCCTCGGGCTTTCGACCATTTTTCCTGTTCGGCGCCATATGGGCTGCCTTCTCGATAATTCTTTGGCTCCCGGAGTTCTTCGGAGAGATTTCGATACCCACGGCCTTTTCGCCAGTGGACTGGCATATCCATGAAATGCTGTTCGGATTCGTTCCCGCGATTGTCACCGGCTTCCTGTTCACTGCCGTTCCAAACTGGACGGGGCGCATGCCTCTGCAGGGAAAAACGCTCGGATTGCTCGTTGCGCTCTGGCTGACAGGAAGGCTCTCTGTCGGCTTCTCCGAATGGATTGGCTGGCTCCCTGCGCTTCTTCTCGACTGCGCCTTCCTTGCAGCGGTAATCGCCGTCATCGCAAGGGAGATCGTGGCTGGCAGGAACTATCGAAACCTCAAGGTTCTCATGCCTGCCACTTTGCTCGCTGTTGCAAATCTTCTCTTTCACCTCGAAGCGCATTTCGAAGGCATGTCGGATCTGAGCCGCAGGCTTGGTTTTTCGGCCATTCTCATTCTCATCATGATCATCGGCGGGCGCATCGTGCCAAGTTTCACGCGCAACTGGCTGGCGCGCGAGAATCCGGGACGGCTACCGGTACCATTCAACCGGTTCGATCTTGCAACCATGTCGGTTGCAGTACTTGCATTGGGTGGATGGGTGCTGGCTCCGGATAGCGCGATTACCGGCACTCTTCTCGTGGCCGCTGCTGCAGGCCAGGGCCTACGCCTCGCCCGCTGGGCAGGCGACCGCGCATGGCGTGATCCGCTTGTTGCCGTATTGCACACCAGCTATGGCTTTCTCGTTCTTGGATTCACTCTGCTGGGATGCTCGATCCTGCTGCCGGAAATCTTCTCCTACACAGCTGCTCTTCACGTGCTTGCGATAGGCGCCATTGCGGGAATGATACTGGCCGTCATGGTCCGTGCATCACGCGGGCATACTGGCCAGGCACTCATGGCCGGACGAAGCGGGCGGTTGTCCTTCACCGCGATCGCAGTGGCCGTCGCAGCAAGGGTCGCCGCCGAGTATTTTCCGTCTACTGCCTTTGCCTGGTACCACACTGCTGCATTGGCTTGGGCGGTCGCATTTCTGGCCTATGCAATGGCCTTTGCCCCTGCACTTGTCCGGCCGCGAAGGACCGGGAGACAGGCAAGGGCGTCTTCCTGAACCTTTGCAGCGTCAGAAATTGACCTGGTCGCCGCCCTTCAGGGAAAGGATCTCGCGAGCCTCGTCCGGTGTCGCTACCTGCATGCCGAGACCTTCGATTATCTTGCGCGCCAGCGTCACCTGTTCCGCGTTCGACTTGGCCAGTTTGCCCTTGCCTGCCCACAGGCTGTCCTCGAGGCCGACGCGGATGTTGCCGCCAAGGGCCGCCGCCTGGGCCGCGATCCGCAACTGCGCCGAACCAGCTCCGAGAACCGACCAGCGGAAGTCCTTGCCGAACAGGCGGTCTGCGGTGCGCTTCATGTGAGCAACGTCTTCCGGGTGGCTTCCTATGCCGCCAAGCAGGCCAAAGACCGACTGCACGAAGAAGGGCGGCTTGACGAGCCCACGATCGGCGAAATGCGCCAGATTGTAGAGATGTGCAATGTCGTAGCACTCGAACTCGAAGCGCGTATTGTTGTTGTAGCAGGTTTCAAGGATGTACTCGATGTCCTTGAACGAATTGCGGAAAACCAGATCGCGCGTCGCTTCCAGATGCGGCTTCTCCCAGTCGAACTTGAACTCCTTGTACTTGTCGACAAGGTGATACAGACCGAAGTTGATCGACCCCATGTTGAGCGAGGCAACCTCCGGCTTGAACTCTGCTGCGGGGCGCACCCGCTCTTCCACCTTCATGTAGGGGCTGCCGCCGGTGGTGATATTGATCGCCGCATTCGTGGACTGCTTGATGCGCGGCAGAAACTTGCCGAAGGCTTCCGGCGTCTGGTCCGGCTGGCCCGTCTCGGGATTGCGTGCATGAAGATGCAGGATTGCAGCTCCCGCCTCGGCTGCCGCAATCGCCTCGCTCGCGATCTCGTCCGGCGTGATCGGCAGATATGGCGACATGGTTGGTGTATGGATTGCGCCTGTCACTGCGCAGGTGATGATGACTTTGCCGTCTGTTGCCATTCTCGTTACTCTCCGGTTTATCTTCCAATGTTCTTGTCGGCGCGGCGTTTGTGGGCCGCCAGCGCCATCAGGCGGCGGTCGCGCCATGACTGCCGCTCCTGCAATTGTCCTGCGGGAAGCGCCTTGCGCCTTTCGCTCTCGATCGTGTCAATCACGCTGCCTGTCCAGTCGACGCGTCTTTGCATCTGGGGAAAGATGTTCGAGTATATGCCCTCATAGCGCTCGGCATAGTCTCGCACGCCCGCAGGCGCGTTCAGGTCGATGGTTTCGAACGGCCCCATGAACGACCATCTGAGCGCCAGCCCCTCACGGATACCGATATCGACATCCTCGACGCTTGCATATCCGTCGGCGACCAGGCGGAACGCCTCTTCAAGGAGCGCGCCCTGCATGCGGTTCATGATGAAGCCGTCGAGTTCCCGCTTCATCACGATTGGCGCCTGTCCGCAATCGATCATGAATGAACGGGTTTGTTCGATCACCTCCGCCGAGGTCCACGGGGCGGGAACCACTTCCGCGGCAGGTACCAGGTAAGGCGGATTGATGGGATGCACGACGAGGCAACGGTGCCGCCCGGGCAGCGCTTCGGTGAATGCCGAAGGCAACAGGGCCGAACTTGAGCTGGCAATCACGGCGTCCGCAGGCGCGGCTTCATCCAGCATGGCGAAGACCGACTTCTTGATCTCAAGTTTTTCCGGCGTGTTTTCCTGAACGTGTACGGCACCCGCAAGGGCAGCTTCGAGATCCGGCTCCGCATTCAGGAGACCGAGGAGTTCTTCCTGGCTGCGCCCGTTGAGAAGGTCGTTCGCCTCCAGGTCGGGCAATACGCCCGCAATATAGTCTATGGCATTCGCGGGCGCGGAAGCTTCCTGGTCCCAAAGCGAAACCGAATGGCCGGCCCGTGCAAAGGTGATTGCCCATGCGCGGCCGATGAATCCCGATCCGACAATCGCTACCTTGGCCATCCTACAGGGTCTCCAGATTGCCATCGATGCTGATGGACTGGCCCGAGATGTTGGCGCCGGCATCCGAAAGCAGGAAAGCCACCATTGCGGCGATGTCCTGCTGGGTCACCATGCGGCGAAGAGAAATCTTGGAAAGGTATTCCTTTTCCATTTCCTCGTATGAAACACCCACCTGCGCCGCTCGCGCCCGGATGACGCCAAACATGCGCTCACCCTCGACAATGCCGGGCCGGATCGCGTTTACCCTGATGTTGAAGGGCCCAAGCTCCTTGGCAAGGCTTTCGGTGAAGCCGATGATGCCGAACTTGGCCGAAGCGTAGGGCGTGCGGAAGGCATAGCCGAACTTGCCCGCGGCCGACGACATCGAAACAATCGAACCGCCACCGGACTTCTTGAGCATCGGCACCGCGTGATGGGCGCACAGGAACTGGCCTGTGAGACAGACCTCGATACAGCGCCGCCAATCAGCAGGTGATATCTCGTCAACACCGCCGGTCGGCCCGGCAATGCCTGCATTGTTGACCAGTGCATCAAGACCGCCGAGCTTGTCTCCTACTGCCTTGAACATCTCCTCGACATCCTCGTCCCTGGAAACATCAGCCTTGATGCGGCCGGCTTCGGGAAAGCGCTCGCCGAAGGCATCAAGGGCGTCGTCAGACACGTCACAGACGAACAATTTCGCGCCGTGAAGAGCCAGACGTTCTGCGATGGCCAGGCCGATGCCCCCGGCACCTGCCGTGATCAGCACGCGCTGGCCGGATATTCCGTTGGCCAGGTTCTGGTTCAAGTTGTCACTCATGTTCCCCCCTCCTGTCAGTTTGCTTCACGCCTGTCGCGCAGCGCGGTTACCGCTCCCGGAACGACCATGCCGAAGATAATCGCCCTGACGGCATTTGGAAGTGCCATTCCTGGATGATGGCGGCTCGTCCACCAGCAATGTGGCAGATAAATTTATCATTCATCACACTTGATAATATGAGCATGCTTAATATATATCCGGCTTATGAGTGAACGGTCCATAGAAAACTTCGGCTTCCTGATCCACGATGCCGCCCGCCTTCTGCGCAGGCGCTTCGAGATGACCGCCCAGGACTTCGGCCTTTCGGCTGCCCAATGGCGGGCAATCGTGAGGCTGGTAAAGCACGGCCCCATGACCCAGGCCAAACTCGCTGAAATCCTCGAGATCGAGCCGATCAGCGTCTCACGCCTGATTGACCGGATGGAACAGTCGGGCTGGGCCGAACGCCGGCCGGACGAAACCGACCGCCGCGTCAAGATGGTGTTTGCAACCAAACAGGCAAATACCGCATTTGCATCGATAAAGAGCCTTGCCCACAACGTGTTCGACAGCGCTCTCGATGGTCTTGACGATATCGAGCGCCGCAAGTTGATCGCAATGCTCGAAAAGGTCGTATCCAACCTCACCCAGGAAGACTGCGCCAATACAGACGACGTCCAAATCAAGAGACAAGCAGCAAGATGAGCATTCAGCAGAATAATACGGTACAATCCGAGCCAACCACGACACCTGCCGACGTTGCCGCCCCCTCACAGCGAGCAGCCGCCAAACCGGCAAGGAAGAAGCCCAAGATCAACAAGTTCGCCTTGATGCTGGCGCTGCCCATAGTGCTGGCGCTCGTCGGAACCTACGTCTATTTCACCGGCGGACGCTACGAGGAGACGGAGAACGCCAATCTGCTGCTGGCCAAGATCTCGATCGCATCCGAAATTCCAGGACGCGTCACCGTGTCCAACGTCGCCAACGACAAGCATGTCTCGAAGGGTGATATCCTGTTTCAGGTCGACCCTGAACCCTACAGGATTGCTCTAGTTCAGGCAGACGCAGCCGTGGCATCGGCAAGACTGGCCGTGACCCAGTTGCGCGCCGCCTACGAGCAGACACTGGCTGCCGGAAAGGCCGCGGAAAGCGATGTTTCCTACACGCAGGACTCGCTCAAGCGCTATGAAACGCTCGCCAAGAAGGGCGTGGCAACCGCTGCCAATCTCGACGATGCACGCCATGCTGCCCAGAAGGCAGAAGATGCACTTTCTTCGGCAAGACAGGCAATCGCCAATGCCAAGGCGGCACTCGGCCCCGCGCTTGATGGTCAGATCGACGACCATCCAAGTGTCCAGGCTGCGCTCGCCAAGCGCGATCAGGCTGCCTACAACCTGAAAGTCGCCACCGTATACGCCCCCGCCGACGGCATCCTCTACGAGGCGAGCAACTTTCGCGCCGGAGAATACGTCTCACCCGGCGCATCGCTTTTCACCCTCGTGGAAACAGAAGCGCCCTGGATACAGGCGAACTTCAAGGAAACACAGCTTACCCACATCCAGAAAGGCCAGAGTGCCGAGGTCACTTTCGACGTGATGCCCGACCGCCATTTCAAGGCAACCGTGGAGTCGATTGGCGCAGGCACCGGCGCGGAATTCTCACTGCTGCCTGCCCAGAACGCTACCGGCAACTGGGTAAAGGTCACCCAGCGCGTACCCGTCAAGCTGACCCTGGACAACAAGGATGCAAATCTGCTGCTCCGCTCGGGCCTGAGTGCCTCGGTGACCGTGGACACAAAGTATTCACGGCATGTGGCTGACCTGTTTACCCAGGCTCACGCCGCCGAGTAGCCTGCGCAATTTTCAATCTCGCGGACCAGGTTCAGAATCCCGGCCGCCTGACAACACCCGCTGGAACCGGAAATGTCCGTTACCGCCGTCAATCCCGAGTCGATACCCCATCGCGGCCTGATCACCGTCTCGATCATGCTTGCGACGATAATGCAGGTGCTCGACACGACGATAGCCAACGTCGCCCTGCCCTCCATGACAGGCGACCTTGCGGCTTCGCGCGACACGATCACCTGGGTGCTGACATCCTATATCGTGGCAGCTGCGATCATGACGCCGGTTACGGGCTGGCTGGCGGACCGCTTCGGCAGGCGCGAGCTGTTCATGGTCGCCATCGTGGGCTTCACCATTGCGTCCATGGCATGCGGCATGTCGTGGAATCTCAATTCCATGGTCGCCTTCCGCATCATGCAGGGAATGTTCGGCGCGGCAATCGTTCCGCTGTCGCAATCCTTCCTGCTCGACATCAATCCGAAGGAAAAACATGGCCAGGCTATGGCCATCTGGGGTGCCGGCATCATGGTCGGCCCCATTGTCGGCCCGACCCTCGGCGGCTATCTGACCGAGTACTTCAACTGGCGCTACGTCTTCTTCATCAACCTGCCGGTTGGCATCCTGGCGTTCGCCGGTTGCATGGCCTATCTGCCGGGAGCAGACCGCCGCATCCGCAAGTTCGACTTCTTCGGCTTCGCCATGCTTTCCCTTGGGGTCGGCGCACTCCAGCTCATGCTCGATCGCGGCGGCGAGGTCGACTGGTTTTCGGCAACCGAGATCTGGATAGAACTGGCGCTCTCTATATGCGGCTTCTGGGTATTCATCGTTCACACGCTTACCGCGGACGACCCGTTCATCAGCCCGTCGATATTTCTCGACAGGAACTTTGTCACCGGCCTTGTGTTCATCTTCATCGTGGGCATCGTGCTGCTGGCAAGCCTTGCCCTCTTGCCGCCCATGCTTTCGAATATCTTTGGCTACGACACCATCACCACCGGCCTTGTCATGGCCCCGCGCGGTGTCGGTACGATGATCTCCATGATCCTGGTCGGCAGGCTGGTACGCGTGATCGATGCCCGCATTCTGGTCACGGCCGGCCTGTCCCTGACCGCCTACTCCCTGTACATGATGACGGGCTTTTCGCCCCAGATGGACAGCGCGCTCATCATCGAGAGCGGTATCGTCCAGGGCCTTGGCCTCGGCCTCGTCTTCGTGCCGCTGTCGACAGTCGCCTTCGCCACGCTCCCGCCCATACACCGCACCGACGCGACGGCGCTTTTCAGCCTGACCCGAAATATCGGATCGTCTATCGGCATCTCCATCGTCACGCTGTTCCTGACGCGAAACATCCAGATCAACCACACGGAACTTTCCGCGTTCATCAATCCGTTCAACGACAAGCTGACACGTATCGTGCCGCAAGACGCGCTTGGACCGAAGGTGCTTCAGGTAATCGACGGCATGGTGAACCAGCAGGCAGCGATGATCGCCTATGTCGATGACTTCAAGCTCGTCATGATTATCACGCTGGCCGCGATCCCGCTCGTCTTCCTGCTGCGCAAGCCGCCAGCCGCGCAGCCCATGGAGGCCGCCGCCGCAATGGAGTGAGGGCGGCGCTTCCGCCCTGCACTGAACGAGCGGCCGTCGTCCCTATTCTTCCAAAGGCAACAGGAAGCCGCCGAAAAAGTCTGCGAGTTCGTCGCGGGCATCAAGCGGCAGCACATGCGCAATGTACTGGTCCGGCCTGACCACGACCATGCAACCCTTTTCCCGGTCGATACCGCGCATGAGGTAGATGTCGCCCCGCCCCTTGTGATCGACGCAGAATGCCTTCTCGTGATCCTGCAGGCCGAGTTTGCCCTTCACCGGTTTCAACAGCGATGGCATGAAGCGATAGTCGAGTTCATCGAATGTCTGCTGGAAGATCGCGCGAACATCTATCAGCGCGTCGATATCCTCGGATTTGCGGGTATGTTTCACGACCGGCGAAGCGGGATCCTTCTCGAGCCAGTCACAAAGACTGACAATGGGTGATGCGCCCTCGGCCTTGTCCGCCCGCCCCGCAAAGGCGTAGATGCGCCATCTTCCATCTGCCTGCGCTACATGTCCGAGATGCATCTGCATCGCATCAGCAACGCGCACCACTGGCGCTGAATGGAAGCGCCTGCCGATTTCCAGTCCCTTCGCCAGCGACTGGTAGGCCGGAGCGCCAGTCAGTGCGGACTCATCATACTTGACGGCCAGACCGCCGGTGAACTCGAGGTTCTCCTTGAATTGCCGCATGAACCTGGGCTCGTCGGAATCATCAAGTTCCGACTGGCCGGGCGGTGCGCTCATGATGCGCGCCCATGCGTGATCCGTATCCACGAGCCGCTTTGCCTCCGTGCGTCGTTCCTCCGTGTAGGAATGCAGGAGGCTCGCATCAGACCTGCCACCCAGCACATGGGCCAGCTTCCAGCCCAGATTGAAGGTGTCGCCCATCGAAACATTCATGCCCTGCCCGGCTTTCGGGCTATGTGTATGGCAGGCATCGCCAGCCGTGAACACGCGCGGATTGCGGGTTTCGGTCTCACCTTCCGGCACGTCGTCGAACTTGTCGGTCAGCCGATGGCCGATCTCGTAGATCGACCACCAGACAACTTCCTTCACGTCGATCGAATATGGCTGCATGATCCGATTGGCTGCGGCAATCATGTGGTCGACGGTCAGGTTGCGATTGGTGACACGTTCGTCGGGATTGAGCTTGTCCAGCTCAACATACATGCGGAACAGGTAACCGCCTTCCCGCGGCAGGATCAGCACATTGCCTTCATGCGCAGAGGTGATGAGACACTTCTGGCGAACATCGGGGAAATCGGTATTAGCAAGGATGTCCATCACACCCCATGCCTGGTGTGCGGCATCGCCATGCAACTCGCCGCCAATGGCCTTGCGAACATTCGAGCGCGCACCGTCGCAACCGACGACATAATTCGCCCGGACGGTCTTGGTCTGCCCCGCATTCACGCCCGTGTTTTCGAGCACGACGGTTACCGGATGGTCATCCGTCTCAGTATCGATGGTGAGGTCGCTGATGGCCCAGTTGTAGTCAGGCTCAAGACGCGAGGGAGACTTTCGCATGACGTCCAGGAATAGCTCGTGGATACGAGCCTGGTTGATCAGCGTATGCGGCATTTCAGAGGAATCGTCTGCAACGTCCTGAACGCGCCCGATGCGCTTGATGTGGCTCGGGTTTTCCGGGTCGGGACGCCAGAAATTCGTCTGGTTGACCCAGTACGCCTCGCGCTTGATCGTCTCACCGAAACCGAATGCCTGGAACATCTCCATCGACCGCGTGTTGACGCCGTCAGCCTGCCCCTTTTCCATCGGGCCAGGCTTGCGCTCCACGATCATGGTCGTGATCCCGGGAAACTGCGACATCTGGGCGGCAAGGCAAAGGCCGGCCGGCCCGCAACCGGCGATCAGAACGTCCACCTTCTCCGGCAAGGGCCGGTAGCCACCCGTCTCGCGACGGCACTGTGCCGCTTCGTGAAGATCGGGATCGCCCGGCCTGAATCCGTTGAGATAGTACTGCATGATCTGTCCTCCACAAGTCGCGGGCGAGTGCCGCAAGGCAATTAATAAGTATACTTATCATATGCGCGTTTGAGCGAAACAGGTCAAGAAAAAAGTATGTGCAGATACTAATTTTTCGGTATGGTGCACCGCAGGGAACCAACGCCCCGGCTCCGTGGGGCGCGTTCCTTCAAGGGCACCCGCGCCCTTGCGAAAGGAGGTAGAATGCCAGCTGCAGCCGCAATGCCCGGTCATCTGATCCGGCGACTGCACCAGATTTCGACCCAGATTTTCCTGCAAAGGGTTCGCGAGGCCGGTTACGATCTAACACCTGTCCAGTTTGCTGCACTCGACGCTCTCAGGGATTGTCCAGGCATTGACCAGGCAGGACTTGCCAATGCGATCGCCAAGGATCGCGCAACCATTGGCGCTGTCGTTGACCGCCTTGAACAGAAGGGCCTGCTCACCCGCGCAGTCAGCGACCAGGACAAGCGTGCGCGTGTGCTGGCACTTTCCGACGAAGGAAAAAGGGTCATCGCATCGCTTCTTCCCGTCGTCGAAGGGCTTCAACACGAGATACTCGCAGGCCTGAACGAGGAAGAATACGCAGCCTTCGTTGCTCTCGCAGCAAAGGCCGCCCGTGAGGCAACGGGCGAATAGGCGAGTCTTGATCAAGATCAAGGTTGCGCTTTCATCGTGCCGTAACTGTGCGGCGGGAGGCGTTTGAAATCAAAAAGGGCACGGAACCATGGGACCGAGCAGACTTGAACGACTCTTCAATCCACGATCAATCGCCGTATTTGGCGCCAGCGAATCCGGCAGATCGGTCGGCAGCATGGTGTTCGCAAATCTTGTCGATGGCGCGTTCCAGGGCACGCTCTATCCCATCAATCCAAAGCACCGGGAGGTCAGGGGCATACGCTGCCATGCCTCCGTCCGCGAAGTTGACGAAAACATCGACCTTGCCGTCATTGCCACGCCTGCCGCTACCGTTCCCGGCATCATCCGCCAATGCGGAAAGGCAGGCATCCGAAATGCGGTAATCTGTTCTGCAGGATTTGGAGAATCCGGTGGCAACGGCGACGCCCTCGACCGCGAACTGAAGGAAGCGGCACGCGAAGCGGGCATTCGCTTCATCGGGCCCAACTGCGTTGGCCTTGTCCGGCCGTGGCTCAACATGAATGCCACCTTCCTGAACTCGGTCACACCGAAGGGCAATCTGGCGCTGGTATCCCAGTCGGGCGCTTTGTGCTCCGCAATCTCGGACCTCGCCGCTCCCCATGACCTGGGTTTCTCCGCCCTTGTTTCGCTCGGCAACTCCGCCGATACCGGTTTTGGCGACGTCCTGAAATTCCTTGCCAATGACCCGAAGACAAGCGCCATCCTTCTCTATGTCGAAGGGGTTCGCCATCCCCGTTCCTTCATCAGCGCGATGCGCCTTGCCACGCGCGTAAAGCCGGTCATTGTTCTAAAGGCCGGGCGGCACAACACCAGCGCGGAAGCCGCTCACACACATACCGGAGCGCTGATCGGTTCCGACCGGGTTTTCGACGCCGTGCTAGAACGCGCGGGCGCCGTGCGGGTGGACACGTTCGGACAGCTCTTTGCCGCAGCCGAGGTGCTTTCGGGAAGGCGTACGCGGGTCACCGGAAACAGGCTGGCCGTCATTACCAATGGCGGCGGGGCGGGCGTACTGGCCGCTGACCGTGCCGGAGACCTTCACATCTCTCTCCCCTCCCCCTCGCCCGAAACAATTGCAGATCTCGACGGGAAACTGTCCCCCTACTGGTCGAAGAGCAATCCGATCGACATCCTGGGCGACGCCAAGCCGGAAGCCTATGGAGAAGCCGTGAAGGCGGCCATTTCCGACCCCAACTACGACGGGGTACTGGTAATGCTGACCCCGCAGGCAATGACGGATGCGACTGCAGCAGCACAGGCCACGATAGATGCGGTTCCGAAGGGCAATCGCAAGCCGGTTCTGTCGTGCTGGATGGGCGAGACCTCCGTCGCCACGGCCCGCAAGATGCTGAGCAGCAGCGGCGTTCCCGATTTCCAGGTCCCCGAACAGGGCGTCGAGGCGTTTGCCTATATTGCCCGGCATGAACGCAATACCCGCCTCGCCCTCGAGGTTCCAGGCCCGTTGCGCGAGGAGCACCAGCCGGACATCGAGGCTGCCCGTGCCATCATTGCCGGAGCCCGAAGCGAGGATCGGCTGACGCTCACCGGGCCGGAATCGAAACAGTTGCTCGATGCCTTCGGCATTCCCGTCAACCGGATGATGAAGGCTGCCAGCGAGGAAGAGGTCAAGGCCGCCTGCCAGGCCATCGGGTTTCCGGTCGTCGTCAAGATCGACTCCCCCGACATCTCCCACAAGTCGGATGTCGGCGGTGTCCGCCTCAACATCAAGAACGAAAGGGCCGCGATTACCGCCTTTGGCGAGGTGATCGAGAACGCCCGCTCGGCGGTGCCCGATGCGGATATCCATGGCGTCACGATTGAGCGCCTCGCCCGCCTGGAGAATGCGCGTGAACTGGTCATCGGCATGAGTACCGATCCGGTCTTCGGACCGACCATCCTGTTCGGTGCCGGCGGCACCATGGTCGAGGTCCTGCAGGACAGCGCGGTCGCACTACCGCCGCTCAACGCCCTGCTCGCAGACAGGCTGATCCACCGCACCAAGGTCTCACGCCTTCTGGAAGCCTACCGCGACCAGAAGGCAGTCGACCGCGGCGCGATCATTGATATCCTGCTCAGGCTTTCGGACCTTGTCTGCGAACTCCCCGAGATCCGCGAGGTCGAGATGAACCCGCTTCTGGCCGGACCCGCAGGAGCGGTGGCCGTGGATGCGCGCGTGCGCCTCAACTCTGCCGCCGAAACCAGCACTGCCGCAGGCCGCATGGCTATCAAGCCCTATCCGCGCCATCTCGTCGAGGAAACCACGCTGCGGAACGGCACGAAGATGACGATCCGGCCGATCCGCCCCGACGACGCCTACCGGGAGCGTGAATTCGTCAGGCGGCTTTCCGCCAAGACGAAACAGTATCGGTTCATGCACACGATTGAAGAACTGACCCCGGCCATGCTGGCGCAGTTTACCCAGATCGACTACGACCGCGAAATGGCACTGGTGGCAGTCACCGAGGACGCCGATGGGGAACTGACCCAGCAGGGCGTCGCACGCTACATCGTCAATCCGGACGACACGAGCTGCGAATTCGCGATTGTGGTTTCCGACGATTTGCAGCATCAAGGCGTGGGGACGCGGCTCATGAAGGCACTCATAGCCGCGGCGAAGAGCCACGGCCTCAAGCGTATTGAAGGCACGGTGGTCGCGGAGAATTATGCAATGCTGGATCTGATGCAGAGCCTCGGCTTCCACGCCGTTCCCTCAAGCGAGGATCGCGCGCTGATCGAGGTAAGCCTCGGGATCTGATCGGGAGGGGAAACATGCTCGCAATCATCTCGCACGAGGAGTGCCTATATCACGATGCCGGGGAATACCACCCCGACACCGCCGAGCGGCTGAGAGCGATCAACAACCAGATCATCATGTCCGGGCTGGATTTCGTTGTCCGCCACTATGATGCGCCGCTGGCGACGCGCGAACAACTGGCGCTCGCCCACGACAGGGCTTATGTCGACCGCGTCTTCGAGATGGCGCCCGAGACCGGCTCGGTGGAGATCGACGGCGACACGGTGATGTCGCCCGGTACGCTCAATGCCGCTCTGCGCTCTGCCGGCTCAGGCATCCTCGGCGTTGACCTCATCATGGCCGACGAGGCCAACCCCGTATTCTGTTCGGTGCGTCCGCCTGGCCATCACGCCGAATACGCCAAGGCGATGGGCTTCTGCCTGTTCGACAACATTGCGGTTGCAGCCCGCCATGCCCTCGAAAACCATGGCCTGGAGCGGATCGCCATCGTCGATTTCGACGTCCATCACGGCAATGGAACCGAGGACATTTTCAAGGACGACGAGCGGGTTTTGTTCTGCTCGAGTTTCCAGCATCCGTTCTATCCATTTACCGGTCACGAGGCAGAAACGAAGAACCTTGTGGACGTACCCCTGCCCTCGGGCACCCAGGGACCGGCGTTTCGCAAGGCGATCAGGGAACACTGGATCCCGCGCCTCGAGGCGTTCAAGCCGCAGTTCCTGTTCATTTCGGCGGGCTTCGACGCACACGTTCTGGACGACATGTCGAACCTGCACCTGCAGGAATCGGACTATGCCTGGCTGACCAGCGAGTTGAACGAGATTGCCAGGGAGTATTGCGGCAGCCGCATCCTCTCCATGCTGGAGGGCGGCTATGAGCCCGGAGCACTGGCCAGAAGCGTGGTCGCACATCTCAAGACGCTGCTGGCCGTGTAGGGCAATTCAGGTTCTCTTGATTCAGGGTAGATTCAAACCGCCAAAGCGGGCCATGGCGGATGCGGTGGCATCCCAAATTCCGGGAACTGTGTTGATCTTCATTCTCCCGGAATTTTGCCCGGGAATGCGGCATCGTCATCCTTAACCAAGGGTAAACACTCCGCCCCGCCAAACTTGTCTCCACGCAACTTCCTTTTGCAAGATGCAAGAGCGGCACGATTGGTAGGGGAAGCCGGAACGAGGCTGTTTCCCCGGCGGGACAGACGCTTTAGCAAGGCGAATTTCTCTTTGTGTGCAGGCTCAGATCCCGGTAATCGCGGCGTGCAGAACGCCGCAAAGGGAGCAGGTCATGGCAATTACCCTCGTTTCGGAAGCAACCACCGGCAACGGCGGCAATGCGGACAGCTACACCTTCAGCCCTGGCGGCCGGTCTGTTGCGCCGATGGGCGTTATGTGGTTGGTATCAGCGATGCCTCCGACCTGGTGGCTGGCGATGCCAATGGCAGTCAGGATATTTTCCTCTACGACACGGTGAATGAACCACCACCACGCTTTGGTCTCCAGTGATGATCTTCGGGCCTCGATGGGACAATGCTTCAGCGGTACAATACCGTCAATCTCCGCTGACGGAGACGTCTACGTGGTTTATGACAGCCTGATGCCTTCGATCTGGTGGCCCCGGCGATACCAATGGCTAACCGACATTTTCCTCTACGACAGGGTGTGGCCATACCACCACGCTGATCTCACAAAGATCTCAACATCAGTGCGGCTGATCGCTTCGACAATTGCCGGCAGGACACCCCGATGGCGATCTCCGCCGATCCTGGCGCTATGTGGCCTATTACGGTCTTGCCACCGACCTGGTGACCGGCAATACCAATGGCAATTTTGACATATTCCTTCGCCCTCACGGCACAATGATACGCTCACGCTGGTCTCGAAGGACACTTCGGGCGGCGGCGCGACGACAATGGCGACGGAATCGCGCTACGCCCCTCCGTCTCCGCTGACGGGCGCTATCCGGTGTATCGCAGCCTTGCCACCGATCTGGTGACCGGCGATGCCAATGGCTTCTGCCGCGTTTTCCTGTACGACAGCGGTGAATGATACCACCACGCTGATCTCGAAGGATGCTTTGGGAGGTGGCGCGGATTTTCTGTCAGCAGTACGCGCCCCTCCATCTCGCCGACGGGCGCTACGTGGTGTATCCAGCGCCTATGCTGATCTGGTGGCTAGCAGCGATGCCAACGGCTCGTACAAGACATTTTCCTGTACGACACGGTGTCATCGACACCACCACGCTGGTCTCACCAATGGCTTCATGCTCAGGCGTGAATGCGTGGACAATAACCTGCCTCACCCCGATCCATCTCCGCCGACGGGCGCTACGTGGTCTGATGTGGGCAACGCCTCCGATCTTGACGGCCGGCGATGCCAATGGCAACGCCACAGGACATATTCGTCTACGACACGACCGGCACCACGGAACTGGTCACCATAGACTTCGGCGGCGGCGGCGGCATTGACGCAATAACAGCTTTTTCCGTTTCATCCCTCGATCTCAGGCGATGGCAGCGACGATATTCTTTCGAAAGCTATGCCACTGATCTGGTCTCAAACGACAGCAATGGCACCCTGGATGTCTTCCTCGCCGCCAACCCGCTGTTCGATGGCCCGACCACCGGGAACCTAGACACGCTTTTGGGCGACGCAAATGACAACACTGTCGATTTCACAACCTTCGACGCTGACCAGCGGCGACAGCTATGACGGCCTTGGCGGCACTGACACGGTGTTGCTGGCCGGTGGTGGCCTGTTCGATTTCACCAACACCACGTTTACCGGTGGATTGAGATATCCAGACCGATGGCTCGAACACGGTCCTCGACTTCTCGGCTTCGGTTCGATCGAAGCAGACCGCGAGGGCATTGCAGGCCTGATCTCGTCTGGCTGGCGGAACTGATGACCTGGTGAAGATGGGCGAATGGCATCAGGACCTTGCCACGCTTGCCTCTCTTCGATGCCGGGATCGAGACCGTCGAGTGGTCGCGTGCTCACAGCGGCTTTCATTACTCCGCAGTTCGCAATGCATCGGGCCAGACGGTCATCACCAACACCGATACCGGCGGTGTGCCGCACCTATGATCGTCCATTGGGATACCAGACCTTCGACACCAACGGCATCCTGCGCGAGAGTGTCACCACCTATGACGATGGCCGGGTTGCCACCAGCACCTACAATGCCGGCGGTGGTTTGACCGGAACGACCATCACCGATCCGCTCAATGCCGTGAACTACCAGAGCCTGGAGAATGTCTATTCCGGCGGACTGCTGCAGTCCTCGTCGCTGACCTTCGACAATGGCAACACCTCGGTGAAATCCTACACCTCCGGTGTACTGACCCAGACGGTCGAGAGCGATGTTGCCGATGATTTCACCTGGGACGTCAAGACCACCACCTACAGCACGTCAGGCGTCAAGACGGGCTACGTTGTCGATTACGATGCAGGCGAAGCCCGCTCCCAGATGAGCTTTGCCTATACCGGCGGCATTCTCACAAACCGCACCATCACCAATTCGGATGGCTCCGCCAGCGAGGCTTCCTACAACACCTCGGGCGAGATGCAGTATGTTCGCAACACCGCATCGGACAGCACCCAGTTCATTCTCGGCGGCACCGGTGACAACACGCTGACCGGCGGCGTGCTTGACGACCTGTTCAAGGGCGGCACCGGCAACGACATCTTCGAGTTCTCGGGAACAGTCGGCAACGACACCATTCTCGATTTCACCGATGGCCAGGATCGGCTCGATCTTTCCGCCTATGGCTACACCTCGCTGTTCGACCTCCAGAACGCCAGTGCGATCTCCGAGGTCAACGGCAACACGGTGATCGACCTCGGCGCGGACGGCTCCGTCACGCTCAACGGCTTCGCATTGTCGGACTTTGGCGACGCCGATCTGGCGGGGTTCCCGATCGCCTAGAACAGTAGCGGGTCAACGCGGCGATTGTTCTTCACCGTCTCCATGATCGGATAGGCGTGGGTCTGCGTCACATCGCAAACCCTGCGGCCGGTGATTGCGAGCCGGCAGATCTTCACAACACCATGTAATTCCGGGACTGAGCCGGAACGTCATCCATCCGGCTCGATTCAAGACTTGTTGCCGGCATCGTTTCTGCGCGAGTATCCGAGAACCGAATACTTGGTACGAATCCGGAAAGAAGCCATGCGCAAGGTGAAGAACATCCTGTTCATCATGTTTGACCAGCTCAGGTGGGACTACCTGTCCTGCTATGGACATCCATGGCTGAAAACGCCCCATATCGATCGCCTTGCAGCAAAGGGCGTCCGCTTCGACAAGGCCTACATCCAGTCGCCGCTTTGCGGGCCATCGCGCATGTCGACCTACACCGGCCGCTACGTCCATTCGCACGGCGCCAGCACCAACAACGTTCCGTTGAAAGTCGGCGAGAGAACCATGGGAGACCATCTGCGCGACGCAGGCATGGGTTGCTGGCTGGTTGGCAAGACCCACATGGCAGCCGATGCCGAGGGTATGCGCAGGCTTGGCCTGGAACCCGACAGCATCATCGGTGCGCGCGTCGCGGAATGCGGCTTCGACATCTATGAGCGCGACGACGGAATGCGCCCCGAGGGGCCGGATGGGTTCTACGACGCTGGCGGCGCACTGCGTTACAACGAATATCTGAGGTCGCGCGGCTATGAAGGAGAAAATCCCTGGCACGATCATGCCAATTCCGGGATCGACGGCGACGGCAACGTGCTGTCGGGCTGGTTCCTGAACAACTCGGACGAAGCGGCAAACATCGAGGAACAGGACAGCGAAACGCCCTACCTGACCCGCCGTGGAATGGAGTTCATCCAGTCGCGCGGCGATGAGCCATGGTGCTGCCACCTCTCCTACATCAAGCCCCATTGGCCCTACATCGTCCCCGCCCCCTACCACGCCATGTACGGGCCGGAGCATTTCCTGCCGCCGGTCAGGACGGAAGCCGAGCGTGACGCAGCCCATCCCGCCTACGCCGCTTTCATGAAGGCACCGGTTTCGAAGGCATTTTCGCGAGACGATGTCCGCGAGAAGGTGATGCGCGCCTATATGGGCCTCATCAAGCAGTGTGACGACCAGATGGGCGTATTGTTCGATTGGCTCGAGGAAGCAGGACGCATGGACGAGACCATGATCGTCATCACGTCCGACCACGGCGACTATCTTGGCGACCACTGGATGGGTGAGAAGACCTTCTTCCACGACTGCGCGATCAAGGTTCCAATGATCGTCTATGACCCCTCGCCCGAGGCAGACGCAACGCGCGGCACCGCCTGCAGCGAACTGGTGGAGAGCATCGATCTCCTGCCCACCTTCGTCGACGCCGCAGGTGGCAATGCAAACGCACTCGACCATGTCCTGGAGGGCCATTCCCTCATGCCCCTGCTGCATGGCAGTGAAAGCCCGTGGCCAAGAAGACGTGTCATCTGCGAGTACGATTTTTCCATGCGGCCGGCCGCAGACCTGCTGGGCATGGACACGTCTCAGGCCCGCATGTTCATGGTCGCGACCAAGGAATGGAAACTGATCCATTTCGGCGCGGGGCTGAGACCGATGCTCTTCGATCTCGTCAGCGACCCCGATGAATTGCGCGATCTGGGCGGCGAGCCTGGCCACGAGGAGATTGTCGGCGAACTTTACGCGATACTCAATGAATGGGCTCGCAGGCCGTCGCAGCGAACGACCGTCGCCAATGAATCACTTCTGGCCTACCGGAAAAAGCCGAGCACGAAGGGGGTGATGATCGGCGTCGTGGAGGAAGGCGATGTACCGGTCGAACTGGTGGCACGTTATACGGGACTGAAAGCGCGGGACCGGCGTGAAAAATGAACCCGGCCTGGCCCGATTTTCCTCAAACGGGCCGATTCAGGCGGCTTCTGCAAGCCGATGTCTTGCCGGAAAAACAGGCTTGGCATGACCATTGTGCGAGCGCCGTGCCAAATAATTGGTCAGATTTCATCTTTTTTCCGCCGGATGGCACAAAAATATACATTGCAAATCATCTGATCCTTGCCCGATGAAAGCACTCTGCTAAGGTTTGCGCATGGTGGAAAAACCGGCAACCTATGATGAAATGTTCGACAGCGACGGCAAGCCCAGTGCCGCTTTCGAAAACTATTACGGATGGATATCTAGCGAGGACCACAAGGAGCTTCTGCGCAAGTCGCAGGAGGCCGAAACGATATTCCGCCGCACGGGCATTACCTTCAACGTCTACGGCCAGCAGGAGGCCAATGAGCGCCTCATACCCTTCGACATCGTTCCGCGCATCGTGTCCGGGCGGGAATGGTCGAAACTCTGCCGCGGCATCGAACAGCGCGTTCGCGCGATAAACGCCTTCCTCCACGACATCTACCATCGCCAGGAAATCCTCCGGGCGGGCCGGGTTCCTGTCGATCTGATTTCCCAGAATGAGGCGTTCCTGCCGAAAATGATCGGCTTCACGCCGCCAGGCGGCATCTACACCCATATTGTCGGTGTCGATCTCGTGCGCACGGGACCGGACGAATTCTACGTACTCGAGGACAATGCGCGCACACCTTCCGGCGTTTCCTACATGCTGGAAAACCGCGAGACGATGCTGGCAATGTTCCCCGACCTGTTCGCCCAGAACCGGGTCCAGAGCGTTTCCGACTATCCCAAGGAATTGCGCCGTTCGCTGGCAGCATGCGCGCCGCCTGCCTGCACCGGCAAACCGGTGGTGGCGGTGCTGACCCCCGGCATCTACAATTCGGCCTATTTCGAACATGCCTTCATCGCCGACCAGATGGGATCGGAACTTGTCGAGGGCAGCGACCTGAAAGTGGTCGACGGGCGCATCGCCATGCGCACGACCCAGGGTTTCAAGCCGGTGGATGTTGTCTACCGCCGCATCGATGACGATTTCCTCGACCCGCTCAACTTCAATCCCGAATCCATGCTTGGCGTGCCCGGCATATTCGACATTTACCGGTCCGGCGGCATCACCATTGCCAACGCGCCCGGGACAGGCATCGCCGACGACAAGGCGATCTATTCCTATATGCCCGACATCGTCGAATTCTACACCGGCGAGAAGGCAATCCTGCAGAACGTTCCAACCTGGCGTTGCTCGGAACCGGATTCGCTGGCCTATGTTCTGGATCATCTGAGCGAACTCGTCGTCAAGGAAGTGCACGGCTCGGGCGGTTACGGAATGCTCGTCGGACCAGCTGCGTCCAAGAAAGAAATCGCCGAATTCCGCAAGAAGCTGACAGCCCGGCCGGCAAATTACATCGCCCAGCCGACGCTCGCGCTTTCAACGGTTCCGATCCTGACGAAGGCCGGGCTTTCCCCGCGGCATGTCGACCTGCGCCCGTTCGTGCTGGTCTCCCCGCAGGGCATCAACATCACGCCCGGCGGTCTGACCCGCGTGGCGCTGAAGAAAGGTTCGCTGGTGGTGAATTCGAGCCAGGGCGGTGGAACCAAGGACACCTGGGTACTGGAGGAGTAGCGAAAACATGCTCGGCAAGACCGCAGGTGGCCTGTTCTGGATGTTCCGCTACCTTGAACGCAGCGAAAATACCGCCCGTCTTCTCGAAGCCGGGTTTCGCATGGCATTGACGCGTTCGCAGTCATCATCGGACGAATGGAAATCCGTTCTGCTGACCGCAGGAGTGCTTCCCGAATACGAGAAATCGCACGAAAGCTACGACGCGGCGTCCGTCATCGACTTCCTCCTGCGCGACAAGGACAACCCATCTGCGGTCATGCCCATGATGGATAACGCCCGTTCGAATGCCCGGCTTGTCCGCACAGCGCTGACCCGCGAGGTCTGGGAAGCGACCAATGATTGCTGGATGACGCTCAAGACCCGGCTTGCAAGGCCCGTACGTGAACGCGACTTGCCTTCCGTTCTGGGCACGATCCGGCAGCAGAGCGCGCTGGTTCGGGGTGCTCTGCACGGCACCATGCTGCGCAACGACATCTATGATTTCTCGCGCATCGGCACTTTCCTCGAGCGCGCAGACAACACCGCGCGAATTCTCGATGTGAAATACTACGTCCTGTTGCCGTCGGTTTCCCATGTCGGAACCTCGCTCGACAACGTGCAGTGGGAAACGATACTGCGTTCAGTTTCAGCCCAGCGCTCCTACCGCTGGCTGAACGGTGCCGACATCAACCCGCGGGGCATCGCCGAATTCCTGATGCTCGACAACCACATGCCGCGTTCGCTCGCCTTCTGCTACAGTCAACTCGCCAGCAATCTGAGTTTTCTCGCCGACGACTACGGCGAAAGAAAACCCAGCCAGGAAATGGCCGAGGCCATGAAGATGCGGCTCAAGACCGTATCCATCGAGGCAATCTTCTCCGATGGACTGCACGAATTTATCACCGACTTCATTACTGCCAACAACCGGCTCGGCGCGCAGATCGAGCAGGATTACCGGTTCTACGGATAGGCCATGCTGCTCAGGGTTTCACACCACACACGCTATTCATTTGACGCTCCGGTCACCGGCGGGTTGCAGCAGATCCGCCTGATACCCAAGGCCCGGACTTCACAGAAAATACGTTCCTGGCAGGTTGAAATCGAAGGCGGTGAGAAACAGGCCGAGTTCGACGACGAGCACGCCAACCGCGTCATTCTCGCCACAATCGACGACAACGCGGAATCAGTCAGCATCCATTGTTCCGGCGAAGTGGAAACACAGGATACACAAGGCATAATCGGAGAGCACGGCGGCTTCGTTCCGCTCTGGCACTTCCGCTCGCAGACCCGCACCACCAAGCCCGGCAGCCAGATTCGCGCTTTGGCCAAGGCGGCCGGCACTGCAGGTGAAGGCGACATTCCACGGCTTCACAACCTTTCGGCACAGGTGCTGGAGGCCATGACCTATGACAAGGACCAGACCCATTCCGGGACATTGGCAGAGGATGCGCTGACCGCAGGACATGGCGCCTGCCAGGACCACGCACACGTCTTCATTTCCGCTGCCAGGCTGATGGGCTACCCGGCACGATATGTTTCCGGCTACCTGATGATGGATGATCGCGTCGAACAGGATGCCACCCACGCCTGGGCCGAGGCCCATGTCAAAGGCGTGGGATGGATAGGATTCGACATTTCCAACAGCATTTCACCTGATGAGCGCTACATCCGCATCGCAACGGGACTTGACTATGGTGAGTGCGCGCCGGTAACGGGGATCAGGTACGGTGCAAGCGCTGAAGTCATGGATGTCGAAATTCAGGTCCAACAGGTCGGGAATCAGATACAGCAATAGTCATCTGCGCATTTACCAGCCCAGTTTGTATGTGCGTTCAGGCTTCCCGTTTGCAAGGGCCTGAACATTTCTAGACCGGACACTTCCGTCCAGCTTTCCGGAGAATAAACCGCGATGACCTATTGTGTTGGCATGCGCCTTCGTAAAGGGCTCGTCTTCATGTCCGACACACGCACCAATGCGGGCGTCGACAACATTTCCACGTTCCGCAAGATGTTCACCTGGTCTAATCCTGGCGAACGCGTGATCACGCTTCTGACGGCAGGCAATCTCGCCACCACCCAGTCGGTGGTCAGCCAGTTGGACGAACGCACGAAAGCACCGGGCGAGCGCAATCCGGGCATCCTGCAGGCCCCGACGATGTTCCAGGCGGCAAGGCTCGTGGGTGACCTGTTGCGCGAGACAATTGCCGCCAATGCCCAATCCGGACAACGCGCGGATTCCACGTTCAACGCCACCCTCATCATGGGCGGCCAGATCAAGGGCACGGAACCCCGCTTGTTCCTCATCTATCCGGAGGGTAACTTCGTCGAGGCTTCCGCCGATACGCCCTTCTTCCAGATGGGAGAGACGAAGTACGGCAGGCCGATACTGGTGCGCGCATACGAAGCAGGCATGAGCTTCGAAGAGGCGGTGAAGCTGTTGCTGGTTTCCTTTGATTCAACAATCAAGGCAAATCTGTCGGTGGGCCTGCCCCTCGACCTGCAGATCTACGAGGCCGACAGTTTCAAGCTTGGATACACACGGCGCTTCGAGGCCGCAGATCCGTATTATCATCAGGTGTCGAGCGGCTGGGGTGAAGCACTCAAGCTTGCCTTCAAATCTCTTCCGACATTTACGCTCGACTGACCTGGTCGCGCCCAAAGCGGATTGCGTTTTATCCGGCGCATGAACGCATCAAAATTCGCGTCAGAACAACGCGATAGGCCGCGAATCTTGACTCAGAATATATGCAAACCGCCATCGGCACCTTGAACCCGGGCATTCTTCCCCGCGAGGTCCGGTATCAGCCAGACCTTTCTCACCGCAGATGCTCCAACGCCCTTGCACATGGCAGCAAGGCAGGGCAGGAATACCGGCGACTGAATGTTGGGAGCATCTGAGGAGAAGGGCCGATGGATTTCGGTTACAGCGAAAAGGTCGAAGACCTGCGCAGCAGGCTGCGCGATTTCATGGACACCCATATCGTTCCCCGGCACCGGCAATGGCTCAAGGAAACCTCCGAGGAGCGGTATCCTGTTTCCTTCATGGACGATCTCAAGGCGCTGGCGCGCGAAGAAGGCCTATGGAACCTCTTTCTACCCGGCCTTCACGACGACGAGCCGGGAACCCGGCTGACGAACCTCGAATACGCCCCGCTTGCCGAGATCATGGGCCGGGTGATCTGGTCCTCGGAAGTCTTCAACTGCAACGCGCCTGACACGGGCAACATGGAACTGCTGCACATGTTCGCCTCGGCGGAACAGCGTGAAAAATGGCTGGTACCGCTCTTGAACGGCGAGATCCGCTCCTGCTTCGCGATGACGGAACCCGACGTTGCCTCTTCCGACGCCACCAACATCACCACCAGCATTCGCCACGACGGCGATGAATACGTGATCAATGGCAGGAAGTGGTTCATCACGGGTGCCGCGAACCCGGCATGCAAGATTGCCATCGTGATGGGCAAGACCGCCCCCGACGCAGAACGCCATCGTCAGCAATCCATGGTTCTGGTGCCATTGGGAACGCCGGGCATGAAGGTGGTCCGCAATATCCCGATCATGAACCATCACAGCCATGAGGGCCATTGCGAGATCGTGTTCGAGGATTGCCGGGTACCGGCATCCAACCTTCTCGGCGAAGAAGGGGACGGATTCATGATGGCGCAGGCGCGCCTGGGACCGGGCCGCATCCACCATTGCATGCGTTCGATCGGCCAGTCGGAACTGGCGCTTGAAATGATGATCGACCGCTCGCTCGAGCGCAGGACGTTCGGCAAGTACCTTCACGAACAGGGCACCATCCAGGAACGGATTGCGCTTTCACGCTGCGAGATCGACCAGGCAAGGCTCCTGGTTCTCAAGACTGCCTGGATGATCGACAGGTTTGGGGCAAAGGCTGCACGCAACGAGATATCCATGATCAAGGTTGTCGTGCCGCAGATGCAGTTGAACGTTACGGATCGCGCCATGCAGTGTTTCGGCGCAATGGGCCTCACGCCCGATACTCCCCTGGCCGATATCTGGACCTGGGGCCGCGCCTTGCGCATCGTCGATGGTCCGGACGAGGTGCACATGCGCAGTATCGCGCGCAGCGAAATCAAGAGCGCCCGCGAACGCAACTTCTCCAGCATGGACTACTTCTCCGTGCCGGATCGCACCTCGGAAGAGAATATCTGGGAAGGAAATTCCGGTACCGCAGAGTAGCGGCAACCGAATTCAGCACGACGGGAGACAACACATGGGCATGTTCGACCTGAATGGGCGCATCGCACTCGTGACCGGCGGATCGCGGGGGCTCGGCCTACAGATAGCCGCAGGAATAGTCGAAGCCGGTGGCAAGGTCGTCCTTACTGCACGCAAGCAACATGAACTGGACGAGGCGGCAGATCATATCCGTTCGCTTGGCGGAGAAGTCGCCACGCTTGCCTGCGACCTGCAGGACCTCGAAGGCATCGAAGCGGTTGCAGCCGGGGCCATCGACGCCTTCGGCACGGTGGACATGCTGGTCAACAATGCCGGCGCGAGCTGGGGAGCGCCTGCCGAAGAGCATCCGTTGGAAGCTTGGAACAAGGTGATGAACCTCAACGTCACCGCACCGTTCCTGCTTACCCAGGCAATCGGCAAGAAGGTGATGATCCCGCACCGGTCGGGAAAGATCCTGAACATCGCCTCGATTGCCGGGCTTGCCGGAAACCCGCCCGAACTGGGCATGAACACGATTGCCTACAACACCTCCAAGGCGGCAGTTATCAACTTCACACGCACGCTCGCCGCCGAGTGGGGCAAGTACAACATCAACGTCAACGCACTGTGCCCGGGCTTCTTCCCGTCGAAAATGACCCATGGCCTGCTTTCGAACATTTCCGAAAAGCTGATCGAGGCAACGCCGCTCGGCCGTCTTGGCGGCGACGAGGATCTGAAAGGCCCGGCAGTGTTTTTCCTCTCGGACGCCGCGCGCCATGTTACCGGACAGTGGCTCGCGGTCGATGGTGGCGGCTCGGCCTGCTAGGAAAATTCATCCCATGTTCGACCTCAATCATCCGTTCTACAAGCCGCTCTGGATTCGAATTGCGATCGTCGCGCTTTGCCTTGGCTGGGCAACGCTCGAACTGGTTCAGGACAATCCCGGCTGGGCCATGGTGTTCGGAGCACTCGGACTCTATTGCATCTATGCCCTCTTCCTGAACTTCAGGCCCCGTGATGAGTGAAAGCGACGCCGCAGATTCGCTTTTGGTCGCGGAAGCCGCATTTCCATCTGGTAACTGATCGGCTTGCCGGGAAATCCCGGCACCAAAACCGTCCGGCATTCGGCATCCCGCAGACCGGCCCCTTGGAAGCGACACACCAATCCAATCCGCCAGCGTGCGGCAACTGCAGTCTGGATCAAGCACATGTCAAAGTTTTCGCTCCGCGTGAAATGCAAAACCGCCCGCGGCATCGTCGCGGCCATTTCCACCTTCCTTGCCGACAATGGCTGCAACATTACCGACGCCGCCCAGTATGACGACATGGAGACGCAGAACTTCTTCATTCGCGTCAGCTTTGACAGCGAACAGGGCAAGACTCTGGAACAGCTCGAAAAGACGTTTGCTCCCATCGCCGAACGGTTCGAGATGAGCGTTGTCGAGTTCCGTGACGAGAGCGAGAAGATGAAGGTCGTTCTCATGGTGTCGCGTTTCGGTCATTGCCTGAACGATCTGCTCTACCGCTGGCGCATCGGAGCACTTCCGATCGATATCGTTGGCGTGATCTCCAACCATCACGACTATCAGAAGGTTGTCGTCAACCACGACATTCCCTTCCACCACATCAAGGTGACCAAGGAAAACAAGGTCGAGGCAGAGCGCCGCCAGATGGAGATCATAGAGGATTCCGGTGCCGAACTGATCGTGCTTGCCCGCTACATGCAGGTACTGTCCGACGCGATGTGCAAGACCTATTCCGGCCGCATCATCAACATCCACCACTCGTTCCTTCCCTCGTTCAAGGGTGCAAATCCCTACAAGCAGGCATTCGAGCGCGGCGTGAAGCTGATCGGTGCGACCTCGCACTATGTTACCGCCGATCTCGACGAGGGCCCGATCATCGAGCAGGACATCATCCGCGTTACCCACGCTCAATCCTCGGCGGACTACGTGTCGCTTGGCCGCGACGTGGAAACGCAGGTATTGGCCCGTGCGATCCACGCCCATATCCATGGCCGTGTGTTCCTGAACGGTCCCAAGACCGTTGTCTTCCCGCCAAGCCCCGGTTCCTATGCCTCGGCCCTGATGGGCTGACGGAGCGAAACCACAGTCTTCCGGCTTTCCCGAACGCCCTTTCGCGGCGGGATGGCCGGGGGTATGGTCGATCCAAACGCACCGGACAACGGACAAAGCTCGGGCATGATCGACAAGCTGGAACTCTTTCTCGCGCTGGCCCGCGAACGCCACTTTGGGCGCGCGGCCGAGGCCTGCAACATCAGCCAGCCCACGCTTTCTTCCGCAATCAAGCAACTGGAAGAACAACTGGGGGTTCAACTCGTCCGCCGCGGGGCAAGGTTCCAGGGCCTGACTGCTGAAGGCGAGCGTACACTCGAATGGGCGCGCCGCATCATCGGTGACACGCGCACCCTGCAGGCAGAAATGCGGGCAGCAAAGGCGGGTCTCTCCGGCAATGCCACCATTGCGGCCATTCCGACGGCGCTCGCCATGGTGCACGAACTTACCACGGCACTGTCAGCCCGCTATCCGGATGTCACCTACACCATCCTGTCACGCACCTCGGCACAGATTCTCGAAATGGTCGGCAACCTGGAAGCCGACATCGGCATTACCTATCTCGACAACGAGCCGCTTGGCGCTGTCCTCTCGATACCAATCTACAGGGAAAGCTATCTGTTCGTGACGGCCAGGGAATCACCGCTGGCCGGGCGAAGCACGATCACCTGGAAGGAAGCCGCGCAGGCAACACTGTGCCTGCTGACCCCCGACATGCAGAACCGGCGCATCGTTGACGGCTACATCTCGCAAAGCGGCGCAACTGCCCGGCCCATAATCGAAACGGACTCCGTCATCGTCATGGTTTCGCATATCATGAATGGCAGTTGCTCAGGCATTCTGCCGGGCAAGACGGCGGGCATGTTCGAAGGTTTCGAGCGAATCAGGCTCATTCCCCTTACCGATCCTGTCGGCTCCCATATTGTCGGAGCAGTCGCGGCCAGAAACGACCCGCACACACCGCTCGTGGATGCGCTATTGCGCCAATGTCGCGAAATGGCTGTTGACTGACGATTTTGCCATCAAATCATTTTGATGATTATTGATAGAGTATGTCTATCAATTGACGGTTTCCCGGTATTGAAATCGGTCAGGTTTATCCTGCATTTTGATGCAGGTTGGCGCAGAAGGCGTTCGACGCCATTCCCGCAAGCGGAGGAAGCCATAATGGCAAATTCAGCAAACGGCACGCTGGAACAGCGCGCGCGTGAAATCTCGGCCAGCCATGCCGGGCGCAAGGGACCGCTGCTCCCGATCCTGCACGACATACAGCACGAATTCGGCCACCTGCCCGAGGAAGCCATGCGCGCCGTGGCAGACGAACTGAACCTGTCGCGTGCGGAAGTTCACGGCGTGGCAAGCTTCTACCACGATTTCCGGTCGCAACCCGCTGGAAGACATGTGCTGAAAATCTGTCGCGCGGAAGCATGCCAGGCCTCGGGAGGCGACGCGATTTCCGAGGCTGCTGCCCGCAAGCTCGGCATCGCCATGGGAGAAACGACCCATGACGGCCACGTAACCCTCGAAGCAGTCTATTGCCTCGGCCTTTGCGCCTGCGGCCCGGCTGCCATGATCGACGGCAAGGTGGTTGGCCGCATCGACGAAGACCGTCTCGACCAGCTTCTTTCGGAGTGCCGCCAATGACCGTCACCGTATACGTTCCCAGGGACGCGGCAGCGATTGCGCTGGGCGCCGACGAGGTTGCAGCTGCAATCGAACGGGTCGCCGGCGAAAACGGCCAGGACGTACATATCGTCCGCAATGGCACTCGCGGCATGGTCTGGCTGGAGCCGATGGTCGAAGTGGCGACGGAAACCGGAAGGATCGCCTACGGCCCCGTATCCGCAAGCGACGTTGCCTCCCTGTTCAATGCCGGTTTCCTGTCCGGGGGCGATCATGCCCTGAGCCTTGGCCTGACGGAGGAAATCCCGTTCTTCGCCAAGCAGACCCGCCTCACCTTTGCCCGCTGCGGTCTGACCGATCCGCTGTCGCTTGCCGACTACGAGGCAAATGGCGGTCTTACCGGCCTGAAAAAAGCCGTCGCGATGGCGCCGCATGACATCGTGAAGACAGTGACCGATTCAGGCCTGCGCGGCCGTGGCGGTGCGGGCTTCCCGACCGGCATCAAGTGGAACACGGTTCTAGGCGCGCCGGGCAATGAGAAGTATGTCGTCTGCAATGCGGACGAAGGCGACGGTGGCACTTTCGCCGACCGGATGATCATGGAAGGTGACCCGTTCGTCCTGATCGAGGGCATGGTGATCGCAGGACTTGCAACCGGCGCAAGCGAAGGCTTCGTCTACCTGCGCTCCGAATATCCGCACGCCATTACAGCAATGAACGAGGCAATCGCGATCGCCCGCGAGGCACGGATACTGGGCGCAGACGTGCTTGGGTCCGGCAAGGCCTTCGACATGGAAGTACGTGTCGGCGCCGGGGCCTATGTCTGCGGCGAGGAAACCTCTTTGCTGAATTCGCTGGAAGGCAAGCGCGGTATCGTGCGGGCAAAGCCGCCATTGCCCGCGCTGGAAGGCCTGTTTGGCAAGCCCACCGTGGTCAACAACGTCATCTCGCTGGCTTCCGTCCCCGTCATCCTCGACAAGGGTTCGGAATTCTATCGCGACTTCGGCATGGGCCGGTCTCGCGGAACCATCCCGCTACAGATCGCGGGCAATGTGAAACATGGCGGCCTGTTCGAAACGGCCTTCGGCCTGACGCTGGGCGAAATCGTCGTGGAAATCGGCGGCGGCTCGGCTTCCGGCAGGCCGGTACGTGCCGTGCAGGTTGGCGGGCCGCTTGGCGCCTATTTCCCCTCATCCCTGTTCGATACGCCCTTCGACTACGAGGCTTTCGCCGCGAAGGACGGTCTGATCGGCCATGCCGGCATCGTCGTTTTCGACGACACTGTGGACATGCTCAAGCAGGCGAGGTTCGCCTTCGAGTTCTGCGCCATCGAAAGCTGCGGCAAGTGCACGCCCTGCCGCATCGGCGCGGTGCGCGGCGTGGAGACGCTCGACAAGCTGGCCGCCGGATCCAGCCCGGAAAGCCGGAAGGCGCTCGTTGCCGATCTCTGCAACACCATGAAACTCGGGTCGCTCTGCGCGCTGGGCGGATTCACCCCCTACCCTGTCATGAGCGCCATGACGCATTTCCCGGACGATTTTCAACCGGCCTCGATGAACGAAGCAGCGGAGTAGAATGATGGAGAAAGTCAAAGGTCCGGCTTCCTACTTCCCGTCCATTGAGAAGACCTACGGCAAACCGGTCTCACATTGGCTGGACATGATCGGCACACGGCTGGGAGACCGTCACATGGAAATCGTCAACTGGCTGAAGACAGAACACAAGCTTGGTCACGGTCATGCCAATGCGCTCGTTGCCTTTGCCTTGGCGAAAGCCAAGTCGGAAAAGGGAGAATAAGCATGCCCCTCGTATCTGAAATCGACTACGGAACACCGGCTTCGAAATCAAAGGAGCAGGTGACGCTCACGATTGATCGCGTCGATATTTCGGTGCCCAGGGGAACTTCTCTGATGCGCGCCGCAGCGGAAGCGGGAATTCAGGTCCCCAAACTGTGCGCAACCGACATGGTCGATGCCTTTGGATCCTGCCGCCTCTGCCTGGTCGAGATCGAGGGACGCCGCGGAACCCCCTCCTCCTGCACCACGCCTGCCGAAGACGGCATGGTAGTTCGCACCCAGACCGAGCAGCTCAAGCAGTTGCGCCGCGGCGTGATGGAACTCTACATCTCCGACCACCCGCTCGACTGCCTGACCTGCGCCGCCAATGGCGACTGCGAATTGCAGGACATGGCAGGCGCCGTTGGCCTGCGTGATGTACGCTACGGCTACGAAGGCGATAACCATGTCACGGCGCGCGACAATTCCGGCGGCATCAACATGCGCTGGATGCCCAAGGACGAATCCAACCCCTACTTCACCTATGATCCGTCGAAGTGCATCGTCTGTTCGCGTTGCGTACGGGCATGTGAGGAAGTTCAGGGAACCTTCGCCCTGACCATCGAGGGACGCGGCTTCGAGAGCCGGGTTTCGGCAGGCATGCACGAGGCCTTTCTGACCTCCGAATGCGTATCCTGCGGCGCCTGCGTTCAGGCCTGCCCCACCGCCACGCTGTCTGAAAAATCGCTCATCGAAATCGGCCAGCCTGAGCATTCCGTCGTCACCACCTGCGCCTATTGCGGCGTTGGCTGCTCCTTCAAGGCGGAAATGCGCGGTCAGGAACTCGTGCGCATGGTCCCCTACAAGGATGGCAAGGCCAACCGCGGCCATTCCTGTGTCAAGGGACGCTTTGCCTGGGGCTATGCCAGCCACAAGGACCGGATCCTCAACCCGATGATCCGCGAGACCGTCGACCAGCCCTGGCGCGAAGTCTCCTGGGACGAGGCGCTCGATTTCGCGGCAAACCGGCTGCGGACCATCCAGGACGAATCCGGCAAGGATTCCATTGGCGTCATCACCTCCTCCCGCTGCACCAACGAGGAGACGTTCCTCGTGCAGAAGCTTGCCCGCGCGGTCTTCGGCAACAACAACACCGACACCTGCGCCCGCGTATGCCATTCCCCCACTGGATACGGCCTCGGGCAGACATTTGGCACTTCTGCGGGAACCCAGGACTTCGACTCCGTCGAACAGACTGACGTCGTCATCGTCATCGGGGCAAACCCGACCGACGGCCACCCGGTTTTCGCATCTCGGCTGAAGAAGCGCCTGCGCCAGGGCGCGAAACTGATCGTCATCGACCCGCGCCGCATCGATCTGGTGAAGTCGCCGCATATTCGCGCTTCCCAGCACCTTGCACTGAAACCCGGCACCAACGTTGCCGTGGTCACCGCGCTCGCCCATGTGATCGTTACCGAGGGGCTTCACGACATGGCGTTCATTCGCGAACGCTGCGAAATGGACGCCTTCGAGGACTACATGGAATTCGTCTCCGATCCGGCCAACAGCCCGGAGGCAACCGAAGCACTGACCAGCGTTCCGGCCAGCGAATTGCGCGCCGCAGCCCGGCTCTACGCAACCGGCGGAAACGGCGCAATCTATTACGGCCTGGGCGTCACCGAGCACAGCCAGGGTTCGACCACCGTCATCGGCATTGCCAACCTTGCCATGCTGACCGGCAATATCGGCCGCGATGGCGTCGGCGTGAACCCGCTGCGCGGCCAGAACAACGTGCAGGGTTCCTGTGACATGGGCTCCTTCCCGCACGAACTTCCCGGCTACCGCCATGTGAAGATACCGGAGGTTCGCGATATCTTCGAAAAGGCGTGGGGCGTGACCATTTCGGATGAGCCCGGCCTGAGGATCCCGAACATGCTGGACGCCGCCGTGGATGGCACCTTCCGGGGCATCTACATCCAGGGCGAGGACATTCTCCAGTCTGACCCGGACACAAAGCATGTCTCCGCAGGCCTTGCCGCCATGGATTGCGTCATCGTTCACGATCTCTTCCTGAACGAGACTGCAAACTACGCCCATGTCTTCCTTCCGGGTTCCACATTCCTGGAGAAGGACGGAACCTTCACCAACGCAGAGCGGCGCATCAACCGTGTCCGCAAGGTCATGTCCCCGAAAAACGGCTATGCCGACTGGGAGGTGACCCAACTCCTGGCCAACGCGATGGGTGCAAACTGGAATTACACCCATCCGAGCCAGATCATGGACGAGATTGCTGTCACCACACCGAGTTTCGCCAATGTCACCTATGAACTGCTTGATGAAAAAGGCTCGGTTCAGTGGCCCTGCAACGGCAATACGCCTGACGGCTCGCCGGTCATGCATGTCGACGGATTCGTTCGCGGCAAGGGCCGGTTCATCCGCACCGACTACGTTGCAACCGACGAAAAAACCGGGCCGCGTTTCCCGCTCCTGCTGACGACCGGCCGCATTTTGAGCCAGTACAATGTGGGTGCACAGACACGACGCACCGACAACGTCGTCTGGCACGACGAGGACGTGCTCGAGATCCATCCGCACGATGCCGAACAACGCGGTGTCAAGGAGGGCGACTGGGTCAAGCTTGCCAGCCGTGCAGGTGAAACCAGCCTTCGCGCCCATGTGACCGACCGGGTCTCGCCGGGTGTGGTCTACACCACCTTCCACCACCCGGGCACACAGGCCAATGTCATCACGACCGACTATTCCGACTGGGCGACCAACTGCCCGGAATACAAGGTCACCGCTGTCCAGGTATCTGCCTCCAACGGACCTACCGAGTGGCAGGAAAACTACAAGGAGTTTTCCGAGCGTTCACGGCGTATCGAGGCGGCGGAGTAGTGCGGGATGGAAACCTCGCGCAGCTCGAATGGACTTGCATGGCGTGGCGGCGAATTCGCAGCCTCGACGCGCGAGCTTGCGTCCGAGGCTGCCGTCGCCATTTCCTACAATGGCACCTCGCATGCAGTCCTGATGGCGACGCCCGATCATCTTGAGGATCTGGCGTTCGGTTTCACCCTGTCCGAGGGGATCGCCTCCCCGAGCGATATAACGTCTGTCGAGGTGCTTGAAGGCGAACGCGGCTTCGATGTGCAGGTCTCCCTGTCGAGCGGCGCAGCCTCGCGGCTGGAAGCACGGCGGCGCTCCATGGCCGGCCCCGTTGGCTGCGGAATGTGCGGGCTGGAGAGCATCGATGCCGCCATGCGCGCCATTCCGGCAGTATCGTCGAAAACGCATCTCGCAGCCCGCGACATCGCAGCCGCCACACGCGCCATGTCCCGCAGCCAGGAACTGAATCTGCGTACCCGCTCTGTCCACGCCGCTGCCTGCTATTGTCCAGGAGACGGCCTGAAAGCGCTGCGCGAGGATGTCGGCCGCCACAATGCGCTCGACAAGCTGATCGGAGCTTCAGCCTGCCAGTCAACGGATATCTCATCCGGCGCAATCGTTGTCTCAAGCCGCCTTTCCATCGAACTGGTTCAGAAGGCCGCCAGCGTCAACTGCGGAATCCTGATTGCCGTTTCTGCTCCGACTGCTCTGGCCGTCGAAGCCGCACAAACCGCAAACATGACTTTGGTTGCCATCGCCCGCGGCGATGAATTCGAAATCTTCTCCCATCCCGAACGCATTCTGCCCGGAGCAATGAACGATGTCGCCTGACAAGCTGGCCCGCATGGCAAACCAGATCGCGAAATTCTTCGAAACCCGTCCGCACGACGAGGCGGTGGAAGGCGTGGCCGCCCATATCAGCGATTTCTGGGAACCGCGCATGCGTGCCCAGTTCTTCGAACTGCTTGAAACGCAGCCCGAACTCTTCTCCGGCCTCGTGCGCGATGCTGCGCCCAAGGTGCGCACGGTCACGGCGAAAGCCGCGAACGCCTGACGGGCGCATATTTCCTGCGCGCCTTTCTGGCACATTGCCACCTTGTGGCCCCAGCGCGTAAAAGGGATGGCCTTTTCTCAACACCATGGTGGCAAGCCAGATGCAGCATCCCCGGCAATTCGCAGGCATAATCTTCAGCAAGGGCTTTGCCATTGACGGCGTGTTGGCGCAGGTCGTTTCACGGTTGAAATCGCGCGGCATCGCCATGGCGGGTGTCCTCCAGACGTGCGGCGGAGAAGGTTACGAACACAGCGATTTGCGCCTTGAGAGCATCACCGGCCGCTGGTCGTTGCCGATAATGCAGAAGCGTGGCGCCCTTTCGAGCGGCTGCAGCCTCGACTATTCAGCGGTTGCAGAAGCCAGCCTGCGTGTCGCATCCGACATAGCACCCGAGACCCGTCTCGTTGTTCTCAATCGCTTCGGACGTGCAGAGGCAGAAGGAAACGGCTTCCGTTCCATTCTCGAAAAATGCCTCGAGGAAGGCAAACCCGCCCTTTGTGCCGTCCGCAACGACTATGCCCGCGAATGGGAAGAATTCCACGGCGGGCTGGCAGACACACTTCTTCCGGAACCCGATGCGATTCTCGAATGGTGCCTCGCCCGTGAACCCCTCTCCACGCCTGCCGAATAGGGCTGCCTACAGAAGCCCTCGCGAAGCAAGGTTTCGTGCCAGCTGACGCGCGCCGAATGTCCATGGCTCGCACTCGGTCGAAAGCCGGACCGTGTTCTGCAATGAACCGAGACCTTCACAGGAAATCGTCACCACATCACCCACCTTGTGCGTGAAACCCTCGCCTGGAACATCACGGTCCTGGGTAGGCGCAAAAAGCGTCCCAAGGAACAGCATGAACCCGTCGGGATATTGGTGATGGCGTCCGATGGTCTGGCTCACGAGATCTTCTGGATCACGGCTGATCTCTTTCATCGAAGAATGTCCCTTCAGGACAAACCCGTCCTCGCCGGTCACCGTCAGGTCAAGTTCGGCAGCACGAACGTCGTCGAGGCTGAAGCTGTCGTCGAACAGCCGGATCATCGGGCCGATTGCGCAGCTTGCATTGTTGTCTTTCGCCTTCGAAAGCAGGAGCGCGGAACGCCCTTCCACATCCCGAAGGTTCACGTCATTGCCAAGGGTCGCACCAACGATCCGCCCGTCCGGCGAAACGGCCAGCACGATCTCGGGCTCCGGATTGTTCCAGCGTGAAATCGGGTGAAGGCCCACCTCTGCCCCCGGCCCCATTGATGAGAGCACCTGCGCCTTGGAAAACACTTCCGCATCCGGACCAATCCCGACCTCCAGGTACTGGCTCCACATGCCCTCGGCGATGAGTGCCTGCTTGACCTTCTGGGCTTCCTCGGAGCCGGCCTTGATGTTGCGCAGCGAGCCACCGATGACCTCGCCGATGCGTTCCCGGATGTCGAGGGCCTTTTTCGGGTCGCCGGCTGCCTGTTCCTCGATCACCCGTTCCACCATGGAAGAAGCGAAGGTCACGCCGCAGGCCTTTATCGACTGCATGTCGCAAGGCGAAAGGAAATGCGGTTTTGCCCGGTCTTTTGGATCGTTCGACGCAATCTCTTCAAGACTGCCGACAACCCTGCCTTCCGCGTCCCGAACATGGGAGGCCGGATCAGCCATCTCCATGATATCGGCGACCAGCGGCACATCGCGGGACGTGATGTCCACGACATTGCCGTCACGCAAGGTCACGACACACGGCCCCTTGGCCTCTGGCGACCAGATGCGGCCCACGAACAATCCTTCACGGTCCTCGCCGTGCGGAAACAAATTCATTTCAATTCCTCCACAAGCCTCGCCGCAAACCTCAACATGCGTAATGAAATTCTCCGGCAGGGCAAGGCAGGCCACCGGCTTCAAATCAGTGCCACCCTAGAGCAATTCAGGCTTCGATGGAATTAGAGAAACCTTGGTACACAACCAAACCCGGACGCCTGCCGGGATCGTCCGCCCGTAGCTACCGCTGAAGCCGTGTAAGTTCGCAATCGTGCCGGAAACAAAACCGCAAATGCATGTTGCGGGTTTCTTGCATGGGCGAATTTTGCCTTGTCCAAAACGCTCCATCGGATAGTGTCTGGCGCGATACTTCTGGAGGAAACATGACTGATCTGAAAATTGCCGTTATCGGTGCAGGCGTAATCGGCAGAACCCACATTGAAACGCTTGGCAGGACCGAGGGCATGCGCCTGAGCGCCATCGTCGATCCGATGGAAGCCGGTGCCAGGCTGGCCGAAGAACTGGGCGTGGCTGCATTCCGCGAACCTGGCGATCTGCTTGAAGCCGGCGTGGCCGACGCCGTCGTTGTCGCCACCCCCAACGAATCCCACGTTCCCATCTCCACGCGGTTTCTGGACGCAAATATCCCGGTACTGCTGGAAAAACCGGTAGCGAACACCATCGAGGAAGGCCGTCAATTGGAAGAGGCCGTGGCGCGAACCGGTGTCCCTCTGCTGGTCGGCCATCACCGGCGCCACAATCCGATCATCAAGACGGCCAAGAAGGCGATCGACAACGGCGATATCGGAGATCTTGTGACCGCCGTCGTCAACTCGACCCTCACCAAACCGTCCGATTACTTCGTTGCCTGGCGCATTGCACAGGGCACCGGCGGCCCGCTCCTGATCAACATGATCCACGAGATCGACCTGCTGCGCCACATGTTCGGCGAGGTGGAAAGCGTTCAGGCGATGACCTCGAACGCCAAGCGCGGTTTCCAGGTGGAGGACACCGCAGCCTGCGTCCTCCAGTTCAAGCGTTCGGGCATGGCAACCATGTCCGTATCGGACGCCGCCTGCGGCCCGTGGGCATGGGACGTTTCGGCGGGCGAGAACCTCAAGCGCTTTCCCGCCCATGACGTGTTCGTTCATGCCTATGCCGGAACACGGGCCGGACTTAGCCTGCCCGACCTTGCCTTCTGGAAGCATCCCGGAACGCCGGACTGGACGGTGAAGATGGACAAGAGCAACCTGACCTATGAGGAGTCGGACTGCTACATCAACCAGATGCTGCACTTTGGCGATCTCATTCGCGGAAAGGCAGAGCCGCTGGTTTCCTGCCGCGATGGTGTTGCAAACATGGAGGTGGTCGAAGCCATCAAGCTTTCGGCCAATACAGGCAGGCGCGTCCTGCTGTCGGAATTCTCGGTCTGATATACACCGGCTGAAATCACATAAACGGTAGGGCTGCGCAGCAGGCGCGGCAGGAGCAATACGAAATGTCACTCGTCTACATACTCAACGGACCCAACCTCAACCTGCTCGGAAGGCGCCAGCCGGAAATCTACGGCTATGACACCCTTGCCGATGTCGAGGAGGAATGCCGCAACGCAGCCGGACTGCACGGCATGGATATCCGTTTCCATCAGTCCAATGCCGAATTCCAGATCATCGACTGGATTCACGCGGCAAGGGAAGAGGCCCAGGGGATCATCATCAACCCTGCCGCATTCACTCATACGTCAGTCGCCATCCTCGATGCGCTGAACACTTTCGAGGGACACGTACTGGAAGTTCACATTTCCAATGTCCACAAGCGCGAAAGCTTCCGCCATCACTCCTATGTATCGATGAGGGCAGACGGCGTTATCGCCGGTTTCGGCACACAGGGCTACGTTCTCGCTGTCGAACGCATGGGCAAGCTGCTGGCGAACTGACGCCGGTGTAAACGCGGCAATCCGTCAGGAGAGTTCATGCTCCCAGGGCGGGTTAGCCCCGGCGCGCGACACGGTGACAGCCGCCACGCGAACCGCCAGTTCGGCTGCAGCCTGCAATGACTCTGGACCGGCGGAGGCAAGCTTCTGCTTGTCCAGAAGTCCGGCCTTGCTCAAGCCGTGCAAAAAGCCCCCATTGAAGCTGTCGCCTGCACCGACCGTGTCGACAACCTCGACCTTCCTTGCGGGAACGCGGATATCCCCATTAGCGGTAAACAGGTGCGCACCCTCGCTGCCCTTCGTCATCAGCACCACAGACGTTCCTCCGGATAGCCAGGAGCGGATGACATTCTCTCCGTCCTCGTCAGACCGTATTTCCGGCTCCAGCCAGTGCAGATCCTCGTCCGAAACCTTGACGATATCCGCAACGGCTATCATCCGGTGAATGCGGGCACGATGCGCTTCCGCGTCGGTGATGAAGCCCGGCCTGATGTTCGGATCAAGCGAGATCACCCGTCGCGGTGCCTCCGAAAGCGCCAGGGTTTCGTAGGTAGCACCGCATGGTTCGGGAATGAGGCTGATTGCACCGAAGTGAAGCGCTTCCACTTCGTCCGGCAGATGCGGCAGGTCTTCTGGCGTGATCATGCGCCCGGCGGATGCCTCGTCGTAGAACTGGTATTGCGCATTCCCGTTGACCAGCTTGACGAATGCAAGCGTCGTGGGCCTTCCCGAAATATGCGACAACGAGAAATCGACATTGGATTCACGCAGGCTATCCTGCAAGACCTCGCCCAGCATGTCGCTCGAAATGCCGGAAAAAAAGCCTGCCTTTGCGCCAAGTCTGCCAAGCGTGATTGCGGTGTTGAACACCGCTCCGCCCGCGACCGGCAGATAGACCTCCTCGCCCGTGGGCAAGCGCCTCGGCAGCATGTCGATCAAAGCTTCTCCGCAGCAAACAATCATTTGCCCCTCTTCCTTCCGGCAAGAAATTTGCGATGGGCGCTGGCCCTCTAGACGGCCTGCGCAGTATCCTTGAATAGCACGTTCTGATCCAGGAGATAGCGCGCAAACAACGGCAGCGTTGCTGCCCCGATTGCCCTAGCGTTGCTCCCGACAAGACCTTCAACCACCTCAGGCGCGACGATGCCCTGCAGATCGAGCTTGCCCAGTTCGCAACGTATGGCCTCCACCAGCCGCCGCCTCACGTCTGCGGGAAAGCCGCCATCCACGATTGCCGTCTCGAAATCGATCACCGAGCAGGAGGCAGCAATTGCAAAGGCGATCGCCTCGGCGGTGGTGCCGATCCACTCCTTGAGTTCGGCCTCGAACCCGCTCCAGTCCGATTGCGAAAGCCAAAGCGGCGAAGGATCGATGCCATTTTGCCTGAGCCTGGCCTCGAGACCGTGAACCGATGCCTGGTCGATCAACTGCTGGGCATTCTCTCCCGGACCATATACCGGAATAGACCCCAATGCCCCGGCATTGCCGGTGCGTCCGTAATAGACCGAATGGTTGAGAACGATGCCGCCGCCGATGAAGGTTCCGACGAAGAAGTAGACGAAATCGGCATACTCCGCTCCGCGGCCGAACACCAGTTCTGCGCCGCATGCAGACGTTGCATCGTTTTCAAGATAGATTGGGAAATCGACAAGTTTTTCCAGTTCCTCGCGAAAGTCTAGGCAGCGCCAGGCCTCCATTCCGCCAGGCGGCGCGCCAATTTTTTCTGCCCAGCTCCAGAGTTCGAAGGGCATAGCCACGCCGATGCCGGCAATGCGGGCAAGCTGCCGTTCGTCAAGTGACGCCGTCATTTTTTCCAGGGCATTCAGGGTGAAATCGAGGATGGGTTGCGGCAAGGGATATTCGTAGGTCTTGCGGAAGACCTGTATTTCGCGGCCGAGAAAGTCCACCAGCGTAAGCTCGGCAGAGCGCCTGCCGATCTTCAGTCCGATGGAATAGACGCCTGATGGATCGAGCGACATTGGTATCGAGGGCTGACCGACACGGCCGCGTTGCGGTTCCCCCCGCAACAGCAATGCATCGTTTTCGAGTGCACGCATGATCACGGAGACCGTTTGCGCGGAAAGTCCGGTACGGCGCGCTATTTCCGACTTGGGAAGGCTGCCATGGCGGCGCACCAGGGAGAGAACGAGCCGCTCGTTATAGGCCCGTACCCTGCTCTGGTTGGACCCGCCGCTTGGATCGCTCACCCTGGAATATTTCTGCCCGTGCACTGACAACCCTCCCCTTCACGGGACGTCTTGATCCGCTTCGCTCTGATAGAACTTTTGCGATTTCCTCCGCAACCCATATTGCCGTCGATGAATTAATAAATCAACCGGATTTATTTATTGACAGTCCCATCCCGCTTGTGTCAGTTTCGTGTCTGCGGATTGCCCGGGAGGCTAACCGTATCCAGTAGTCAACCTGTAACCAGTCCCGCGATACCGGCTTGGCCGGTCATGCGGGAACCGGGAGGAAACAAATGAAAAAGTCTGTACTCGCATCGGTCATCGGTGCACTCGCACTCGGCGTTGCCGCAACCGGCGCGCAGGCCGAAACCGGCGCCTGCCTCATCACCAAGACCGACACCAACCCCTTCTTCGTGAAGATGCGCGAAGGTGCCGAAGCAAAGGCCAAGGAACTTGGCATCACCCTCAACTCCTATGCAGGCAAGGTCGACGGCGACAACGAAAGCCAGGTCGCGGCAATCGAAACCTGCATCGCCAATGGCGCCAAGGGCATTCTCATCACCGCATCCAGCACCTCGGCAATCGTTCCGTCGGTTCAGCAGGCACGCGATGCCGGCCTGCTCGTGATCGCTCTCGACACGCCGCTTGAGCCGGTCGATGCTGCCGACATGACCTTTGCCACCGACAACTTCCTCGCTGGCGAACTCATCGGCGAGTGGGCCAAGGCAAAACTCGGCGACGAAGCTGCAAACGCAAAGATCGCCTTCCTTGACCTCGATGTATCCCAGCCGACCGTTGGCGTTCTGCGCGATCAGGGCTTCATGAAAGGCTTCGGAATCGACCTCGCCGACCCGAACAAATGGGGCGACGAAACCGATCCGCGCATCGTTGGCCATGACGTGACCCAGGGCAACGAGGAAGGTGGCCGCAAGGCAATGGAAAACCTTCTCGCCAAGGACACCGGCATCAACGTCGTCTACACGATCAACGAACCGGCTGCTGCCGGTGCCTATGAGGCGCTCAAGGCTATCGGCCGCGAGAAGGACGTTCTCGTGGTATCCGTCGATGGCGGCTGCCCTGGCGTTGCCAACATCGAATCCGGGGTTATCGGCGCAACCTCCCAGCAGTATCCGCTACTGATGGCCGCCAAGGGCATCGAGGCAATTGCCGCCTGGGCAAAAGACGGCACCAAGCCGCAGGCTACCGAGGGCAAGGACTTCTTCGACACCGGCGTCAATCTTGTCACCGACCAGCCCGTTGATGGCGTTAAGTCCATCTCCGTGGAAGAAGGCAAGAAGCTCTGCTGGGGCTGATCAACCTCTGAGCCGGACGGCAACCTGCCGTCCGGTACCCTTGTACTTGGTCCGGCATGTGCCATACTGCCGGAAGATGGAAGTCAGGTATCGCGTCTGCACGTGACAGCCATTGATCGGCCGCGCGTGCGTATCCCCACCCCTGACCCATCCGGGAGGATATTGCAGTGAGCAACACCGAGTCATTCGAGGACGTCGTCAAGACGCGCCGCGAAGAAAACTTTGCGGAATTTTCATCAGAAACACATGGATTGCTTGGGCGGTTTCATCACGCCCTGCACACGACGCCTGCTCTGGTACCGCTGATCGTGCTGGTTTCGGCAATCGCCGTCTTTGGCATCGCGCTCGGAAGCAAGTTCTTCTCGCCCTTTGCACTGACACTGATCCTGCAGCAGGTCCAGATTGTTGGCGTGCTGGCAGCCGCGCAAAGCCTGGTCATCCTGACCGCCGGCATCGACCTGTCCGTGGGCGCACTTGCCGTGCTCAGTTCGGTCATCATGGGGCAGATGACATTCCGCTACGGGATACCCCCTTTTCTCGCCGTCGTGATCGGGCTTGCCTTCGGCACCGCCATCGGCGCGGTAAACGGCTGGCTTGTCAGCCGGGTCAAGCTGCCGCCATTCATCGTCACCCTTGGCATGTGGCAGATCCTGCTTGCCGCGAACTATCTCTATTCGGCAAACGAAACGATCCGCGCCCAGGACATCGAGGCCGATGCACCCTTCCTCCAGTTCCTGGGAACGAAGGTCCAGATGGCAGGCGCCACTTTCACCCTTGGCGTGTTCCTGATGATCGTTCTGATACTTGGTCTCGCCTACGCGCTGCGCTCCACCGCCTGGGGCCGCCATGTCTATGCAGTCGGCGACGATCCCGAGGCCGCACAGCTGTCCGGCGTCAATGTCCACAGAACCCTCATGTCCGTTTACATGGTCGTCGGTTTCATCTGCGCGCTGGCAGGCTGGGTAATGATTGGCCGCTTTGGTTCGGTCTCGCCGTCCGCGACAACCGGAGTGATCGGCAACATCCAGTCCATCACCGCTGTCGTTATCGGCGGCATATCCCTCTTTGGCGGCCGCGGCTCGATCGCCGGCTCCTTCTTTGGCGCCCTCATTGTTGGCGTGTTCGAACTGGGTCTGCGGATGGCCGGAGCCGATCCGCAGTGGACCTATCTCCTGATCGGCCTGCTCATCATTGCAGCCGTGACCGTGGACCAGTGGATCAGAAAGGTAACGGCATGAGCGTAGAACCCATCCTCAAGGCCCGCAATCTCGTCAAGCGCTATGGCCGTGTCACGGCGCTGGACCGCTGCGACTTCGAACTCATGCCGGGCGAAATTCTCGCTGTGATCGGAGACAACGGCGCGGGCAAGTCAACCCTGATCAAGGCGCTCTCCGGAGCGGTTCAGCCCGACGCCGGAGAGATCTGGCTGGAAGGCAACAAGGCAAGTTTCGCCTCGCCGAACGATGCCCGCATGCAGGGGATCGAAACCGTCTACCAGACGCTCGCCATGTCGCCCGCGCTTTCCATCGCTGACAATATGTTCATGGGCCGCGAGTTGCGCAAGCCGGGGTTCATGGGCAAGGTCCTGCGCAAGCTCGACCGTCCGGAAATGGAGAGGATAGCCCGCGAGAAGCTCGCCGATCTCGGGCTGATGACGATCCAGAACATCAACCAGGCAGTCGAGACGCTCTCCGGCGGTCAGCGCCAGGGCGTAGCTGTCGCCAGGGCGGCAGCATTCGGCTCGAAGGTCATCATCCTCGACGAACCGACCGCAGCGCTTGGCGTCAAGGAAAGCCGCCGCGTTCTCGATCTGATCGTCGACGTGAAATCCCGTGGCATTCCGATCATCCTCATCTCGCACAACATGCCACATGTCTTCGAGATTGCGGACCGCATTCACGTTCACCGTCTCGGGAAACGCCTGTGCGTCATCGATCCCAAGCAGCATTCGATGTCGGATGCGGTGGCACTGATGACGGGTGCAAAGGAGCCGTCACCTGAAGAGATGGCCGCTTAGTGGAACCTTTCACCTTCAGGTGGAAACGATCTTTCTCGGCAAACAACTGAACTCGTTCACGCGTTTCGATTTCACTGGTCCAGTCAAAATCGAAACTGCGCTGGTGCGGCCATACCTTGTCGTGTTGCTGGGATATTCGGGCACCGGGCATTTCCAGATGCTTGAATCGGTATCCAAATACCATCACGCATGTCATTGAAATATAATGACGATCTTTGATCCCCGTGAATGGTTCGCGTGAACGGGATCTAGATGATCGCCGATTCTGGATAGGGTGTTCCGCTCAGAACCCTGTCGAAATGGAACGGCGACAGGTCGAGCGAACGGTACTCCCCGTGAACGATCAGCTCAGCCATGCCCCGTCCCATGGCCGGGGACTGCTGCACGCCGTGGCCGGAGAACCCGTTCATGAAAATGAAGTTGCGCACATGCGGATGCGGGCCGGCAATCGCGTTCTGGTCCAGCGTGTTGTAGGCATAGTGGCCGCACCATTCCGCGATCACGCGAACCGCTTCGAACTGCGGTATCCGCGTTGCGATGGCAGGCCAGATGCGGTCCATCCAAAGACCGTGATCCATCGAGAAATCGTCTATTGCCGACGGGCCGTCCGGCTCCGTATGGCCACCCGCCAGATAGGTGTCGCTGCCGTCCTGGCGGCAATACACACCTGAAGTGTCGATGGTTAGCGGTAGGGGTTTTGATAGCGGCTGCTCAGCCTTGAAGACATAGGCAAAGCGTTTGCGCGGCTCGACGGGAATGGTAATCCCCGCCATCCCTGCCACGCTGGCCGCGCGCGTGCCCGCAGCATTTATGACTGTTCCACAGGCCACGCTCTCACCGCTCGCCAGATGCACTGCGTCGACCCTGGTTCCGTCTTGCGACAGGTCTAGTGCCACGGCCTCGTTGTGGATGAATTCGGCTCCCCGTTCGCGCGCGATGCGCTTCCACCAGTCATGGACGGTCACCGGATCCCACGTCCCCTCGCCCACCGTGTTGTGAGAGCCCAGCAGAACGCCGTCCAGATTGTAGAACGGATAGGCTTCGGCGATCTCCTCCGGGCGCATCAGGCGCGTGGCAGCGCCTGCCTTCTGTTGCACGCCATGTGCATATTTCAGCCGCTCGACGCCTGCCTCGTCGCCCGCCAGATACATGTAGCCGATATTGCGTATCGGCACCTCCGGCACCCTCGGATCATCACCGAGAAACGACCTGAGATTGTCGATGAATTGCGCTCCAAACTGAGAAATGCGCACATTCAGTTCGCTTGAAAACTGCTGGCGTATGCCCGCCGCCGACCTGTAGGTCGAAGAGAATTCGTAGGTCGGGTCACGCTCGACAACGAGAATGCTGCCATCGAACGCGTCATTAGAAGCAAGGAACCAGGCAAGCGACGAACCCATCATCGCGCCGCCAATGATCACGACGTCGTAGTTCTTGCGGGCCGGCGGCACATGGACTGCGGCATTGCTTTCAGACAAGGATCGAACCTCCGGTTCCGGAAGCCCGATCCTGCATCGCCAATTCCGGATTTTCCACCGCTATCTGCGTGCTTTCGATTGGCACTGTGCAGATTGAATCCCGCCTAGAAAAACGCCTGAATGCCAGTCTGTGCACGACCCAGGATCAGGGCATGTACGTCATGCGTGCCTTCATAGGTGTTGACGGTCTCAAGGTTGGCTGCGTGGCGCATCACGTGATACTCGATCTGGATGCCGTTGCCGCCATGCATGTCACGCGCGGTACGTGCGATGTCGAGCGCCTTGCCGCAGTTGTTGCGTTTCATCATCGAGATCATCTCGGGCGCCATGCGGCCTTCATCCATGAGCCGTCCAACCCGCAGCGATCCCTGAAGACCAAGCGTGATTTCGACCTGCATGTCGGCGAGCTTCTTCTGGAAGAGCTGGGTTCCAGCGAGCGGCTTGCCGAACTGCTTGCGATCCAGACCGTACTGGCGTGCCCTGAACCAGCAATCTTCGGCTGCACCCATCACACCCCACGAAATGCCGTAGCGCGCGCGGTTGAGACAGCCGAACGGCCCCTTGAGACCCGAAACGCCCGGCAGCAATGCATCCTCGCCCACTTCGACGCCATCCATGACCACTTCACCAGTCACGGAAGCGCGCAGCGAAAGCTTGCCACCGATCTTCGGAGCCGAAAGCCCCTTCATCCCCTTTTCCAGGACAAAGCCGCGAATGGCTCCGTCATGCGCCGCAGATTTTGCCCAGATCACGAACACGTCGGCGATCGGGGCATTCGATATCCACATCTTCGAACCGGTCAGCTTGTAACCCGTTGCAGTCTTCTCGGCACGGGTCTTCATGCCGCCCGGATCGGAGCCGGCATCCGGTTCGGTGAGTCCGAAGCATCCGATCAGTTCGCCGGAACCAAGGCCCGGCAGGTACTTCTTCTTCTGTTCGTCGGAGCCATAGGCAAGGATCGGAAACATCACCAGCGACGACTGCACGCTCATCATCGAACGGAACCCGGAGTCGACACGCTCCACTTCGCGCGCCACCAGCCCGTAGGAGACATAGCCGGCACCGGCACAGCCATATTCCTCCGGCACGGTGATGCCCAGAAGGCCTGCCTTGCCCATTTCACGAAACAGACCGGGATCGGATTTCTCTTCCATGTAGAAGTCCTTCACCCGCGGCGCGAGTTCGCTTTCGGCGAAGCTTTTCGCGCTGTCGCGGATCATCCGTTCCTCTTCGGTCAACTGGTCTTCCAGCAGGAACGGGTCTTCCCAGTTGAACGGCGCGGTCTTGTGATCTCCTGACATGGCAACTCCCTGGTCAAATTCGGTTCGATACTGTTGTTGGAAAACCGGTACGCGTTTTGCAAACGGGGCACAATCCCCTGCATACCCGTCAACCAACAGTTCCTTCCTGTCGCTGGGTACGCATCCATTCATCCAGGGCATCGGCCTGGTCCTTGCTGAATTTCAGCCCCAGCTTGCTGCGCCGCCACAACACATCCTCTGCCGTGCGCGCCCACTCATTGGTCATCAGGTAAAGAACCTCCGCCTCGCTCAATCCGTGACCAAAATCCCGGCCAAGCTGCGCCCTGGAAGTTGCAGCCGCCAGCACTCGCTGGATGCGTGTGCCATAGGCAAGGGTCAGGCGCTCTGCCTCGCTTTCATTGAGGAAAGGCCAGGCGGCCTTCGCTTCCGCAAGTACTTTGGCAAAATCGGTCACGGCAAAGTCGCCCCCCGGGAGCTTGGCCGAGTGCGTCCAGGGACGGCCCTTTCGGCCTATTGCAGCCTCGACCACCTCCATCACATGTTCGGCGAGTTTGCGGTAGGTGGTGATCTTGCCGCCGAAGATGTTCACCAGCTGCGCTTGTCCGGTATCTCCCTCACTGCGGATGACATATTCCCGAGTTGCCTCTTGCGCCTTCGACGCACCATCGTCGAACAGAGGGCGCACACCGCTGAACGCCCAGACAATGTCCTTTGCATCTACCGGCTGACGGAAATATTCGCTTGCTCCCTCGCACAGATAGTTAATTTCGTCAGGCGTGATTTCCGCCTTGCCCGGATCACCGGAATAGTCGCGGTCCGTCGTACCGATCAGCGTGTAGTCCCGCTCGTAGGGAATGGCGAAGAATATGCGCCCGTCCGGCTTCTGGAAGATGTAGGCCCGGTCGTGTTCGAACTTTCGCCTGACAACGATATGGCTACCCTGCACCAGCCGCACATTGGCCGTGCCTGCCCTGCCCATTGCAGCCTCGATCACCGTATCGACCCACGGGCCGGCGGCATTGACGAGCATCCGCGCCCGTACCTCGCTTACCGAGCCTGTTTGCGTGTCCTCAAGGGTAACAAGCCAAATTTTATCGCGGCGCTCTGCCTTCACGACCCGGCTGCGAACGGCAATCTCTGCGCCCCGCGCCATGGCATCCATCGCATTCAGCACGACGAGCCGCGCATCGTCGACCCGGCAATCGGAATATTCAAAAGCCCTGTCGAACCCCGGCTTCAGCGATTTGCCAGCAATGTCCTTTCGCAGATCGAGAGTTCGGGTGGCAGGCAGCAATCTGCGTCCGCCGATATGGTCATAGAGAAACAGGCCAAGCCTGATCAGCCAAGCGGGCCGCGTTCCCTTTTTCCGCGCACCATTTTCCATCGGCAGGACAAACCGCAATGGGTGGATGACGTGCGGTGCCAGCGCCCACAGGACTTCGCGTTCCTCAAGCGCCTCGCGCACCAGCTTGAACTCGTAGTGCTCCAGATACCGCAATCCGCCATGGACGAGTTTGGTGGACCACGAGGAGGTACCGGACGCCAGGTCGTTCATCTCCGCCAGCATGACGGAGTATCCCCGTCCGGCAGCATCGCGCGCGATCCCGCAGCCGTTTATACCGCCGCCGATGATGAAGATGTCGAATGTGGCAAGGCTCATTGAATAACCGTGTCGGAACGGTGGAAATCGCCCCCACTACTATCAGACGTGGATTTCTCCGCCACCCCCGCAGACACTGCCAGGCAGATCAAACAGCATCAAAATCCAGAATGATCTTTTCGCTATGCGGGCGCGACTGGCAGGCCAGAACGAAACCGGCCTCCAGTTCCCAGGGCTCGAGGGAATAGTTGACGTCCATTTCGGCCTTGCCTTCGGAAACGCGGCAGCGGCAGGTGCAGCACATGCCCCCCGCGCAGGAAAATGGCAGTTCGACCCCGGCTTCGTGGGCCGCCTCAAGCACGGTCTGCTTCTTGCCGTCCATGGTGAAGCGGCGGCGCGTACCGTCGAGTATTGTCTCCACCTCGACTTTGCCGGAAGCCGTTTCGGCCTTGGCAGCACGTTCGGATGCAGTGGGCAGCGAACCCTCGGCAGGGGTGAAGAGTTCCATGTGGATACGGCTGTCGGGCGCTCCGAGTTCACGCATCGTCGCGGCAGCAAGTTCGGTCATGTCGCCCGGTCCGCAGATATAGATCCCGTCATGGCTGGCGGGCGCGATGATCCCCTTCTCCGCATAGACACGCAGCTTCTCTGCATCGATGCGGCCATTGAGCATCGGCACATCCTGATCCTCACGCGAGAGCACATGGAGGAGCTGGAAACGGTCGAGGTAGCGGTCTTTCAGTTCCTCCAGTTCCTCGCGGAACATGATCGAGTTCGTGGTGCGGTTTCCATAGATGAGGGTCACCTGGCTCTCCGGCTCCTCCTCGAGAACGGACGCAGCGATCGACAGCATCGGCGTGATGCCCGAACCCGCGGCGATCAGCAGGTAATCATGACCGCCACCGCCCGGCGCAACGACGAACCTGCCCTCGGGCGGCATTACCTTGAGCATGTCGCCCGGTTTCAGCGCGCTCGCAAAACCGGAGAACCGTCCGCCCTCTATCGCGCGGATGCCTACCTCCAGGCGGCCCGACTTGCGCGGGCTGCAGATCGAATAGGAGCGGCGCACATCTTCCCCGCCAATTTCGGCCCGCAGGGTCAGGTACTGACCCGGCGTGAAATGGAACTTGTCGGCAGCGTCACCTGGAACATCGAAGGTGATCGCCACGGCATCGCCACCCTGTGGCCGCACGGCAAGTATTTTCAGATCGTGGAAAGCCATGGCAAATCCCTCAGATACATTTGAAATAATCGAAAGGCTCGGCACACGCCTTGCACTGGTAATGCGCCTTGCATGGGGTGGAACCGAACTCCGAGACCTTCCGCGTGTTCTCGCTTCCGCAGCGCGGACAGGCGACTATCGTCTCGCCGAAAAGGGCCATCTTCGAGTTGGAACCGGAAACCGGAGGCGCAATCCCGTAGTCGGAAAGCTTTCGCCGGCCTTCTTCGGTGATCCAGTCCGTCGACCACGCGGGCGAAATCACCCTCTCGATGACCGGTTCGAAGCCTGCATCCCGAAGCGCCGCCTCGGTGGCCAGTTCGATTGCAAGTGTTGCCGGACAGCCGGAATAGGTTGGCGTGAGCTTTGCTACCGCCCTGCCCTCATCGTCGATGTCGACCGAGCGCAGAATGCCGATATCTGCGATGGTCAGGACCGGGATTTCCGGGTCCTCGACACTTGCCGCCACCTCCCAGGCACGCTGGCGAACCGCCTCGAGCGCCGGACCGGCCTGGTGTCTTGCCTCCTCGCCCATTGCCGGAACACCTACCAGTTCAGGCCGGGATAGGTACGCTGCATGTACTGCAGATCGGCAAGCAGAAAGCCCATTTCCTCGCCGTGCTGCCCCTTGCGCCCGCCGGAACGATGTCCTTCCACCGGTGCGAAACGGTTCAGCATTGCCTCGCGGAAGATTGCCTCGACCTTTGCTTTCCAGCTTTCAACAAGCGCCTGCGTGTCGGGGCCGATACCGGCTGCAACCATGTCGCGCGCCACATCGTCCATCTCGAACATCTCGGTGCAATAGGCTTCGAGATCGTCATAGGCGTCTTCGAGGCGTCGTGCGCTTTCATCCGTGCCATCACCCATGCGGATAACCCATTCCGCCGAATGGCGGACATGGTAGCGAACTTCCTTGATCGCCTTGGCGGCAATCCCGGCAAGCACTTCATCGGACGAAGTCAGCATCTTCTCCCAGAACAGCTCCATGAAGGAGGCGTAGAAAAAGAGGCGCAGCATGGTATGGGCGAAATCGCCATTCTCGCGCTCGACGATCAGGAGATTCCGGTATTCCTGCTCGGGTCTCAGATAGGCAAGCTGATCCTCATTGCGTCCATTTCCCTCGATTTCGCCCGCATGGGTATAGAGCATGCGCGCCTGGCCGATCAGGTCGAGCGCGATGTTGGGAAGCGCGAGGTCTTCCTCCAGCATGGGGGCATGGCCGCACCATTCGGAGATGCGGTGACCGAGCACGAGCTGATCGTCGGCAAGACGCAGCACATATTCGAAATGCGCATCCATCACATGTGTCCCACTTCGTCGGGAATTTCGTAGAAGGTCGGATGCCGGTAGATCTTGTCTGCCGTCGGCTCGAACAGTTCTTCCTTGTCCTGCGGATCGGAAGCGACGATGTCTTTCGAGCGGACCACCCAGATCGACTGTCCCTCGCCACGCCGCGTATAGACATCTCGCGCAGCCTGAAGCGCCATCACCTCGTCGGCGGCGTGCACGGAGCCGCAATGCTTGTGTGACAGGCCGTTGCGCGGGCGGATGAACACCTCCCAGAGCGGTACTTCGTTCTTGACCGTTTCACTCATGCTTCTCACTCCGCTGCCTGTTGTTCCGCCGCCATGCGCTCTGCGCGTTTCTGCGCATGCGCCAGCGCTGCCTCGCGAACCCATTCTCCATCATCCCAAGCCTTGCGGCGGTCGCGGATGCGTTCGCGGTTCATGATTCCCTTGCCCTTGACCACACGCCAGAACTCGTCCCAGTCGATGGCGCCAAAGTCGTAGCCACCCCTGCCATCGTTCTTTTCGGGATTCCATTTCAGGTCGGGATCGGGAACCGTAAGTCCGAGATATTCGGCCTGTGGAATGGTCGCATCGACAAATTTCTGGCGCAGCTCGTCATTGGAGAACCGCTTGATCTTCCAGCGCATGGACTGGTCGCCATGCTGGCTGTCGCTGTCATGCGGACCGAACATCATCAGAACTGGCCACCACCAGCGGTCGAGCGATTCCTGCGCCATTGCCTTCTGCTCTGGCGAACCCTTCGCCAGCGTCATGACGATCTCGTAGCCCTGGCGCTGATGGAAGCTTTCTTCCTTGCAGACACGTATCATCGCGCGGGCATATGGCCCGAACGAGCACCGGCACAGCGGGATCTGGTTCATGATCGCCGCACCATCGACCAACCAGCCGATCGTGCCGATATCGGCCCATGTCAGTGTCGGATAATTGAAGATGGAGGAGTATTTTGCCTTGCCGGCATGAAGTTCCTCGGTCATCTGCTCGCGTGAGACGCCCAGCGTCTCGGCTGCCGAGTAGAGATAGAGGCCATGACCGCCCTCGTCCTGCACCTTGGCGAGCAATGCCGCCTTGCGCTTGAGCGTCGGCGCGCGCGTGATCCAGTTGCCCTCCGGCAGCATGCCCACGATCTCGGAATGCGCGTGCTGGCCGATCTGGCGGATCAGCGTCTTGCGGTAGCCCGCAGGCATCACGTCATTGGGTTCGATCTTCTGTTCCGCATCGATGCGTTCCTGGAACGCACGCAGAAATTCTTCCGACTCCTCGGTGCTGGTGTCAGCACCGATCAGACCCTGGCTGTACATCTGTTCCCTCCACTTGCCCGGTGTTCATGCGGGCTTGATACGCGCTTGTCTTCGCGTCATCGTGGACAAGAAATAACATGTTACAAAATTATGGACAACAAAATTTTTGTAACATGTTATTCAAACCGTGGAGGAGACTGCCGTGATCGAACCGTTCGGCCCGCCTGAAGTGGCCACCGCCTACAAGGAAATCTTTGCACCCTGGGTGCAGGATCTGGGACTGGAACTTGTTGAAGCGAGTGCCGAGACCTGCACATTCCGCCTCCCTGCATCGTCGCGACTGGTGCGCGAAGGCGGTCCTGGCGGCGGCGTTGTCTGCGGACAGGCGCTTGCCGGAGCAGCCGACACGGTGTCGGTATTCGCACTGGCATTGATCAACAACCGGTTCCGGCCCAACACGACGACCGATTTTTCCATCCGCTTCCTGCGGCCAATACCCATGGGGGATGTAATGATCGAGGTCAGGGCGCTCTCGAACGGCCGCAGGCTTGCAACCACGGAAGTGTTCTTCCGCGCAGCGGACAGCAAAAAGCCAGGCGCGCATGCTACTTGCTGCTTCGCCTGGCTCGATGGTTAGGACCTGACGGAACCCGTCAGTGCCGGATCATTTCAGGCAGCAGCCTGACGCTGACCGCCATTGCCCTTGTTGCGGCCATTGGAATTGAAGCGCCTGCGCTTCGGCTTTCCGGCAGGACGACCGTTGCGCTGTGCGCCGTCTGCGTCCGGCGCAGAAGCGCCACCCGCTGCCGCGGCTTCCTCGGCGAACCGCTTCGGCTTGAAGCCCGGCTTGCCGCGATGCGGTTTGCGCGGCTGCTTGGCGCCTGCATTTCGCGATTCTGTAGCCTCGGCGCTGCCGTTTGCGGCATTCTGTTCCTGCCTTGGACGGCCCTGCCCGCGGCCACGCTTGCGATTCTTGCCCTTGGAAGGCTCTTCCTGGAACGGTTCCGGCGCATCGCCAACTACAGGGATCGAAATCTTCGTCAGCCGTTCGATTGCCCGCAACTGCGAGCGCTCTTCGCCAGAGCAGAACGAAATCGCGATACCGTCCGTACCGGCACGCGCCGTGCGGCCAATACGGTGTACATAGCTTTCCGGCTCGACAGGAAGGTCATAGTTGATGACGTGCGTGATGTTGTCGACATCGATGCCGCGTGCGGCGATATCGGTCGCAACCAGAACCCGCGTCCTGGCGTTGCGGAAGTTCTCCAGCGCCTTCTGGCGAGCGCCCTGCGACTTGTTGCCGTGCAAGGCTTCCGAATTTACGCCTGCCTCGCCCAGGGTGCGGACGACCTTGTCCGCGCCACGCTTGGTGCGCGTGAACACGATTACCCGTTTGAATGCAGGATCAGCCATCAGTTCGCGAAGCATGACCGGCTTCCTGGCCGGGTTCATGTGGCGTACCTGCTGCTCGATGCGCTCAACGGCAACGCTTTCGGACTTGATCTCGACACGCAGAGGATCGCTCAGAACCTCGCTGGTGAGCTTGGCGATTTCCTTCGGCATGGTCGCCGAAAACAGAAGCGACTGGCGCTCATCAGGCAGCATGCTGACAATGGTGCGAAGGTCCCGGATGAAACCGAGGTCGAACATGTGGTCTGCCTCGTCCAGAACGAGGTAGTCGACCATCGACAGGTTGCAATGGCCATCGCGGATGAGATCGAGCAGACGGCCAGGCGTCGCGACAACGATATCCGCGCCACGGCGCAATGCATTGATCTGGGGGCCCTTGCCAACACCGCCGATAACGACTGCCTGCCTGACACGCATGTGCTTGCCATAGGTACGGATGCTGTCGTCGATCTGTACGACGAGTTCGCGCGTCGGCGCGAGAATGAGTGCACGCGGCATTTTCGGCGTCGGCTTGCCGCCATCGCCCTTGCCGTTGTGGCCGCCCAGAAGGTTCAGCAGCGGCAGAACGAAGGCCGCCGTCTTTCCGGTACCTGTCTGAGCAAGACCGAGCATGTCGCGGCCCTCGATGAGTGCCGGAATGGCCTGCGCCTGGATCGGCGTCGGCGTCGTGTAACCGGTCTCATGGAGCGCACGAAGAACTGCCTTGGAAAGCCCAAGGCTGTCGAATGTAGTGATAGTCATAAACAAAAAATTCCTGGTTGCCGGCCACGTAGCTTCTGCGGCGGACCGGGCGCGATGTCATGATCCACGCGCACCTGGAAAAGACTGTCTGTTGTGAAAAAGTCCCGAAAGGTTATCGCCGATTGTTCTTCTTGTTCAAGGGCGAGCCGCGCGATTGCGGGAACGATGAGCCTCACATGGACTTTCATGCGCCGAATGTCAAGCAATCATGTTGCAGCGCGAAAGAGCCATGCGGGTTATGACGGAGTGCCAAAACCAGAATGCGCTGGAGCAATTTCGATTGTGCAGGATTTGGAAAAATCGAAAAGCGTAAGGGAATTCAGTTATTTGCTTGAGCCATCTGTTTGCACCTGAAGGTGAAACACTCCAGCATATTCACTTGTTTCCCGGAGCGTCTCCGCCCCCCTTCTAGCTGACACGGCATGAAAAAGCCCGGCACTGGACCGGGCTTTAAGGTTCAGGCTGGACGCATCCAATCAGGCCCAATCAGGCCCAATCAGGAAGGCGTTCCGTACCAGTTGCCCATCTTCACATCGACGGCATCGCCGACGAGTTTTGCGAACGCCTCGGGATCCTGCGTGCCGCCATCGCGACCGCGATAGTGATAGGGATAGACGTATTTCGGCTTGAACTCTGCCACCGCCGATGCCGCCTGTTCCACATCCATCGTGAATGGCAGGTTCATGCAGACGAATGCCAGGTCGATATCCTTCAGCGCCCGCATTTCGGGAATGTCCTCGGTATCGCCGGAAACGTAGACGCGGAAACCGTCGAAGTTCAGCACATAGCCATTGTCACGGCCCTGCGGATGGAAGTTCTTCCGTTCCTCGGTGAGGTTGTAGGCCGGAATGGCATCGATACTCACGCCCATCATCTCGGCTCTTTCACCATTGCCGATCTGGCTGGCCTTGGCTTTCAGGTCATCTGGAAGCATGCCGTAGACAGCCGGGTTAGTGAGAATGCTGGTCTTGTCCTTTGCCAGCGCTGCAAGCGTCTCCGGCTTGTAGTGGTCGCCATGCTCGTGGGTGATGAGGATGAGGTCCGCCTCCGGCTTGCCCTCATATGCGGAGGGTTCACCGACGGGATCGACGTAGATAACGCCCTTCGGCGTTTCCATCACGAAGGAAGCATGGCTGACAGGATGTATCATGATGTCGCCCGCACCGGTCTGGAATGTATCTCCACCCATGTGAGCTGCTGCGCGCACGCTGTAGGGAAGGAACGTCACCGTTCCCGCTATTGCCGCCGTGGTACAGATGAATTGACGCCTGGAAACATTATGCATGCACTACCCTCCATTTGAGATCGCGAAAAGTCCCGCCGGAAGGAAGGGTAGAGCATTCGGCTGACCGTTCAATCTCCGGGCGGGTTACCAGAAATCACAAGAACGTGTTCAGTCATCCAAGGCGCTGGCGCGGAACCTGTCGAAAAGAAACGGCTTTGCCGCCGGCAGGTGTCCCGCCTCGCATTGCGCCACGGTGGAAAGCCATGCCTCGGAGGGCGCAAGCAATCCCTGATACAGCTCTGCGACCATCTTCCGGCATTCCCCTTCCGGCCAGTCTTCGGGCAGCAAGGAAGCAGGTAGCGCATTGAGCCGAAGAACGATGCGCCGCCAGTCATGTATCAGCAGGCAGCGCAATGCCAGCGCATCCACGGGCTGCGGCTTCCAGCCCTGCTGCACGCTCTGGAGGACGGGATAGAATATCTCCATCAGCCTTTCCATTGCCTCCGCCTGGGCCTGCGGCGCGAGCATCTCCATGAACCACGCCGGCTTCTGCTCGAAATTGCCCTGGAATACCATCATGGACGAAGGCCGGTCCGCCATGTCCGGGCCGATCAGGTACCAACCCTTCTGCAACGCGATCATGCTGCGCGGCAATCGCTCGGGCTCCATGTCAGATGGCAGGCTGGCGAGTGCCCAGCCCTCCTCCTTCTCCGCTGCCGCGCCTGCCGGGGCATAGATCCGTCGGCCCGCATCCACGATCGACTGTTCGCGATAGGGTGCCAGACGGTAGAAGCTTGCCCTGCCCTCCCTGTTCCGCTCGATCCAGCCGTCTGAAGCGAGCCTGGACACGGCAGTACGCACGGCACCCGGCTCGACCCCCATCCTTTCCATCACCTGGCCGAGCGAAACCGCCGATACCGAACCGCCTCGCGGAAGCACGGCATCCCCGAAGAAGGTCACGATCAGCGACCAGGTTTTCAACCTGACAGGAGTTCCAAGCTCGGACGCGATTTCAGCCGGATCGATATCGTCGCGTGTTGTCGAGACAGGCGCTTGCATGAGGTCAGTAGGCATTCATCGTGTGAAGTTCGTATTCGGCCACCTGTTCCTCGTCCTGGTTGAACAAGGTGACGTTCCAGCGAACCTCGCCATATTCGTCCGTCCGGCGCGTCTTGCGCTTGACGGTCAGGCGAACCTTGATGCTGTCGCCAGGCGAAACCGGCTTCATGAACTTCAGATCGTTCAACCCGGTATTGGCAAGTACCGGTCCCGGATCCGGCTGAACGAACAGCCCGGCAGCGAATGATAACAGCAGATAGCCATGCGCAACGCGGCCGGGGAAGAACGGATTGGCTGCGGCGGCTTCCTCGTCCATGTGGGCGTAGAAGGTGTCTCCGGTGAATTCGGCAAAGTGCTCGATATCTTCCAGTGTCACCTCGCGGCTGTCCGTCCAGAGCGTTTCGCCAATCTGCAGTTCGTTGAAGCTGCGCGTGAACGGATGCGCCGGAGGCGTTTTCTCCTCCGATCCCGTCACCCACTGGCCGGAAATCGCGGTCAGAATATCGGGTGAACCCTGCACCGAAGTGCGCTGCATGTAGTGCATCACGCCGCGAACGCCGCCCATTTCCTCGCCGCCTCCGGCGCGTCCCGGTCCGCCATGCACCAGATGCGGCAGCGGCGAACCGTGGCCGGTGGATTCGCCCATCGACACCCGGTTGTTGATGTAGAGACGGCCATGCCACGAAGCGGAATTGAGCGCGACCTGGCGTGCCACGTCGCCATCCATGGTGATGACCGAGGCAACAAGGCTGCCACCTCCACGGTTCAGGATTTCGCAGCCATGCGCCAGGTCGCGATAGCCCATTACCGTTGAAACCGGGCCGAAGGCCTCGGTTTCGTGAACCAGTTTCGCGCCGTCCGGATCGGCACAGTGGTAGAGCGCCGGCTTGACGAAGGAACCCTTTACGGCATCCGCGCCATCGACGGTCAGCGCATCCTGCCCGCCATAGACAAGCTGCGCTTCCTGGCCGATCAGAGCCGCCTTTTCCAGAACGTCGGCGCGCTGGGCGAGCGAGACGACGGCGCCCATGCGGGTCGTTTCCAGCCTCGGATCGCCAATGACGGTCTTGTCGAGCCGCGCGGAAACGGCGTCGATCAATTCCTTTTCCAGGCCCTGCGGCACGAGGATGCGGCGGATCGCGGTGCATTTCTGTCCGGCCTTGGCGGTCAGTTCTCGCACCACTTCCTTGACGAAGAGGTCAAACTCCTCGGTGCCCGGCTTTGCATCGGGTCCAAGCAGAGAGGCGTTCAGGGAATCCTGTTCGGCAACGAAACGGACCGACTGTTCAAGAAGATGCGGGCTGGAGCGCAGCTTGAGCGCCGTCGAGGCTGACCCGGTGAAACTCACCACGTCCTGGCAGTCGAGCAGGTCGAGCAAATTGCCCGTACCACCCGAAACCAACTGTACCGCACCTTCCGGCAGCAGGCCGGATTCCATCATGATCTTCACGCATGCATGGGTGAGATAGGCCGTCTGGCTTGCCGGTTTGACGATTGCCGGAACGCCCGCAAGCAGCGTCGGCGCAAGTTTCTCCAGCATTCCCCAGACCGGAAAATTGAAGGCGTTGATGTGAACGGCAACACCCTGAAGCGGGGTGCAGATGTGCTGGCCAAGGAAAGTACCCTTCTTGGAGAGCTGTTCGACATCGCCATCAATATAGATATGGCCGTCCGGCATCTCGCGCCGGCCCTTCGAAGCAAACACCATGAGAGTGCCAATGCCGCCATCGATGTCGATCCAGCTGTCCGCCTTGGTCGCGCCGGTATTGTAGGAGAGTTCGTAAAGTTCGCCCTTGCGGGCAGCAATTGCCTGGCCAAGGGCCTTCAGCATTTTCGCGCGCTCGTGGTAGGTCATGGCCCGCAGGGCAGGACCGCCTTTCGTCTTGGCGTATTCCCGCATGGCCGCAAAATCGAGTGCACCATCGCCGATCTGCGCGATCGCCTCACCCGTTATCGCCGAAGCAATTTTCGCCGCGTCATTGCCCGGTGCCACCCACTTGCCGAGGGCAAGACTCTCCACTGCGATCAGTTCCATCGCTGTTCCTCCCGAATTCGAATGTCTCTTCTACGCGAAATCTTCATTCCGATTTGTTACAAATATTGACAGAAGCCAAAATTTTGTAAAGTTTCGAGATTGTGGAACCATCGAAAGATGGCCTGTGGAGGAAACCATGACGGATTCAATCCTGGTCGACAGCCATGACGGCTGGCGCCAGATCACCCTCAACCGCCCAAACCAGCTCAACTCCTTCAACGAGGAGATGCACCTTGCATTCCGCGCAGCGCTGGAAGCTGCAAGCGACGATGCCGGTTGCCGTGCTGTCCTCATCACCGGTGCCGGGCGGGGCTTCTGCGCCGGCCAGGACCTGGGTGACCGCGATCCGGCAAAGATGGACGGCCCGCCCGACCTGGGAAAAACCGTCCGCAGCTTCTGGGCACCGAATGTGCGCCTGATCCGCGGCATGGCAAAACCCGTGGTCTGCGCCGTGAACGGTGTGGCTGCGGGTGCCGGCTCCTCCATCGCCCTTGCCTGCGATATCGTTCTGGCGGCAAAGAGCGCCAAGTTCATCCAGTCGTTTTCCAGGGTTGGCCTGATCCCGGATACCGGCGGAAGCTGGCATCTCAGGGAAATGCTTGGCGAGGCTCGCGCCAAGGGTCTTGCACTCACTGCCGAACCCTTGCCCGCCGAGAAGGCAGAGGCATGGGGACTGATCTGGAAGTGCCTGCCCGACGAAACACTGCTGGAAGAGGCGCAGGCAATGACCGCCCGTTTCGCCCAGGGTCCAACCTTCGGCTATGCACAGACGAAGCGCGCAATCCATGCTGCTGCCACCGACACCTACGAGGACCATCTGGAACTCGAGGCGGAACTCATGAAAGCCTGTGGTGAGAGCGCGGATTACGCCGAGGGCGTCACCGCCTTTCTCAACAAGCGGGAACCTAAATTCCAGGGCAAGTGACTTGCAATTGGCTGGCAAATGACTGGGGAGAGGCAGGGATGACGATGACGCCGCAACAAATCGCGGAAAAGAGCGCCGAAGCAATGTTCGCTGGCGATAGTGCCTCGAAATGGATGGGCATGACGCTGGAGAGCATTTCTCCCGGACATGCCACCATGAGCATGACAGTCGAAGAGCATCACACCAATGGTCACAAGATTTGCCATGGCGGCTTCATCTTCACGCTCTCCGACTCCGCCTTCGCCTTTGCATGCAACACCTACAACAAGGTCACGGTGGCACAGCACTGCACCATCAATTTCATCGCTCCGGGCAAGCTTGGCGACCGCCTGACCGCAAACGCGCGCGAGATCAGCCTGACAGGACGCTCCGGTATCTACGACATTACCGTAACCAATCAGGACAATGAAAAAATTGCCGAATTCCGCGGCATGAGCAGAACGATCAAGGGTGTGCTGTTCGAAGAGTGACGGCACTTCGTGGAGGAGACACATGAAAGACCTTACGCCTGACCGGGCCTCGCTGGACGCAATCGAGATCGCATCCCGCGACGAGATCGGCGCGCTGCAGCTTGAGCGCATGAAATGGTCGCTGATGCACGCCTATGAAAACGTGCCGCACTATCGCAAGGCATTCGACGACAAGGGCGTTCACCCCGGCGACCTGAAAACGCTTTCGGATCTCGCGAAATTCCCGTTCACGGTAAAGCAGGACCTGCGTGCCAACTACCCGTTTGGAATGTTCGCCGTTCCGCGCGACCGGATCGCGCGCATACATGCCTCTTCGGGCACCACCGGCAAGCCGACCGTAGTCGGCTACACCAAGAAGGATATCGACACATGGGCAACGGTGGTTGCGCGCTCGATGCGCGCTTCCGGCACGAAGCCCGGTGACATCGTTCACATTTCCTACGGATACGGCCTGTTCACCGGTGGACTGGGCGCGCACTACGGCGCGGAAAAACTGGGCTGCACGGTGGTTCCCGTATCGGGCGGGATGACGGAACGCCAGGTTACGCTGATCGAGGATTTCAAGCCCTCGACCATCATGGTCACGCCATCCTACATGCTTGCCATTCTCGACCAGTTCCGCGCACAGGGTGTCGATCCGGCGAGTTCGTCGCTCGACGTCGGCATCTTCGGTGCCGAACCGTGGACCAATGCCATGCGGTCCGAAATCGAGCAGGCCTTCGACATGCATGCAGTCGACATCTACGGTCTTTCGGAAGTGATGGGCCCCGGCGTCGCAAACGAATGCGTGGAGACCAAGGACGGCCTCCACATCTGGGAAGACCACTTCTATCCCGAGATCATTGATCCAGAAACCGGCGAAGTGCTGCCGGACGGAGAGATGGGCGAACTGGTATTCACCTCGCTGACGAAGGAAGCCTTCCCGATCATTCGCTACCGCACCCGCGACCTGACGCGCCTGCTTCCAGGCACCGCCCGGTCGATGCGGCGGATGGAAAAGGTCACCGGCCGTTCCGACGACATGATCATCCTGCGCGGCGTAAACGTGTTCCCGACCCAGATCGAGGAACAGATCGTCAAGGTTGGCGGTCTCGCACCGCACTTCCAGATCGAACTGGTCAAGAAGGATCGCATGGATGCGATGATCGTGCATGCCGAGGCCACTGCGGACAACGCCTCGGAAGAGGAAAGGAAGCAATCCGCAGCCGAACTCGCCCATCACATCAAGAGCGTTGTCGGCGTGTCGGCCAAGATCGATGTCAAGGATCCGGGTGCCATCGAACGGTCGCTCGGAAAGGCAGTCCGCGTGGTCGACAACCGCAACAAGAGCTGATGCTGGCACCTGCGGCCTCCGTCGGTGACGGGGGCTGATACGCTCTTATCAGATATGCCGACAGGGTTTGCGCTGACAAGGCGAATGGAGCGCTTGCACGGTATCCCCGGCTTGCAAGCGGCGCGGCAGGCGCTAACTATGCGTCTGGCCGGTTTTCGCTGCCGGTTACCCCCACCCTGGGCGTTTCTGCCCGCGCCTTCCCCCGGAGCCTGCCTCGAATGAGCCGTTCCCTGCCCCTGATACTGGCGGTCGCCCTGTTCATGGAGAACATGGATTCGACGGTCATATCGACGGCGCTCCCGGCGATCGCGCTGGATATCGGCACCAGTCCAGTGGCACTCAAACTGGCGCTGACGAGCTATCTCGTCTCGCTTGCCATCTTCATACCGGTTTCCAGCTGGATGGCAGACAGGTTCGGTGCAAAGCAGGTGTTCCGGATCGCCATTGCAGTATTCCTGCTCGGCTCGATTGCCTGCGCTGCCGCCAACTCGCTTGAGGCCTTCGTCGCTGCCCGGTTCCTGCAGGGCATGGGTGGCGCGATGATGACCCCTGTCGGCAGGCTGCTTCTCGTCCGGTCCACGCCAAAGTCGGACCTGGTCAACGCGATGGCGTGGCTGACCATACCGGGACTTCTGGGACCCATGGCAGGACCGCCGGTCGGCGGTTTTCTGACAACCTACTTTTCATGGCACTGGATATTCCTGATCAATCTGCCGATAGGCATTGCCGGTATTCTTCTTGCCGGGCGTTTCCTGCCCGAGATCGTACCAGGAGAGCGAAGGTTGATGGACTGGCGCGGTTTCGCGCTGGCGGGAACCGCAGCGGCTGGTGTCATCTTCGGCCTTTCGGTGATCAGCCTTCCGGCTCTGCCGCCCATTGCCGGAACCGCTGCACTGGCAACCGGAATTGCCGCCTCCATCGCCTATCTTTCCCACGCCAGGCGCAGCGCCAGTCCCCTTCTCGATCCATCGATCTTTTCCGTGCCGTCGTTTCGCGCGGCAGTTTCCGCGCTGACGCTGTTCCGCATCGGGACTGGAGCAACTCCGTTCCTGCTTCCCCTGCTCTTCCAGTTGTCGTTCGGCATGACCCCGTTCCAGTCGGGCATGACGACCTTCATAGGTGCTGGCGGAGCCATCATCATGAAGTTTTCCGCCAAGCCAATTCTCAGCCGTTTCGGCTTCCGCAAGACACTTACCTTCGCCGCAGTCGCAGCCGGGATCATCATTGCCGCAAGCTCGCTTTTCACCGACGCCACACCTCACGCCGTACTGCTCGGCGTGTTGCTCGCAGGCGGGCTGACACGCTCGCTTTTCTTCACCGGATCGAATGCTCTGGTATTCGCCGATCTCGACAACGCACGCGTCGGCCAGGCAACCGCAATTGTGTCTGTGGCCCAGCAGGTTTCCGTTGCGCTTGGTGTGGCACTGGCAGGCATCACGCTCGAGCTTTCCTCGCTCGTTACGGGTGACACACTGACGCGCATGGATTTTGCCATTGCCTTCGTAGTGGTCGGGCTTGTTACCTTTTCCGCGGCACTCGTTCTCTTCCGGTTGCCGGGGGGCGTCGGCGCGGAGATATCGGGAGAGCGCCGGCAGGGCGCGTGATCGAGCCTTATTGCTTGCCGACGGGATCATTCCTGATATTGGTAGATAAAATTTGCTGAAGCCATACCAGCAATGGGAGGAAAACGATGCTTGGCTTGATGATGCAGCGCAAACTGCTGATCTCGGAGATCATAGATCATGCGGCGCGCTATCACTCGGACACCGAAATTGTATCGGTCAACACCACCGGGGGCGAGCATCGCACGAACTACAGGGAAGTCCGTGAGCGGGCACTGCGCATGGCTTCTGCACTGGCCGGGCGCGGTCTGGAAAAGTCCGAACGCATCGGCACGCTGGCGTGGAACAATTATCGGCACCTTGAACTCTACTATGCGATTTCGGGCCAGGGTCTTGTATGCCACACGCTCAACCCCCGCCTTTTCCCGGAACAGCTGGTCTACATCATCAACCACGCCGAAGACCGGGTGCTGTTCTTTGACCAGACATTCCTGCCGCTGGTTGCCGCCATCCGTGACAAGCTCAACACCGTGGCGAGCTTTGTCCTGATGGAGCCTCAAAGCGAGGAAATTGCCTCCGAGCATCCATGGGTGGAATTCTACGAAGATCTCATCGAGCAGGGCAATTCCGGCCACGCATGGCCCGATGATATCGATGAACTGGATGCCTCATCCCTTTGCTACACCTCCGGCACAACGGGCAACCCGAAGGGTGTTCTCTATTCCCATCGCTCCACGCTCATCCATGCCATGATGTCTGCCACGCCGGACGTGATGAATTTCTCCGCGCGCGACTGCCTGCTGCCTGTCGTCCCGATGTTCCACGTAAATGCCTGGGGTACGCCCTATGCCGCGCCACTGGTCGGTGCGAAACTCGCCATGCCCGGGCCGGGTCTGGATGGCCCAAGCCTTGTGCGGCTCTTCAACCAGGAAAAGGTCACCATTTCCGCGGGCGTTCCCACCATCTGGGCAGGTCTGCTGGCCGAACTGGAGAAAACCGGCGAGAAACTGCCCTATCTCCAGCGCACCGTGGTTGGCGGTTCCGCCTGCCCTCCCTCGATGATTGCCAAGTTCCGCGATCTCTACGATGTCGAGGTACTGCACGCATGGGGTATGACCGAGCTCAGCCCGCTCGGCTCCGTCAACAACCTGAAGAACAAGCATCTCGAAGCCGACGAAGCCACGCTCAAACGCTTGCGCGAGAACCAGGGCCGGCCGCCCTTCGGAATCGAACTCGGTGTTTTCGATGATGACGACAACCGTCTTCCCGAGGATGGAGAGACATCAGGCAACCTGTACGCCCGCGGCATATGGGTCATGAGCGAATACTTCCGCAACGAGGGCGGCGAAGTGCTTCACAACGGATGGTTCCCGACCGGCGATGTCGCCACCATCGACGCTGAAGGTTACATGACCATTCGCGACCGCTCCAAGGACATTATCAAGTCCGGTGGAGAGTGGATATCAACCGTTGATCTCGAAAACCTCGCCGTCAGCCATCCCGATGTGGCAGAGGCAGCGGTGATCGCCGCCCATCACTCGAAATGGGACGAGCGCCCCCTGCTGATCGTCGTTCCGAGAGAGGGCGTCGAGATCGACGAAAAGAAACTGCTCGCCTTCTACGAAGACAAGGTCGCGAAATGGTGGATCCCCGACGCGGTGAAGATCGTGGACAGTATTCCCAAGGGTGCGACCGGCAAGATCCTCAAGACATCGCTTAGAGAGAAATATGCCGGCCTGCTGATGGACAACTGACCGCGCAGGAACACGGAACACCCCGCATCCAGACAGAAGAATTCAGACCAAGATCCGATCGATGCCAAGACACACCGTAATGATTGCCGGAGGCGGTATCGCAGGCCTTTCGCTTGCTCTCACACTTCACCAGATCGGCGTGCAATGCACGATTTTCGAGAGCGTGCGCGAACTGAAGCCGCTCGGCGTCGGCATCAACATCCAGCCAAATGCGGTGCGCGAACTCTTCGACCTCGGGATTTCCCAGGCGGATATGGACAGGACCGGCGTCCCCGCGAAGGAATGGGGACTCGTCGGGCTCAACGGGAACGAAATCTACTCGGAACCGCGTGGCCTGGACGCAGGCTACAAATGGCCCCAATACGCCGTTCACCGAGGCCGCTTCCACATGATGCTGCTCGACAAGGTTCGCGAGCGCATTGGCGAAAAGAACGTGCAACTGGGTGCACGCGTCATCGACTACTACAACAACGAGGATGGTACGGTTTCATACACGGTTGAACATGCCGATGGCCACGTCACGCTTGAGAGCGCGAAAATCCTGATCGGTGCCGATGGCCTGCATTCGGCGATACGCGCCCGCATGCATCCGGACCAGCCGCCGATCCACTGGGGGGGCGCAGTCATGTGGCGGGGAACCTCGCCCGCTGTTCCCGTGCGGACAGGATCGTCCTTCATCGGCCTCGGCACCCACCGGCACCGCATGGTGATATATCCGATTTCTCACCCCGATCCGGAGACAGGTCTTGCCGATGTGAACTGGATCGCCGAGATGACGGTGGACAATTCCGAGGGATGGCAGGAACAGGGCTGGTTCAAGCCGGTGCCGGTTTCCGACTTCATCCATCACTTCGAGACCTTCCGCTACGACTGGCTCGACGTACCAGAGATGATCTCTAAAACCGAAACGGCATTCGTCAACCCGATGATCGACCGCGACCCGATCGGCACCTGGGTGGAAGGCAATGTGGCGCTGATGGGCGATGCCGCCCACGCCATGTATCCGACGGGCTCGAATGGTGCCAGCCAGGCCATCATCGATGCACGCCAGCTTGGCCTGGCCATGGTGGAAAAGGGAGTTACGCCTGAAGCGCTGCAGACCTATGACGCCAGGCTTTCCGGCCCGGTGGGCGAACTGGTACTGCGCAACCGCGGCGCCGGACCTTTCGGCCTCCTCAACATGGTTGACGAGCGCTGCGGCGGTCAGTTCGACAACATCGACGACATTATTCCGGCCGCTGAACGCAACGAATTCATGGCCGGTTACAAGAGCGCGGCAGGCTTTGCCATCGACAAGCTGAACTCGGCGGACCGGACCATCGCGGAAGGTGCCCGTGTCGCACTCTAGCGTCCATCTGGTTCGCCATTCAGCGGGCTTGCATTCGCCATGCAAAACTGGCAAAAGGCACAAAATTGACGTTAACGTAAGACATTCGATCAGGAAGGAACCCCGATGAGCATCGAAACAGCAGCAGACGCGATCCGTTCCAAGGTCTCCAGTGGCGGCCTCGACTCCACCGTGAAATTCGATTGCGGCAGTGACGGCGTGATCTTCGTCGACGGCTCCGAAGTCGTTACCGAAGACAAGGCCGCAGACTGCACCATCAAGCTCAGCCTCGACACCCTCGAAGGCCTGATTGACGGCTCCGAGAACGCAACCGGCGCCTTCATGATGGGCAAGATCAAGGTTGAGGGCGACATGGGCGTCGCAATGAAACTCTCCCAGGTTCTTTGATTGACCAGGATGTTTGGAGGGGCGGTCTTCGGATCGCCCCTTTCCTTTTGTCATTGAGCTTGACGCGGCGGGCCGCAGTAGATTCCATGGCACCATGACAATAGCAGGAAAGCCGGCCGCTGCCGGCGCTTCGCAACTGGCACACATGCTGGACGACGCCTACACGGTGACCGTGTTGACGGGCGCCGGCATATCGACCGAGTCCGGCATTCCGGACTTCCGCTCACCCGGCGGCATATGGTCGAAGTTCCGGATAATCGACTACTCGGAATTCATGGCAGATGAAGCGGCGAGGCTCGAAGACTGGAAGCGCCGCTTCTGCATGGAGGACCAGCTGGGCGTGGTGAAGCCGAATATCGGCCACGAGATCATAGCGCGCTGGGTACGCTCCGGACATTGCCAGACAGTGATCACGCAAAACATCGACGGACTGCATCAACTGGCAGGAACGCCCGAAAAGGCGATCATCGAGATCCACGGCAACGCGCGTCACGCAAGCTGCACGAAATGCGGTTTGGGGCACACGATCGCCGAGTGCCGGAAGTCTATCTCCAAGACGGGACGCGCGCCCGTTTGCCGCAAATGCGGCGGTATCGTCAAATCCGATGTTGTCATGTTCGGCCAGAAGATGCCCGAGGAAGAAACCGCGAATGCCTTCCGCGCCGCCGAGTCCTGCGATCTTTTCATAGCCATCGGCACTTCGCTGGTAGTGCATCCCGCCGCTTCGCTTCCAATCGCTGCACGCCGCGCCGGCGCAAGGCTTGTGATCATCAATCGCGAACCCACGGACATGGATCCCTTTGCCGACCTTCTAATCCATGACGGCATCGGTGAGACATTTCGCTGTCTTGCTGCCTGATCCGGTCTGGAGCAGGTTCCACCGCGTACCATCTTTGGAAATTCGCTGAAATCCAGCGTGGTCCAGGAGAAGCCATGACCGAACCGACAAGAGCCAACCCCATTCGCGATACAGATGACGAGGCGCGCGCGTTGGCGCGGAACCTGATCCAGGATGCCACGTTTGCATCACTGGCAGTGCTGGAACCTGATACCGGAATGCCGCTCGTTTCACGCGTCGCGGTGGCAATGGAGGCAGACGGTTCCCCCTTCATTCTTGCCTCGGATCTCTCGGGGCATTCGAAGGCTCTCGATAGTGACTCTCGCGCCTCGCTCCTGTTTGGCGAACCCGGCCACAAGGGTGATCCCCTCACCCATCCGCGCATCACGGTAATCGGAAGGATCGTCAAGCTTCCGCACGATGACCCAAATCACGCCGCTCGCCGCGACTTCTGGCTGAAGAAACACCCCAAGGCGAAGCTGTATATTGATTTTGGCGATTTCGCCTTCTGGAAGATGAAAGTGGAAAGGGCAAATCTGAATGGCGGTTTCGGCAAGGCTTTTTCGCTGACGGCGGAAGACCTGGGAGTGAACGCAGCAAATTCTGAGAAATCCTGATTCCGGTTGGGTTGCCGGACGACAAGACGATCCTGACCTACATATCGAAATAGGCGCAAACATCACGGGCCGGAAATTTCCGGCCCCGTTGCCTTACGGGAAGTTACCGCTTCCAGAGTTTCGGGTGGCGATTGACATCCTTGTACAAGAGATAGCGGAACCGGCCCGGGCCCTCGGTGTAGCAGCCCTGCGGGCAGAACGCCCTCAGCCACATGAAGTCGCCTGCCTCGACCCGCACCCAGTCATTGTTGAGGCGGTACATGCCCGTGCCCTCCAGCACGAACAGGCCATGCTCCATGACATGTGTCTCCATGAAGGGGATATAGCCGCCCGGCTCGAAGGTCACGATCGTTACATGCATGTCGTGGCGCAGATCGGTTGGGTCCACGAACCGGGTCGTGAACCACTTGCTGTCGCTGTTGGGCATCTCGGCAGGCGTTACAATCTTGTCGCTGGTGACAACGAGGTCAGGTTTTCCCAGGCCGTCGACCGCTTCCCATGCCTTGCGGATCCAGTGGAAATTGGCATTCGTATCGCCGTTGTTTGCGGCTTCCCAAGGATCTCCGGCCGGAATGTAGGCGTAACCGCCCTCCTCCATCTGGTATTGCTTGCCGCCAATGGTCAGGGTCAGCGTTCCACCTGTCACGAAGATAGCAGCCTGGGCGCCTGCGTCGGGTTCCGGCATCCTGGAACCGCCACCCGGTGCCACTTCCATGATGTATTGCGAAAAGGTCTCGGCAAAACCGGACAGCGGGCGTGCGATTACCCAGGCTCGCGTCTTTTCCCAATGCGGAAAGTAGCTGGCCACGATATCGCGCATCACCCCGCCCGGAATGAAGGCATAGGCATCCGTAAAGACGGCCCTGTCGGTCATCAACTGGTTGGTATCCGGCATGCCTGCTGCCGGTATGGAGTATTTTCTCATTTCTGGTTTCACTCGGGAAGCATGTCTTTGAGCCGCAGCGCCGCAATGCGCTCGACCTGCCGGCAAGCAGTTGCCAGTTCGGCGTCATGGTCATTGTCGACGCGCTTCTTGAACGCATCGAGGATATCGGACTTCGTCAGCCCTCTTACAGCGATGATGAACGGGAATCCGAACTTCTTCACGTAGTCAGTATTCAGCTTCGTGAAGGTTTCGCGTTCCTTGTCGGTCAACTGGTCAAGACCAGCAGATGCCTGTTCCGCCGTTGATTCCTTCGTCAGGCGCTTTGCGGCGGCAAGCTTGCCCGCAAGGTCCGGATGCGCCTTGAGCACTTTCAATCTTTCTTGCGACGAAGCCAGCCGGAACACGCGAACAAGCGCACCATGCAGTCCCGCTGCACTGTCGTTTGCCGGCGCGAGACCGTTCTCGAATGCCTTCTCCGCGATCCAGGGGGAATGCTCGAATACACCGCCGTAGGTCTTCACGAATTCGGCCTTGCTCAGTCGGCTTGGGTGGATGCGCGCCTTGTAGGGATGAACCTTGCGCCAGTGCTCGGCAATGTCGATGCGTCTCGGGAACCACACCCCCTTCTTGGAAGAGGCATATTCCATGAAACGGCTGAGCGCCTGGATGCGGCCCGGCCTGCCGACAAGACGGCAATGCAGCCCGATGCTCATCATTTTCGGACTTCCCGCCTTCCCTTCGGCATAGAGCGTGTCGAATGCATCCTTCATGTACTGGAAGAACGGTTCGCCATGATCGTATCCCGCCTGGATACCGAAGCGCATGTCGTTGATGTCGAGCGTATAGGGAATGATGAGCAGCGGCTCACCGCCCTTGTCTGCCCCCTTGACCGAACCATGCCCGGTGATGTGGGCATCGTACCAGTAGGGCAGATCGTCGTCATAGGTGTCCGAGCAATAGTCGAAGCCGCCTTCCCGCGCGATCAGGTCAACCGTGTTGACGGAGCAGCGCCCCGTATACCAGCCACGCGGTTTTTCGCCTGTCACCGCCTCATGCAGCCTGATTGCTTCGCGTATGTCCTTGGTCTCGGCAGCGGTGGAATGATCGCGATAGTCGATCCACTTCAATCCGTGCGACGCAATCTCCCAGCCGGCATCCTGCATCGCAGCAACTTGTTCTGGGGCTTTTGCCAGCGCCGAGGCAACTCCGTAGACGGTCGCCGGAATTTTCATCGAAGTGAACAGCCGGTGGAGCCGCCAGAACCCGGCACGGGCTCCGTATTCGTAGATCGATTCCATGTTCCAGTGACGCATGCCAACCCATGGCTGCGCACCGGTGATCTCGGAGAGAAATGCCTCCGAAGCCTTGTCGCCGTGCAGGATACAGTTCTCGCCGCCCTCCTCGTAGTTGATGACGAACTGGACTGCGACCTTTGCCTTGCTGGGCCACTTCGGGTCAGGCGTTTTCGCCCCGTAACCGCGGAAATCTCGTGGGTAATATGCCATTTGGAAGCCTGTATTCTCTCGACACGCCGAAATCGGCGCGGATTCGAACGGATATCATGTTCAATTTGCACAAAACCGGTTTTCTGTCTCGCATTTTGTTGCAAATTGCGGGACACATTCATTCTGGAACCGTGAAAACTCAGGGACAAGCAAGATGGCGCAAGGCTATTTGACCACCCATGTGCTGGACACCGCAAGTGGCAAGCCCGCAAAGGGGATTGCGATCACACTCTACAGGCTGGACGAGGGTGTGCGAACCCGGATTGCCGGCACCGTGACCAATGACGACGGGCGCACCGACACCCCCATTCTCCCGAAAGAAGACTTCCGGACGGGAACCTATGAACTGGTTTTCGAGGCTGGGGACTATCTGCGCCGTACCGGCCGGGTAGACGGGGTCGATCCGCTCTTTCTCGACGAGGTACCGATCAGGTTCGGCATGGCCGAGGCGGATTCGCACTACCATGTTCCACTTCTCATTTCGCCCTACGGCTATTCGACCTATCGCGGAAGCTGAACAGCAAAAACCCGCCCTGAATTTCAGGGCGGGCAAATGCGTCGGATGGAACTCCGTGATTACTGCATGTTCTGCTGGTCGATCACGTCGCGAGCTTCACTGTCCGGGTCGAGGTTCGGAACGCTTTCGGTAACGGTCTTGCCGTCGCAGTCCGCAATGGCCGGATCACACTCCGACTTCGTGATGGAACCGGTCTGCATGTCTTCGATGCGCTTAGCCTCGGTTTCCGAGTTCAGATAGGGTTCTTTGTTTTCAGCCGACGCTTCGTCGTTCATGTAGGTCGGATTGTCCTTGGCAACTGCTTCGGACTGTTCTTTCATGATCTTCAGATCCTGCTCGTCCTGAGAGAACTGGGGTGCCTCATTGACATTGGCGGCGTAAACGGCCGGTGCTGAAAGTGCGATGGCTGTGGTCGTAGCGATAAGAAACTTTTTCATTATTGTCTCTCCTTCTGGTTTCTTGTGCTTGTCCCCGCGCCGTCGTCAACGCGGTTACACAACCAACGGCTCCCCCATCAAAACGTTCCTGTTTTTTTGACCGCGCCGCGATCACGAAAAGTTCATGACAGGAACATGATCCGAACGCCGTGCGACTGCGTATCGCGCGCCTGTTCTTTGATATTCGCACAACCATCCGGCACGTTGCCCCGGAGATAGTTTCCAGACCGCTCGCTCGGCCGGGTTGCACCTTGTGATCCTGCAAAAACAAACCCCGCCCTGGCAAGCAGGACGGGGTTCATGGGCTCGCAGACTGCGATCATTACAGCATGTTCTGCTGATCGATGATGTCATTGGCTTCGCTGTCACCCTCGAGGTTGGGAGGAGTAATCTGCCTGCAGTTTGTCAGAGCCGGATCACAAACGGTCTTGTTGATCGAACCGGTCTGGAAATCCTGGATACGCTCGGCTTCGGTCTCGGAATTGAGATAAGGCGTGGCTTCCGAAGCGAGGGCATCACCGTTCATGTAGACCGGGCTGTTTCTCGTTACGGCAGCAGACTGGTCACGCATGATCTGCAGGTCATATTCGTCCTGGGAAAACTGCGGCGCAGTTTCGGCAAGCGCAGCAGGGGCGAGAAGTGCAAAGGCGGTGGCGGTGGCGATGAGCAGCTTTTTCATTTTGTTTCTCCGTTCTTTTTCTGATTATTCTCGCGCCGTGTTCAACGCGATTGCAATGGAAACGGCCCAAACAACGAAACGGTTCCCCGCTCGCGAACACATGACGATCACTTAAATTTCAAGCATTTAGCATGATCCGTTTGACGAATTGCGCGTAGGACTTCGCCACCGTTGAAATTGCGCGCGTGACAGTACGAAGGGAGGCAATCAGACCTCGCCCGGCGGCAATCAGATCTCGCAATTTCAAGGGGGAAACGTCTTGATCGGCGCAAAAGGTACCTGCCCTCCGGCGCCATCTTCCTGGGCCGGAGAACGCAAAAACCCCGTTCTGCGGAACAGAACGGGGTTTTTGAGTAATGACGATGTCCTGGGGTGTTAGCCGGAAATCGCCTTGGACTGCTGTTCCATGATTTTCAGCGCAAGGTCGTTGCTCTGAAGATCGGGCGCCGTCGTTGTAACCGAGGATGCGTTCAGCATGCTTGCCGGTACGTCCCTGGCCACTGCTGCGGACTGCTGGTTTTCGACCCGCTGTGCCTCGGTTCGGTTCTGCAGGAAGTTCGCGTTTTCGGTAACCTGCGGACCCCGGATCTTGTAGACATGATCCGCGCTTACGGCAGCCGACTGATGTTTCATGATATCAAGCGCCAGATGGTTGCTTGAGAACTGGGGGGCGCTGTCAAACGTGGCAGCGAAAACCGTCGGTGCCGAAAGCGCCAGAACGGCTGTAGCAACAAGAAACTTTTTCATTTCAAATCTCCTTTCGTTTCTTTGTGCCTAACCCCGTGACTTACTTTTCTGCGCGGGTGCCAGAACAACGGTTCTGCAGTGTTCTGGTTCCGGAAAAGGCGCGCGTTTTCAGTCACATGTTAGTGACCGAAGAAAATGCCTGGCGGCGTTGAAAAGACCACATTCCGTAGTTACTTCCTCTGGCTTCAATCAAAGCCCATCGAAGTACCGAATTCCGGGTTGAGCACGACCACTGTCGGCGACTGCGGCAGACTGTCGAGCGAGAGATCGATGTCACTTCCCCCCGCCACCCGGATTTCGAACGCAGTGCCGATTTGATCGAGGAAACGTTGTAGCGAGAAGCTGGAGAACCAGTGCATGGGCAGGATTACGGACGACCGGAACTGGCGCGCCAGATCGCTCATGCCCTCGACGCTCATCGTGACGCTGCCATCGACCGGCAGCATCAGTACATCGAGCCGTCCGATTTCCGCAAAGTGCTCGGGGGTCAGCGTGTGATGCAGGTGACCCATATGGCCGATGCACAATCCTGCAACCTCGAAGACGAAGATCGAATTTCCATTGCTCTCGATCAGAACGCCGCCGCGATAGATATCCGTTGACACATTGCGGACGAGAAGGTCATCGACTTCGAGCCAGTGGTCGATCCCCTCGCCAAACTCCCCCCAGCCCGGCAGAACATGTGCAATGCCCTGATCCGGAGCATTTGTGTAATGCGTTCCGTGGGCATGGTTCATCGTAACGATGTCGGGCAGCCGTCCCGTTCCTGCCCGGCCGGCATAATCGGTCGCGGCTATCACCCCGCCTGGCGACTCTATCCGGAAGGTCGAATGGGTGACATAGCGTATGTTGACCGCAGGCATCCTGGCCTGCGCCGGTACGAACGCTGCATTCATCACCGGTGGTTCGCTGCCACGATTGGCAATGGCAAGGCATGTACTGGGTTTGCGTGCCGCATTGCCGCTCTGGGCGTAGACTTTGCTGCCCAGGGCCAGAAGCGCCGTGATTGCCGTCAGGGCGAGCAGGAGCGGAAACGCGCGGCAAATCACGGCCAAGGTTCGGAAGGATCGGGAGTACAGGGCATGTGGCATGTCGCAACTCCTTTTCCTTCAGGATACTTTGACACGGTCCCGTTGCAAGAAGCGCGCGAAAAGTTGATTGCACGTGCATCGCCGGAAACACGGCCGCACCAACGATTTCATTCTGTTCAATCCGGGCTCTGCCCTTTCCAAACCCGCCATCAGGCAATACACCACGGCGGGAAACAAACATCTCAGTCTTGGATCATCGGAACTTCAATGAGCAAGGGCATCCTCTCCGGCTACACCATTCTCGATCTTTCCACGGTCATTCTTGGACCGTTCGCCACGCAGATGCTGGGCGATATGGGTGCCGATGTCATCAAGGTGGAGACGCCGCAGGGTGACATCATGCGGCATGCCGGACCGATGACGGCAGAAGCGATGGGACCGATCTATCTGACCATCAATCGAAACAAGCGATCCGTCGTTCTGGACCTCAAGAAGCAGGAGGCGCGCGACATTCTGACAAGACTCGTCGCGAAATCGGATGTTCTTCTGCACAATATCAGGGCCGGCGGGATGAAACGCCTCGGCTTTGACTACGATTCCGTCCGAAAGATCAGGCCCGACATAGTCTATGTGCATGCCGTGGGATTTGGTTCAGGCGGCCCCTATGCGGGCAGGCAGGCCTATGACGATCTGGTACAGGCTGCAAGCGGTGTTGCCAGCATGTTGCCCATGCAGGATGGCAGCGAAGCGCCGCGTTACTTCCCGACTCTGATCGCTGACAAGACTGCGGGTCTCTATGCCGCAAATGCTACGCTTGCGGCCCTGTTGCATCGCGAGCGCACCGGCGAAGGCCAGTTCGTCGAAGTGCCCATGATGGAATGTGTCGTCGCGTTCAACATGGCGGAAAATCTCTATGGCCGCGCTTTCGTGCCCCCGCAGGGGGAGCCAGGTTACTCGCGGGTTCTGAGCCCGTTTCGAAAACCTTACGCCACGCAGGACGGCTACGTTGCCATCATGCCCTACTCGGACGAGAACTGGCGCGATTTCTTCGAGATAGGTGGCCGCCCTGAACTCGCATCCGATGAGCGCTTTTCCACTTATGCCGCTCGCACCGCGAATATTTCCGAGGTCTACAGCGTGGCAGAGGAAATCGCCGCAACGAAGCCCACAGCAGAATGGATGGAATTGCTGACAAAGGCCCGTGTGCCGGTGATGCGGGTCCACACCTTGGACAGTGTGTTGGATGACCCCCAGATGCGCGAAACGGGGTTTGTCGAGGAGCGCGATCACCCTGCAGCGGGGCGCTATGTGGCGATACACAACCCGCTGAGCTTTTCGGCGATGGAACGGCAGGTGACGCATGAACCGCCTGCACTCGGAGAGCATACCGGCGAGGTCTTGCGCGAAATGGGAATGTCCGAAGAGGAAATCTCTGCCGCCCGCAACAACGGCGCGCTTGGCTGACCTGCGCTACACAGACGCAAATGGTATTGATGGAGGCCGTGACAGGGCACGCCGCAGGATCAAGAGAACCTGCGGGGGCAACGAAGAAGTGGGGGATCCGTGCCGCGCCTCCGGTGACAAACTATCCTGCGCGGAACTCGAAATGCAAGCAAAAAGTTACGTAACGTAAAGGTTTCCTGACATTCCGGTTTTGAACGCCGCCAATTTCTCCAGTCGAACGGGCGCGCCTGCGAAACCACGCGCTCTGCTGCGCGAGGGCGCGGATCGATTTGCTGCCTCATCCAAATCGCAAAGGAACCTGGCAGCTTTCTGCCGAACAGCAGCTGTTGCCTTCGGCAATCAGCCCCTTAGCAAGATCGGAGAATGCTTCGTCAAGCCGGTCAAGCGCTTCAACGAGCAACTTGCGCTGCGTCGCAAAATTGAACCTGACCCAGCTTTCGCCGCCGGGACCGAACTGCGCCCCTGTACTGGCTCCAATGCGAGCGCGATTGCCGATGCGATCCAGAACGGCTTCCTGGTCCAGTCCCGTTCCACTGAAATCAACCCAACCCAAGTAGGTTGCCTCAAGATGCATCGGGCGCGAACCCGGTATGCCTTTGGCGATCCGCTCGGCCAGAAGGTCGCGGTTGGTTTCGAGATACGGAAGCAGCGCATCCAGCCATGCATCGCCGTGCCGATGTGCCGCCTCGGTCAGCACCATGCTGAAAAGCGGAAGTGACGCTAGGCCGGAACGATTGACAACCTTCCGGAATTTCTCCCGCATCGCATCGTCGGGAATGATGACACCGCCATAGTGAGCGCCTGCAAGATTGAAGGTCTTGGTAGCCGCAGTGCAGGTGATGATGCGGTGAGCGAATTCCGGCGCCACCGCTTCGGTCACCAGATGCTTATTGCCCGTAAACACGAGATCCTGGTGGATTTCGTCCGAAACCAGAAGGAGGTCGTTGGCCTCGCAAAATTCAGCCAGTTCCCTGATCTCTTCGCGAGTCCAGACACGGCCACCGGGATTGTGCGGCGAACAGAAGAAGACGATCCGCGCACGCGGCGACAGCGAAGACGCAAGGCCTTCGAAATCCATGCGATAGCGTCCCTGTTCGTTGATCAGTGGCTGGTTGTGGATGCGTCTGCCATTCGCCGTGATGATGGAGTTGAACCCGTGATAGGCAGGCGAAAAGACGACGACCTCGTCATCGGGTTCGGAGAAGGCCTGAAGGATGAGGCCAAGGCCGGGAACCACGCCCGGCACGGGAATGATGTGTTCGGGATCGGGTTCGTAGCCGTGGCGGCGTTTCAGCCAGCCGCTCATCGCCTCCTGCCAGCTTCCGTCTGCATTGTAGTAGCCGTAGACGCCACGCTCCGCTTCCTCGCGCACCGCCTCAAGCACGGCCGGAGGTGCCTTGAAGTCCATGTCGGCGACCCACATGGCAATCGCATCGGGCGCACCCACTCCGGTGCGTTTTTCCATGCCGTCCCATTTGCTTGAATGCGTTCCGCGCCGGTCTACCGGCTCGTCAAAATCGAATGTCATTTATCTCTCGCCCTGGAAATGACTGGGTTTGGATTCTCGAAGAGTCATTTCTCCCAGCGCCGGGCTACGGTCAACCCAACTTCTGTCACGCAAACAATTTGATGATGAGCTGTAGCATTGGCGACCGGGCACGCAGAACCATTCGCCCGGTCACTGAGCGCGTGCCCGATGCATCATCCGACAGGGGCGGCGAAAATGCTGTCCGCCCCTGCCGACGCTATGTCTGAAGGCTCCGGCCTGACCCGATCAGTTGATGCCGACGACTTCGAAGTCGAAGGTCAGATCCTTGCCGGCAAGCGGATGGTTCATGTCCAGCGTCACAGACTCTTCCGTGACCTCGGATACCGTTGCCGGGATGACCTGGCCGTTGGGTGTCTGAAGCTGCAGGCCAAGTCCGACCTCAAGGGGAATCTCGGCTGGGACCTGCGAGCGCGGAACGGTCTGCATGGCCTGTGGATTGAACTCGCCATAGGCTTCGGCAGCGGGCACGGTGACCTGTTTCTTGTCACCCACCTTCATTCCGGGAATAGCCTTGTCCAGGCCGGGGATGATCTGTCCCTGCCCGACTGCGAATTCGAGAGGATCGCGCCCTTCCGAGGAGTCGAATTTGGAGCCGTCTTCGAGCGTGCCGGTGTAGTGAATGCGCACGGTATCGCCCGCCTTGACTTCGGTCATTATGATGTCCTTCGAACTTGGATGGATTTACGAGGCCGCATCTGCAGTGGCGGGTTCTCGACGAAGCAAAAAACCTAGCAGGCATTGGACGCAGGGTAAACCCGAGGACCGGACCGGGTGTTCAGTCAGGCGGAAGGGCGAGATACTTTACATGGTAAACGGTTCATGGTTTTCTCTCGGCGTTTCAAGGGGAAGACACTTGGGGGAATCCCGAAAAAATAGGTAGCGTACTTCTTATTTGGCCGCTATAGAGGGTCTCAACCTTGTTGAGGAGACGGTGGCGGCAGGTGACTGCGCAGGAGGGCGCCGTGACGGGGCTGGAGGGCAAATTGGACAGACTTGTCAGAACAGTGGCGCGATACATGGCGTATGTGGGCGGCCTCACGCTGATTGCGCTTACCATCATTACATGTGTGAGCATTATTGGTCGCGGCCTTGCCACACTGTCTTACTCCGACTTCATGGAGACCTCCCTGCCGGCGGTTTCCGATATGATGAAAGCGATGAAGTTCGGCCCGATCCCCGGGGACTTCGAGATCGTTGAAGCCGGCATCGCCTTTGCGATCTTTTCCTTTCTGCCGTGGTGCCAGATTACACGCGGCCACGCGACGGTCGACATCATCACCTCGATGTTTTCGCTGCGGGCCAACCGTGTCCTCGACGTGATTACCGAAATACTGATGTCCTTCGTTCTCGTGCTGATCGCATGGCGCTTGTGGATCGGCATGCTCGACAAGCATCGCTATGGCGAGACGTCATTCATTCTGCAGTTCCCTGTCTGGTGGAGTTTCCTCATCAGCGCGATCGCTGCAGTCATCGCTGCCGCGATATCCCTTTGGATGATCTGGGTACGGCTCCGTGAACTTAAGACCGGACACCCCGTCTACGGCGGAGAACAGGGAGCAATCCATTGAGCGCGATAGAAATTGCAATCTGGTCGTTTCCGGTTCTGCTGTTCCTCATCTTCATGCGCATGCCAATCGGCCTGTCCATGTTGCTGTGCGGCATGTTCGGGACCTATCTGCTGACCGGCGGGACAAACGTCATCCTGGCCAAGCTGAAGACGGAAACCTACGGCACATTTTCGAGCTACTCGCTCTCCATCGTTCCGCTGTTCCTCCTGATGGGCCAGTTCGCAACCCTGGGCGGAATGTCACGCGCGCTATTCAAGGCGGCCGAACTCTGGATGGGCCACAGGCGCGGCGGCGTCGCGATGGCGGCAGTCGGAGCCTGTGCGGGCTTCGGGGCGATTTGCGGATCGTCGCTCGCAACCGCTGCCACGATGAGCCAGGTAGCCCTGCCTGAACTGAAGAAATACGGCTATGCCGGCTCGCTTGCCACCGGGACGCTGGCCGCTGGCGGCACGCTCGGAATTCTCATTCCCCCGTCGGTCATTCTGGTCATCTACGCAATCCTGACCGAGCAGAACATTGCCAAGCTGTTCCTGTCGGCATTCATACCCGGCATTCTGGCAGCGATTGGCTACATGATTGCCATTTCGATCTATGTCCGCCTGTTTCCGGCAAGCGCCGGCACCCGTGAACGCGCCCCGTATTCGGAGCGTTTCGCAGCGCTGATCGATGTGTGGCCGGTGCTTGTGATTTTCGCTCTCGTCGTTGGCGGCATCTATGGCGGCATCTTCACGCCGACCGAGGGCGCGGCAGTCGGTGCAGCCGGCACGGGCATTGTCGCCTGGTGGAATGGCGGCCTCGACCGCAAGACGCTCATCCAGTCCATCCTCGCCACGGCTTCCAGCACGGCGATGATCTTCTTCATCGTCTACGGTGCATCGATCTACAACTCGTTCCTCGCCCTGTCGCTCCTGCCGCAGACGGCTGCCGAATGGGTTGGCTCACAGGGCTTCAACCCCTGGCTCGTGTTGACCATCATCCTGATCTTCTACCTGCTTCTGGGCTGCGTCATGGATTCCCTGTCCATGATCCTGCTGACTATCCCGATCCTGTATCCGATTGTCTCCGCGCTGGACTACGGTCTCACCGCCGAGGAATTCGCGATGTGGTTCGGCATCCTCGTCCTGATCGTCGTGGAGGTGGGGCTGATCACGCCGCCGGTCGGCATGAACCTGTTCGTCATCAACTCGATGGATCGAGAAACGCCGATCACGGCCACCTATCGCGGGGTATTCCCCTTCGTGCTGTCGGATCTCATCCGGGTCGCGATCCTCGTGGCCTTCCCGGGGATCACCCTGTTCCTGCTGCGCGTCTTCAGTTAAGGCGGATCGCGCTCTGGACCCTATCGGCTTCTCGTCTCATGCATCGGGCGGGAACACGATTCCCGCCTCCCCGCCGTGCCAGCGCGGATACTTGGCGAAGATGCGTTTCAGGCGGTCGCTTGCTATGAAGGCATCGAGCCAGGCAATCAGGTTGTTCCAATCCTGCGACCAGAACCAGTCCCTGTCGACATGGGCAAACTGGCGGATGAAGGGCCAGCAGGCCAGTTCTGCAAACGAGACACGGTCGCCAAACAGATAAGGCCCTGCGCCAAGCCGTCTATCCAGTTCGCTTGTAAATTCCGAGGCGGCGGCGCGCGCATCGAGCCGGTTCGCGCCCGCGTATTTGTCGGGGTACTTGTAGCGGTCCAGCGCCGCCTTGAAGGGTCCGTCCAGCCGGTCGATCAATCCCTCCATCGCGGTGAGATCGCCGGCGGAAAAATCTAGCAGTCCCTCCCGGTCACTCATCGCCAGCACGTATTCCATGATGTCGCGGCTCTCTTCCAGCACGCTGCCATCGGCCAGCACAAGCACAGGCACGGTTCCCTTTGGGCTTGCTTCAAGAAGTTCATTCGGCTTGTCGCGCAGAAGCACCTCGCGCAGCTCGACGGGAAATTCAGCCGACGCAATGGCAAGCCTGGCCCGCATCGCATAGGGACAACGTCTGAAGGAATAGAGGATGGGCAAGTCGTTCATGCCGGAACAGTATCACAGCCCCGTCAGCGCACCACGGGCCACGTATCCGAAATCCGGTAACCGCCCGGCCACGGATCGCCAGGATCCAGGAAATGCTGGTGCGTACCGGTGATCCATGCCTGCCCGGCAATCGAAGGAACGATGGCCTGTTTGCCGCCGATGGTGGTTTCCCGCTCGATACGGCAATCGAAACGCGACCCGATGATCGACCGCGCGACATAACGGTCGCCGGTTTTCATCTGCCCCTTGGCATGCAGCACTGCCATGCGCGCGGAACTCCCAGTACCGCATGGCGAGCGGTCCAGCTTGCCGGGTTTGATCGATACGGCGTTGCGCCCTGTCAGCGCGCCGTCGTCGTCGCGCTCCAGCGGCCCGGCAAGCTGGCAAAAGGAAATGTGATCCCAGTCGTTCGCCGGATGTCGAAAGCCCAGTTGCTCGTTTGCAGCATCGGTTATTCGTGCGCCCAGTTCTGCAATATCGCGCGCCTCGTCCGGCGATATTGAAAACCCCAATGCCGAAGCATCGGCAATCACGAAACTGTCGCCGCCGAATGCGGTATCGACGGTGATCGTGCCAAGACCTGCAACCTCGAGCTCAGCATTCAGCCGGTCGGCGAAAGACGGCACGTTTTCCAGGCGTGCAGACACGACCTTGCCATCCCTGCAGGTGGCCTCGACCCGCACCAGACCCGCGGGAACCTCAAGTAGCAATTCGGTCACAGGTTCCACCATTGGCAGAATTCCCGTTTCCAGCAATACGGTCGACACGCAGATTGTATTCGAACCGGACATCGGAGGGGTGTCCTCCGGCTCCATGATCAGGAAGGCTGCATCCGCCTTCACATCCTTCGGCGGCACCAGCAGGTTGACATGCCGGAACACACCGCCGCGTGGCTCGTTGAGCATGAAGTTGCGAAGCGTTCCGTCGCGCGCAAGGAAATCACGCTGTTCCCACAAACTGTCTCCGGGAGGCGGCTGAACGCCGCCGACGATAACGTCGCCCACCTCGCCTTCGGCATGGACTGAGACCGTATGTATCGCGCGAAGACTACGCATCTTCTGATGCGCCGGCCATCTCGCCTGCAACGGATTTCGCGATCTGCTCCTCGCGCTGGCGCCGCTTTTCCTCGCGAAGGGCCTGCTGGTCGGCAGCGACATGATCATGTCCACGCGCCTTCGCCAGTTCCACCTGGTGCTGGCGCTCGGCAAACCGCTTCTTCTGTTCTGCACTCATCTTGTCGTGGCAGTGCGGGCAGGAAATGCCGTGATGGTAAAGCGGGCTTTGCTTGTCCTCATCCGAAATCGGATGGCGGCAGGCATGGCAGAGGTCATAGGGGCCGGGCTTCAATCCGTGACCGACCGAAACGCGATTGTCGAAGACGAAGCACTCGCCTTCCCACATGCTGTTCTCTTCGGGAATGTTCTCCAGGTATTTCAGGATACCGCCCTTGAGATGGTAGACCTCGTCAAAGCCCTCCATTTTCATGAAGGCGGATGCCTTCTCGCAGCGGATGCCCCCTGTACAGAACATGGCGATCTTCGGCTTGTTGTGCAGGCGCTCCTGCTCGCGCACCCACTCGGGAAATTCCCGGAAGGTCACGATCCGTGGATCGACGGCACCCTTGAAGGTCCCGATATCGACCTCGTAGTCGTTTCGGGTGTCGATCAGCACCACGTCGGGCTGCGATATCAGTTCGTTCCATTGCTCCGGTTCCACGTAGGTGCCGACAACTTCGTTCGGGTCCACCTCCGGAACACCCATCGTCACGATCTCGCGCTTGAGCCGCACCTTCATGCGATAGAAAGGGTTCTCGCCCTCGGCCCAGCTTTCCTTGTGTTCGAGACCGGCAAGGCGCGGATCGGACCGCAGCCAGGCAAGAACCTCACGGATACCCTTTTCCGGTCCGGCGATCGTTCCGTTGATGCCTTCCTTCGCCAGCAGAAGCGTGCCCATGATCTCCCGCTCCCGGCAGAATTCGAGCAATGGCTCCCGCAGCTTCTCGAAGTCGGGAAGCGAAACGAATTTGTAGAGAGCAGCTACGAGAAACTTTTCGGTCATGACGGGAAATCCTTTCGGCCCGTCAGATACTCTTATGCGTCGAACGGTTCAAGAGACAGGCAGCGGAACACTGGCAACCACGTTCAGATCGAGCGCTGATTGACGCGTTTGGACAATTCTGCCGCGCTCTCCACCCGCTCCGAATAGCGGTCCACCAGATAGGCCGACCTGACACGAACCATCCAGGTGAACTTCACCAGTTCCTCGATCACATCGACGATCCTGTTGTAGTAGGCGGACGGCTTCATCCGGTCGTCGTCGCCGAACTCCATGAAGGCCTTGGCCACTGACGACTGGTTGGGGATTGTCACCATTCGCATCCAGCGGCCGAGCACCCGCATCTGGTTGACCGCATTGAAACTCTGAGAGCCGCCGCACACCTGCATCACGGCAAGCGTCTTGCCCTGGGTTGGCCGCACAGCACCAAGCGCGAGCGGTATCCAGTCGATCTGGGCCTTCATGATCCCCGTCATTGCACCATGGCGCTCCGGAGACACCCACACCATGCCTTCGGACCAGGAAGCAAGTTCGCGCAGCTCTTTCACCTTTGGGTGATCCGGTTCCTCTGCATCGGGCAGCGGCAGGCCGCGCGGATCGAATATCCGCGTGTCGCAGCCATGCCACTTCAAGAGCCTTTCAGCTTCGAGCGCCACGAGTTTGGAGAAGGAACGCTTTCTCAGCGACCCGTAGAGAAGCAGAATGCGCGGCGGATGACCCGGATCGTCGTTTGCCTTCAGAAGCTCCGCATCAACAGGATGCATCTGCGAGAAATCGATATTCGGCAGGTCATGCCCACCATCTTCAACACCTGTCACCATTCAACCCTTTGCAGTCACCTTCTCACCGTCTTCCTTGGTGAACTCGCCGATGTCCGCATTCTCCAGGATTTCCAGCACCTTCTCGGAAGGTCTGCACAGGCGGATACCCTTCGGCGTGACGACGATCGGCCGGTTGACCAGGACGGGATGCTCCAGCATCGCTTCCAGAATGGTCTCGTCGCTGACAGAAGGGTCGGTCAGGCCCAGTTCCTCGGCTGGCGACTTGCTCACTCGCAACGCCGAGCGCGGCGTCAGACCCGCCCCGGCAAACAGCGCCAGCAATTGCGGCCGCGTCCATCCGGTCTTCAGATATTCGATCACGACCGGCTCCTCACCGGATGAGCGGATCATCTCAAGCGTGTTGCGCGATGTTCCGCAATCAGGGTTGTGATGTATGACGACGGTCATTGGACTGTATCCTCTTCCTTGAGCTGCCAATTGCAATAGCCCCATGCGATGACGGCACCCGCACATTGCGCTGCAATGAACGGAAGAACATCCTGCGGCCGGATACCAGCAAAGGTATTGGATAGCCCCCTGGCCACGGTCACCGCCGGATTGGCAAAGGAAGTGGAAGCCGTGAACCAGTAGGCAGCAGTGATGTAGAGCCCCACGGCCATTGCTACCGCGCCTTCACGCATTTTCAGCGTCAGCAGGATGGTCATGACGAGACCGAAAGTCGCCACGCCCTCGGCAAACCACTGCGCACCGCCGGTGCGGGCTTTCAGCGAAAACTGCAAGAGCGTTTCATCAAACATCAGATGCGCGGCCCAGACACCCACAATCCCGCCAGCCACCTGGGCGATCACATAGGGTAGCAATTCCCTCGCGGGCAATTCGCGCCTGATGGCGAATACCAGGCTGACGGCCGGATTGAAGTGCGCCCCGGAAATGGGTCCGAACATCGTGATCAGAATAACGAGTATTGCTCCGGTAGGGAATGGTGTTGCCGAGCAGCGCAATGGCCACGTTTCCGTCAGCCAGCCGCTCGGCCATGATCCCGGAACCGACCACGGTTGCCAGCAGAAACGCGGTTCCGGTGAACTCGGCTCCAAGACGCCGTGAATACGAACTGATCATGCGCCGGGCTTCCTGATCTCATCCAGCCGTTTCTTGAGCGAGCTTGTCAATGCTGGCAAGCGGCGGCGCGCAGAAGATCGGAATGCGGCGGCTGAGCATGCGGTAGGTATCGGCAAAGGCAAGCGCGATCTCGGTATCGCTACCCTCGACGGCGACAGGGTCCGGCAAACCCCAGTGGGCCGACATCGGCTGGCCCGGCCATACGGGGCAGGCCTCATTGGCCGCATTGTCACAGACGGTGAACACGAAATCCATTTCCGGCGCACCCTTCGCGGCGAATTCATCCCAGTTCTTGGAACGGGCAAAATCCGTGTCGTGGTTCATTTTTCTGAGCAGTGCAATCGCCTGCGGATGCACCTCGCCCTTCGGCTGAGACCCGGCCGAGTATCCCTTGAACCGCCCTGCACCCTCCCGGTTCAAAATGGCTTCGGCAAGGATGGACCGGGCGGAATTGCCCGTGCACAGGAACAGCACGTTATAAATCTTGTCTGTCATCTTCCCTCTCCTGACAGATACAGTCCCCGGTCACGCGCAATGGAACGCACGGCCCGCAGGGACTGCGGAAACTCAGCAATTGCACACGACGGCATCAAGCAGCGGCTCGCACAGTTCCGGCTTGCCGCCGCAGCAATCCTCCATCAGGAAGGAAAGCAACCCGCGAAGCCCGTCCATGTCGGAGAAATAGCGGATTGCGCGGCCTTCCCGCTCGTTTCGCACCAGACCGGCACGCAAGAGAATGTTCAGGTTGGTCGACATGGTATTTTGCCGGACGCCCAACACATCACCGATCTCCCCGGCCAGCATGCCTTCCCCCCCTGCCCTGATGAGCAGGCGAAGCACCTCCAGCCGGGTCTGCTGGCTGAGTGCAGAAAATGCGAACAGGCTTTGATTCATATCCATATATCATGAATACTTGATAATTAAACTTGGGACAAGTGCCTGCTTGCCTGTTTCCCAACTTTTCCCGGACAGTCAGAGGCAACTCATTCCGGAGCAAAAAACTTAGCATATCAGCTAAGTTTTTCTTGATCTCCATCCGGCCAAATGATAGTTAGCCACATGGCTAAGCATGAATCGGACCTTTCCCTGACCTTCCACGCTCTGGCTGATCCGACGCGCAGGCTCATTCTCAACCGTCTTGCAGAAGGTCCCGCTCAGGTAACGAACCTTGCCGGCCCTACGGGACTGCGACTGCCGACGGTAATGCGGCACCTCTCGGTTCTGGAAGAGGCCGGTTTGATTTCGACATCCAAGGACGGCCGCATACGCACATGCGCAATTGTTCCTGAGGCATTTAGCCCCGTGCGCACATGGCTTGATGAACAGCGCGCGATCTGGGAGGCGCGCCTCGACCGCCTGGATGCATTTGTCATGAACGCGATGAAGGAGCGCGGAAAATGAACTCACATCCAGATACTGCGGCGGAAAGCCATCCCGCCAGCAATGTTGACACCAACCGGTTTGCAACGCTTGCTTTCGAACGCGAGGTTGAAGCGCCCCTGTCCGTTCTTTGGCAAGCATGGATATCCCCTGCCGCGCGTGCGGTCTGGTCATCCCCCTCGCCTGACGTATCGGTCGAGATCATCGAGGCAAATACCAGTGTGGGTGGGCGCGAGGTCTCGATTTGCAAATCGGATGGAAAGCCTCACATTCGTTGCGAGGGCGAATGGCTCGTGTTGCAGCCCGAAACGTGCAGCATCAACCACGAGGTGATATCCGAGCAGGGCGTTACCCGGTCGGCTTCGCTCGTAACAGCAGACTTCTCCGGCACGGAAGAGCGCAGCAGGATTGCCGTCACGGTTCAACTCTCCTCGCTCGCTGCGGACATGGAAGAAGGATACCGTCAGGGCTTTGGCGCAGGACTGGAAAACCTCGCGGGCGTGGCCGAACGAACCATGCTGCTTCAGCGGGTAATAAACGCACCCAGAAATCTCGTATGGGCCGCATGGATGAATCCAGACACGCTGCCGCAATGGTGGGGGCCGGAAGGCTTCTCCTGCAGGACGACGAGGATCGACCTTCGAACTGGCGGTGAATGGGTGTTCGACATGATAGCACCCGACGGAACGGTTTTCCCGAACCATCACCTCTACAACGTAGTCCAGCCTGAAGAGAGAATTGGCTACACGTTGCTTTGGGGTGAAAACGGACCGAAACATGCCGACGCATGGGTATCCCTGGAAGATGAAAATGGGGCAACCCGGGTTACGCTCGGAATGGTATTCAGTACGGCGGCCGAGTTCCAGGACGCAAAGGGATTCGGGGCCGTGGAACTGGGTCAACAAACTCTCGGAAAACTGGAACGCTTCGTCCTATCCAACTGATATGACTCATGGTTGACCGGGCGCCCGCTCTCTTCTCGCACTCCCGTCTGACCCGCCCCAGACCGTGTCAGCTTCAGCTGCACACGGATAGTCTCAGCAAGTGACTGAATTCGCTTGCGCATTCAGGTTTTCCGATTCCATCAATACCTGAATTGCTCTAATGTGCCCCCATGAAAGAACCCGAACTCGACGATATCGACCTCAACATCCTGCGCATTCTCCAGGCCGAACCGGAGATCACAATAGAGGAAGTGGGCACAAAGGTCGGGCTTTCGCACACGCCATGCTGGCGCCGTATCCGCAAGATGCAGGACAGCGGACTGCTGAAGGGCCGTGTCTGGCTGGTCGATGCCGAGAAGGCCGGTCGTGACGTCTCGATCTTCGTGTTTGTGCGTCTGGAAACCCACTCAACCGAAGTCATGGATGCGTTCGAGACGGCAACGCTCGGTGTTCCCGAAATCCTGCAATGCTACACGGTTTCCGGCGAGTTCGACTACATGCTGCGCGTGGTCGTTGCCTCGGTCCGCGACTACGAACGCACGGTAAAGGGCAAGCTGCTGAAGTTGCCCCATGTGGGGATCATGAATTCGCACTTCGCCCTCAACGAGGTGAAGAATACGACCGTGCTTCCTGTCTGAACCAGTACATTCACTTCGTCAGTTGCCCGCCAAGCTGCGCCCTGTCGATGCATTGCGCATATGCCCATTCGGTATCCACAACGCCGAGCCGGTTGCACAGCCGGGAAGACGAGATGTTCCCTTCCCGGACACCGGTCATGAAACCGCGAATGCCTTCGCGTTCCCACATGTGAACGATCGCATGCGCTCCCAGAACAAGTGCAATTCTCTGGCCCCGGCGATCTTCGCGCGTTGCCAGCATTCCCCAGAAGGCATCGGTCGCACGAACGCTCTCTGGGTGATGAATTACATAGCTCGCGGCATGGGCGACCGGAGACCCCATCCGGTCCAGCGCAACCAGCGTAATTCCCGGTTGGGATATCCCTCGCATCACCGATCCGGGAACCGCCATGACCTCACATGAAATGCACAGTTCGGCGGTCTTCGCCACGAGTTCTGCAGGAGTGGCGGAATCGATGCGCGCCGAGGTTACGTCGCCGGGCAGCGCATGTTCGGCCAGTACCTTTCTGGCTGCCGCAAGGGCCGCTTCCCCTCCCCTATAGTGGTTCCACCAATCATGCGCAAAACCCTGGGCCTCATATTGGGCAAACAGGTTATCGAGGCCCGATTTCGGGTAGTAGTAAGCGACGGAAGCGCCCTGCACCCGGGCCAGGTTCATCAATCTCGCAGGCGCGTCTTCATCCGGCTCGCTCAAGGCAACCATGCGCCCGTAGAAGGAATAGCGCGGCTGCTCCTTGAGCAGTTCCCAAAGAGCGGCGGCACGGCGCATCAGCGCCACCTTGTCGGGCGCTCCGAAAAACTCGTCATCCAAGGGATCACCTCCGCCTCTTCCAGCGCAACAGTTCCACAGAGTAGATCACGTGGCACAAACATGAGTCCAGCCTGCACAATTAAACCGAGCCCCAGCTGCAAACCCGAAATTTTCAACCAATATTGAAATTTCATCACATCAGGATGGCAAAAGGCAGGATGAAATCCTACAAGCCTTGCGCCGGGGCTCCAAAATTGGACTTTGGTTTCGAGGGAATTGCTCCATAGTATTACCTTGGAGAAAGCTGCGCCGTATCAGGGCACGGCATTTGCGGAGCCGGCCCCTCAATACCGAAGAGACATGGCGCTCCAGGAGGAAAAATGGGAATCCAGAAATCCGGAACCGGCGACGGCGCCATTACCCTGGACGACAAATACACTGCCGAAGAAGGCAAGGTGTTCATGAACGGCACCCAGGCGCTGGTTCGTCTGGGGATAGTCCAAATGCGCCGCGACAAGCAGGCCGGTCTGAATACCGGAACCTTCATTTCCGGCTATCGCGGTTCGCCGGTCGGTGGGTTCGACTTCGCCCTTCACCAGGCGCGCGCGCACCTGAAGGCGCATGACATTCATTTCCAGCCCGGTGTAAACGAAGACCTGGCGGCTACTGCAGTCTGGGGTTCGCAGCAACTCAACATGTCGCCCGGTGCCAGAAAGGACGGCATTCTGGGTCTCTGGTATGGCAAGGGTCCGGGCGTCGACCGTTGCGGGGACGTGTTCAAGCACGCCAACTCCTTCGGCACTGCCCGCCATGGCGGTGTCCTTGCGATCGCCGGCGACGATCATGCCGCGAAATCCTCGACGGTGGCCCACCAGTCGGACCACGCCTTCATGGCGGCGATCATGCCCGTTCTCTTCCCCTCCTCCGTGCAGGAATTCACCGAGCTCGGGCTGATGGGCATCGCGATGAGCCGCTATTCCGGCCTTTGGGTCGGATACAAGGTGATAGCCGACACCATCGAGACCACCGGCGTGGTCGATCTTGCTGGCGAGCACCGCCAGTTCGTCACCCCGAACGATTTCGAAATGCCCGAAACCGGGCTGAATATTCGCTGGCCCGATGACCGCTTCGCTCAGGATGCACGTCTGCAGGAATACAAGGCCTACGCGGCAATCGCCTGGGCGCGGGCAAACAGGATCGACCAGCTTGTGATCGACTCCCGCAAGCCGCGCTTCGGCATCGTCGCGTCCGGCAAAGCCTACGAAAACGTGCGCGAAGCACTCCGCCACCTGGGCATCGACGAAAAGACCGCCGACAGGATTGGCCTGCGCCTCTACAAGGTACGCATGGTCTGGCCGCTGGAACCCGAAGGCATTCGTCACTTTGCCGAGGGGCTCGAGGAGATCCTTGTCATCGAGGAGCGCCGCGAGGTCGTCGAACACCAGATCAAGCAGCAACTGTTCAACTGGCGCGCGGACGTGCGGCCACGCATCGTCGGCAAGTTCGATCACAAGGACCGGCATGTCCTTTCCCTGTACGAGGACATTTCCGCCGGCGTCGCCATTCGCGCGATTGCCACCCGCCTGCTCGAATTCGATTTGCCGGAAGACTTGCGCAAGCACATCGCAGCCAAGCTCGAATGGTATGGAGAACGCCGCAAGCGGCGCGTTCAGCATGCCGCCCCGGTTGCCCGCGTTGCTCATTTCTGCTCGGGTTGCCCGCACAACACGTCCACCAAGGTGCCGGACGGTTCGCGTGCATTTGCCGGAATCGGTTGCCACTTCATGTCGCTCTGGATGGACCGCAACACCGAAACATACACCCACATGGGCGGCGAAGGCGTTACCTGGGTGGGCCAGGCTCCGTTCACCGACGAGAAGCACGTCTTCGTCAACCTGGGCGACGGCACCTATTTCCATTCGGGCGTGATGGCGATCCGCCAGGCAGTCGCCTCGGGTGCCAACATCACCTACAAACTTCTCTACAACGACGCCGTGGCCATGACCGGCGGACAGAAGATAGATGGTTCCCTCACCGTCCCGGAACTGGCCGCCCAGCTTGCAGCCGAGGGTGTCAGGAGGCTGTGGCTCGTGTCAGACGAGCCGGAGAAGTACAAGGGCGCAACTCTGCCCCAGGGTATCTCCATTCATCACCGCGACTGGCTGGACGACATCCAGGACCAGGCCCGCAAGACCGAAGGCTGCACGGCGATCATCTACGATCAGACCTGCGCCACGGAAAAGAGACGCCGCCGCAAGCGTGGAACCATGGTCGATCCCGACCGCCGTGTCTTCATCAACCCGCTGGTATGTGAAGGCTGCGGCGATTGCTCGGTTCAGTCGAACTGCATCTCGATCGAACCGCTGGAAACCAAGTTCGGCCGCAAGCGCCAGATCAACCAGTCGTCCTGCAACAAGGATTTCTCTTGCCTCAAGGGATTTTGCCCCTCCTTCGTGACCGTGGAAGGCGCCACGCTGAAGAAGCGCGCCCTGCCTGAACTGTCGGGCGAGGCACTGCCAGAGCCGCCGGTCGTTGCCCTGGAAGACAATGTCTACAACATCGGCATCACGGGCATCGGCGGCACAGGCGTCCTGACCATCGGCGCCATCCTCGGCATGGCCGCGCATCTTGAGGGCAAGGCTGCAATCATCCAGGATTTCTCCGGTCTCGCCCAGAAGGGTGGCGCGGTCCTTTCCCATGTGCGCTTCTCCAGGGTGCCGGACATGGTTTCCGCAGCCCAGATCCCTTCCGGCGAAGCCGACCTGCTGCTTGCCGCTGACGCAGTGGTGGGCGCGGCGAAGGAGTCCGTTGCGATCCTCGAAAAATCGCGGTCGCGCGGCATCATCAACACCCATCTGACACCGGTTTCGAGCTTCGTCTTCAACCGCGATTTCGATTTCCGCGAACAACAGGTCGTCGATACCATTCTCGATACGGTCGCCGACGGCGCTGACCGCCTGGATTTCTCGAAGCTGGCCGAACTCGTTTGCGGAGATACGATTGCTACCAACATCATGATGGTGGGATTTGCTGCGCAGAAAGGCCTCCTGCCCGTCGCCATCGAGACTATCGAGGAAGCGATCAGGCTGAACGGCGTCGCGATCAAGATGAACCTCCTCGCCTTCAACTGGGGCCGCCGTTTTGCCGAGAAACCGGAAGAGGCACTCCAGTTCATCGCTGAGGCCAGCCACGGAGCCGGCGAACCCGAAACACTTCAACAGATGATCGAAAGCCGCGCCGAATACCTGACCGGCTACCAGGATGCGGCCTATGCCCGGCGCTATCGCGATCTCGTTGAGCGCGTTGAAGAGGCGGAAGCGAAACTCGGAAAACGCCGCGACCTGACGAGCGCCGTTGCCCGCTTCTACTTCAAGCTGCTGTCCTACAAGGATGAATACGAGGTTGCCCGCCTCTATACCGACGGCCAGTTCGAGAAGACCATCCGCGAGACCTTCGACGGCGATTTCAGAATGAAGTTTCATCTCGCCCCGCCAATTCTCGGCGGCAGGAAACTTCCCAATGGCCGGCCGCAGAAACGCGAGTTCGGCCCCTGGACCTTCCGCCTATTCAGGCTGCTTGCATCAATGAAGGGATTGCGGGGCGGGCCGCTCGATCTGTTCGGCTACTCGGCCGAGCGCAAGATGGAGCGCCGCCTGATCGGTGAGTATGAAAAGCTGATAGCGGAGATCTTGCCGAAGCTGACTGCCGCCAACCAGGTCCAGGCCGCCGCCCTCGCCCGCTATCCGGACGAAATCCGTGGCTTTGGACCAGTCAAGGAAAAGGCAGTGGCGAAGGCCGCAGAACTGAGGGCACGCCTGCAGCGGCAATTCTCGCAGGCACCATCCGGTCCGGTAGAAAGCGAAGCCGTGCCGGCGGAGTGACCGGGTTCCTCGGGAAGATTGGCGCCCTCTTTATTTCAATTACTTGCCCATGAATTTCCGTCGGCGGCGGAAAGGTTCCGACGCGCACTGATTCTCTCCGTTTGGCAACTGCGACATCTTTGCACACATAGGCAAAAAGGGGCGATTGGCTCCGGAATTGGGTCGATTTGAGAACGGCATAATTATGGTTAATATTAACCATGAGATACATCAGATTGACTGATATTTGCATAAGGTCTACAAAAAGTTACCGGGAGTGATTACTCTCGGTTCAAGAGGGTCGAGGGGCCTCTTGAAGATGCGGCACAGTGTTGATCAGTACAGTCGGCTTTTGCCGGAGGAGTATCAGTAATGTCGCAGTCCAACAACAAACCTAGACTTACCCGTCGCGAAGCATTGGCGAAACTTGGTCTCGCCTCAGCAGCTCTCGCTACTTCCACCATCATTTCCGTCCGTGACGCCGAAGCGTTCAACTTGGGCGGCGGAAATGGTGGAGATGGAAACAGCAATTCCAACTCCTTTGGAGCCAGCGCCGAAGGTGGCAAGGGCACCAAGGGTGGCAAGGGCACCAAGGGTGGCAAGGGGAAAGGCAAGGGCAAGGGCAAGGGCACCAAGGGTAGCCGTCCGCGCTTCGAACAGACCCGGCCTTTCAACCGCCAGACGATGAAGTGGGACTTCACCCCCAACCCTTGCCATGGCAGCAAGGGCACCAAGGGCAAAGGCAAGGGTAAGGGAAAAGGCAAGGGCAAAGGCTGGCCCTGGCCGTTTCCCGACATGATCCAGTCCCGCTAGGTCGGTTCAACTATCATGCCCCCGCTTTCACGCGGGGGTATGTACAGCGGCGGTTGCAAGCCGTCTGGAATTTGGCAGCGTCCAGCCGCCATGGAAAAGCGTGGCATCCGGCTGAACCCATTCAGGACTGTCTGGCCTAACGTTTTGTTTCCGTTTCAACGATAGAATTCCTTCGCAGAATGGTCGAAGCCCCTGTTCGAACGTGAGTTGGGGCAGCTGAAAGGTTGTCGCCATGTCTCGCAGTTCTGAGTGGATAGCCGACGCCCCCGAAAAGATTGGCAGGATCCGTGATGAGGCAGCACAGTTGTGCACCAATTGCGGAATGTGCTGTACGGGAGCGATTTTCAGCCATGGCCGCATATCGCCCGTGGAATTTCGCGATCTGGACGACGATCGCCCGCTCTATAGCCTGGACGACAACAAGCAGGCTCCGCTCAAGATCAACTTTCCATGCGCCTGCAACGTCGATTCCACCTGCACGGTGTATCTTCGCCGTCGAAGCGTTTGTTCGGATTACCGGTGCGAGTTGCTCAAATCTCTTATCACCGGTTCAATTTCGCTGTCTGACGCCACCAAGGTCACGGATGATGCCAAGGCAGGTGCCGGCTGGCTGAAAGAGGCTGCGACTACCGGCAGGTATTTCAGGCCAAGCTACGAGTCGCTGATAAAGGTCCTTCGCGACTTCATCCCGCAGGCGAAGGCTCGAGCCAGACAGGCCCCCCTGTTCGAGCATGAACAGCCCTTTCTTGAACAGGCCTTTCATTACCTGAGGATCACGAACACCCGGATCGAGGAAGACGATGATTACCTCGGCGCCCTGGACGCCATCGAGGCGACTTCGGAGGAAACGCGTGCCTGGTTTGCCCAGGCAAACCGCCTGTACGTTCGCGCCAAGGGGTCGAAGCGCGTGCTCGAAATCATCGACTTTCCCGAACTACCGGCCCTACTGAATGAACTCACAAGCGGCTGGAATTTCGAGAAATGTCCCGCGCCCAAGGGCGCACCCGCCATGCGCATCTGGAAACGCGACGGCCTGTTCAACTGGGACACGCCATATCCGGGGCCGTTCGCCGACCCAAGAGAGCCACTTTCCGATATCGCCGCTCTCGCAAGCGATCTGCACTACCACCTGCTCGATGTCTACGAAGCCGACAACCCTGACCAGTTTTCCGTGCACGGAATGGCTGCGGTAATCGGGGAACAGACCGTACTTGCCCTTGGCACACACGAAACCGGCAAGAGCACACTGGCGCTGGAATTGATGGGCAAGGGATACCGTGTCATTTCCGATGACCGGGTCGCAATCGCAACCGCGACCGGCAAGCTGCATGCGGTCGGTACCGCATTCATGGCGCGTCTGCCGTTGCCGCGTGGAAAGTCCTTTGCCGCATCGCGTAGATTGTTCAAGGCCCATTCAAAGATTGGAACAAGCGAATGGGCGTTTCTCAACATCGGACCCGACCTGTTCGCCGGACGCGGAGAAATATTCGACCCTTCCGCGATCGTTGTCCTGGAACGCAAGAAACTGAAATCGGGGGCTTCTCTCAAACCCGCATCCAGAGCCGATATTCTCAAGGTGATCGCCAACCGCAAGATCGGCGACAACCTGACGACCTTGCAGAGCTTTGACGCGCTGGTTGCCTTTCTCGAAGGCCGGAAACTCAGGAAACTGGTCTATAACGACCCGCAGGATGCAATCAATCTCTTGGAGAAACTCTGATGAGCGACAGGAAAACCGAGGAACTGATGGTCTATCGCCGCTTTCCCGGCTACGCGGCGCGCGATATCGATGGCGAGATTTTCCTCATCAACAACCAGTTGGACCGCATCAAAGCGTTGGATACGACCAGCTCGGCAATTTGGCGCCTCCTCGAAACGCCCCAATCGCTCCATGACTGCCTGGAAATCTTCTCCGCCGCCTTCCCCGACATGAAGAAGGCCAGGCGCGCAAAGACCGTCACGACAGCAATGCAGAACCTTGAAAAGGCGGGACTGGTCTACAAGACGCCTCCCAAGGTGACTGCCGCCGCCTGAGCGGGCCCGCCACCGGAACTGCAAGCGCAAGGCAACAACTCCCCGTTTCGTCAGGTTTGCATTGCAAACCTTCCCGACTGTGACAGGCGGATCGCGCCGAAGGATTCTTTGCGGCGATGGCCCTCGGCTGCCAGATCTCGCCAGCTTCAGCCATACACGGACAGTCTCGGCAAACGTCTGAATTTGCCTACGCCCTCAGGTTTTTCCAATTCCATCAAATCCTGACTTGCTGTAGATAGGAATTGTCATTTATTGGCGAACGAGCACTTGCAAGAATGAATGCAATTGCGGGCCGTTCGCCAAGGCGGATTCGATTCCACACGTATCGGCGAGATCGAAATGCACAAATGAATCCAGTTGCTTGCCGAGTGCAGTCGTTTCGGTCTGAAGCTGAAGCGATCCATCAGGAAAAACCGAATGCCCGCCGCACCCAGTGACAATGCCGATACGGATGTCGGCACACTTGTAAAGGGCGTACTTCTGGTCATCGCAGCCACCTTTGCATTTGCACTGGCGGACATGCTCATCAAGTACCTTGCACAAACGCATCCCGTGCCGCTCGTGATGGCAGTCCGCTACGGCGTGAATGTTATCTTTCTGCTCGTTCTGCTCTGGCCAAAACACCGTTCAGCCATATGGCATGCAAACCGCAAATGGCTTTCCTACGGTCGCGGTCTTTGCCTGTTCACCGCCTCGCTTTGCATGGGATTGGGCATACGAACAGTGCCATTGGCAGAGGCTACGGCCATCGTCTATCTGTCGCCCTTTGCCGTGATCCTTCTCTCGCAGATCGTCCTTGGCGAGCGCGTCGGCATTGCTGCCTGGCTCGGTGCAATTGTCGGGTTCTCGGGCGTGCTTCTGATCGCACGCCCCGGCGGGGGCCTCGATCCGGTTGGCGTACTATTCCTGTTCGGCAACGCCGCGATGGCGACGATCTACCAGTTGACGACGCGGTTTCTCACCCGAACCGAATCCACGGTGAGCATGACCTTCACGACGGCGCTCGTTGGAGCGGTGGCATTTCCTATTCTGGCCATTCCCGACATGGCATCGGCCGACATCGGCCTCCGGGACGCCGGCCTGATGATACTGCTCGGGATTTCGGCAGCTGTCGGTCACCTGCTGTTCACGGCAGCCTATCGCGAGGCACCGGCTTCGCTGCTGGCACCCGTAAACTACGCCCACCTCGTCTGGGCTGGCGGCTTCGGCTGGCTGGTTTTCTCTCAGCTACCCGACATGGTCAGCATTGCCGGGATGATCGTCATCGCCGTATCCGGCGCATCAATCACCGTCTACGCCCACCTCAAGCAGAAGGGCAAGGGGTTGCGCCTGCCGCGCCGCATCCCCGATTGATTCCAGGGGTGTATCTTGTTCGCGAACGAACCAGGCGCATTGTCGAAAAAGAAGCGGGCGGCGTCTCCCGGTACATCCGCGGTGAGACGCCGCCCTTGGCAGGCTCCAAAGAGCCGCAGGTATTTACTGCGTCTTCACGGCGTCAGCCGGGAACGGTCCGATATAACCTACATAGGCGCGGGCATCGGCCGGGTTTTCCAGCTTGTCTTCGTCCGACTCGCCGTAAGGATGCTGAATGACGGCGGTAAGGTAGGAGAAGCCGTTCACGTTTGCATGCCAGTAGGGCGAAGTCGTTTCCGAACCGTAAGGCGTGGTGAAGATCCGCGTCAGTTCCTTGCTGTCCAGGTTGAACGCCCAGATCGCATCGTTCTGGTGGCCTGAACCCGTATCTTCGCCGATGATCAGCGTGCGCGATCCCGGGATGTAGGTCAGGTTATCCGGATTTGCGATGCCTTCGAGATCGCACGAATTGCCTGCTTCCGGCGAACCTTCCGCGTAGCTGGACGGGGTACCGGCAACCAGAGTGCGAGCCGAGCGGGCAACATAGTCGCCATCGACCGTCATTTCATAGACCGCGCCGCACTTGTTCACACCAAGGCGCACATCGTTTCGGCCGCCCTTGTCCTGCTTGGAACCGTCTTCCATGCCCTTGGCAATCTCCGACATGGAAAGATAGAGGTTCTTGCCGTCTGCATCATAGGTGATGCCTTCCATCTTGCGGAACTCGGCGGTCGCTCCCAGCATGGAGGCATACCTGCGGGTTTCGAGCCTGGAAGCCAGCACTTCCATGCCCGGCTTCACGCGCAGGCACTCGGCCCGGCCTTCAGCATTGGAGGACAGGAACCCTTCAGGGCAGTTGCCGTCCTTGTCGTAGGAGGCAACATCGAACAGGTCGTGGAAATCAACGCCGAGGTTCAGCGCCATGCGCACCGTGGCGCTGTCGGAATGACCAAGATCGATCCATTCGAGGTCGGCAGCGCCTGCACCTTCATCCGAGGTCTGAACCCACTTTGCCGCGTAGAGCGTACCGCTGGAGAGATCGCCCTCATTGTCGGCAACGAAACGGAAGAGACCCGTATTGGTACCATCATCGGTGATGTAGGCGGTCTTCTGGTCCGGCATCACATAGGCGAGTTCCACGGCAACGCGGCCCATTGCGTAATGCTTGTGCGCAGCGGTCTCGCCATCCTCGGAGATCTTCACCTCGACCGGGAAACCGTATTTGTAAGGCTTGTAGGCGGCGCGGAAAGTGTCGAGAGACATGTTGGTATGGTCAACACCCTCGTAGCGAACCATCGGGTAGACATAGGAATCGATGTCGCTGATCGAATGCGCTTCGACAAACGCGCGTGCGTCGGTCGGATATTCTTCGGAACCGAGATGCGAGCCCCACGGCGTTACGGAACCGGCGCAGGGAACCCACAGCCCGTCGATCCCGGACAGGTCGATCGGCCGCGTTGAAACCGGCGTCAGATTGCCCTTGTCATCCTGTGACAGTTCACTCAGATACATGCCGCCGGGGCGGGTTTCGAAATGGGTGATCGAGAAAATCTTCGAACCGACCGGGATGATCGAAGTGAAGTCGGGGTCATCGGAAATGAAGTTCGTTCCGTCAGAGTTGCGGACGGGATTGCCCTTGCGATCGATCATCAGACCGAAATCCTTGCCGCCGATCTTGTCGCCGGTGCGGGCGAGCACGCGATAACCGATTGCATGTTTCTCGCCGTCAATCGATACAGAGCCGGTTGCGCGAACTTCGCGTTTTCCAGCGTCGTCAAGCGGAACATCGACGCTGTCGAATTTCAGCTCGGCGGCAAAAGCCGCCTGCGCCGCGAAAAGAGCGGTGCTGCAGAACAGAATTCTTTTGAAATTATTCATCTGGGGCTTCCCTGTCTCATGGGTGTGTTTGCAGGAGCGGACAGCCTTCGCGCCGCTGGGAGAGCCATTAGCCCCTCATGGTATCAAACTGATTGCAAACAGATGTCGATCCCGTGACAGGCGCGCTGAGTAGACTGGCACGACTTTCGCAAGGCGGCACTGCCGGGGCGTTTCCGTCCCATTTCAATCCAGTAGCTGCCCGTTGTCCCGGATCGGGGCCGGGCTGGTCCCGTTGCGAAGCAGCCAACCATGTCAAAGATCAACATGATCCAGCCAGCTCCAATCGCGGCAAGAGCGCATGAGATCGCCCCGAGGCCGGGCCACTTGCGGATTCAAGGCAGCGACGTCGCAGGAGTGTTGCTGCTCGCCGCTCTCGTTTCGGCAATCGCGTTTCAGGATCGCTGGGTGCCGACAGCGGCTGTCATCTACGATGACATTTGCATGGCGCTCGAACTGCCGATGGCAGGTTCGGAAGACGCTGGAATGTCTCCAGCCGCCGGCACGGCAATGGCTGGAATGACCGAGCTCCCGATGGGAGCAATCTGGCAATTGCGCCCGACCATCGAATAGCGAACCCGGCCCGCCCTTCCATCCGCAAGAATCGGTCCATGACGAACCCGCCTCGGGCAGCCAGCGCGGTATTGCAGCTTGCCGGCTCATATACACAAATCGGCAAGACAGCCGTCCACGACATTCACCGCGAGAAGGTTCGTCTCTGCGGCAGGGAGGGCACGACGGAAGAAGACCTGTCGGCGAGCTGGCTGCGCGGAACCCGCTGGCTTCTAAACAGGGCGACAATTTCGCGCCTGCTCACCTCAAGTGCGCCCATGCGAACCGCACGGTTCCGCTCGAAGCCTGTGATGTCATAATGGGGCGCCGAAGTTTTCGGCGGCCCCTGATATGAAGACAGTTGCAGGCCAAGCCCGAAGGCAAAACGGTGGAGTTCCTCCTGCGTGTCGGCCATCAGGTGGCACCACTTGCGCCCCTGCCAGCTCCAAAGAGGTTCGTCCACATAGACCGCCACAATTAGAGCATCACCCGGCTATGCCTTGCCGTCACGAAGTTCGCGCCTGAGTATTTTGCCGACATTGGTCTTCGGCAGTTCGTCGCGGAACTCGATGTGTTTCGGCCGCTTGTAGTTGGTCAGGTTTTCCGCGCACCATGCCTTGATCTTCTCTTCTGTCACGGCCTGGTCGGAACGAACGACAAACACCTTCACCACTTCGCCCGAGTGCTCATCCGGCGCACCCACGGCCGCCGCCTCGGAGATGCCCGGCATCGAGGCGATCACCTCTTCCACTTCATTGGGATAGACGTTGAACCCGGAAACAAGGATCATGTCCTTCTTGCGGTCAACGATCTTGGTGTAGCCCTCATCGTTCATGAAACCCATGTCGCCGGACCGGAAGAATCCGTCCTTGGTGAAGACATTTGCAGTCTCGTCAGGCCGGTTCCAGTAACCCTTCATGACCTGCGGGCCGCGAATGCAGATCTCGCCGACTTCTCCGAGCGGCAGTTCCTTGCCCTGGTCGTCGCGAATGGATATCTCCGTTCCCGGCAGTGGCAGGCCGATGGTCCCGGAGAATTCCGTCGAATCGAAGCGGTTGGCGGTCGCCACGGGCGATGTTTCGGAAAGCCCGTAACCTTCGGTTACCGTACAGCCGGTCAGTTTCTGCCAGCGTTCGGCAACCGGACGCTGAACCGCCATGCCACCGCCAAGCGTCAGCTTGAGATGCGACCAGTCTACCTTGGTGAAATCCTCGTGGTTCATCATGCCGTTGAACAGCGTATTGAGACCCGGCAGAACATGGAATTCCGTGCTGCGAAGCTCCTTGAGGAAGCCGCCGATATCGCGCGGGTTGGGAATGAGAACGTTGAGTGCCCCCTGCTGCATTCCCATGATCGCGTTCACCGTCAGCGCGAAGATGTGATACAGCGGCAAGGCGCAAATATAGGTCAGGTTGTCGGGCTGGCCGCCTTGCCTGAATGCCACATCGCACCAGAGGCTGTTCTGCTCCGCGTTCGAGAGCACGTTGGCATTGGTCAGCATCGCGCCCTTTGAAACGCCGGTTGTTCCGCCGGTATATTGCAGGAATGCAAGGTCGTCCCCGGAGGAAGAAACCGTGGAGAACCCGGCGCCGTCAGTTGATGCAACCTGCTTCCAGCTGGCGTGCCCCGGCAGCGACCATGAAGGAACCATCTTCTTGATCTTGCGGACCACGAAGTTGACGATCATGCCCTTGAGCCCGCCCAGTTCGTCGCCCATGGAAGTGACGACCACCTGCTCGATGCCGGTCTCCCCCTTCACTGCTTCCAGCGTGTGGGCAAAATTCTCCAGGATGAAGATGGCCTTGGCGCCGCTGTCGTTAAGCTGATGCTTGAGTTCGCGCGGCGTGTAGAGCGGATTTACGTTCACCACCGTGCACCCTGCCCGCAATACGCCCATCAGCACGATCGGGAATTGCAGGATGTTCGGCATCATGATGGCGACCCGGTCGCCCTTCTTCAGCCCCCTGGACTTCAACCATGCTCCCACCGATGCCGAAGCCCGGGCGAGCTCGGCGAAGGTGATCGTCTTGCCCATGCAGCTGAATGCCGGTTTCGATGAATACTGTTTGCAACTGGCGTCAAGCAGATCGGCAAGCGAAGCATATTTGAGCGCCTCGATACCGGCCGGAACGTCCGGCGGATAGGATGCGAGCCACGGTTTGCCGTCATACGGTGATTTCGATGCCATCAATTCCTCCCAGATTTTAGGGCAATTCTACCAGTTTTTTGGTTCAAGTCTTTCAATATGTTGTGATTTCTTGTCTTGAAGAAGAAATCAGAGCACCACTTCATGGTTGTCACAAGGCGATCAAGGCAACTCCCCGCCAACGCCTCTGACCGCCAGTGTGGCGCAGTGGCTTCGCGCAACATCTTCCGCCCGATACCGTACCTCGATTGCCGCCGACGGATGATCTAGACAAAACTTCCGTTAACGTCAACGTAAATTGAATTATCCAGCGCGTCTGCGCCGGTAACGATGTCAAACCAGTTTGTAGAGCGTCACATGGACCTTTGACTTGTGCCGCGTGCCCGACCCCACGAACAGCATGCGATTGAGCCACGCATATTCCGGGTGACCGGTTTCGAGCCGGGCATGGGTGCGCATGTAGTAGCTTGCCGGATCGACATCCTCGCCACGCGCTATGGCCTCGATCACCTCTTTCGGACCATGCCGGAAGCCATAGTTGATGATTTCCACTACGGCGCCGTCATCGGTCCGGAAGGAATAGCGCGTATCGAGTTCCGCAAGCCCGTCCGGGTATACCGTTTGCCAGTCTGCGCCAATGTTCAGTATCTCGCCATTGACCGTCCCCCTGACCCTGCCCCCGATAATCGGAATGATCCGGCGCATGCCTCCCCTGCCCGCGCCCATCTCGATGATGTCTCCGAGTTCCACCTCAAGGTCGCAGAAATGTTCGAGCTTCGCCTCAAGCCTTTGCATCGGCTTTCTCCCTGCCTTTGTTGCGCGTGAGTGCATTTTCACCGGCCTCGTGCTGCGCTTGCGCTAGCCCTCCCACCAGCAACAGCATTCGCTTGAACTCGCTGCGTTCGCTTTCGTTCAGGGCCTCGAGCAGCAAGTCCTCCGAACTTGCCAGCCTGGGCCGGAGGTTCCGGTGCCGCTCAGCACCCTCCTTCGTGAGGCGGTAGATGATCCGCCTTCGGTCACCATGGGAGTTTTGCCGCGATATCCATCCGCCCTCGATGAGCGGTTTGAGCGTTGTCGTCACCACCGAGGCAGATGTACCCATTGCCTCGCCGATCTGCCAATGCGCCACTCCGTCATTGCTGGCGACCAGTTCGACGATCATGAACTGCAGCGGCGTGATCCCCTCGCCCTTGAACGTGACTTCGAAGGTATGCTGCCCGCGATTGAACGCGTGCCGCAGCAGATGCCCGGCCAGATCGTGCAACAAACCGGTATCGGGATGTCCCGCAGTCATGTGAATTCCCTCCCAGCGGGAAGCCGTGCTTCCCGTACGTCTATTTGTGGACTTTACAAAATCCTCGCGATTGCGAATAGTTTATGCGGTAAACGAATTGAACATCAACTGGGAGGATTACATGTTCAGACGCAGCCTTTTGAAGGGTGCAGTTGCCGGGGCTCTTGCCGGCATGTTTGCGCTAACCACAAACCTTGTACCGGCTTCGGCACAGGAAGTTACGCTGAAACTGCATCAGTTCCTGCCGCCGCAGGCAACAGTGCCGGCAAAGATCCTGAAACCCTGGGCACAGTCGATCGAGGAGAAATCCGGCGGCCGCATCAAGATCGAGCACTTCGATGCGATGGCCCTTGGCGGAAGACCGCCCGAACTGATTGACCAGGCTCGCGACGGCGTTGCCGACATCATCATGACCGTGGTCGGCTATACGCCTGGCCGCTATCCGAAGTCCGAGGTCTTCGAACTGCCCTTCATGATGCGTGGCTCGGTTGCCACTTCCAAGGCCTATTGGGAACTGACCGAAACCACGCTGCAAAATGAGGAATTCAAGGATCTGAAGATGCTTGGTGCCTGGGTCCACGGCCCCGGCCTGATCCATTCCAAGAGCCCGGTCACAAAGCTTGAGGACATGGAGGGCCTGAAAGTTCGCGGCCCGACACGTGTCATCACCGACATGCTCAAGGAACTCAAGGCAATACCGGTCGGCATGCCGCTGCCGGCGATTCCCGAGGCCCTGTCGAAGGGCGTTATCGACGCCACGGTCATTCCGTGGGAAGTGACCCCGGCCATCAAGCTGGCCGAGCTCGCCACCAACCATGTCGAGTTCTCGGGCGATGAGGCCCTCTACACCGCAACGATCATCTGCGCCATGAACTGGGACAGCTACAACAAGCTGCCCGATGACCTGAAGAAGATCATCGACGAACAGTCGGGAATGGCACTGACGACGCTTGCCGCCGAGGAAATGCTGGCAGGCGATGCACCCGGCCGTGCAATCGCTGAAAAGAACGGCAACAGCATCGTCACACTCGACGCAGCCGAGGTGGCACGCTGGAAGAAGGCAGCCGAGCCGGTTCGCGCCCGCTGGATTGCCGACATGAAGGAAAAGGGCATCGATGGCGAGGCCCTGATCAAGCAGGCCAATGAACTGATCGACAAATATCAGTAAGCTGGTTTGACAAGCAGATAAACGAAGGGCGCGGAAATTTCCGCGCCCTTTTTTTCTTCCACGAGGCCGTTTTGCGAACCGCCCCTGTCCGTTCAGATCACTTCAATCGCTCTGCGTGCCAGGCAATGTGGTCTGCCATGAAGGACGAAATGAAATAATACGAGTGGTCGTAGCCCTCCTGCATGCGCAGGGTCAGCGGGATGCCAGCATTTGCGCATGCCGTTTCAAGTGCCTGCGGATTGCACTTGTCGAGGAACTGGTCTGCCGTTCCCTGGTCGGCAAGGAACTCGGGAAATCGCTTTCCATCCTCGATCAGCAGGGTGGCATCGTACTCGCGCCAGTTCGCCGGATCTTCCCCGAGATACTGCGCGAGCGTGCCGTTGGACCAGTCCGCGGTGGAAGGCTGTGCAATCGGGGCGAAGGCAGAGCACGACCGGAAGGTTTCCGGGTTCTTCAGGGCAATGGTAAGCGCGCCGTGCCCGCCCATGGAATGACCGAAGATACCCTGCCGGCTCATGTCTGCGCCGGCATCGGGGGAACTGAAATTGGCGGCAATGAGCTCCGGCAATTCGCGGGTGATGTAGGAATACATCTTGTAGTGCTGCGACCAGGGGGCCTGGGTCGCATCGACATAGAAACCGGCGCCCTTGCCGATCTGCCAGTCATCCGCCACGTCGGCCACCTCCTCGCCGCGCGGGCTGGTATCGGGACAGACAACTATGATCCCGTGTTCCGCTGCCGCGCGCCGATATTCACCCTTCTCTATCACGTTGGCATGCGTGCAGGTGAGGCCCGAGAGATACCAGAGCACTGGGCATTTCCGGTTTTCCGCCTGTGGCGGGACGAAAACCGCGAAGGTCATCTCGCAATTGGTCGTCTCTGCCACGTGGCTATAGACGCCCTGAGTTCCGCCGTAGGATCTATTGATCGATATCGTCTTCATTGGTGCCTGTCTTTTCCTTTTGAATTTCAAGCTCTTCGGGCATTCATTGCATGACGCACCGCTTTGTCCATCGCCTGCAGAAACGCCGATCGATCACGTTGCGAGAAGGGTGCATTGAATCCGCTGATGACGCCTGCCTCGCGCAGGTCCTGATTGAGGTTGCGCATCGCAGAAGCCATGCCGATGTTGTCCTTGCCCAAGGGCCGCCCTTTCGGATCCAGAACGACGACACCTTTCTCAACGAGGCGTACCGCGAGAGGCACGTCCGCCGTCACGGCAATGTCACCGGATGCTGCATTGTCGGCAATCCAGTCATCGGCTGCATCGAATCCGTCAGAGACGATGACGTTCCTCACTTTTGGATCGCGCGTCGGACGCAAACCGCCATTGGACACCAGAATGACTTCGAGTTCATGTCGCCCGGCGACCTTGAGTATCTCCGGCTTTACCGGGCAGGCATCTGCATCGACAAACACCACCGGGGGGCCGGACGGGTCTGCCGATCTTGCCGCACCTTCCTCGCTCAACTGAAGGCCTCCTTTACCTCGTCATTTGTCCAAGGCAACCAAATTGCCCTCGGGGCGTTATTGCCGACAGTGGGTCAATAACAAGAAAGGCGAAACCACCATGTCTTTGGGCACAATTCTCATCATCATCCTGATCCTGGCACTTCTAGGTGCCATTCCGGCGTGGCCGCACAGCAGGGGCTGGGGCTACGGACCGGGCGGCATCGTCGGCCTGATTCTCATCGTCGTGATCGTTCTTGCCCTGATGGGCCGAATATAGAGGGATCATCATGTCTGACAATGAAAAGGTGACCGTCGTTCGCTCCGGCTCAGGTGCCGGATGGTTCGTTGCAGCCATATTGCTGATCGCTCTCGCCGCCGGCGCTTATTACGTGGTCAATGGCGGCTTCACAAACGAGAAGAGTGTAAGCATCGAGTTGAAAGTTCCCGACGGCAAATAACAAGAATGGAAAGGCCGGAGATCATGCATCTCCGGCCTTTACTTCAATCTGATTGCCTAGTCGTTTTCGCGTTCAACCATGCGATCGAGAATGGTCTGGATCGCCGAGATGCTGTCCTCGGTACGCTTGCGCAAATCCATTATTTCGTCGAGATGCGCCCTGATCGACCTGATTTCCACAGATACCACCTCTTCCGATGGAGCGTTGCCCAACCCTGAAAGCAACCAGGTGGGCGTGACGCCCAGAATGCCTGCAAGGTTCATCGCCTGGTTTGCGCGCGGCTCGGAACGATCCCTTTCCCACGCTTCCATGGTCTGTTTCTTCACTCCGATGCGTTTCGACAAATCCATTGTCGTCAGTCCGACAGCCTCACGTGCCCGCACGATGCGGCTCCCAAGCGTGTCTCCATCCGGGCTCCCATCAAAAATGGTGTCGTTGTCAGTCATGGCTTCTCCTGTTTTTCTTTGAACCGGCCAGCCACAAGAAGTGCGGCATAAAAGAGCGGCTATATCAGCGCTACTGGTTCAATTGATGTGAGCCAGACCCTGGGTGGTAACCTAGCGAGGCAGGTTACAGCGGAACATTTCCCAACTGTTTCCACCTTCCTGATTCTGGAAAGTTATGGTCTGGCTGTTGGTCATCTCGATCGTAATGACACGATTGCTGGTTTCGCCTTCCGCCTGGCAAGTCGCATCAAGATGGTGCACGTTTGATGTAGCAGGTGACGGCGTATAACTGCAAATCTCCTCGAACTGCCGAATGGCGTCAGGGGTGATAACAGCAAAACTGTCATAAACATCCTGGTCGATCAGAGCGCAGCCGCTCGGGCTTGCAGCCCACACACCCACATAGGGCGGTTTGCCTGGCCCGCGTTCGAATGCAACTGCTTCGAGCGTATCACCCTCCAGTTTGTCTGCAGACGAAAGCATCGCTTCGGGATTGTCGGGAGTGGCAGATGCACCATCATCTGCTGGCGAAACCTCCGCCACCGGCTCTTCCTGCGTCGCGGGGGCTTCTGCAACTTCCTTGGCAGCGGTATCCGCCGGTTTCTTTTCCGGCTCGGCCTTGGCCGTCTCAGGTGCAACGTCCTTCGTCACTTCAGTTGTCTTCTTGGCAACCGTCTGTTGGTCCGCGTCGTTGTCGGAACACCCCTGAAGCAGGGCGAATGCCGGGAGGAAGAATGCGAGGCTCAGTGCTTTTCGATTGGAAATCATTCGAATGTTCCTTCTCTTGTAATGCGCCCCAAGTGTAATTCGCTCCAAGTGCAATCCGCCCCAAACCGATGCGGTCAGAAGACCACGACACTTCGGATCGACTTGCCTTCATGCATCAGGTCGAAGCCCTTGTTGATATCCTCCAGCTTGAGGATATGCGTGATCATCGGGTCGATCTCGATCTTGCCGTTCATGTACCAGTCGACAATCTTCGGCACATCGGTACGGCCCCTTGCACCACCGAAGGCGGTTCCTTTCCAGACACGGCCCGTGACAAGCTGGAACGGACGGGTGGAAATCTCCTGGCCTGCCCCAGCGACGCCGATGATGATCGATTCACCCCAGCCGCGATGCGAACACTCCAGCGCCTGCCGCATGACATTCACATTGCCCGTGCAGTCGAAGGTGTAGTCGGCTCCGCCGATCTGGTCCGCGCCGCGTTTGGTCATGTTGACGATTTCGTTGACGACATTGTCGACCTTCTTCGGGTTGACGAAGTGGGTCATTCCAAACTTGCGGCCCCACTCTTCCTTGTCGTCATTGATGTCGACACCGATGATCATGTCGGCTCCGGCAAGTTTCAGCCCCTGAATGACGTTGAGGCCGATGCCGCCAAGGCCGAAGACCGCAGCAGTCGCGCCCTGGTTGACCTTCGCCGTGTTCAGCACCGCGCCAACACCGGTCGTCACGCCGCAGCCCACATAGCAGACCTTGTCGAATGGAGCGTTCTCGTCGATCTTGGCTACCGCGATTTCCGGCAGCACCGTGTAGTTGGAGAATGTCGAGCAGCCCATGTAGTGATAGATCGGCTTGCCCTTGTAGGAGAAGCGCGTCGTGCCGTCCGGCATGAGGCCCTGCCCCTGCGTTGCGCGAATGGACGTGCAGAGATTGGTCTTGCGCGACAGGCACGAAGGGCATTCGCGGCATTCTGGCGTGTAGAGCGGAATGACATGATCGCCCTTCTTCACCGACTTGACGCCCGGCCCCACATCCACGACCACGCCTGCACCCTCATGACCGAGAATTACTGGGAAAATGCCTTCGGGATCTGCACCGGAAAGTGTGAATTCGTCGGTGTGGCAGATGCCCGTTGCCTTGATCTCGATGAGAACCTCGCCCTCCTTGGGGCCTTCCAGGTCTACTTCGACGATTTCCAGCGGCTTGCCGGCCTCGAAGGCGACTGCGGCGCGTGTTTTCATGGGTGTCCTCCGTTTGCAGATGGTATGCTGATGTTGCGGGCACCCTAGCCGATTGGTCCGCGAGGGCAAGGCTGTATCGACCCTGCGTAGACAATGATTTGCCCGGCGAGGAAAATTTGTTTTCGGCAGAGAGCTTGGCGCGCCCACCGATGGAATGCTATGTAGCGTGCATTCCTTCCAGGACTACCCATGCGCACTCCCAAGATTCTCACGACGATCAGGACCTATGACCGGTCGCTGTTCCTTTCAGACCTTTTCGCTGGTCTCACGGTGGCATTCGTTGCCATTCCACTGAGCCTCGCCATTGCCATCGCCTCGGGTGCAGACCCCGCCAAGGGACTGGTCACCGCCATCGTAGCTGGCCTCCTGATCTCGCTTTTCGGCGGCAGCAGGGTGCAGATTGGCGGACCGACCGGCGCTTTCATCGTCGTGGTTTTCTCGGTCATCGCCGAGCATGGCTATGACGGGCTTGTCATGGCGACCATGATGGCGGGAGTTTTGCTCGTCATCGCGGGGTGGTTCCGGGCAGGACGGCTGATCGCCTTCGTTCCCGACGCTGTCGTGAACGGCTTCACGATCGGCATCGGCATCATCATCGGCACCAGCCAGCTCAAGGATTTCCTCGGCCTCAAGCCGGAGCATGACCCCGCCGATTTTCTCGAAAAGATCCCCGCGCTCTGGCATGCCCGCGACAGCTTCAGCCTGTCCGCGCTCATCATTGCGCTTGTGACCCTGATCCTGATCGTCGCCTTCCGCCGGCTCTGGCCGCGTTTTCCGGGTCTCATCTTTGCAATAGCGATCGGCTCTGCGCTGCCGTTCCTGCTGCCGCTTCAGGCCGATACGCTGGCATCGCGCTTCGGGGAACTTCCCTCCACCTTGCCCTGGCCCGAACTACCGCACTTTTCCTGGAGCCGGTTTGTCGAACTGATTCCGTCCGCCATCACCATCGCATTCCTGGCAGGCGTGGAGTCGCTCCTGTCGGCCATGGTCGCGGACAGGATGATCGAGGGGCATCACCGGCCCAATGCCGAACTGACCGCCCAGGGCATCGCCAATATTGGCTCGTCCCTTTTCACCGGCCTGCCGGCAACCGGCGCGATTGCGCGTACCGCCACCAACATCAAGGCCGGCGGCAAGACACCCGTAGCTGGTATCGTCCACGCAATTGCGGTTCTCGTCATCATGCTGGTGGCAGCGCCACTTGCCGGAACTCTGGCAATGCCCGCGCTCGCAGCCCTACTGATCATCACCGCATGGAACATGACCGAGCCACACAAATGGGGTGAGTATGCCAAGGGACGGCCCTCCGACATCTTCCTGCTGCTCCTCACCCTCGTACTGACAGTTCTGGTCGACCTGACGGTGGCCATCGGCACGGGTGTTGCACTCGGCCTTGCCATCCGCCTGTCGCGCCGCAAGCAGGTCGAAAGCGACTGGCACACGCCGGACCGCTGAATTCGGTCACGGCCGTTCGCTTTGACCATGTCAGCGTCAGCCGACCTTCACGACCATTTTTCCGAAATTGCGTCCGGCGAGAAGGTCATTGAGTGCCTTGGGAGCCTGCTCCAGCCCGTCGACAATCTGCTCCTTGTATTTGACCTGTCCACTGGCCAACCAGCCGGTCATGTCGCCAACGAATTCCTTGTAGGTTTCAAGTCCGAAGCTGTCGAAGATGATGAAGCCCTGAACCTTCACCTTCATTCGCAGGATCGTGCCCATGATGGCCGGTCCCATGTCCGGGCCATCGGGCAGGCCGGTACTGTTGTACCATGAAACGATCCCGCACACCGGCATGCGGGCGAACGGGTTGAGCAACGGCAACACCGCGTAGAGAACCTTGCCGCCCACATTTTCGAAATAGACGTCGATACCATCCGGGCAGGCAGCTTTAAGCTGTTGGGCAAAGTCTTCCGCACGGTGGTCGATACATGCGTCGAATCCAAGATTGCCGGTCACATGCGCGCATTTCTCAGGTCCACCTGCGATGCCGACCACGCGACATCCCTTGATCCTGGCGATCTGCCCGACCGTGGCCCCGACAGGCCCGGAGGCCGCAGCCACGACAACGGTCTCACCCGCCTTGGGTTCGCCGATCTTGAGGAGGCCCGCATAGGCCGTGTAGCCTGGCATTCCCAGAATGCCCAACGCCCAGGAAGGGTTGGCCGGTGACTTGCCGAGGTTCATGACCTGCTCGCCATCGGAGACGAACCAGTCTTGCCAGCCGGAAGGTGCCAGTACATGGTCGCCGGGTTCAAAACCCTTCACCGCCGACGAGACGACCTCGGCCACCACCTGCCCAGTCATGACCTCGCCGATCTCCACCGGCTTGGCATAGGACTTCGCATCGTTCATGCGCCCGCGCATGTAGGGGTCAAGCGAAAGCCAGACCGTGCGCAACAGCATCTGCCCGGCGCCGGGCTGAGGCGCTGCCTCCTCTTCGAGACGCAGCGTGTTTTCGTCAGGTTCGCCCTTGGGCCGTTCCGCAAGAACAATTCGCCGATTGCGGTCACTTGATTGCGGCATGGTTCAACTCCTCGTCTGGATAGAAAATGGGCGTCGCGTAAATTATCAAATCGAGCGCGATGATACACGTCCTGGCAACATGCGCAGGCAGGCAAACGCGTTAGCTCACCACAGCAACAAATAGGGCTGATTCAATTACGCATCGAGTCCACTGCCCGCAAAATCGCCTCGGGCGTTGCAGGCGCATCCAGATCCGGAAGCCTTCCCGGATTAATCGAAGCAATGGCATGCGTGATCGCCGAGAATACGGAAACCGCGAGCATCAGTGGCGGCTCCCCTACTGCCTTGGAATGATAGACGGTCGGTGGTTTCTTGCCCGGATAATCGTAGAGCTTGACTTTGAATGCCTCGGGCACATCCGAGCAGGCCGGTATCTTGTAGGTGGACGGGGCGTGAGTTCTCAGGCGTCCCTTGTCGTCAAAGACAAGTTCCTCCGTGGTCAGCCAGCCCATGCCCTGCACGAAGCCGCCCTCGATCTGGCCGATATCGATGGCCGGATTGAGTGACGCACCCACGTCATGGAGAATATCGACCTGCGTCACCTTCATCTCCCCGGTAAGCGTGTCGATGATGACTTCCGAACAGGCGGCACCATAGGCGAAGTAGAGGAAGGGATTGCCGGTCTGTGTCTCACGGTCCCAGGTAATGTTCGGGGTCGAGAAGAAACCCGTATCGGAAAGCTGCACCCGTTCGAGGAAGCACTGCTTGGCCACCTCCGCGAAAGGAACCTCCCGGCCACCCACATGCACCATGCCGTTGGAGAAACGGACATCGTTCGCCTTGCCCTGGTAGAGCTTGGCTGCCACCTTTGCCATGCGGTCGCGTATCTTCTCAGCCGCATTCTTGGCGGCCATGCCGTTCAGGTCGGAACCGGAAGACGCGGCCGTGGGCGTCGTGTTCGGCACCTTGTCGGTCGTAGTTGCGGTGATCTCGACCCGTGAAATGTCCTGCCCGAACACCTCGGCCACGACCTGCGCGACCTTCATGTACAGGCCCTGCCCCATCTCGGTGCCGCCATGGTTCACCTGGATCGAGCCATCCGTGTAGACATGGACGAGAGCGCCTGCCTGGTTGAGATGTTTCAACGTGAAAGCGATGCCGAACTTGAGCGGTGTCAGCGAGATGCCACGTTTCAGGAACCGACTGCCTGCATTGAACTTCGCGATCTCCTTGCGCCGCGCCTGGTAACGCGCGGATTTTTCTAGGCCAGCCGTAATTTCTTCAAGCAGGATGTCCTTCACCGGCATGCCATAGGGCGTCACCGCCTTGCCGCGCCGGTAGAAATTGCGCTTGCGCACTTCCAGCGGGTCCTCGCCAAGTTCGATGGCAATGTGATCCATCATGCGTTCCGCGAACAACAGCCCCTGCGGGCCGCCAAAGCCGCGAAAAGCCGTGTTTGAAACCGTATTGGTGAACACCCGATCGGTATGGATACGGTATTCGGGATAGTAGTAGGCGTTGTCAGCGTGGAACATGGCCCGGTCCACCACGCCGAGCGAAAGGTCCGCGGAATAGCCGCAACGCGCCGCCATCGAAACGTCTAGAGCCTTGACCACGCCGTCCGCGTCGAAGCCGACCGAATATCCGGTATCGAAGTCATGCCGCTTGCCTGTCGCCACCATGTCGTCATCGCGATCAAGCCGGAACTTGCAGGGCCGATTGAGTTTCTGCGCCGCGATCGCCGCAAGGCAGGCCCACTGCCCTGCCTGGCTTTCCTTTCCACCAAAACCACCGCCCATGCGCCTGCATTCGGCTGTCACCTTGGCATCCGGCTTGCCGATGGCCTTTGCCACCAGATGCTGAACCTCGGTCGGGTGCTGGGTGGAAACAAAGACCTTCATCGCCCCGGCTTCGCCCGGAACCGCCATCGAGATCATGCCTTCCAGATAGAAGTGCTCCTGACCGCCGATTACGATCCTTCCGGAAAGCGAACGCTTTGCCTTGCCGATGGCCGCTGAAGGATCACCCTTGGCAAATGTATAGGGATCGAGAACCGTCTTGCCCGATTTCAGCCCCTGTTGCACGGATACCAGCGGCTTCTTTTCCGTGATTTCCACCTTTGCCAGACGAGCTGCCTTGCGCGCCTGCTTGCGCGTTTCGGCTACCACCGCGAACAGCACCTGTCCGTGAAACAGTATTTCCTTTTCCGCCAGGATGGGATCGCCACCAAAGGAAGGACTGCATTCATTGGGGCCCGGAATATCCTTCGCGGTCAGCACGGCCACCACGCCCGGCGCGCTTTCGACTGCAGACAGGTCCATCGACTTGAGGCGCCCCGCCGCAACAGGGGAAAGTCCCGGTGCCAGATGCAGCGTGCCTTCCGGTTCCAGCATGTCATCAATGTAGCGCGCCCTGCCGGAGACGTGGCCGCGCGCACTGTCATGAGCCAGCGCCTTGCCTACGATTTCGGTATCGGTACGGGGTACGAAACGCTTGTTCATGCTCCGGCCCTCCTTGCAGTCTCGGCACCTGCGGCGGTTGCCCCTTGAGCGGCAGTGACGCGCATCGCCTCCCCGCCACCACCCTCGTCGGCGGCTATCTCCCCAAGCGCCTTGAGGAGCAGGTTCTTGACAACTTTCGTGCGGTAATCTGCAGATGCACGCATGTCGCTGATTGGCGCGTAGTCCTGATCCAGTGCAGCAATGGCGCGTTGCCAATCAGACTCGTCGGAAAGTCTCGCCCCGGCGAGGGCAGCCTCTGCATGCTTGGCGCGTTTCGGTGTCGCAGCCATCCCGCCACACGCAATCCGCGCCGATACGATCCGGTCACCCGATACGGTCACGCGAGCGGCGAACATGATTGCGGAAATATCCTGATCGAACCGCTTGGAGATCTTGTAGGCCCTGAAACGGTCACGCTTCTTCAGGCGGGGAACGATCACCTTCGAAACAAGTTCGCCCGGTTTCCGGTCCTGCTTGCCATAATCGATGAAGAAGTCTTCCAGGCCCATCGTCCGGATCTCGCCGCCATGGTTCAGTTCGAGCGAGGCATCGAGTGCAATGAGCATGGGCGGCATGTCACCGATGGGGGAGCCGTTGGCGATGTTGCCGCCAACCGTACCGCTGGCGCGCACCTGGCGCGACCCGATGCGCAGAAGCACCGAGCGGATGTCGGGATCGATCTCGGCCAGTGCGTCGAACGCCTCCGAATAGGTCGCACCCGCCCCGATCACGATCTTGGATGTATTTGTCTTGACGTCGGAAAAGCCCTTCGCCCTTCCCACGTGAATGATCTTCGGCAGGTCGCGCAATTGCTTGGTGACCCAAAGCCCGACATCCGTCGAACCCGCCAGAATGGTTGCGTCCGGGTGCTTCGCGGCCAGTTCGGCGAGTGATTTGACCGTTGCAGGCGCGGCAAAGAAACGGTCATCGCTGCCGACGAACAGGTCTTCGCCATTTCCAAGCCTGGCAATTTCCTTCTGGGTTTCGGCAAGCCGCTTGTCCAATGCATCCTTCGCCTTGACCGAAGCGGCTTTCATCGCCGCATCGGCAATCGGACGGTAGCCGGTACAGCGGCAAAGATTTCCGGACAGGTATTCGTTGATCGCATCGCGGTCGGCATTGCGCCCCGAATGCCAAAGCGTGAACAGGCTCATCACGATCCCCGGTGTGCAGAAGCCGCACTGCGAACCGTGCTCCTCGACCATCGCTACCTGCACGGGATGCAGGGTCTCGCCCTCCGCCAGGTCATCCACCGTAATGATGTCCGCGCCGTCAACCTGGCCCAGTAACTGGATGCAGGCATTTACCGGTTCGTAGGTCAGCTTGCCGCCGCGTACCCGGCCAAGCGCAACCGTACATGCACCGCAATCGCCTTCATTGCAGCCTTCTTTCGTTCCCGTCGACCGTTCCCGAAGTCGCAGATAGTCAAGAAGTGTTTCGTTGGGATCGACATCGGACAATTCGGTCCGAACGCCATTGCGGAAGAATACGAGCTTGTCACGCGCCATGAAATACCTTTCGAGTGTATGTCAGGACGTTAGCACCATTTGCCGGGTTGTGAAGGCTTTTGGAGCGCGCCCGGCTGTACGCCGGGCACTTTTTTGACCGGTGCTGAAACTTTGCGCAATTCGGCGCGCATACTGCATTCCGTAGCTTTCGCGGATGCGCAAGGATGCCCGCGCTTGCTGAAGAATTCAGAAAGCGTGCCGTTTGCCCAGTTTCCGGTAGTCCCGCATGATGTTTGCCGGTGTTGCGCTGCACAGCCAACCACCGTCGATGTGTTCCGGTTCTTGCGCTTTCCCGCGTGATGGAGAAAAGTGCGCAAAAACGAAGGGAAACCAGATGCATGTTCTTCGCGGCCAGACACTGACATTTCGGGACGATCCGGCCATCGTTGGCGAAGAAGCGTCTAACCGCCACGAAAGCGAGGGCGCGGTCGCCGTCACCGCTGCAGGCCTCATTGCCTGGAGCGGTCCCGCCTCCGAACTGCCATCGGAATACAAAGACTGGCCCGTTACCGATTACGGCCAATGCCTGATCGTGCCCGGTTTCATCGATGCCCATCTTCACTTCCCGCAATACAGGATGATTGCAGCCTATGGCCGCGACCTGCTGGACTGGCTGAACCGCTATACCTTCATCGAGGAACAGCGTTATGCAGAGGCGGAATTCGCTGCCCGCGCAGCCCCACTGTTCATCGACGAATTGCTGCGCAATGGCATAACGTCATGCCTTGCATTTTCCACCATCCACCCGGTGGCGCTTGATGCGCTGTTTAGCGAGGCAGAGCGCCGGGGCATGGCACTGATCTCCGGCAAGACCATGATGGACGTCAACGCGCCGGACGCCCTTACCGACACTCCCCAGTCGGCCTATGAAGAATCTTCGGCGCTTATCTCCAAGTGGCACGGCAGAAGCCGTCTGCACTACGCCATTAGCCCCCGCTTCGCAGTCACCTCTACCGAGGCGCAACTTGAGGCGGTTGCCGCGCTCGCCAGGGAAAACCCCGATCTGGTCATCCAGACCCATCTCTCGGAAAACCGCAACGAGATCGAATTCGTTGCGGACCGGTTTCCGTGGTCGAAGGACTATACCGATGTCTATGACCGCTATGGCCTGCTCCGCGAGAAGGCTATGTTCGCCCACGGCATACATCTGAGCGGGCGCGAACTGGCGCGGCTGGGCGAAAGCGGCTCCGCCATCGTGCACTGCCCAACCTCCAACAATTTCCTGGGTTCCGGACATTTCCGGTACGCACACACGACGCGCGGAGAACATCCGGTCAAGGCCGGGATCGGCTGCGATATTGGCGGCGGCACCTCATTTTCGATGCTGCAGACCATGCGCGACGCCTACACGGTATCCCAGCATGCAGGCCAGCGGATCACCGCCTTTGACGCCTTTTACCTTGCGACCCTCGGCAATGCCCGCCTGCTTGGTCTCGACGCACAGGTTGGAACGCTTGAACCGGGCATGATTGCCGATCTGGCCGTGCTTGATCCTATGACAACGCCGATCATGGCCGAGCGTCACGCGCTATCCCAAAGCCTGCACGACATGCTCTTTGCACTGCTCATCATGGGTGACGACCGCGCGATCAGGCAGACCTGGGTCGCGGGCAAGGAAAGCAAGCCGCAAGACGGTTGAAACCCCAAGGTCGATGGCTACCCGAAATTCAGGGCGCGCTCCGCTGCCAGACCGATTCCAAGAATTTTGGCATCCTCATAAGCGCTGCCGATTATCTGCAGTCCGGCACCGTTGATCTGGGTCGGCAAGGTCAGCGCGCAACCGCCAGACAGATTGACATAGCGGGTATTTCGAAGCGCCATCAGATTGGTGGAGTTGAAGAGCGCGCCGTCGGCCAGAAGCTCGTCGACCGATTTTGGCGTGATTGGCAACGTCGGCGTGAGCAGCGCATCATAATCCAGAATTGAAGCCTCGTGCTTGCGGCGCATGTCCTCAAGCGTTGCCTTTGCCTTGAGATAGACCTCCCTGGCGATCACGCTTCCCTGCCTGAAACGTTCCTCGACGGGCCCGTATGTAACACCTGGATTGGCATCGATCAGTTCACCCCAACTGTGCCATGCCTCGTAGGGAAACAGCACCGGTCCCAGAGTGACCGTGGAGTGAAAATACGGTGCTTCGATCCTGCTGATACGGGCGCCTGCCTTTTCGAGCATCCTGACCGCCGATTCGAAACCTTCGATCTGCGCGATATCGCAATCGGCAAAGGATTCGCCCTCCGGAATGGCGAAATGACAATCCCCTAGCGCCCGTTCCAAGGGCGTTTCGAGATCGCCGCCCGCCATGATTTCCGTCATCACTGCGGCATCCTCGACCGATTGCGCGAGCGGGCCGACCGTATCGAAACCGGGGCAAAGCGGCACCACGCCCTCAAGCGAGATCAGCCCGTGGGTGGTCTTGAAACCGACAAGCGAATTCCAGCAAGCGGGAATGCGCACCGATCCGCCGGTATCCGAACCGATGGCAATCGGAGCCATGCCGTAGCGAATGGATGCAGCAGCCCCCGATGACGAGCCGCCCGGCGTACATCCCGGAAAATCCAGGTTGGGAGGCGTCGCGGTATTCGGATTGATGCCAAGGCCGGAAAACGCGAATTCGGTCTGGTGGGTCTTGCCAAGACATACCGTCCCGGCGGCACCCGCAAGTTCCAGGACGTGGGCATCGCGATGCGGTGTGCTGCCACGCAGAAGCGCCGCACCGCTCTCGGTGGCCACGCCTTCCGTATCGAAGAGATCTTTCCAGGAGACGGGAACGCCATCCAGCAGCGAACGCCGTGTACCCGAGCGTGCCCGTTCGCGCGCCCGCAATGCTTCGCGAATCGCCCTTTCGCGTGTCGTTCGCGCAAATATCTGCGGACCCAGGTCCGATTGTTCTATCGCGTCGAGAAAATGTTCGGCGACCTCCACCGGATCCACAGATCCGGAATCGATCATCCTGCCGATCTCGACAGCAGTCTTACCGGTCAAACCCACTAGCCATTACTCCAGTCCCCAACAAATCATATGAAAGTTGAAGCGGTGTTCCCACCACTCATACCGTGTAAATTCTGGAACCCTCCCCCGAAACGGGTTTCCTGACTCCTCCGACGGATTGAATGTCTTCGCCCTGAAGGAATTGGTTTTCGCCTTCCTGCAGCTCGCCATGGCCCTTTTTTGGCCATTCAGACTTGAAACAATGTACATCATTGGGCTTAAATCCGTCAGCCTGATCATAATGCTGATTCACCGCTTTAAGTTGGGCCGACATGGGGAGTGCGATGCGGTGAAACCCGGAACGAAAAGAGGCTTTTCATGGTACTGAAATTCCGCACAGTTCGCGAATTCACCCGTTCGCTGACCCTGGCTGCTCTGGTAGCCGCACCTGTCATGAGCGCGACGTCTGCCAAGGCGGAGGAAGTTTACTTCATTCGCGGCTTCATGAACGTGTTCTCCACCGGCATGAACTCGATGACCAACCAGTTGCGAGCGCGTGGTGTCAACGCGAAGGCACTTTCAAACGGCCAGTGGAAGTCTGTGGCGAACAACATCATCGCACGCTCCAAACGCGATGCCGTTTCCTACCCGATCGTCATCGCCGGCCATTCGGTCGGTGGGCAGGAAGCCCCCGCAATGTCCAATTATCTGGCAAAAGCAGGTGTTCCCGTCAAACTCGTCATCGGTGTGGACCCCGGCTTTGCCGCTCCGCCGCCGTTCACCAGCGGCAGCCCCCGCGTGGTGAATTTCTACATCCGCAATTCTGCGCGTGGGAAACCCTACCGCCGTGCCGGCGGATTCGGCGGAACCATCGAGAACATCGACATTCGCGGCTTCTCCAATGCCGACCATGTCGGTATCGACAAGGACCGCGCGGTCCAGAGCCGCATCATTGCCCAGGTAATGGCAGCAATCAGTTCCTGAGAACCGGCAACTCTGAATGCAAACCTGAAACCGGCAAGCCAGAAAGGTTTGCCGGTTTTCTTGTCTAGAGCAATTCAGGTTTTGATGGAATCAGAGAAACCTGAATGCGTAATGAAATTCAGTCGTTTGCTGTGACTATCCGTGTACAGCTGAAGCTGACACAGTCTAAAGCGGATTGCGTTTTGTCTGACGCATAAGAGCATCAAAATCCGCGTTCGAGCGCTGCGAGAGGCAGCGAATTTTGATTCAGAATAAACGCAAACCGCTATATGTTTTGGACTTGATAAACCCGCAGCCAGAGTCCGGTCGCATTGCAGGATTGGGAAAATCAGCCGCCATTCGGCATCGGGCAGAGCGTGTTCAAGGCTCCTTTCAGGAGCTTGAATCACGCCGGCATATCAAACTTCAATGTCTGCGTTACCATTCCGATATGATGATCTACCCTACAGGGTCGCCCCTCCGCTTGGAGGCCATCCTGTTCGTTTGACTAACTCGGTTCCGTGTCACTCGCGGCCCAAAGCTGCCAATGGCATCTGGCGATACGGGATCTCGTTAGCCGATAGTCGCTGCAACTGCGCAAACACAGGTGTTCAGAAAACCGAGGTATGACGATTCTTGCCGTTTCTCGGTTCGACCTTGTCCGGGGTTTCAGAATCTAGGCAGCCACAGCCGTCGTTGCCTCACCATTCTCTAGCAATGCCTTTAGCTCTGTCATTGGCATAGGCTTTCCAAACAGGAAGCCTTGAATTTGATTGCATCCCAAGGTCCGAAGGACGTTCAATTGCGCTTCGGTTTCGACGCCCTCCGCGAGAACCGGAATATCCAGACTTTTGGCCATGATGATCGTGGCCTGAACGATTGCTTCAGACTGACGGCTCTGATCAAGAGCAGACACAAAAGCCCGGTCGATTTTGATCTTGTCGAAAGGAAAGCTCTGCAAGGTTGAGAGCGAAGAATAGCCGGTTCCGTAATCGTCCATGGCAACCTTGACGCCCAGCAGTTTCAGCCGGCGTATCACCTGAACGGCCGATCCCATGTCCGCGATAATGCCGCTCTCGGTAATCTCCAGTTCCAACCGCGAGGGTGGCAAACCGGTTTCGGCCAAGACATCCCTTACTCGCTCTACAAAGCCCGGTTCCTCCAATTGTGCCGCAGCGACATTGACAGCCACATTGATCGGTTTGGCCCACCCTGCAGCCTCGGCGCATGCGGTTTCCAGCACCCAATTGCCAAGTTTTGTGATCATGCCATTCTCTTCCGCAATGGGAATAAAGACGCCGGGCGACACCATGCCGTTGACCGGGTGGTGCCAGCGCAACAGCGCTTCTACACCGATGATCTCGTGGCTCTCGGTATCGTTCTGTAACTGGTAGTAGACTTCGAGTTCACCGTTTTCCGGCGCAAACGCCAGGTCACGCGCCAGAAGACTTCTCTCTCGGGCTTCTTGATCCATGCCCTCCTCATAGGCAACGATCCTCCCACCGCCTTCCGATTTGGCCCGCGCAGCCGCGAGCGCAGCATGTTCCATGAGTTTGTCAGACGTCGTTCCGTCGTCCGGATAAGTCGCAGACCCTATGCTGGCGGTGATCTGGAGCGTAACTTCGTCAATTGTGATCGGTGCGTCCAACACGGCCGCTATCCGGGCGGCAAAACTGCTTGCGGCATGGCGGGAGTAAACATCCTGCTTGATCGCGATAAAATGGTCGCCGCCGATGCGCCCTACATGTTCTCCCGCGCCGCATGAACTCACCAGTCTTTGCGCCAGGGCTTTCAGCAGCTGATCCCCAATCCCTTGACCGTAGAGGTTGTTGACCTCCCGAAAGCGGTCCAGATCGATTGCCAGAACGGCGATGCGCGACGTGTCGTCCACATGCATGTCCAGCATCTCGTCGAGGATGTACTCGGCGCCACGACGGTTCGGGACACAGGTCAGCGGGTCCTGCAGCGACAGATGTTTGACATGCCGTGAACTGTGTTCTGCATTCTTCATGTCGATTGAATATGTCAGAGAGGCTACGAGCAGCAGAAGCAGCATCACGATAAAAATCGTAACGCCCAGGGATTGGCCGGATATCAGGCCTGAATCGGCCGTATCGACAATGAAGGGTTCGACGGTCATGCCTGTCATGGCGGTGTAATGAAGCGCGGCAACGCAGACAATCATGCTGACGGATGCGCCGTATTTGCAAAACCGCGTAACCGGCCGTGCGATGCGGCTCATCGCCAAACCGCCAAAGACCACCACGAGCACCAGAGACGCGATCACGTAAGACAGGTCCCAGGCGATCAGGCCCGATACCGCCATGGCAGCGATGCCGGTGTAATGCATGGCTGCAACCGACAATCCGAAGATGACGCCGCCGGTTTCGATGAGTAACGAAACCTTCTTTGTGGCGGCGAGCGCGAAGGCAGCAGACACGCCCACAACGGCAATTAGCAGGGAGGCCAGGGTCAGCGCCGGATCATAGCCGAGTATTAGATCGCTCTCGTAGGCGCTCATGGCCACGAAATGGGTGCTCCACACCGTGCCGCCACCGATGATTCCCGTCAGACAAAGCCATAGGATCTTCAGGTCGCTTTCTGTTCTGCGAACGCGCGCGAACAAACGCATCGTCGAGATGGATCCGATGGCCAGGATAATCACCGCCAGTGCCGTAATGGCCGGATCGTGATCAAGAGCCAAGCATGAAAGTACCGATAGCAATCTGAAAGCCCCTCAATTCCGTTCAGCGCAAACTGGTCGTAAGAATACCGGCCGATTGGTTTAATTCCGGGTAAGGCGTAAAGACGACACTGCCTTCTGGTTAACGAAGCGATAACGAAAGTCTGGGTTCAGCCCCATTTCCGTCATTCATTTCCGACCCACCAAAGGTTTGCTTCCCGCCCATTTGAGAAGTCTTTTGCAAATCGGGCCTTTGTTATTTTGTCCGCACCGCTGACCCACGCCGTCGAATTACTCGTTTCAAAGCTTCTGCCGAAAGCGGTCACGGCATTTGTCGATTGATGAGTACACGCCCTGGGCACACTTCAGTCCCGGGCAGAGCGGGAAATACCCCTGAAATAAAAAAGGGCGCGGAGTGAATCCGCGCCCTTTCGTTCCTATGTGGAAGCCGGGGCATACCCCGGCTTCGATGATGCGCCGATGGCGTCGAATTACTTCGTGTACTTCGCGATCAGGCCCTTGGCTTCCTCGATCAGCGCCTTGCCGTCGATGCCCTTCTCGCCAACTTCGGCGATCCACTTTTCGTAGACTGGCTGCGAGGCCTCTTCCCACTTGGCAACTTCTTCAGGCGACAGCGTGATGATGTTGTTGCCCAGATCGACAGCGATCTGACGTGCCGGACCGTCTGCGGCTTCCTGCGTCTTGCCGGCAAAAGCGGAGAATTCCATGCCGGAGTTCTTGTCGACCGCTGCCTTCAGCTCAGGCGACAGGCTTTCGTATTTCGCCTTGTTCATGGCGAGAACGAAAGTCAGGGTGTAGAGCGCCTTGCCACCGAATTCGGTGTGGTTCTTGACGAGCTCGGGAACTTTCAGGGCCGTGGTGACTTCCCACGGAATGGTGGTTCCGTCGATCACGCCCTTGGAAAGACCTTCAGAGATGGCCGGAACCGGCATGCCCACCGGCGTGGCACCCAGCTGCTCAAGCAGCAGGTTGACCGAACGCGAACCGCCACGGATCTTCATGCCGCGCAGATCCTCGACGTTCTTCACCGGGTCCTTCGTGTGGAACAGGCCAGGACCATGCACCCAGGTACCGAGGATGTGCACATCCTTGAACTCGGTGTCCTTGAGCTTGGTGTCGAACAGTTCCCAGTAGGCACGCGAAACGGCTTCGGCATTCGTCATCATGAACGGCAGTTCAAAAACTTCCGTCGACGGGAAGCGGCCCGGCGTGTAGCCGACCACGGTCCAAACGATGTCGACAACACCGTCAATCGCCTGGTCCATCAGTTCGGGCGGCTTGCCGCCAAGTGCCATGGAACCGAAGCGCTCGACCTTGATCTTGCCGCCGGAATCCTTTTCGACATTGTCAGCCCAAACGTCGAGAACCTGCTTGGGCACGTTCGCCTGTGGCGGCAGAAACTGGTGGAGTTTCAGCGTGACTTCCTGTGCCGACGCCGAAAAAGTGGAAAGCGCCGTGGCGCCGGCCATGAGTGCTGCAGCTGCAACACCCTTGATGAAAGTACGTTTTTTCAAGAGTATTCCTCCGTCTACTCGCGGGAAATGCACAAGCGCCTCCTCCCGCCAAATCCTCCGTGACGACGCCAGACTAGTAAGTATACAACCTTTATGCAAGTGGCGATGACTGCGATGTGCGCGGCAATTCGACATTGAATGAAGCGGAGGTCGACGGATCTTGCGCGAGATCAAATTGACGATGCATTCGCCCGCAATTCGTTGTCCTCCGCAATCCGCTCTGGCGGTTTGCATTTATTCTGAATCGAAATTGCCCTAGTGGCGGCCATCCAGGTGACGCGCCTTCAGAAGTTGCGGGAAGAGGAAACCCCACGCAACGGCAACGGCAATCGCCCCCACCCCACCGAACACGACCGCAGGGACAGTGCCGATCCAGGCAGCCATCGAACCTGCCCGGAATTCGCCAAGCTCGTTTGAAGCACCGACGAACACCATGTTGACGGCATTGACCCTTCCGCGCAGCCTGTCCGGTGTCCAGAGCTGGATGAGCGTCTCGCGTATGTAGACACTCACCATGTCTGCCGCTCCCAGCAGGGCAAGCGCAACCACGGAAAGCCACACGATGGTCGAGGCACCAAAGACAATCGTGAAGAAACCGAACATGCCGACGAAGAACAGCATGATGAGGCCGGCATGGTCGCGGATCGGCTGCCCGGCGAGCCAGAGCGCCATAACGATCGCACCGATGCCCGGAGCAGCCCGGAGCAGGCCCAGCCCCCATGGACCGAGATCGAGAATGTCGCGAGCATAGACGGGCATCAGCGCCACCGCGCCGCCCATCAGCACTGCAAACAGATCCAGCGATATCGCACCAAGGACGATCTTCTCCGACCAGATATATTTGAAACCGCCGAAAATGGTCGCAGCAGTAACGGGTTCGCGTTCGGTGTGCTGGTGGACCTGCCCTATCCCCGCAATGAGGATGGCAGCCAGAAACATCATTGTACCAGCGATGGCATAGGGAAATTGCGGACCAAGTCCATATAGCAGCCCCCCTGCGACCGGACCGACAATCGATGATGTCTGCCAGGCCGAAGAATTCCACGCCACCGCATTGGCGAATTCCTTTTGCGGCACGACATTGGTCACAAGGGCGGAAGCGGCCGGACCGTTGAATGCGCGCGCAATGCCAAAAACCACGAGCACGGCAAAGAAGGGCCATGGTTCGCTCTCCCCGCCTATGACCAGTGCAAGCAGGGAAAAGGCGCAGATGCCCTCAAGCAGTGAAGAAAGCGCCATGATACGCCGGCGCCCGAACCTGTCCGCCGTAGAACCTGTCACAAGAACCAGCAGCAGGGATGGCAGAAACTGCGACAGACCCACCAGCCCCAAATGGAACGGATCATGGGTAAGGTCATAGATGTGCCAGCCCACGGCAACCGAAACCATGTTCATGGCGAATGCGACAAGGAAACGTGCCGACCAGTAGCGGCGATAGGAAGAATGACGGAATGCGGCGTAGCGCCCGTCATTCACGGCGTCGGCAGTCATGATTTTCTCTTCTAGAAATGGGCGGGCATGCCTGCACGGGCTACCCGGTTTCCCGCTCGATCAGAATTTGCCGACAAGGTTCACGAACACGCCCTCGTCGTCAAGTGTCAGATCCGTCAGATCATCGGAGAAATTGCCGAAATTGTACCCCACGCCGAGCTTCAGGTTGTCACCCACATGGCGGTAAACGCCCGCCAGAACGCCAAGGTTGGCCTGCTTGGCCTCGTCCAGCCACAAGGCCCTGCCCTCAAGCATGACGTCCCAGTTTTTCAAAACGTGGAAGTCTGTCCTGATGATCCCGAGCTGCGCGGTGCTGCGGGTGAAATCCCGCTCGAGCCGTGTGGTCGACACCTCACCTACACGCAATCCGTATTTCGCACCCACCGACAACTGCGGCGTCAGGTCGTAGATGAAATCCCCGGACAGCACATGGCTTCGCTGTTTCGGCCCAAGCTTCGCACCATTGGAATCGATCTGGTTCGGCGCAGGCAGGTCATGCAGATAGGTATATTTGAAAAGCGCGTTGAAACGGTCGTTCTCGACCGGCCGGTAGGCCCAGCCGACGCTTGCCTCGATATAGTCGGCATTGGCAACATCATCCTGGGCTGAATCGGAAATCGCCACGTCTGCCTTCGCAAGGAAACGCCAGTCGTCGTCATACTGGATCGCCGCATGGGTGGTTCCAAGCCATGTGGTCCGGTCACGCGAGTTGTCGCTGCTGTCCTCGAAACGGACTTCCAGCCGTCCGCCGATCTTGCGGCCATCCTCGTTGTAGGAAATCGCGAACGAAGGTGCGTACCGCTCGAAATCGCTGCCCAGTTCGTCATAGACGGTACCGGCCTCAAGACCGGCGGTCACGATCCACATGGGGTCAGGCGAATACTCCACGCCATAGGCCTGCAAGAGCCCCCTGCTCGTTCCCATGAGATCGGCATTGTGCTCGGTCCATGCCGTCACGCTGTCCGTAAGCTGGCGCCGAGCGCCGACAACGATTGCGCCGTTGTCGCGGCCAAACGGATCGTATGCGCCAAGGTCACCCGTGGTCGTGTCCGGCATCATCCGGTAACCGATATAGTAGCGGTCCGATACGGTGGGTTCGTAGGAAAGACCGGCGATCAGGCCGATCCCCGCAGTTCCGTAGGAAATCTCGGCACTGGCCGTGATCTTGTCGCTGACAGGCGCCTCGAATCCCGCGCCGATGCGGTCGTTGCGATCCCGCGTCCGGTCGCGCTGAACCGTGGCCTGACCGAAGACATATACCTTGTCGTCGCCATATTCGCTGCGGGTCAGTTTCGCCCCCAAATCGGTGCGTGCGCCGGTGCCGTCCGCTGAAGAGGAGGAAGAGCCGATCCGCGAATGCACCGCACCCAGTTCAAGCGTTTCCCGCTCGCCCAGATCGATCTTCGCCTCGGCCTTCGCCTCCAGGCTTGTCGCACCATCCCCGCGCGTAACCGAATTTATCTCGCCCTTCAGTTCCACGCCGTCAAACGGCTTGTAGTTTACATGTGCATTCCAGAGCCGCTCGTCGGTCGACGCATAGCGCCCCGGTGCGTTGAAGCCTGCCTCGCGATGCTCGTAGGCAACGCCGAAACTGCCGTCCGGGCCAGCCGGATCGATATCCCGGAAATCCATGTTCAGCGCGGCACGCCAAGCCTCTGAAGCGCCTGACGGATTATCGCCGCTTACCGGATTGAAGATGATGCCGCCATCGGTCGACTTCACAAAGGCAAAGGTGTCTCCCTTCGAACGCGCCCATTCGAACTCGAACCATGTTTTTTCCGAGTAGCGCCAGGTGAAATCGGCGCCGTAAAGGGTCTGATCTGCCTGTCCCGTGGTTTCCTGATAGCCGGTTGCGCCGAAACGGAAGCGATCATCGACCCAGGCTTCGGCACGCCCGCCATAGCTGTAGCCATCTACATTGCCCAGCACCGGCGTGTATTCATAGGAAACCACGAGGTATTGCCTGTTCCCGCCATTCGCAGATTGCAGATAGGCACTGTCATCGGCAATCGAGGACAACGGGCGCCTGAGGATGATGACGCCCTGCACGTAGTCGAATTCGTAGTCCTCGCCGGAAACCAGCGCACGCCGTTCAATGACAGTTCCCGTAAGACCGTCGCGTATCTCGATCGTGACCTGTTCCGAGCCCTGGTTGATATCCTGCCTTTGCAGAAAGTAGACCGAGCCTCCGCTTCCCAGGAATTCGTCGCGCTGCGGTAGTGTTCCAGGCTGTGCTGCGAAGCCGGTAATGCGGGAAACCGGCTCGCCGAAACTGGTGCTTTCGTCGCTGCGCAAATCGGCATGTGCCCCATAAAGCGCACGCTCGTAGCGCGCCAGTTCGACACCATCGATCCGGGTCCTGAAATTGCCCCACATGACGTGACTCTTGCCACGGTCGATGCGGACGTAGAACTTGCCGGATGTGGGGGCATCCTCGACCAGGGTCGAGTCGTCGCCATAAACCGGGTAGTAGTCGTCCGGGTCCAGGCGCCTGAGAAGCTGCCGCGGGTCCTTCTTGTCCATGTTCCTGAACAGTTCGTCGACATTGTCTTCCGTCGTGTCGAGCGCAGCCGTTATCAGGTAGCGACCCTTCACCTTGCCCTTCAGGTAGAAGGCAAGCCGTCCCCTGCGATAGACGCTGTCATATTCGCCGGAAGCGGTCTGGTGCAGCAACCTGGAATCCTTGCCGACCCGCTTTCCGAAGGTGGCATCGGCGATGCCCACGTAGAACCATTCATTGTCCGGAATGGAGATGTCGCGGTCGAACTCGACACTGTGATCGCCGGTGGCGTCGGTAATCCGTACATCCACGACATGTTCGCCCGGAGGCAAAATCGTCTGGGTAACAAATGACCCGTCCGGGGCAATCGCGACAGGCCGTCCAAGTACTTCTGCCTGCGCACCTTCCGGAACCCTCTCGCCATAGACCGTCACAACGCCGCCTTCGAGCGGGATGTTGGAGACAGCGATCCGGTCCTCGTTCACCGCCGGCGTGGCTGGCTGCGGGCGCAGTTTCAGTCCGCGTCCGTCGCCCTCACCGCTTGTCGAGAAAAGAGGCAATGCATCGCCGCGTTCGGCAATTCTAAGCGCTAGCGGCACTGTCTCGTCAAAGCGGCCCTGCCGGTCGTAGACGCGGAGCGTATATGCAAGTTCGCGCGCTTCTGTCTCCAGACCTGCCTGTGCAATCCAGCTGGCACGTCCCCCGGCGTCGACTTCAATGATCGCCAGCGGTTCCTCGTTCTGGATGCGGCGGCGGCCTACCGGCTCGAAAACCCTTATTTCCGCACGGGCAATCCACTCCGCATAGTTCGAACTTGTGCGGAACACGATCTCGTCTCCCGGTGCAAACGACCGGCGCTCGGGTTCGGTGGAAACGGATAGTTGCCGGGTGACGCCCAGTCCGTCGAACTTCATTTGCAGCCCGACCGCTTCAAGGGCAACGTCCGTCTGCCGGTTCTCATCGTCACGGCTCACGCTGCCGACAATTGTCTCCCCGTCAACGCTGATCGAAAGACCCGCAGCCTCGCCTCCAGCCATATTCGCCGGTGCGGCTGCGGCTTCCGCATTGAGCAATGCGTCGAGATCGTCGATGCAGGCAGCACCGGCGTCACATGCGTACGCCCCGGAAATTGGCAAACACATGGCCATCGCTGCACTGAGGAACAGTATCCCCAGGCGGCGAGACATATGCCTCTTGTTCCGGCATGCGTAGTGATTCGCACGTATTTTCCACATACCTGCGAACATGGTTAGCGAAGGTTTAACAACGGTTAACGCAACGTAGCTTCGGCTGCGTAAGACCTTGATTTTTCGATTTTCGTTGAAGTTTTCCCGACCGCCGAATAACCGGGCGGAAAATCTTGATCCGCATCAATTTGCTGGCCAAGGATCAGCGACAGCCCTCGGCATTGACTTTTCAGGAACGAAAGGCGCCAGCGCTTAACGGATTATTCATGCAATGCGGTTTCGACGACCAGCTCATGCGAGCGTTTGCGGGCCGACCACGCGCCCTGAATGAGACGCTTGACCTCGGACAGCCGCTGGCGCGAAATCGCATCTTCCCCGGAACCCGCCTTGTAGACGATCTTCAGGACTGTTCGCTCCTGATCCAGCATGGCCAGCATTCCCCCGATGCTCTCAAGCGCTTCACGCTTCAGGCGAAGCGAAGCCTTCTGGAAGGAATCATCCGTCAGTTCAAGACGAACCACGCGCAGGTTTGCCGCCGCAAAGTTCAGCTTGGACAATTTGCCCCTAGTGAGACGGACAACCCTTGGATTCTCGCTGGTCACGACATAGCCGGTGGGAAGACTGCGAGGATCGAGTTTCACGATGAAATTCGAACCGATTTCCGCGTCCGGAATGGCACCGCATGCAATGTGGTAACGGCCAAACTTGTCGGTAGTGATCAACAGCCCGCGGGCAGTAGCCAGCCGGACGCCCGGAAGACCAGGCTCGCCGGTATCATAATAGCCGTTGCGATTGGTGTCGTCGAAGACCCGGCCAATCAGGTCGCTGCACTGGAACACGGGTTCTGTTTCGAGTTCCAGCCTGGCCTTTGCAATGTTTGAGACAGCCTGACCGGAAAGGCCGTCGCGGGCATAGGCAAGGTTGACGAATTCACGCTCGGCCGCCGAAGCATTGATCAAGGCTCGCAGTTTGATGGTCACGACCTGGTCAGGTGCCAGAGTCAGAGCGTTCCATGAAAGTTCGCGCCCGGATATATCCGGCTCTCTCGCTGTACCGCCGATCCTTGCACTTGCCGGAACGTAGGTAAGTCCCGAAGGCATGCTGTCGACGATTGCAACATTGGTGAACGTCTGCGAGGTCGGGTTGGAGACAGAAATCGTGTAGGTCACGGGCGCTCCAAGCGGAGCAGCGCCAGGTGTTACAGACTTGCGAACGACAAGCCCCTCTTCCGGCCTTGCCTCGATCTCGATGCGCGCATCGTCGGTTGCAGGTTCGATCGCCTGTCCGTCGAGCGGCCGCTCGCCGGTGGCCGTAGCCAGATTGTCGAACACACCCGCCACCTCCCCGGAAAGCCTGACGGTAAGAAGCATTGATACCGCTTCCCCGGCTTCGAGCGTTCCGCCCGTTGTCAGCAGCGCAGTATTGGTTTGACCGTCATAGAACGGATCGGCGCTTGCTCCCAGCGCCGCCGGTGCGCTCTCGATTCTCAATTCCTCGATGGTGAATTTTCCGCCGCCAAAGACCGAGGCCAGGTCATCCGCGAGTTGCACATTGTCCACGCGCTCATTGCCACTGGCTTCCATGCCGATCCGGTAGGTAACCAGATGGCTTCCGTCATCCTGGAGGTCGGGACCGCTTGCCACTTCCTTCGTCGCGGAAAGTTGCGAGGTACCGCACAGCATGAGCGGGATGTTGTTGTTGAACACCGACGGGTCACCCGCCTTGATCTCGAAGCGGGTGTAGAACGGGTTCTCAGCGCTCGAACTGTCGGCAAGGAAACCGGTTGAGCCGTATTCCCCGGAGCCCAGGACCGCCGGATTATCCGGCAGCAAGCTGGAGACTTCCAGCGTCCCTAGGCTGGTCCGGTCGGTACTGAGAACGCCTCCCGGCGGCAGGATCCATGACAGCAGGAACGTGCCTTCCTCGTTCGCATGGAACTGGAAATGCCCGTCAGAGCCGTCCCTCACGACAGTCACACCATTGGAGGATCCGGCGCCATCCTGGCTGCCGCCATTTGTTAGATTGGTTACGGATATGCGACCGCCCTGAAGAATTCGCCCGTCGGCCTGGCAGTAGAAATATCCGGTCGGATCGTAGTCCTGCGGATCGCTGATACCATCGCCGTCGCGGTCGGAACCTGCCACCTCGACTCCATCCGGCGCGCCATCGCCGTCTTCATCTATTAGCGGAACAAAGGCCGGATTGACGTCGGCTGTATCTTCCGGCGTTGCGGCCGGATCGTCAGACAGTACAGGCGCAGGCGCCTCGTTGCTGATCAACTCAACGGAGTTCGCCGAGGTGAAACTGTTGCCGCCCGTATCGATCTGAACGGTAATGTTGATCACGCCCATCGAACCCGGCTGTAGCTGAACGTCCCCGGTCAAAAGATTGATATCGGTGGTTCCGTTGAACGCCGAATTGTAGCCCCCCGAACCTTCGAAACCCGAAACGCTTACCTGGGCCGGCCCTGTCATGATTGCCGGAGCAAGCGATTTGGAAAGGTCGTCCGAAACGGCAATCCCTGTCTGGGTGACGGCACCATCATTGAGGACGGCAATCTGGTAGTCGATCTCGTAGATAGTCGGGAACAACTGGCGTTTTTCAGTGACCGTCTTGGTCACATCCAGAGAGGAAATGGGTGCGATTGGCAGTTCATGGCTGGCGGAACGCGGCGGAAGCTGCATCACCGTCACGGTTGCCGTGTTGTCGAGGTCGCCATCGCCGCCGCCCAGCGTGTCGAGATCGCCCTGGCTGACAACTGCGGTACCAGTATAGGTCCATGTTTCGTCGACGTCGATGAAACCATCGCCATTGGTGTCGCCCGCCTCGTAGGCAAGCGTGACAAGCGGATCGGACACCACGGGATTCGACAGTCTCAGATTGCCGGTGTTCTCGACGGTCACGGAATAGGTGATCGTGTCACCTGCGGTCAGTCCGGGTTGTCCATCGTCGTCGTTGAGAACACCATTCTTGGTGACTGTCATCTGCGGGTTCAGATCGAGCGGCACCTCCGCCAGCGCGCCCGTATTCACCGGGCCTCCTGTCAGCGTTGCCCAATCTTCAATCTTGCCATCACCATCGCCATTGCTGTCGATGTCATTCTGGGTAAGGACGTAATAGCCCGTGAACTCCCAGGTCTCGCCCGGATCGATTGCGCCATCCAGATCGGCATCGCCCGAGACATAGGTCATGGGTGCCAGCTGATCGTCGAGAACGAAGTTCTTGAGGCTGCCGGTACCGGAGTTCGCCACGGTGACCGTGTAAGAGATGGTGTCGCCGCCACTTGGTCCCTTGATGCCATCATCATCGTTGTATGTACCGGACTTCGAGATTTCGACAACCGGAACGCCTTCGAGTGTCTTGACGAGCGCACTGGCCGGAGCAGAGGTGACTGCCTTGCCCGAGGGCGTGTGTCCGCTCACAAGCGCGGTGTTTGAAATATCCGCCCGCGCGCCGACAGGCGACAGCACAAACGAAGCCGCCAGCAGTCCGTGCAGCGTCTGCTGCGCGAACCGCCCGATGCGGGTCAGCCGCCCGGCGAACAGGCCCGGGCTTCGTTTGTGTTGCTTCCGTTCAGACATCATCATGCAAAACCGGTTTGACCGGCGGCCCGAAGGCCGCCGGCAAAGCGTTTCGGGTCCTTACATGTCCGCTTCCTGGACCGTGTAGGTCGCCGAGCAGTACGTTGTTTCGCCAGGCGACAACGCGTTGATCGTTGCATTGCCGCTTGCAGTACAGGTGATCGTCGGTGCACTTGCTCCGGAAGGCGCCGTAAAGGCAGTCTCCGAAACGGTGATGCCAGAGACCGTCACGTTGCCATCGTTCGTTACGGTGAAGAGGTAGACGATATTTTCACCTACGGCATAGGCCGTACCCGAACCATCGTCCTCGGTGGTTCCGTCACGCGTTGCAATCTTGGTCAGGCTGATCGATGCATTTTCGGGAATGGTTCCCGTAGCCGTGAGCGTACTTCCGACGGTGTCAAACGTGGCCGGGTTGCCGCCGGAATCATCCACTGAAGCCGTGGTCACGGTATTCGTCACGTTGTCCGTGGCTCCGCCCGCGACAGCGTGGTTAACATCACCCTGTGTCATGACGTAAGAGGCCTGGAATATCCAGGTTTCCGAAGGCTCGATATTGCCGTTGGTGTTGGTATCGCCGGAAAGGTAGGAGATCGCGCCGAGCGGGGCATCCGGGTCGGTACCCCCGAATTGCGGTCCCGGGTCGGTAATTGAGACCGTTGACCCATCGAGCGTTATGTTGCCGGTATTCGCGACCGCATACTGGAAGACGATGGTATCGCCGCCGTCAGGATCGGTCGCAATGTCACCCGCAGCCGTGCTGATGGATGCGATGGATTTGACGATCGTGAACTCCGGAACCGCGGTTTCAACGGTGACACTTTCCGACGAGGTGTCGGTAACGGTGCCGCCGCTCGGCGTGCTGCCCGAAATCTGTGCGGTGTTGGTAATCGCCGCGAAGGCGGGAACCGTCGTTCCAAGCGCCAGTGTCAGCGCAAGTATCGAGGTGGCAGTCGTTCGCAGTATCGGATTTGCAGCTTTCATGATCGACCTCTCTTTTCCGGTCTTCTCGATTGTTGTCGTCTGTTGGTTCTGTCTGTTGTCTGTTTGCGTTTTCATCGTCTTAGTCCCTGGTTGGCCTTCGGGCCGTATCTGGTGAAATTCTCGTTCCGCTTTGGTATTTGGGCCGGTGGTCCATCGAGACTTCGATGAGGTGGCCTGTCCCCTGCCTTTCGACGCTTTCGTCGTCGGAACTGCGGGGAAAATCTTTTCGATCCGGGCGGTCCGGCGCTGCGGACCAGGCGGTATTTCTTGCTCGTGATCATTGCAGCGTCTCCACATCCTCTTGGGTAACGGTGTAGGTGGCGGTGACCGTCAGAACGTCGCCCGGTCCGAGCGCGTCCCAGTTTCCGTCGCCTGTTATGGTGTTGGTTGTGTCGCCGGCTGGCCCGTTGTCGGTCACTGTGGCGCTCTCCACATCCGGCACAGGCGCAGGCCCGGTGCCGTTATGCGTGTCGCCAAGCGTCAGATCGATCAGCGTCTGATTGCCGGTATTGGTGATCGTGTAGGTGTAGGTGATGACCTGGCCGGCAGCGACCAGCGTGTCGTCATCGGCGAGTTTGGTCAGGCTGACCGAGGGCGCAACCGTGATCGGCACCGACGCACTGCCGCTGCCGGTTACGGGGCTGCCCGAAGCTGTACCCGATGCCGATGCAGTGTTGTCGATATCACCATCGCCACCGCCATCGCTGTCGAAATCGGATTGCGTCAGTGTGTAGCTGACAGAACAGGTTTCGCTTGCGCCCGGGGCCAGCGTCGCAACCGTATCGTCGCCGCTTGTCGTACAGACCGGCGTGCCGAGCGTGTCGGAAACGGTGATGGTCGTGATGGTCACGTTGCCGTCGTTTCGGACCGTAATCGCCCAGTCGATCGTATCGCCAGCAGACTGTCCGGAAATCCCGTCATCATCGTTGAGCGTTCCGCTCTTCTCGACGGCTAGGACAGGCGCAGCAGCCTCCACCGCAACGGATTCGCTTGCGTTCGCAGTGACCGGCGAACCACCAAACGAACCGGTCGCAGTCACGGTGTTGGTAATGTCGGCTAGGGCTCCGCCCGGCAGCGCAATCAGGCAGGCGCCAAGTGCCAACGAGGCCGGGGAGAGTATTCCCCGGCCTTTCGGCAATTTGGCGAAACGCCTATATGCGCCAACAAGCTTCAATTATACCTCACACAAAGCCGGAGTTTCCCGGCGCGCTTACTGCGCGTCGACGTCTGCCTGTGTCACGGTATAGGTCGCCGTCATCGTCAACACGTCGCCCGGAGCGAGAACGTCCCACTTGCCGTCGCCGGTCGTCGAGTTGGTCGACTGGCCACCGGAGTTGTCGGTGAGCGTCGCCCCGTCCGCATCCGGCGAAGGTGCCGTGCCGGTACCGCCATGGGCATCCGACAGCGAAATGTTGTTGATCGGCACGTTGCCGTTGTTGGTGACCGTGTAGGTGTAGGTGATCAACTGGCCAACGGTAACATCGGTCGTGTCGTCGGCTGCCTTGGCAACCTGAAGCGACGGGTTGGCATCCTCAAGATCAACCTCTTCCGATGCGGTCCCGGTCACCGTGGCCGGAGAGCCGGAGCTGTTGGTGTAGCCCGCGGAGGCGGTGACGGTGTTGTCCAGGTTGCCATCCGCGTCCGCACTCTGTGCGGCAATGTCGCCGACGGTTACCGTGTAGGTCGCCGTCCAGGTGACCATGTCGCCGGGTCCCAGATAGTCGTAGTCGTTGTCGGCTGCATCGTCCGAAGAGCCGCCACCATTGTCGGTCAGGGCACCCAGCGTGATCGTTCCGAGCGATCCATCGGCATCGGTATTGTGATCATCCGAAAGCGAAACGTTCGTCACGCCCACGTTGCCGCTGTTCGTCACGGTGTAGGTGTAGGTAATCACCGTGCCTGCAGCCACATTGTCGGTCGTGCCGTCCGCAGTCGCCGGGCCTGCACCGAACGTTGCCACCTTGGTTACGGTCAGCACAGGTGCAGCATCCTGGACATCGACGTTTTCCGTGTCGGAGGCCGTCACGTCATCGGTATTGCCGGGAGATGAACCGGTAACCGTTACGGTGTTGTCGATGGTTGCCCATGCAGGCATGACACTGCCCGTCGCCATGCCGAGGGCAATGAGCGGCACCGCCAGCCTGTTGATGGTAATCTTCCTGAATGTGGATTTGGGTTTCATGCGGGTCTCTCCCCCTGAAATGGCGGTTGCGGTTTTCGACGCAGGCAGTCCTGCGCAATGGCTGGTTGCTCTGTTATTCATCGTTTGGCCTCCTCCGCCGGGTCTGGTGATGGTTGGGTTGTCATGATCGCTTCCTGCCCGGTGGAGCCGGCGTTGGGCAGGAAGTCGTATTGGGATAAATGTGGCCGGGCAGCATAATGCGGGATGAGTGGCGCTAGCCCTTGGCTGGCCTTATCGCTCGCGACCGCCGGCATTGCGGGATTTGCAAGGAACAGTGCGGTTGGCCTGTCCTTGCTTCGCAGGTTATCTCGGATACATCGCGTCATTGCAGCTGGTCCACATCCTGCTGGGTTACGGTATAAGTTGCGGTCAGGGTGAGCGTATCGCCCGGTCCCAGAACGTCCCACCTCCCGTCGCCGGTGGTCGTGTTGGTGGAATCGCCAGACGTTCCGTTATCGGTCAGTACCGCCGTGTCGGGATCTGGCACCGGGTCGCTTCCGGAGCCGTTGTGAACATCATTCATTGAAATGCTGCTGATCGACTGGTTCCCAGTGTTGGTGATCGTGTAGGTGTAGGTGATGGCGGTTCCGGCCGCGACATTGTCCGTTGTGCCGTCCGCTGTAGTTGGTCCCGCCCCAAAGGTTGCGACCTTGGAAACGGCAAGAGCAGGTGCTCCGGCTGCGACCGTGAAGGCATAGTCCTCCACTTCGCCTACGCCCGATGCGCTGCTGGGTCCAACGCCCGTGCTGGTGGACCACCTGAAGCGGGCAAATGTCTGGGTGGTTGCTGCACCTGGCGGAACCGTAACCTGCAACTGGATGGTGCCGTTGGAACTGCCATCCCCATCGCCAGCCCCTCCGTCCTGAACATTGGACGCAACCTGCTCTCCGGCTCCACCGAACGAACCGTCGCCATCCCAGTCCATCCATGCCTGCAGGTAGCCCCCGGTACCGGTTACCGCTACCGGAATCGTTGCAGGCATCCCCTGCACCATTGCCGGCAAGACAACCCCATCGTCCGCATCCCCTGCTGCGTTGGCATCGTTGTAGTCGGCGCTTTCGTTCGTGACCCCGGCGCCGAGACGCCACAGGCTAAGGATCAGATGGCTTGCTCCCCCAAGCGAAGCGGTCGGTGCATCGGAAAAATCTCGCCGGAGCCGGATACCGTAGGCAAGTGCCTGGCCGCCGTTGTTCAGGTAGGAAGCATTGATGACCGGCGATCCCTGCGTGGAAATGAGCGAGGTTCCACCTCCACCGGAAGTGATCGTGGCCGAAGTCGTGCCAATGCCGGAAACGCTTGAACTGCCTACGGTCTCAAGAAGTTCGAAGGCAGAGCCGGTGGTCGAGGCCTGCAGGTTTTCAGAACCGGCATCGGTGAATTCGGCATCAGCAAGCACGTATTCCAGCGGCACAGAAATACCGTTCTTCGAAGCGGTGTAGCTCACCCTGTATGCGGAGTCATCACCCGCATTTAGAGGCGCAAGCCCGATCGGATTCACGCCACCATAGTAGTCATCGAGAATGTTACCGGACCAGGTAGTCGTATTGTATGGAGTGAGTGACAGGCTGATGTTGGTAAGGACGCCCGTTACGGTTATCCCGTCGGGAAGAGACCAGGACTTTGTGTAGGTGCCTCCGGCCAGGAAGTTGTTGCCGCTGCAATTCCAGTCCAGCCAGAAAACCTGGTCCTTCAGCGCGCCCGAACCGGATGAGGCGTATCCTGATCCCGTCGCGGTCGAACCGGTGGGGCAGGAGAAATCCGTTACTCTGGGCACGGTGACCGACTCTGTTGTCGAATGCAGGCGCGAGGCAAACGACTGGCCGATTGAGCCCACTCCAGCCGTCGCATTGTTCGTGACGGAGCCGGACGAGGCATCACCTGCTGTCGTGGTGTAATTGGCGGTGCATTGCACGTTTGCTCCAACGGCGAGCGCACCGGTTGCACATACGAACTCGCCGATCTTGTCATCGCTGATGACGATATTCTGTGAGGAACTCAGCGGCAGGCGGCCGGTATTCGTGACCGTGTAGGTGTAGGTAATTGTCTCGCCCGAGCCAAAGAAGCTTGAAGCACTTGTCGACTTCGTCAACGAGATCGAGGTGTCCACCACTACTGCGGTAGCGCCCCAGACACCGACGCCCCTTGCTGCCGCATCGCGGCTGGTGACCCCATAGACGTTTTCGATCGACTCGTCATATGCAATGGTCGCTGTCGAGGTGAGCGACGGGTAGGTTACGACGATGGAACCATAGTCGTCGGCGTTCGACGTGTTCGAGGAAGTTGTCCCCGTATTGTAAATACACTGCGCCTGGTTGGAAGCGAGCGCGCCCGTCGAACCGGAACCGGTCGCCGGCCCGATGCGGACCGATCTCGCCGTGGCATTCGACGACACATAGCTGAGCGAAGGGTTGCCGTTATTGCCCGTCGCGGTGATGAAATCGCAGCGGTCGGAAGACTTATTGTTGTCTGTCGCGTCTATGTCCGTGACCTGGAAAGAAAGCGAATTGACCGCAAACGGCGATCCTCCGCTGGAAAAGGACAGCGTGGCCGTATTGGTGGATTCGCCGATACCGCTGCTTCCCCAATTGGGATCCCAGGCGATGATGACGGAAGTATTCGTGCCGAAGCCTGAGAGATTGTCGGGATAACCTGAAACCGCCGAGCCGTTGCTCCGGCTGATCGACATCGTGGCGGTGAGTTGGAAGCCGTATTGGTCGGTCATTGTAACCGTTACCGGGCCAGTCGAATTTACCGGCCAGTCGTGAACGCCGCCCCAGTTGAAGGTGAAGTCGCCAGCACGCGCTGACTCGGGAGCAATCAGAAAAGCAAAAAGTGCTGCGCAGAGCCAAAGGCCCAGCACATTAATTCTCACCGGTAGCGGTGCGGTACGCTGCCAGAACGGTTTCAGAAACTCGTGACGCCAATTCCGCTCAACTGCCGGCGAGAGAAGGTCAAAGCATCGATGCCCGCTTTGCCGCATCTTCCCCTCGCTGCGTTTGCCGATTCTTATGCGATTCGGCGCTCAGGCAGCACGGTTAATTGCGGGAACCCACTGGAAATACGGAGTTTTGTCAAACCGCACGAACTGGTGTTGCACAAAAGACTCAATCTGTTCAGTGGCGAGCTGCAATATTGAGTTGAATCAAGTCAATAGAGCAGATCTTCCCCGGGGGGAAGTGACCGGCATCCATCTGTTCCGGACAGGCGCGGTGCACCGGTCATGAAGGCGGCCGCCATTTCGGGGGGAAATGACGACCGCCGCAGAGGCAGGCGCGGGCGAATGCACCTGCCTCCATTCGCTGACGCGAAATCGCCTGTTCGTGGAATGCTCACATTGGCCACGGTCACATCCTGAGAATCAGCGCTTCAATTCAGCCACCAATATTTCCCGTTGCTGTACCCGGCAGACAATCTATATGTTTTGATATATCGAAATAGGGAATCCGTATGGACCGAAATCTTCTCGAATACGCCCGAAAGATCGAGGCATCCAACGATACCGGACAACTGTTCGAACTGTTTCTGGCTGCGATCCGGGAGCAATCTATTGACGATGCCTTCTACAATCTCGCCCCGGATCACCCTCCGGGCGATACCATCATCCTTTCAAGCCTGCCTGGTGAATGGCCGAAAAACGGAGAGGCAGACGCATTGGAGCGCGGCGAGGAATGGTTCAACCCGTTTCTATCCTACTGCTGCGCAACTTTCGAACAGACGCCGGTAGGCATCGAGTACCTGCCTGACCATGACTATGTCGGCCTCGGTTCCAAGGCTTTCATTGGCCGCGCTGCAGAATTCGGAGTTCGCACCGGCATCGCAATTCCCTGCCGTCTGGTCGGAACCGGCAGCCATGGCGGGTTCGTTCTCTGCTCGGGTTATGACCGCTACCGCTTCGAGCGTGAAATCCTGTCTGTGGCTGGCATGCTTCACACCTTCTGCCTCATTGCGCACAGGCGCATCGAAGACATAATCGAACGGAACCGGGTTCAACTGGAGAAAAGGCCGCTATCGGCGCGGGAGCGTCAGGCACTGGCGCTTGTCGCGCGCGGAATGCGCGCCAAGGAGATTGCACATACACTGTCGGTTTCGGAGGCCTCGATCCGGCTGTACCTGAAGAATGCGAGGCAAAAACTGGGTGCACGCACCAAGGAAGAGGCGATCGTTCGCGCCCTCAATGACGGCCAGTTGGAGGCCGGTGGCTTCTGACGCCATCAGGCAGCAGCGCGCAAGTTCGCGGTTTGGCAGAGTTGCCTTGGAACGACGCTACCGGGGCCGTAAAGCCTAGATGATCATCCTCTCCGCCTCGCGGCGAAGCTTGTATGCCGACAGCGACTGATCTGCTTCCACGTCAGGCCAGGTCAGTATCTGGTCGCGCTTCACCGAACGCTTGAGTCGAATTCCACCCGCCAGTCCCAGCGGCAGCGCGCCCATGGGCACCGACACGCTGGCAGGCCTCAACTGCCCGGCTACGGTGAAGCCACCCTCCCCGTCGAGAATTTCGCCTTCGGCCAGATCACGCTTCGCCACGGCCACCACATCGGCACGGAACTCGCTGGCAACACCTGTGGCCTCACCACGCAGTGCTACATTGGCAACCGACATGCCCAGTTCAAGGCCGATCAGGTGCCACTGCTTGTAGAGACACATGAAGCGTCCCGTGTCGTCGGTCTTCACCTTGTACTCTTCCAGACACTTGCGCTGGTACTCGGTTTCCGCCTCGACAACCACGAAGACGCCCATGCGAATATTGTGGTGATACTCGCTGCCATCCGGCTTCAGACCGTTGATGACCTCCACCATGCCCGATTTCTCCAGCACGCCGCCCGCATATTGCGGCCGCATGAGCGATGGAATGTCGTCAATCTCGCCAAGTGGATAGGTCAGGCCCTTCGACGGAACGTCGAGGCCGCAGGCATTGGCAATAGCCGCAGATTCGATTGCCGGTTTCGTTCCGTCGAGGAACGAGTTGAACATCTTCGGGTTGAGACGACCGCGCTCGGCCTGTTCGCGGGTCAATCCCCAATGGTCCCACACGGTGTCCGGCGTGGAGAAACGGTATTCGGGCCGCCACTTGTGCCCCCTGCCCGCTGCAGCCACGTTGAAACCGCAGGTGCGCGCCCAGTCCACGAGATCGCATGTCATCGCGGGCTGGTCGCCAAACGCCATAGAGTAGATTACGCCCGCATCCTTGGCCCGCTTGGCGAGCGCCGCGCCGCAAACCGCATCTGCTTCCACCGTTGCCGAGATCGCGTGCTTGCCGTTGGCGAATGCCATCAGCAGGTGATCGACGGCGATCACAGGGTTGCCGGTCGCTTCCACGACGATGTCCACCGCCGGGTGGGTAACGAGCTTTTCTGCACTTTCCAGAACATGCGTCGTGCCAGATTTCGCGGCATCATCCAGCGAAGACGCACCATACTGCTCAGGCGTCCAGTGCACATTGGCAAGGTTCGACTTCGCCTGCGCCACATTCAGATCAGCGATACCGACCACGTGAACGCCCGGTATGCGCACCGCCTGCGAGAGGAACATGGAGCCAAATTTCCCGGCACCGATCACCCCCACGCGCACGGGGTTGCCGGAAGCCTGGCGGGCGAGAAGAAGCGAATGAAGCGACATCGAATTCCTGTCCGGGTCTGAAAACGGATCAATCTGGGCGCAGAATTCTTACTCCCTGCCGCATTCACCCCGCAAGTTCAATTCCGGCGCTCCGCGCGGCCTTCGATCAGGCCTTGCGCGCCAGGAACAGGTGCCCGCGAGCAGGTTCGTTCTTTTCCATGCGCACGATAATCTCTTCCCGGTGGATAGGCTCGAAACCGGCGGCACACAGTTCTTCTTCCACATAGGCGGCAGTATGCGCATAGCGGTGGCTGGGCAAAACGCGATAGCCGCCCTCCCCCAACTCACCCTGACCAGCGCCTGCCTCGAAACTCTCGGTCGAGAAGCCGATCACCGCACGGTTCGCTGCCTTTGCGGCCATGCCCGCGAACAGGCGCGACACATCGCCGATATAGGGCAGAACATCGGTCGCAACGATCAGGTCAAAAGGCGCTTCCTCGTCCCCGATGCTTTCGAGAAAATCCTCGGCCTCGGCAACGTAGAGGCCGTCATAGCAATCCCGCTCTTCCGCCAGCGCCACCATTTCTTCCGAAATGTCGAGGCCGATCATGGTCTTGACCATGCCGTCGAGTGCTGCGCCCGTAAGGCCCGTACCGCAGCCCAGATCAAGCCCGCGCTCGTGCGGACCCGGTGCTTGCTCGCGCAAGGCGGCGGCCAGCATCAGTGGCACAGCATAGCCAAGCTGGTCGACGAGAATGTCGTCAAAGGCCATGGCATGCTGGTCGAACAGGGTTTCCACATAGGCATCCGGCATGCGCTTGGGCGGGGGAGCAGCGCCAAGTGCCGCCAGTCGTATCGCCGCCCCGCCATGGTCTGCCGGATCGATTTGCAGCACCTTGTGCCACGCCGCAACCGCCTCGTCGCGCCTGCCCGCCTTTTCAAGCGCAAGGGCGTGATTGTAGGCCTCGGCAAGTTCTTCATTGTCGACAGTGCCGGACATGTCGTGGTCGGGATCGTTCATTTCGTCACCGCAGGAAATGGAGGTATGGAAACAGGTGGCAGTTGCGTTCATTGCACACTTGCCAAGGTGCGAGCACTGGTTTCCTATCGCCATAGAGCAATTCAGGTCTTGATGAAATCAGAGAAACCTGAATGCGTAGGAAAATTCGGTCGTTTGCTGAGACTATCCGTGTACAGCTGAAACTGACACAGTCTGGAGTGTTTGGTTGCGAGAGGCGAATCGGGGGAGGCGAACCAATGCGAAGCTTTGACGAGATTTACGAGATCGCGGCAAACCGCAAAGGCGGGCCGGAGGCGCTCGAAGCCCTGCTCGCAACACCGAAATCCGCAACCGAACTTGCCGCCATACCCGACGACCGCTGGCTGGCAGCCATGACCCGCAGCATCTTCCAGGCCGGTTTCAACTGGAAGGTTGTCGAGAACATGTGGCCCGGTTTCGAGGAGGCCTTCGAGGGTTTCGCCGTTGGCCGCTGCGCCATGCTCAACGACGACGATTTCGCCCGCCTTGTCTCAGACAGGCGCATCGTGCGCCACGGCACCAAGATACGCTCGGTCCAGGAGAATGCGGTGTTTCTTTCAGGCCTCGCCGGCGAACACGGCAGCGCGGCAGAGGCCTTCGCCAACTGGCCCGCAACGGACTATATCGGGCTTCTCGACCTGATGAAGAAGCGCGGCTCGCGCCTTGGCGGCAACTCCGGCCAATACTTCCTGCGTGCCATGGGCGTCGACAGTTTCGTGCTTTCCCGCGACGTGGTGGCCCGCCTCATTGCCGAAGGCGTGGTGGACAAGAACCCCACCTCGAAAAAGGCGCTGGCAGATGTGCAATCGGCCTTCATTACCTGGATGGAACAGTCCGGCCGCTCGCTGACCGAAATCAGCCGCATGCTGGCGATGAGTGTGTGATCGCTTCTGCCGCAATCCGGCAAGAAAGGGAGGAGGAAGCATGAACAGAAAGGTTCGAACATGAAGACGGCAATGGGATACTCCGGATGCGTTACCGCTCCCCACAGGTTGGCGGCCAAGTCAGGCGTCGATGTTCTGGCGGCCGGCGGCAACGCCATTGAGGCGATGATCGCCGCTGCGGCAACCATAGCGGTCGTCTACCCGCACATGAACAGTATTGGCGGCGACGGTTTCTGGATCATCCGCAAGCCGGGCGAGGCGCCGATCGCTATCGAGGCCTGCGGACAGGCCGCGAAACTGGCAACGCGCGACTGGTACCGCGAGCGCGGGCATGAAGGCGCAATCCCCACACGCGGCGCCCATGCGGCCCTGACCGTCCCGGGCACCATTGGCGGCTGGCAAAAGGCGCTGGAGATGGCTGGCGACGGCAGGCGCCTTTCCCTTTCCGATCTGCTGGCAGATGCGATCGGCCATGCCCGCAATGGCATCGCGGTCACCCAAAACCAGTTCGACTGTACCGACCAGAAGCTCGACGGATTGCGCAATGTTCCAGGCTTTGCCGGCATCTATCTCAGGGACAACGCACCCCTGACCACGGGATCCAAACTGAGGCAGACCGCGCTGGCGGACACGCTTGAAAGCCTCGCCCGTGAAGGGTTGGAAAGTTATTACCTTGGAGACATCGCTCAGGCCCATGACCGGTTCTGGCGTGAGCAGGACAGCCCGCTGAGGCGCGAGGATCTCGAAGCCTATCGCTGCGTCGTGACCCAGCCGCTCAAGGTGAAAACCTCGCTGGGCACGCTCTACAACACCAACCCGCCCACACAGGGGATATCCTCGCTGATGATCCTCGCCATCTTCGACCGGCTTGGGGTCAAGTCAGCCGACGGTTTCGACCATCTGCACGGCATCATCGAGGCCACCAAGCAGGCCTTCATCGTCCGCAACCGGGAGCTGGGCGACCGTTCGTCGATGCGGATCGATCCGCAGGAATTGCTGGCAGATTCGCACATAACGGCGTTGGCCGAAGCCATCGACATGAAGCGCGCGCTGTCCTGGCCACACGTCGCAAGGGATGGCGATACCATCTGGATGGGCGCCTGTGACCGCGACGGCACGATGGTCAGCTTCATCCAGAGCGTCTACTGGGAATTCGGCTCCGGCCTCACCTGCCCCGAAACCGGCGTGTTCTTCCAGAACCGCGGCGCAGGCTTTTCCATGCAGGAAGGCCCGAACTGCCTTGCGCCCGGCAAGAAGCCGTTCCACACGCTCAATCCGGCTCTGGCTGAACTGAACGACGGACGCACCCTAGTCTACGGCACCATGGGCGGGGAAGGCCAGCCGCAGACGCAGGCAGCTCTTTTCACCCGCTATGCCGCCTTTGGGCGCGACTTGCAGGACTGCATCAGCGCCCCCAGATGGTTGCTCGGACGAACCTGGGGCGACGACACGACGACGCTCAAGATCGAGCGCGGTCTCGATCCCGAACTGGTTCAACAGCTTCGCGATGCGGGCCACGAGGTCGAACTGGTCGCCCCGGTCAACGACATCATGGGCCACGCCGGCGCTATCGCCGGCCACGCAGACGGATTGATCGAAGGCGCGAACGACCCCCGCTCCGACGGACTGGCACTGGCATTCTAGGGATATCGGCTGGCGGCAGCACCAATGCGATAGACATGGTGTTCCAGGGGGTGAAAGGCACCAGCAACAGGATGCGCGCCTGCATTCCGCCTTCACCTTGAAGAACCAGACTGGCCGCTCGCTGACCGAGATCAGCCGGGTTCTGGCATTGAGTGTGTGATGTTGCTTTATACCCCCGTCGAGCAACATTATCATGTGCATATGGAATGCGCATAAGAGGTTCCCAACATGCCACAAGTCAGTGCCAAGAAGCCCACCAACCTGTCCATCGATCAGGAACTGCTGACAGAAGTCCGCGCGCTGAAAGTCAATCTCTCCAGCGCTGCCGAAGCAGGCTTGCGCAGGGCGGCGGCCACTGCCAAGGCGGAAGCATGGAAGTGTGAAAACGCCGGAGCATTGGAAGACTACAATCTCTGGATTGCCGAAAACGGACTGCCGCTTGAAAAATACCGGATGTTTTGACGGCGAAGTGCGATGTCTACCCGAACCCTTCCGGGCAGGGCTATCTGCTGGACCTGCAATCGGATTTGCTGGAAGGGATCGCATCGCACGTCGTAGCACCGCTTGTCCCGGCTTCTGCACCGCTACGTTCGGCCAGCAGGTTAAACCCGGCATTTGAAATCGAAAGCGTTGAGCACATGCTGGTGACGCAAAGCATGTCTGCCGTTCCTTCCCGCATCCTCGAAAAGCCGGTCGCAAACCTCCCAACCCGTTTCGACGAAATCACCCATGCGATTGACATGGTATTTCAAGGGCTTTGAGAGGAGCCGGAGAAAGGAGGCTCGCCGTGTTCCACCTTCAACACCTGGATGAACCAGTGAGCCAGTTGTTGACCGAATTCAGGCGCACGCTCGCGATGCGAGTGTGAGGCAATGGCGGCAGGGCGGCCAAACCGACCACAGCCCAAAATTTGCGAACTGGCAAAGAGAGCGGATCGCAGAAATAGACCTCGACGTCCGTCGCCATTGTCAGACGAGGATGATCAGCCAGCTCTTTGCCGCGATCCCATGTGTCCCTCTTCAGACCGAAAAGCAGAGATACTTGATCTCAAGGAATTCATCCATTCCGTACTTGGAGCCCTCGCGCCCCAGGCCTGAAGACTTGATGCCTCCGAACGGGGCCTCCGCAGTGGAGACCAGGCCGGTGTTGATGCCAACCATGCCGCTCTCGATTTCCTCAGCCACCTTCCAGACCGTGGAGATATCCCGGGCATAGAAATAGGCTGCAAGACCGAACTCGGTATCGTTGGCAAGCGCAATGCCCTCATCGACGGTGTCGAACGGAATGATCGGCGCAACCGGTCCGAAGGTCTCTTCCGAAAGCACCTTCATGCCCTTGCCGACATCCATCAGTACCGTCGGCTGGTAGAACGTGCCGCCCAGTTCCGAGCGCTTGCCACCCGTGACCAGCTTGGCGCCCTTCTCCAGTGCGTCCGAGACATGGGCCTCGACCTTTTCGAGCCCCGCCTCGTCGATCAGCGGGCCGATGTTGACACCCTCCTCCATGCCATTGCCGACCTTCAGCTTTTCCGTGGCTGCAGCGAGCTTGTCCGCAAAGGCCTCGGCAATCCCGCTCTGGGCATAGATGCGGTTGGCGCATACGCAGGTCTGGCCTGAGTTGCGATACTTGGCGATCATCGCACCCTCGACCGCTGCATCGAGATCCGCATCGTTGAACACCAGGAAGGGCGCATTGCCGCCCAGTTCGAGCGACAGTTTCTTGATGTCGTGTGCGCATTGTTTCATCAGGATGCGGCCAACCTCTGTCGAGCCGGTAAACGTAAGCTTGCGCACCTTGGGATTGGTGCAAAGTTCAAGGCCGACGCCCTTGGAATCCGAACTCGTGATGATCGACAGCACCCCCTTGGGAACGCCCGCGCGCTCGGCAAGCACAGCCATTGCAAGCGCTGAAAGCGGCGTCTTCTCGGCCGGGCGGCCAACGAAAGTGCAACCGGACGCGAGAGCCGGGCCGACCTTGCGGGCGATCATCGCATTGGGAAAATTCCAGGGCGTGATCGAACCGACAACCCCGATCGGCTGCTTGATGACAACGATGCGCTTGTCCTGCTGGTGGCCTGGAATGACGTCGCCATAGACCCTGCGCGCCTCCTCGGCAAACCACTGAATGAAGGATGCGCCATAGGCGATCTCGCCCTTTGCCTCTGCAAGCGGCTTGCCCATTTCGGCCGTGAGGATCTTCGCCAGATCATCCTGGTTTGCGAGCATCAGGTCGTTCCACTTGAGCAGGATCGCGCAACGCTCCTTGGCAGTCTTCGACCGCCACTCCTTTTGCGCCTCGTAGGCAGCGTCGATCGCCTTCGCGGTATCCTCCGGCGTCAGGTCGGTAACGTCGGCAATCTTTTCGCCGGTTGCCGGATTGTTCACGGCGAAAGTCTTCCCCGTTTCCACCCACTCGCCTGCAAGAAAGGCACGGGTTTCCAGTAGCGTCTTGTCGGACAGTGATAGCGGCATCTTGTTTCCTTTCCGCAGCCCTCAGTAAGCCGCACGATAGATTGCCAGTGCATCTTTTTCCGTCACCGGTCTTGGATTGTTCACGAGAAGTCTCGTCTGGTTCATTGCGTCCGAAGCCAGCCTGGGGAGCATCTCCTCTGAAATGTTCATGGCGCGCAGGTTCGGCTGCAATCCGCATTCTGCCGAAAGCCTGGCCAGCCGGTCGCAAAACGCTGCAGCTCTCGCCTGGCCCTCAAGTTCCGCCAGTTCCGGGAAGGCATGCGGCGCAAGTTCTGCGTAGGGCTGTGGCGTCGTCACGATGTTGAAGCGCAGTACATGGGGCAGTACCAGCGCATTGGAAAGCCCATGCGGAATGTGGAAGTGACCGCCGAGCGGATAGGCGAGCGCATGGACGGCCGCCACCGGAGAGTTTGCAAAGGCCTGCCCGGCAAGCATGGAACCCAGCAGCATGTTGCCACGCGCCTCCCTGTCTCCTCCATCGCGAACGGCACGGAGCACGGAACTGCCCATCAATTGCAGCGCCTGCAGCGCCAGCATGCGCGACACCGGATTGTTGTTCGGACTGGCCGAAGCATAGGCCTCGATCGCATGCACCATGGCATCGATGCCGGTGGCAGCAGTGATGTGCGGCGGCAGGCCGTATGTCAGTTCAGGATCAAGGAGTGCAATGTCGGGCAGGATCACGGGCGAAACCACGCCCATCTTCTCGTTTGTCCCTGTGGTGACGATGGAGATCGGCGTCACTTCCGAGCCGGTACCTGCCGTGGTCGGCACCAGAATGAGCGGGAGCCTGGGACCCTTGGCGTTTCCGACACCGTAAACCTCCGCCAGCGCCTCCTTGCCGGGCGCAAGAAGCGCAACCAGTTTGGCGACATCAAGGGACGAACCTCCACCGAACCCGACCACACCATCGACTGCGGCCTCCCTCGCTTTCGCGGCAGCGGCAAGAATGACATGTTCCGGCGGGTCGGCTTCCACATCGCTGAAAAGCTCGACAGTGACCCCGGCATTGTGGAGCGCATCAAGCGCCCGTTCGACCAGACCGGTTGCCACCATGCCCGGATCGGTTACAAGCATGACACGGCCTCCAATCTCGCCGGCTACGATTTCGCCGAGTTGATTGACGATGCCCGAACCGAAGCGGATCGACTTCGATGTATTGAACGTGAACGGGTTCATGATTTCCTCCACATTGGGCTGGTACTTCAGCGCCCGAAACTGAATGCGGTTAGTACCGCGAGAACAAAGATGATCGCGCCGGTAATGACGAGAATACGCAACCTTTCCCTCTCGGCAGCGGACTGGTCACGCTTCAACCGGAGCGGCGGTTCATAGGGCGGAATTTCGAAACTGCCGGTAGATGCCATCTCCATCTTGTAGGCAAGGAACCACACGACCCCCAACCCGCTGACCCAGGCCGCAAGCGACCAAGCCCACAGCGAAGGCATCCCGAGAAGCCAGACTGTCTTTTCCGCGCCTTGTTCAACAAATGCATGATTGCCGAAAATGAGGCCCGGACCTACCGCAAGGAAGAACCATGCAATCGCGATAGACCATGCGGTCGATCGCAGCGCCCGGACCTGCGGTCCGGCAGCCAGGCTGTCTGAAAAAATCTTGCGTATCTCGCTTGCCTCGGGGGTTTTCACCCCGCGGTCGGTTATCGCAGAAATAATGAGTACTGCGGCCAGATTTGCGGCCATGCCCCACAACGCAGAGTGTATTGTCCATGGCCAGCGCCCCCATGGCAATTCAAGCCCGAAGAAGGAAAGAACATGATAGCCGAGGGGTTCAGTCAGGATGACACCTGCAACTCCGAAGCCTACGCCGGTAACTGCGGCTTGCCGGGTAATCCAACCAAGCCAAGCCACTCCGAGCATTGGCGTCCAAAGCTGAAATGCGATCGGCAATGCAAGTGATCCAAGCGCAGACAATGTGACCGGGGCAATGTTTTCCATCACCATTGCGAGCGCGGCCAACACGGCAATTGCGATGCGGGTAAGTGTGACCGTTCCGTGCTTCGTCAGGTTCGAACGGAAATACGGTTTGTAGATATGGCGAACAAGTCCTTCAGCGGCGGTGAATATTGAAAGACCCGCAAGTAATTGAACGCCCGCGGCAATTCCGATGAAAATCCACGCAGCAAACCATGGCGAACTTTCATGAAGGCGCTCAAACAGCGGGCCTATTGCAAGGTTGCGGTCCACCATCCCGGCCGCGCCCGTGAGCGCTATCGCAAATACTATAAGCCCACCCAGAAAACCGGCAATCACCCAAGTCTGCCCAGCCGCTATTCCTTTCGGGCTGCGCGTCGACAATACGAGCTTGAATACAAGCGGGCTTGCCTGAAACCCCATAATCGCAAATGCGAGGCTGAGATTTGCAAGCGATGTATGGGAGGAGCCTAACTCTCCACCCCTGCCAAGGCCAGATGTGAATTCGATGACCTTTTCGACATTGAAGCGAGTGGAAGCCCCCGGCGCCATGGCCACTTCATGCAAACGGACATTTAGCGCCTCAAAACCGCCGGTGAAGACCAGTGCAAACACTGCCAGTGCTGCAATGGCAGAAAAGACCAGAACCGTTTGAACAAAACCGAAGTAACCGATCGAGCGCATGCCACCGATCCCTGCCCCCGCGAAGATGACAAAGCCGAACAGTACGCTGGCAGCCAATTGCGAAATTACGCCACCGGTCATTGTTTCGGCAAGCTGCGAAAGCACCCGAACCTGGAGGCTGGAAAATCCCACGGCAAAAAGGATCGCAACCGCAACCGAAATGCTGATGAGAAACGAACTGCCGAAATAGACCCGGAAAACATCTGCTTGCGATGAAACGCGCAGCCTCTCGGCCACGAACCAGAAGCGTTTGAAGAACAGTACTCCCGGCAAGGCAAGAAGGATCCCCGCCACCAGCAGGGTCGGGAGGGAAAACCCGGACTCCGATATCGCCTGCGTTCCACCAAGCACGAACCATCCAGTCAGGCTAGCGCCAGCGATGACGATTGCGCTGATCCACGGCGGCAGACTGTGCCCTGCCGAGAAGAAACCGCTGTCTCCTACGCTTTCCAGCGTTGCCCGCCGCGCCCAGTAGAGCATCACCATTACGTAAAACAGGGCGAAAAGCGGAAGCCAGACCGTCTGTGCAATGCCGGTCATTGGTCGGATTTCCTGCTGTCCGCGTGCCGCACGTGGAAATGCGAGAACGCACCACGCAATCCGTACCGGGTCGACAGATAAACTGGCAGGCCGATTGCCAGTACGGCAAAAAGGGTCAAACCGGACCAATAGTCATTGCGGGAGAGCCCGCCGGTTGCCCAGCCGACAATGAATACCAGAACGATTATGCCGAACACTCCAATACCGAGCGCTGCCTCGCCTGCCTTGAAGCCAGTGTCGAAGATCGCGTTGACCACGAAATGCGCGATGAAACCGACCACGACCGCCACAATTCCCGCAGCGGACACTGCATAGGAATCACGAGAGAAACCCTCAAGCAACAGGGCAAGCCCCCCGAAGCCGAGCACCGCCCAGATCGAGAAGACAAGGAGATCACGTTCTACCTTTGCTGACTTTGACATTCAGCGGCTCCGGTTCCAGCGCGGCAGCAACGGTTTGCTGCCGCACATTCCACATTTCCAGTTTCTGTTTTATTTCGCCTTTGGCTTGGTTGGCGCCTTGGTTCCGGATGTTTTGGAGGATTTCGCCTCCGGTGCGGAAGGTTCCGTGTAAACGATCTTGGAAAGATCCTGCAGCGTGTGGGTCCGGTGAACGTTGTCGGCGCTAAGACCTATTTCGTTGAGCAACTGATCCACGAACGGGGCCTGCGAACGATAGCGAAGCGCGGAAGAAACCACCTGATCTGCCAGATTTCCGTCCTTCGGCCCGTCGCCATCCGCCCCGCCGCCTCCGGTGCCTCCCGTTCCGCTCGCGCCCGAGAAACCGGGCATACCATCGACGTGAAGGATCTTGATACCCTCGATCCTCTCCATCGGCTTGACGCTTTCGCGTATGATGGACGGCAGATTCTCGACAAGCGACCTGTGAAGCGCGCTGCGGCGGCTTGCATCCGAACGCAGGTTTTCCGCCTCGTTCAGCTTGCGTTTGCCTTCGGCATCCACCTTGTAGCGCTCCGCGAGCGCAGCAACAGCGATCTTGTCTGCGTCCGCGCGATCCTTGGCAGCTGCTTTTTCCGCTTCAGCCAGGATTCTGTCGCGCGCAGCTTCCGCTTCCGCAATCTTCTGGGCTTCCAGCAATTGGACCGCCTTCTGGCGATTGGCAATTTCAAGATCGCGGATGGTCTGCACCTTTTCCTGTGACTCGATCATCTTGGCACGCGCCAATTCTGCCAGTGCCTGAGCCTCGGAACGCTCCTTGGACTTCTTCGAGACAGCTATCTCGCGTTCCTGCTCCTCAATCTGTAGAGCCTCCTTGCGCTTGATTTCGATCCGCTCGACTTCCTTCTCCATCTCGATCCTGGCACGCTCAACAGCCTCGCGTTCCTTCAGCTTGATTTCCTCGATCTCGCGTTCGCGTGCGGCATTTTCATTGGAAATTTCAGCCTTGCGCTGTGCACGCTGGATAGAAACTTCTGCCTCATGTGCGAGACGCGCATATTCGGTATCTCGTTGGATTTCGAGGGAGCGTTTCTCTGCCTCCAGGTTTTTCGCGCGCATTGCGATCATCGTATCTTTTTCGATGTCATTGCGCTTCTTCTTGCGACTTTCGATTTGCTCTGTAAGGATCGTCAAACCTTCAGCATCGAAAGTGTTGGAAGGATCGAAAAGCGAAATATCTGTCTGGTCGAGCGAAGTCAGGGACACGGATTCCAGCTCCAAACCGTCAAGCGCCAGGCTTTCCGCAACTTCCTTGCGGACTTCCTTGACGAAGTCCTGCCGGTGCTCGTGGATCTGCTCCAGCGTCATTTTCGCTGCGGCACCACCCATGGCATCCACGAAACGGCCCTGGATGAGATCCTTGAGTTCCTCTGCATGCATCGTGCGGTTGCCGAGCGAGCGGGCTGCCGTTGCCACTGCATCTACTTCCGGCTGGACGCGGACGTAAAACTCAACAGTCAGTTCCACGCGCATGCGGTCCTTGGTGATGAGGGATTTCTCCCTTGCCCTGACAATCTCCAGCCGAAGCGTGTTCATGTTCACTTCGGTGATGTCGTGGAGAATGGGCAGAACGAATGCGCCACCGCCCATGACAACCTTTTCGCCGCCGAAGCCGGTTCTCACAAACGAGATGTCCTTTGTCGACCGGCGGTATAGCCAGTGCAAGAGGTAGGCGCAGACCGCGATGACGATCGCCGCCAGAATGATGATTGCAATAAAATCTGCACCCTTCATTGAATTGTCCCTTCAAAATTGTACGCGAGTTTCCGGTGGCCGTTCAGGTTATCAATCCCGTGCATTTCGCGCCTCCCCGCTTTCGAGCATGGCAGAGGCCAGCACGGCCAAGCCGAACGCCATCCGGTTCAAAAAATCAGCCGTGTTGTAGGCAACCGACAGCGCGCCATCATCGACATAGCCGGCAAAAGACGTGATGAAATTGCCCAGCGGATAGATCGCCCAACCGACCGTCACGATAAGCCGGAGCCAGAAATAACCGCGCCGCACATGTTCGTTTGAGGTGTTGCGGATAACCTCATCCATCTTTCCGAAGAAGAGTTCGCCCAGAATGTAGAGCCAGAAGACGAGCCCGATTAGGAAAGCCAGTGTTGCATGCATGAAGCCAGCTTCACCGAGATACCGTACAAATACCATCAGCGTCGAAACGATCACCAAGCGCCAGAACAGGCCTATGCCGAGTTTCCCTCTGCGCAGCGCCATGAAGTAAAGAGCCAGCACCTGCATTGGCATTGATATCGCCCAGCCGACATAATGGTAGACCACCGGAACCACCTTGCCCTGCGCCCAAGCCTCCCTTGCCTCGAACATTGCGCCGACACCGACAAGCGCGGCAAGCGCACACAGTGCAACCGGCAACTTCCAGCTCCGACTGACCCATCCGGTCCCGAGCAACAGAAGCACACTGGTGGCAACCAGGCCGAATGTCGCTGTCGAATAGCTGGCAGCCGTCAGGTCTGCCGTTTCGAACACTGCCATCTCTATGCACTCCCTTTGCGATACACGATCATGTTCATTTCATGCCTTTCTAGATTTGCGTCCTGATGTGCGGGGAGCGTGCATAGAGCGCCACCATCGGCAGGATCAGCAGACCGAAGATGAATTGCTGCCATTCGAAATCGAGACCGATGCCGATCAGGAACGACGACAGCACCTGGAGAACGAGGACACCGATCACGGTGAAACCATAGCCGCCCTGTCCGCCGAGAAGCGAGGTCCCGCCAACCACCACAGCAGCCAACGTCAGGAAGAGGTACTGGTCTCCGACGCCGATGAAACCACCACCTGACCAGCCGAGCAGCAGCCCGCCGGTGAGAGCGGCGAAGAAACCGGATATCGCGTACATCACAATCCAATATGCGAGTTCCGATATCATCACGCGCTTGGCGGATGTGCGGTTTACCCCCAACGCATAAAGATAGCGGCCGTAAACGGTCAGACGCATGCCGGCGATCAGGACGACAAGGATAAGCGCCCAGATGGCGATAACGGGCGGGAACGGAAGGCCGAAAGTCGTTCCGTTCATTGCCGCAAGGTTGGAAAGCCATGGCGGGACCTGTCCAAAAACGTTGCCGGAATAGGCAGAGCCGATAGATGTAATGATCTGAACACCGCCGGAAATCGCAAATCCGGTGCCAAGCGTGACGATCAGCGCCTGGCCCTGGAGGCGATAACTCAACAGGCCGTTGATAACGCCAAGCAGCGTGCCGATGGCGAGAACGATGATGGCTGCCAACCATGGCGGCACCCCCAGTCCTATCAGGTACAGAAGACCGACATTCGCCGCACCGATGATGAAGGGGATCGACAGATCGAGCCCTCCGAGCAGGGCAACAAGAGTCTGACCGACGGATGCAATGCCGAGGAAGGACGCAAAGAGCAGCATGGACTTGATGTTGTTGGCCGAGGCAAATCCCTCGATGTTCATCGAGCCTATCGAGAACAGGCCGCACAACACCATGATGCCGATGAATGCAGAGCGGTTCTCCTGGAAATGCCGCCCGAGCGTACGGGTCAGTACGATGATCGTCAGGATGATGAGGAAGGAAACGATGTTCCAGATGTTGAAGAAACTGTCGATTGTAAGCGAGAGGATCAGAAAAAGCGCCAGCAGCAGAAGAAGACCGAAAACAGCCGGACGGAACTGCAGCCAGACCCGCCTTCCCTCGCTGATCTGACCCTCCTGCAAGGCTTCCTCACCAGAGCTGGCAAACTGGCCGAGTACGAAGCGCCATCCCCAGAAAAAGGCCACAAGTGTGGCGATTGCCGACAGGATAATGATCTGTACCGAAGCACCCTGAACGAAGCCGAAAACAACGCCGATGGAGGTCAGGATTATACTGGCTGCCAGCCCGACGATGGTCGCGGGCAGTCCAAGCTTTGGTAATGTGGAGGACACCGTCACCGACTACCTCCCGTTTGCTCGCCTTGCGCGGCCGGATTCGCGGGCATGCCTCCGGAACCGCCCTCACGCATGGCATAGGCAACCAGCAGCACGAGCGCAGCAACAATCACCGCAACGGCTGGCGCTATGGTTTTACGGTCCGACTGGCTAACTGCCATTCGAACGAAGAATGCGACGAATACCAGAAGCAGCGCGGATAGGATCATCGGTTCGGCTTCACGGCGCAATTCGTCGTCAACAGCGCGCGGTTTGGCGACCTCCAGCGGACCGACATAGAGCTTCTCCGGCGCGATGGGCTGAAGCTGCTGGATAACCGAATCTCCCGCCGGCTCCAAATTCCGGGCCCGCGGATCGCGGTCATTTGTGGCATGAAGGATCACGCCGAGCGCAATCACTCCAAGCACGATGAAGTAGAGCAGTGGCGAGAAATTGTGGATATGGCGCTGGATGAAAGGAATGATCAATGTCAGCAGTAGGGATATGACAAGGATCGATCCATAGGCCAGATTGGTAACGAAGCTCTGGACGGCGCCGAAATTGAACGTGGCCAGCACGAAAGTGATCAGATACAGGTTCACGGCGCCAAGAAAAGAGCCGAATACGCCTGCCCGCCCGCCGGCGAGCGATGCGCCACCAAGAACGAGCGCCGTCACGGCGATGAGCGTGTAGGTGGTGCCCTGCGACGGATCACCGGAAGAAATCAGTGCCGTGAAGGTTATTGCCGCAAGCCCGGCAAATCCGCCTGAAATGATGTGGGCGCCGATGCGCACAAGGAAGATTGGAACACCAGATGTGTATGCTGCGCGCTCGTCAGAACCCATCAACCGTAGATGAGTATAGAAAGCGGTGCGGGTGAACAAAAGCCAGACGATGGTCGCCAGCACCAGGATGACGAAGACCGGCGAGAAAATCGAGGTTCCCAGACCCCAGTCTGCCATGAACTCCGGAGCCATCCCGCCCGGACGCGGAAGAATGACGAGATTGATCCCGGACAGCGCAAGATACCCAGAGAGGGAAACAATAATTGGCTGAACCCGGACATAGATGACAATCAGTGCAAAGATGAACTGGTACAGCGCCCCAATAGAGATCGCATAGGCAAAAATGACGATGGGATTTTGCAGAATCCCTGCTGAATAGAGCTGTACCAGCGTGACATTGATGAAACCGATCAGCGGCCCGATCGACAGGTCTACAGTGCCGCGTCCCGAAATCACCGATGCCATCAATGCGTAGGTGGCCAGAATGAGCGGTGTCGCAACGATGATTGCGCTGCCGATCCCGTTGGATGACATCAGGCTCGGAGAACGCAATACGGCAAGACCGAGCAACAGGAAGAAAAGTGTGATCGGCACCAAAAGGAACGGATTGGCCCTGCCGCCGCGCGCCGTATCTGCGGAAAGGTCGGCAATATTCTCGCCCTTGCCGTCCAAGCGGATGGAAACAGAGAGATCGGTCACCGGCCATTCCCTCCCTGTCCTATCTCGCGCCCCTCGCCGCCAGCCGATTCAAATTCGACAATACGTATCGGTTTCGCAGGCGTTGGCAATCTGACGGCCCGAGGCGTGGCAATCGCGGCCCGCTCCCGAACCGGACGTACGGGCATTTCGGGTTCCGACGCAGCCGGCGTGAGATCCCCTTGCGCCTCATGATTCAATTTGCCAGCAACAATGCTTGCTGCCGGAACGCCGGTGGGCGACGGCCTAAGACCGAAAGACGAATGCAGGCCTGAGCGGTCTGTTTGACCGAACATTGCCTCCAGCACTTTTTTCGGATCCAGCGTCGGCCCATCAAAGGCATCAAACGGCTTGCCGTCCCGGAAAACGATAACCCTCGTTGCAAATCCGATGAACTCCTCCAATTCGGAGGACATGTAGACGACGCACTTTCCCTCTTCGGCGAAATTGCGAAGATGCTTGTACAATTCACTCTTCGCGCCAACATCGATGCCGCGAGCCGGGTCATTGAGGACGATGATGTCGGGCCGCATCGCAAAGCCGCGACCGATCAGCACTTTTTGCTGATTGCCACCCGACAGCGACGTGATCAGATCCTCGCGCATTCCGAATTTGATGAGCAGATTTTCGGATTCCCGCTTGAACACCGAACCAAGCGTTCCCCAGTCGATCAGGCCGAGAACCCCGCCGCGTTTCTTTTCGCGGTAGAGCGGCATCATCATGTTCTCAAAAATCGAGAGCGACGCAAAGATGCCTTCGCGCTTGCGGTCCCCCGACACGTAGGAAATCCGGTTCTTTACCGCGTCAGAAAGCGTCCGGATGACATGGAATTCTCCATGCCGGTCAGCAACCCGGACAATTCCGCTCAAGACAGGCTCCACTCCGGCTATGGCCCGAACGAATGCATCCTGTCCCTGACCATCGAGACCAGCGATCCCAATGATCTCGCCGCGCCGCAGTTCGAAATCGAACGGCTCCGCGCCTGGCCAAACCGAAACCTTCTCTCCGCTCATGGCAATTCTGCCATCAGCTGGTTGCGGTGCCTTATGTCCTTGGGAATGCCCGGCATTCTCGTCACCTGTCATGAGTGCAAGCAGGTTCTTTTCCGTGATCTCGCCCTTCTCCAGAACGCCGACATCCCTGCCGTCGCGCAAAACCGTAGCCCGGTCGGAAATGCGTATCAGTTCCGCGATCCGGTGGGTAACGATGAGAATAGTCGTGCCCGCATCGCGCATGGAGCGCATCTTCGCAAACAGACGCTCCGTACTGTCGAAATCCAGTGCGGCAGAGCTTTCATCGAGGATCAGGATTTTCGGTTCGCTGACAAGCGCACGCGCAATCGTGATCCATTGCTTCAGCCCAAGCGGCAACGTGCCGACAATGGCGTGAGGGTCAACCGGTTCACCAGCCAGCTCGTACATCAGTTCGGCAGCACGCCGGATCTTCCTATCTTGGGAGAGGCTCTTTGAGAACAGAGCATCTGCGCCCATGAAAATGTTGTCTGCGACGGTACTTTCATCGGCCACCAGAACTTCCTGGTAGACGGTGGAAATACCGAGAGCCTTGCTTTCAGCCGGTGTGGACGGGGTTTCACCAAGGATGGAAACGGACCCGGAATCGATCGGAAGAATGCCGGAAACCACCTTGGCCATGGTTGACTTGCCGCAACCATTCCCGCCAACGATGGCATGGATTTCGCCACCGCGCGCGGAGAAATTCACTCCGTCGAGCGCCCTCGTCGGTCCGAAGTATTTTTTCACATTGCGTACGGTGATCGTCTCCTGACCATTCGCAGCTTGTGATCTGACTTCTGTCTGGGTTGGCATCGGTGTAGTTTCGTCCGGTAATCGGGTGGCAGACCGCCGCCTGTCCGACGGCGGTCCCTGTTTCAGCGCGCCTTATCAGGGCTTGTACTTGGTCGGATCGGCAGGATTGACGAAGAACTGATCCAGGAATTCTTCCGAACCCCATTTGTCCGGACCAACGTTCAGCCAGTTTTGCGCGTTTTCGTCGCAGTCTTCCGGCAGGAGCTTCATCACATCCTCGTGGGTGATAGTGACAGGATCCACGAGGACAGACTGTACCTTCGGCCCCTGACCCTGAAGCGTACGCATCATGATGCGCCAGATCAGGTTCACATCATCTGCCGGCGGCCAAGTCTGCACGGCTGCGGTGATAAGGTCAGGATTTTTACGCCATGTGCAAAGCGCGCCAAGCTCGCCGCCGATTGCCACTTTCACACCGGTACGGCCGGATTGCTGAATTGCGCGAAGCACGCCCATTTCAGCCGCGGATTGAACAACAATCGCATCAAGCTTGCCCGGGTGCGTGGCGAGCCATTTCTGGACTTCGCCCTGTGCAACCTGGTCCGTCCACATGCCGGCGATGGAGCCGACAATTTTGATGTCCGGCGCCGTCGCGAGGCCAGCCTTGACGCCACGGTCCTGGCTGTCCGAACCGGAGGTGCCCGGGATACCCTCGACCACAAGAACATTGCCCTTACCGCCAAGTTCATCGGCCATGCGCTTGCCGATTTCAAAACCGGCAACCTGATAGTTCACCGAAGAGTTTACTGCGGTATCTGCCGTGAGATAGCCGGTCATCGAAAACACTGGCACGCCCTTGTCGAAGGCATACTGCACCGTCTGGTTCAACGCCGTCGGGTTTGAGCAGCACACGAAAATCGCGTCCACGCCCTGGTCGACAAGCTGGCGCATCTGCTGGATCTGAGTCGAGTCATTAAGATTCGACTGCGTGACGACAACCTCGCTGATCAGGCCGAGCTCCTTCCACTTGGGAATGATCTCGTTCTGTAGCGCATCCATAGCGTTAGCGCGCCAGGTGTTGCCGGCATAGGAAGACGCATAGCCGATTTTCCACGGCGGCGGATTCTTTGCCTTGAACGTGCGTAGCGGACTCGCACCCACCGGCTGCATCGGGTCAAGCATGTCGGGATTGTAGAGGCGCTGTGCCACCTCCGGGCTGATTTCATCCACACCTTCAGCGTGGGTGGCAAATGCACCGAAGGCAATAATGCCCGCGGACAATGCCAGGCTCTTCAATAATTTCATCGAGATCTCCTCCTTGTTGCTAGCTTTCCTTGCGGATTGGATCCGCCCGGGAATTTCGAACGGGGCAATTGCCCAATGTCATGCTGTCTGTCTCCTCCCTTCGGTTAGCGCCGGTTAGCGCAGGCAGCCGGCATCAATCGTAGAAATCATTGGGTGATTTCCTGAAAACCTCCCAGTTGACCGGATCATGGCCGGTAACGACCATCGCATTGGTATCGCTTGCAATGCGCCGAAGTTTCTCGACCGAATTGGCTGCATCCGCCGAGGAAACAACAAGGCCCGGAAGCGCCTTGTTTTCCCAATGGTCCATCGTGTACGCGGCGTCTATTGTAAGAAGCACGGGTCCGGTTCGCGGCAGCGTGATGAGAAAAGACTGGTGGCCGGGAGCGTGACCGGGCGAGAAGATCATGCGAATCGTGCCGTCACCGAACAGGTCGTAATTGTCGGTGTATTCACCACCCAGGAATTTCCAGTTCAATCCCGGGCGGTCAAAGTCCGCGCGAATATAGGCGCCCTTCGAAAACCAGTGTGGATTGAACGCATATTCGTATTCTGCGCGCTGGCAGATGATCTGCGCTTTCGGGAAGTGACCAATGGCGCCCGTATGGTCCAGATGGAGATGTGACTGAAGCAAATACCGCACTGACTGCGGATCGACACCGACTGACCTGCATTGGTCCGCACAATTATCGGCAACATTCATGACCGGATCGTATGCATCGACCACATCGCCCCAATGGCCACGCTTGTCGATTGCAGCCTCGATGGCGTTGCCGCCGTCAATCACCACATTGCCGGCCGGATGCTTGATCAGGAACCAGGGAACCGGGATCTCGAAATCCTCCTCACCCTGGTTCATCTTGATATATTTGAGCTTGGTTCTCAGCGTACCGGTCTGGAACATGTGGAGTTCGATACCGGAAGAGTTGCCGCGCTTGCGCGACGAGGAAGAGCCCGAATCAGATCTGGGGTGCGGCCTCGGCGCCAAGCTGCTCGTTCTGGTGGAGAGATCCGGCATGTTTGCCTCCCTTTCCACGCGTTGGCCCTTGTCATCGAATTCAATGATCTTCATTCTGAATTTCCCCGGACGTTATGTCTTGTGCAGCCGTATTCCATCCGTTTCCTCAGGTTCGCTCCTCTATGATGCGAAGCGCTTCCTTCAGATAGACCGCAAACAGTGGGTAGTTTTCCGACATCGGAAAATGTCCGATATCCTCCATCTCGATGTAAATGCCACCGGGAATCTGGCGTGCAGTGTTCTCGGTTGCCTCGGGCGGCGTCAAATAGTCATAAGTGCCAGTCATCATGATAACCGGACAGCGCCTCGTATCGATCTGGCCTAGTTTTCCCCTGAGGTCATGGTCGATCGAATAGAAGAAGAGGTCGCCACGGAAGACTTCCGAACCCTGCGTGTAGTAGTGCCATGTCAGCCAGCGGTCCATTTCCGGGCTTTGCGGGGCCATCAGGTCCCATACTCCGGAAGCGCAGACCTGGGCCGCGTTGGCGTGTGGATGGCGCCACCAGTCGAGAAAAAAGCCCGGTGCATGCTCTGCTGCTTCGACCGGTATCACTGCTCGAAACCGGTCCGGAAAATGAAGGGCCAGCTGCAGCGCCACGTTGCCGCCGAAGGATGAACCCATGAAGATCGGGTTTTCCAGTTCCAGCGCATCGCAGAACGCCACAATGAAATTCATGTAGTGCTCGGCGGTCAGCCGGTATTCCTCTTTCCACCATTCCTTGTTGTGCGGCGGATCGGACTTTCCGTGACGTGCAAGATCGTAGGCGATCACATCATAATTGGCAGTCACTTCCGGATCTTCGAGCAGATCGCGCCACTGGTGATTGTGACAGCCGGCCGTATGCTGGCAAACCAGTGGAATGCCATCACCGTTTCGAAGATAGAAGACCTTATACTCGCAGCCATCTACTTCGATGGTAACGTAACGCCCGATCACCGGTGAATGCTTGGCCATTGGAAACTCCGCGGGATTTCTGGAAAGGGGCGCTGGCAAGCGCACCTGATTCGAATAGGGGAAGGATCAGACCGGAACGCCGACCTTGCGCAGCAATTCGAACTGGACGGTAAAATTGCGCAGGTTCTGCATAAGGACGAGCAGATTGCCTTCGAGCTTGAGATCACGCCGGAAACTTGCAGACCAGATGCCGTGATACATCGGCGCCGGTACCGCTCGCGCGAATTCGCGCCACGTTTCGGGACTTGCCCGCAAGGCGAAATCGTAGGAGTCCATCGGGCCTGGATCGACGTTGATCTCGTGTACCCTTCCGTCGACCATGCGCACGATGACCTTGGCCACGCCCATGTCCCACAAGTAGGTGCAGGTGAAATAGCGCGCCATGGCGCCGATCGTCGGATCACGGTCCGAGGCTTCACTGAACCTTGCGGCCCAGTCCCTCACACTCATAGCCATGCTCTCCTCCCGTTTAAGCATTGATGCTACGTAGAATTGCTGCTCAATCTGTTCGAACGGGTTGAAAACGATCTCGTTTTCTGTCTAGTGTTCAAAATACTGAACAACATTCAGTTATTGGAACTCTATTCAACGATGTTTGCAGCTGTCAAGTCGCAATCGGGAAATGGATCGGATTTTGGGAGGAGCCATGGACCAGCAAGCCAATAAACTGGTACCGGCAGTTGAACGGGCAACGCGTATACTCGACTACGTGGCGCGCAACCGCAATCATCCGAATTTGTCGGAACTTGCGCGCGAGCTCGGACTTGCAAAAAGTACAGCACACACCCTTGTGCAAACGCTGACCGAACTAAATCTGCTGATACGCAGATCCGACCAGACCTATCAGCTTGGCCCGCATCTGATGCGCTGGTCGAATGCATTTACCCGGCAATCGGATGTAGCAACTGAATTCGCATCGATCTGGGACAAAGAAACCGAGATGCCAGGCGCCACGATCACGCTTACCGTGCTTGAAGGCGCCGAAGTGATCTACATTGCCGCCCGAAATTCCGCAGTGAGCCATTCCCTCGTGGATTTCCGCGCCGGCATGCGCCTGCCCGCTGCATTTACTGCCACCGGCAAATCCTTCCTTAGCTACATGAGCGATTTCGAGGTCAAGCGGCTCTATGCCGAAGGACTTCCAGAACCGCGAACCGTGCACAGCGTTCAATCCATGGGCCAGTTGCTGGAAGAGCTTTCCGAAATACGCAAGCGTGGTTATTCTATAGATAATCAACAGGTTGCCGACGGCATCATCTGTTTTGGAGCATCGGTTCTCGATTCCCGTCACTTGCCCATTGCCGGAGTGGCGGTAAGCCTGCTGATCGAGGATGTCACGAACAAGGACCGGGAACATATCATCGAGAACGTCAAGCGAATAGCATCGCGGCTGTCGGTTCGCATGGGCGCAGATCTCGACTAACCTTGAGATCAGTTTCTCCTGATAAGCACTAGCTCCAACAACCCGCCATCCAAGACTTGGATTTCGTTCGGAACAATAGCGAGGGGTCGGATCCGGCGGTTATTGTGAGAGAAAATCCCACGAACGAATTACAGCCTTATCCAGACAGCAAGAGAAAGTCAGCTGCCTCTTCTCGTAGACATTTTGTTCATTTGTGCAACCGTCAGCAAACCTGAAGGTTTTTCGATGCGGGCCGCCGTGCAATGAATGCGAAATCACGCCGCGGCCCGCATCGAAAAACCTTCAGGGAAGCGGTCGTTCGCCAGATGTAAATCGAATGACCGCAAAGGGGCCGGGAGCGGACAGGAAGGTTGTTGGTGGCGATCGGGCTAAGCCGACATTCAAACGCACGCGATCATCGGACGGCCTAAAAGCATTGGCAGAAAAGGTGGGGTCTTTGTCCTAACCGGCAGCGCGGATTTCAGCTACTGTCCGAACATGACACATTCGACCGACAATCCGACATCGACAGCCAGCCCGAAGGTGCTGATGGTCGCCTATCCCGGCGTGCATCAACTGGACGTTGTGGGCCCGCTCGAAATCCTGGCGACGACGCAATTCTTCGTGGAAGGCGGTGAATTACCCTATGATCTCGCGATCGTTGCCGAAGAGGCGGGTCCCGTCAAAGCCAGTTCCGGCCTGACGATCACGGCAGAGAAATCATTCCAATCCGTGCTCGAACGTGACTACGATATTGACACGCTGATGATCGCGGGCGGGCATGGCTCGTCGTCGCAACTGACGAACCCCAAGCTTCTCGACTTCGTGCGCAGGGTCGCACCGCGCGCCAAACGTATTGTGTCGATTTGCACCGGTGCGCTGATCCTCGCCGAGATCGGATTTCTGGATGGCAGGCGGGCCAGCACGCATTGGTTCTGGTGTCCGATCATGGCGCAGAGATATCCGAACGTGATCGTCGATCATGACGCCATCTTCACGCGTGACGGCCATGTCTGGACCTCCGCAGGGGTGACGTCAGGCATGGATCTGGCGCTCGCGCTCGTCGAAATGGACTTCGGCCATGAGGTGGCGTTGCAGGTCGCGCGGTTCAGCGTCATGTACATGATGCGACCGGGCGGGCAGGCGCAGTTCAGCGCGCACCTGGTCGCGCAGAAAGCCGACGACCCGGCAATCCAATCTGCCCTGGAGTTCATTCGCGGCAATCCAGCCGACCCGCTGACCGTAACCGGCCTTGCTGCACGGGCCATGATGTCCGAACGCACCTTTGCGCGGCGCTTCAAGGAGCAGACGGGGATGACGCCCGCCGCCTATGTGGAGACCTCGCGCGTGCAGGCAGCGCGGGTCGCGTTGGAAACTTCGGATCGATCCATTGACGCGATTGCGCTCACGACCGGTTTCCAGAGTGCCGAACGGATGCGCCGCGCGTTCCATCGCCATGTCGGGATTTCGGCGGGCGACTATCGCGACCGGTTCCGGATGAACAGTGGTTCAAGCTCCCTTCCACGGGATGGACCGGGTTAACAGGGCAAACGCCAAACTCCCTGCAGCTCATCTTTCAACTGTCATGCACCGCGCGTCTCGCGCGGCCAATCCCTCTTTGTCTTCCAGAAAGGACCACCCATGAAACCCGCAACAATCTTAGCCGCACTCGCCCCCGTCTTGCTCGCCGCCTGTGCCAATACCGGCGCAAACTACAAACCCATCGTTGACGGGACGCCATCAGCTGCCTTTGCATCGGACCTTGCGGCTTGTCAGTCGCTCGCCCGCGACCAGAAACAGTTCGATCAAGAGCGCCTCACAGCCACCGGCTTGGGCGCGGGTCTCGGAGCCGCCTTGGGCGAAGCCGAAGACGATGACCCCGTCGGCGGTGCCGTTGCAGGTGCTGTTGCGGGCGGACTCGCCAGCACGGTCAAGGTCAACGAGAAGCGCAAGGCGATCGTCATCAACTGCATGCGCGGGCGGGGACATCGCGTGGCCGGTTAGGAGACAGTCCGATGAGCGGATCTCTGACATTTCGCAGAAGCCGCTCTATGGCAATGCCGGGTTTTGCGCGCTGAACTGTCCCGGTCAACCCGGCACACGTCCGGTCCGACGGGCGTGTGCCGACCGCGTCCCGGTGTGGCAACATCGGAAAGACTGGAGCTCATCGCCAGTGTCGAGAACGAACTGATCGAAGGATATCTGCCATGAAACGGGTCATGATTGCCGGTGCGACCGGCTACCTCGGACGTCATCTTTGCGCAGAATTTCGAAAGCGCGGATGGCATGTGACTGCACTTGCGCGCCCCGCAAGCCATAGCACCAAGCTCAACGCGGATTGCATTGTCACCGCAGAGGCGACGAAACCGGCGACGCTTAAGAGCGTGATGAGCGGGATCGACCTTGTCATCTCGGCGCTTGGCATCACACGTCAGACCGATGGCCTCACCTATCGGGAAGTCGATTACAAAGCGAATCTGAACTTGCTTGAGGAAGCGCTGGCCGCGGGCGTCGGCCAGTTCGGCTATGTTCATGTGCTGAACGCGGACCGGATGCCGGACGTGCCGTTGGTCGCGGCCAAGAACGCGTTTGTGCGCAAACTGCAAACGGCCAATGTCAGAAGCACCGTCATCGCCCCATCGGGATACTTCTCGGACATGGAAGATTTCATGGCTATGGCGCGAAGCGGCAGGGTCTGGCTGTTTGGGGACGGAAAGCGGCGGATCAACCCGATCGATGGCACGGACCTGGCCGAAGCCATTCATGGCGCAATTGAGCGCGGCGACGCATGGCTCGATGTCGGCGGACCCGATGCATTCACCCACAATCAGCTTGCGGCACTCTGCTTTGAGGCGCTGGGCAAACCCGCGCGCATCACGCGCTTGCCGGACGCGCTTCGGCGCGCTGCGCTTCATCTGTTGCCACGTCTCGCTCCGCGCAGGATTGCCGGACCGGCACAGTTCTTTTTGACAGCGTTCGGCATGGACATGGTTGGAGCGCCGACCGGTCATCGCCGTCTGGCTGACCATCTCGACGCTTCTGCACATCCGTCGCCGAATGTGTTGACGAGCGAGCAATCATTGGAAAGGATCGGGCCATGACGTTCCAACGCATGGGTGGCATTGCGGGTCTCGTCTGCGCCGCGACCTATATTTTCGGTTTCATCGTCCTTGTCACGACGCTCGCGCCGCTGGGGTTCGGCACCAACACGATTGACGCGGGCGCGGTCGTTGACCTCATTCGGACGCAGCCAGGCGTTCTGATCCTGTTCAACACCGTGATTTACATCGTCAATGCGCTGGCATTGGCCGTGCTTGTCACTGCGCTTCATGTGCGTCTGAAACCAGGCGCGCCAAGCGCCGCAAGGCTGACGCTTGTGCTCGGGACAATCTGGTGCACGCTCGTTCTGGGTGCCGGGATGATCGCCAATGTCGCCACCGAACGCGCGGCTCAGCTCGCCGCAACCGATTTCGATCAGGCTGTCGCATTCTGGCGCATGTTGCATGAGGTCGAGCATGGTCTTGGAGGCGGCAACGAGATCGCAGGCGGCGCCTGGATCGCCAGCGTCAGCGTGCTGGGGATGGTGGGTCGAAACCTCGCGAAGATCACGGGCGCGCTGGGCGCCTTGACCGGGGTGGCGGGACTTGTGACGCTTGTGGCCGCATTGGGGGAGACCGCCGGTGCGGTCTTCGGGCTTGGCGCGATTGCGTGGTTCATCGCGGTGGGCATAGAGCTCATAGTTTCCCGTGGTGACAATCGATGACCTATCGGGATGTCCTGCAGAACCTTGTCGAGAAGGAACGCGCCAAGAGCGGCGCGCAGGCCATTCTGCTCCGGGTCCAGTCTGGCGACGGCCGGATTGATTTTGCAGGGAGCGCCGGGGCGGCGCTTCCCGGCATCCGCTTTCCGATCGCCAGCATCTCCAAGATGTTCACTGCCGCGCTGATCCTTCAGCTTGTGGATGATCGCGCGCTCGATTTGGACCAGACCGCGCAAAGCGTTTTGCCAGGCATCGATTTGTCCGACCTGCACATCGCGAAGGGCGTTGCCCATGGTCCAGAACTCACGATCCGGCAGCTCTTGTTCCAGACCTCCGGGCTGGCCGACTATTACGAGGGCGGCATTGCCAACGACCTGATCAACAATCGCGACCGGGGCTATGATCTCGATACGGTGCTTGCGATGGCGAAGGCGCGGCGACCGTTTGCGGCACCGGACACGGGCCGGGCGCATTATTCCGACACGGATTTCCAACTCCTGGGCGCAGTGATCGAGGCGGTTACCGGGCAGCCGTTTGGTGCAGTGCTGCGTGAACGCATTTGCAACCCACTCGGCCTCTCAAAAACGGCACTCTTTGATGATGAAGACCGCGACACAGGCGACGTCACACTTCCTGTCCACCACAAGGCGCTAAAGCTGCATGTCCCGAAGATCCTGTCGAGCATGGGGCCGGATGGCGGCATCGTCTCCGACATGGGTGATCTGATGACGTTCCTGCGCGCCCATCTGTCCGGGCGATTATTCGCGCCCGATCACCTGCCGCGACTCAAAGATTTCAGAAGCATGACCTTTCCGCTGCGATATGGCGGCGGTCTGATGCGCTTCAAACTGCCGAACTGGATGACACTGTGGCAGGGCTCGCCGGAACTGATCGGCCATTCCGTCGCGAGTGCATCCTTTGCCTATCGCGCGCCCGAACACGACGTCTTCCTTGTCGGGACTTACAACCAGACCGACATGCCCAAGCGCCCGTTCGGCCTGATGATGAAGGTGCTCAAAGCGTTGGAGCAGGGCGGATGAAGGCGTTTCTCAAGTGGATCGGAGCCGCCCTTGCCAGCTTGATCGCTCTGATCCTCGAAAACTGGAGGGAATTCGGGTCTCAGGACAAACTACGGCGAAGCGCTCTCCTTAACTTCGACGACCTCCATTCACCCATACTTGATGAGCAATATGATCTCGTGTAATATTTTTAAATATTGGATATTTTAAGGATGGAGGATATATGACCATCTTGGAGGTTATAGAAAAGGCATACGATAGCACCATTACACCCGAAAACTGGCAAATTACCTTAGATAAACTCGTTGAATACACAGAGGGAGCAGTTAGTTCTGGATTATTATTACGCGAACAAGGTGGGGGCGTTTATCAGGTCAGTCACGTCAGCGCTGCCTATCGGAAGTTTCTCCCGACTCCGGATGGCCAATACTACCTCAATGAATTGGCGGCGCTGGAGGAGCCGGAGTTCAGCAAGCTTGCACGGCAACCCCGACTGAGAATTTTCAAAGACACCGAATCCGACGTACCGCTGGAAATAAAGGATAAACGGGCGGACTACGTTATGCTGCGTGAACATCTAGGCATGAATCGGCGAATTGCATTTCGGTTAAATGAAAACCCAAGTTGGTTTGATGCAATTACCATCGGCTTTGATAGCGAACTCAAGACGGTGCCAGACGCGGCGGAGCAAAGCGTTCGCGCGGTGCAATCGCATTTGGCCAAAGCAATCGAACTGATGAGAATATTCAGCTTGTTAAAGGCGCGGTATCAAGCCGTGCTTTCGGTGTTGGATCGTCTCGCTTTGGGCGTGGTTATAGTACTTCCTTCATCCGAGGTGCTGGTCAAGAACCAGGAGGCCGAACGAATATTTGATGCCGCCGATGGATTGGGGCTCGATAGATACAGACGGCTTTCGGCGCGCGATCCGGACAAGGCACAGGAACTTCGCGCGGCGATTGAGTCGGTTTGCCGTTCCGCCGGGGGCGAAGGCGACGATTCGGAAAAGTTGATTCAGATCACGCGGCCTTCAGGCCGACCCGGCTTTGTCGTGGATATGGCGCCAGTCGGAGACAGTACGGGTGAATTGGGGCACGCTTTGCATGGCGGAATTGTATTCTTAATCGACCCAGATCGTCCGCCAGAATTTGATATCCCAAAATTTGCGGAATTATACGGCTTGAGCGCCGCTGAGGTGGAGGTGTTGGCCTTGATCGTGATTGGCGATACCTCAACCACAATCGCTGAGAAGCGTGGAACTGCAGTGGATACAGCGAAAAATCAGGTAAAGTCGATATTTTCGAAAACGGATTGTAGTTCGCGCATCGAATTGTTCAGGAGGATTGCTCGCACGCTGCCACCGATCATATAGCAGGCCGAAACCCCTGAACTTCCCCAAAAAAAGTCGTGAAAATGACACGGTCCAGGTGCATGGAGTCAGCTTTCAGCTTCGAAAGAGCTATGCCTACATCTTTGTGATCCGGATGCTGGCACTCATCAGGAAGTTCTTGTCGCCAGTTCTCTGCCAAGTAACGCAATTCTCGGCCTTCACGGCGTTATTCCCTGCAAGCCGATCCGGCCACGATTCAGGACAAGGCCGCCCGTCCCCGGGGGCTTGTTCAACAACATCGGCCGAAAGCACCCAATCGGACTTGTCTGATGAATGACAAGCATGTGCTCTGAACCGCCCTTCGTCACCAAAACTTATCCCCGTTCTAAAAAGTGTACTCAAACTCCCCTCGTCCGCGTCAATCGGGACGTCGATTATGACGATGGATTGATGGATGCAGACCGGCGCTTCCGGTGCGGCCTGAACGTGGGGCCGCGCCCGGAGCGGGACCGTAAGAAGCTGCCCGCCCGGCAATACGACCGGGCTGCCGCAATCGACGGACTTAAGCGGTGGGACGATTGCGAGTGCATGGACAACGGTTAGCGGCCGAAGAGACCGCCGGCGCCAAAAGGCGCGGAGGGCGTAGCACGACCGGGACTTCAATATGCGCCGCGCCCGTGCAGCGGTGACCCCGTACCTGATGCGGGGGAACTCGCGTGAGCGCAAACAATCCCGCGTCAGCGGAGGGCAGCAAATCCGGTCTCGTGGAACTGGGTAACAGCCGTTTCGCCAAACGCCGTACCGGCGCTGCGAAAGCAACGCACATACAAAGGACCGAGTGAACGATGAAGCTTGCCTCAAACGCCCTAGTCATCCTCGGCCTCCGGGCCGAGGATCCAGAGAAAGAAGAAACTTCGCACTAGGTATTCGGCACTCGACGTCGCGTCGCCAAGTCTCCGCTTGTCTGTTGCCCTTCGGTGGCGCTGCGCTTGCCTCGGAACAAGCCCGAGGATGACTACACAGAGTCGGGTGCAGCGCCACGGCCAGCTACCGCGTCAGCCGCTTGTAGGTCACACGTTTCGGGTTCACGCTTTCGGGTCCGAGCCTGCGGATCTTGTCCGCCTCGTAATCCTCGAAGTTGCCCTCGAACCATTCCACATGGCTGTCGCCCTCAAAGGAAAGGATATGCGTTGCAAGGCGGTCGAGGAACATGCGGTCATGCGAGATGACCACGGCGCAGCCGGCGAAATTCTCCAGCGCCTCTTCAAGCGCCGCCAGCGTCTCGGTATCGAGGTCGTTGGTCGGTTCGTCGAGGAGCAGCACGTTGCCGCCTTCCTTCAGGAGCTTGGCAAGGTGCACGCGGTTGCGCTGGCCGCCCGAAAGCGTACCCACCTTCTGCTGCTGATCGCCACCCTTGAAGTTGAACGAGGAGCAGTAGGCACGGCTGTTCACCTCGTGCGGCCCGAGCTTGATGACCTCGGCCCCGCCGGAGATTTCCTCCCAGACGGTCTTGTTCGCGTCGAGCGCATCGCGGCTCTGGTCGACATAGGAAAGCTCCACCGAATCGCCGATCTCGATCGACCCGCTGTCCGGCTTTTCCTGGCCGGTGATCATGCGGAAGAGCGTGGTCTTGCCCGCACCGTTCGGCCCAATAACGCCGACGATGCCGCCCGGAGGCAGCTTGAACGTTAGCCCGTCGATCAGCAGTTGATCGCTATAGCCCTTGGAGATGTTGTCCGCATCGATCACGTTCTGGCCAAGCCGTTCGCCTGCCGGAATTATGATCTGCGCATCGCCCGGCCGCCGGTCGCTGGCAGCAGCGACAAGTTCGTCATAGGCCTTGATACGGGCCTTCGACTTGGCCTGACGGGCTTTCGGCGAGGAGGAAATCCACTCGCTCTCGCGGGCGATTGCCTTCTGGCGGGCAGCTTCCTCGCGGCCCTCCTGCGCCATGCGCTTGCGCTTGGCTTCCAGATAGGCGGTGTAATTGCCCTCGTAGGGAATGCCGCGACCTCGGTCGAGTTCGAGAATCCAGCCGGTCACATTGTCGAGGAAGTAGCGGTCGTGGGTGATCATCAGCACGGCGCCCGGATATTCGCGCAGGTGCTTTTCGAGCCATGCGATGGTTTCGGCATCGAGGTGGTTGGTCGGTTCGTCGAGCAGCAGCAGGTCGGGCTGGGAAAGCAGCAGCTTGCACAGCGCCACGCGGCGGCGCTCACCGCCCGAGAGCTTGTCCACGCTCCAGTCGCCCGGCGGACAGCGCAGCGCGTCCATGGCCTGCTCCACCTGGCTGTCGAGGTCCCACAGGTTCTGCGAGTCGATCACGTCCTGCAGCTTGGCGCCCTCTTCCGCCGTTTCGTCGGAATAGTTCATCATCAGTTCATTGTAGCGGTCGAGAATGGCTTTCTTGTCGGCCACGCCTTCCATCACGTTCTCGACGACGGTCTTGGATTCGTCGAGTTGGGGTTCCTGGGGCAGGTATCCGCAGGTGGCACCTTCGGCCAGCCATGCCTCGCCCGTGAACTCGGTATCCAGCCCCGCCATGATCCTGAGGACCGTCGACTTGCCCGCGCCGTTCGGCCCCAGGATACCGATCTTCGCATCGGGATAGAAGGAAAGATGAATGTTCTCTAGAACCTTCTTCGCCCCGTAGGACTTGGAAAGGCCGGACATGTGATAGATGAACTGGCGTGCCATGCGCGCTGGTATCCCGTAAAGCTGGATGGAAATCTCGCGGCACATGTATGCAATTTGCCGCGCAAGGGCAATGGGGGACGGCTTCACCGGATAGCAGGAAAGGCTCCTTACTGGTTGGCGGCAGCCGTTTCGATTTCGCCCGTTGTCCAAAGCACGAGCCGGGTCATGCTGGTCGAGAACAATTCACGCAGAACCGGCACCACTTCCGCGCTGCCGGTCGCCGCAACGGGCACGTCCTCCTCGAAATGCCGAGACGCAACCACGGCGCCGTCTTGGTCGATGATCCGGGCGATGAAGTCGATGCGGGCCGCAGGTTCGCCATAGGACTTGAGGAACAGCCCCCGAATGTCGAGCACCAGCCGGAACTGTGGGTCCAGGATGTCGGCCGGTCTCAGAACAGATTTCTCCAGCCCGGCATTCTCGAAAGCCTGCAAGGCCTTGGTCTGGAACAGGTTGGGCAGATTGTCGGTCCAGCGAACATCGCCCAGAGCGGACCACGCACCCTCTGTCACCTGCTCCTGCACCTTGTCGGTGTTCAGCGCCAGTTCGATTGTCGGTTCGGCAACGGCAAGTGTCCATTCTGGATTTGTGTCGGGAATTTCGATGGACCTGGCGACCGGCAGATCAACCAGCGGCCCGGGTGCAGCGGCCCCGCCCCCGGTCATCCTTTCCAGTCCCGACAGGATTGCATCGAACTTGCCGGAGTTGGAACCAAACCATTTTTCCAGTTTGCCCAGCACACGGCCTGCCGCATCCGTCCAGCTTCGCGTGTTGGCCGGATCGGCAACAAGCACCGGCGAGGCTTCACCGTCCTGCGCCAACAAGGGCGCGGTGTTGGAGGCGCCCGTCAGGAGAACGTTGGCGGCGCCGGTCAGCCCCTGGAAACTGACGCCCGCAATCGTGTCCTTGCGCACCGGAGTGGCCGGATCGACAGAAATCGTCGCGACAAGCCCGGAGGGCACATTCTCATCAAAGGAAAGCGACGTCACTTCGCCCACCTTGATGCCGTTGAAGTAGACGTTGGAGCCACTTGCAAGACCCGAGACGGGTTCGGGAAACTCTATTCGGTATACGCTCCGCTCACCGAAACCCGCCGAGTTGTTGAGCCAGTAGACAAACGCGAAAATGTTGGCAATCACCGCAAGCGTGAAGATACCGGTCAGCGCATATCTGGCCTTGAATTCCATTATTCCATCCTCTTCGTTCGGCGTGGTTCATCGGCAAAGGCGCTGCCGCGCGTGCCAAAGAAATATGACTGCACCCACGGGTCGTCGCTCTGCGACATGGTTTCCACCGGACCATCGGCGACGACCTTGCCGCCGGAGATAACTGCCACACGGTCTGTGATTGCGTAGAGGCTTTGCAGGTCGTGGGTCACCATCACGACGGACACGCCGAGCGTGCGCTGCAACGTGCCGATCAGCTGGTCGAATTCCCCCGCCGAAATGGGGTCCAGTCCCGACGTCGGCTCGTCAAGAAAGACAAGTTCGGGATCCAGCGCCAGCGCACGCGCAAGGGCGGCGCGCTTGATCATGCCCCCGGACAGTTCCGAAGGCATCTTGTAGGCATCGTCGCCGGAAAGACCCACCATCTGCAACCGTGCAATCGCCATTTCGTCCATCAGCCGCTGCGAAACGTCGAGGACTTCACGCATCTGGAACTGGAGGTTCTGCATCACCGTGAGTGATGAAAACAGCGCACCGCGCTGGAACATCACTCCCCAGCGGCGTTCAATGGACCGCCGGCCGGCATCTCCAAGTTCATCAATATCCTGACCAAAAAGGCGGATCGTGCCGGATTTCTTCGGCAGCAGCCCGATGATCGTACGCAACAGCGTCGACTTGCCGCTGCCGGAACCACCGACGATTCCCAGCGTCTCGCTGCGCCTGATGTCGAGCGACAGGCCGTCGAGAACTATCTTGTCACCGAAGCCCGTTACCAGGTCCCGGATTTCGGCAATTGTCTCAGGTTTCTTGTCCTGGTGTTCCATCAGCTCACATTCCGATTGCCGTGAAGAACATGGCGAACAGTCCGTCGAAAACGATCACCATGAAGATCGACTTGACCACGGCACGTGTGGTGTGGGTGCCGAGCGAGGTGGCGCTTCCGCGTACCCTCAAACCCTCGGCGCAGGCAATCACGCCGATTACCGCGCCAATGAAGGGCGCCTTGATCATGCCCACTTCGAAATGGGTAACCGTTATCGCCTCGTTTAACTGGCTGATGAAGAGTTGCGGGCTCAGATCGGCATAGAATACCGCCACGATACCGGCGCCAAGCAAAGCCGACATCGAACCAATGAAGGTGAGCACGGGTAGCACCAGTATGAGCACAAGTACGCGCGGCACAATCAGGATTTCGATGGGATCGAACCCCATGGTGCGCAGGGCATCGATTTCCTCCTGCATCTTCATCGATCCGAGTTCTGCTGTGTAGGAACTGCCCGAGCGCCCGGCCACCATGATTGCCACGAGCAGGACTCCGAGTTCGCGCATCACCAGAAAGCCGACCATGTTGATTACATAGAGGTCGGCACCGAAATTGCGGAAGTGAAAGAAGCCCTGCTGGGCGAGAATGGCACCTATGATGAAGGTGACCAGAATGACGATCGGCAGCGCCTGAAAACCAACCCGGTCGAACTGAAAAACGGTGGACGTGAAGCGAAAATCGCGCGGCCGCGCAATAAGCCGCAGGAGACCTGCAATGAATGCTCCAAACAGCGTGACAAAGCTCCAGATGTCGTGGGCAATCCCGGTAAGACCCTCGGCAATGACATCCATCGTGTCGCGCCGCCGGGGCTTTGCAACTCCTTGAGGATCGACCTCCTCCATCTCGGCCAGCAGCGGCTGGTTTCGTTCCGCCAGGCCCGAGAGTTCCACATCGGCGCCGGTGGCCGCGAGGTCCCGACGCAGACGCTGCAGCAGCCAGGCACCGAATGTGTCGAACTCGACAACGCCCGAAAGGTCTATCTGCACCTTGCGGCCTTTCGCGGATGCCTGGGCGAGCACCTGATCTATTTTCTTCTCCAGCGCGCCGGCATTGCCGGACGTCCAGCCGCCTGCGGCGTGCAACTCCAAACCGCCTTCGGCTTCGCTCAGGACCAGGTATTCAGACACATTCATGACAGGCTCAGCGTCTGGTCATGTTGATACTCACATCCTTGAGCGGAAGGTTCTGAACGCTGATGTTCACGCGTTGCCGGGTCTTGGTATAGGAAACCGACATCCGTCCCAGCACCCCTCCGGCAATGTTGAAGCTGATCTTGTTGTCCGTCATCTTGCCTGAAATAACGCCCAGAACGTTGTAGGTCTTTTCGCTCCATGTACCTGCCAGCCTTCCGGCATTGGAAGAAAGTTTTGCCTGAAGGTTGATCTTGTTGTTCTTGCTTGAGCAGTCGATGACCAGCCGGAGAGAGCTTGATCCGCTGTATTCGGCGCTGCAGGCAAGGCGTTCCTTACGCCCCTCCGAGAGCGACATCACCCCGCTGCCGCCCCATTTGCCGCGGATTTCCTTGAACGGATCCTCGGACGTGTCGGCCTTCGGCGCACCAATCATCGATCCCGTCAACGCGATCGCTCCCAGCAGGGCCGCCATGCGCTTCACCGGTACGCAATTGAGATTTCGAAGCATGTTTCCCCTCCTCAAGGAACAACAATCTTACTATTCAGAAGCTAGGCAAAACGCCGCCCCGCTCAATTGCTCTAGGTCAATCTGCAATCGCATTGCCTCCCGTTTCGTGGAATAAACTGCAACGCTATTGCAGGAAACCGCCATTGGCGCTTCTCTGATACTGATGAAACCACAGGGAGCACGGGTTTGGCCACCGAATTCATCAACTACTCGTTCGAGAGTCCTACAGGGGCAACGCTGAACGTCTATTCGGGCGAAGCCGAAGCGGCACCCAGGGGCATTGTTCAGGCAGGTCACGGCATGGCAGAACATGCCGCACGCTACGAAAGGCTTGCCGCCGATCTCAATCGCGCAGGTTTTCACTTCATTGCCAACGATCATCGTGGCCATGGTCGAACCCGGGCGCCCGATGCCCCTCTCGGCATCTTCTCTGCAAGGAATGGCGGTCAAAAGGTTCTGGATGACATGCTGGCTGTCAACATGCATGCCCGCGAAAAGTGGCCAGGCCTTCCGCTCTTCTATTTCGGGCATTCAATGGGTTCGATCCTGGGCGTCAGCTACTGCATCAGGAACTCCGACAGGCTCGACGGCGCGGCACTTTGGAATTCGGGGGTAGATGCAGGTCCCATGCTGCGCATTTTCCGCTTCCTGCTCAAATCGGAACGCTTCTTCAAGGGATCGGACACGCCAAGCCGGATCGCGGAAAAGCTGACCTTCGAAGACTGGAATGCGAAATTCAAGCCAAACCGGACTGCGTTCGACTGGCTTTCGCGCGACGAGGCCGAGGTGGACAAATATGTTGCCGATCCGCTCTGCGGTTTTGCTTGCAGCAGCGGATTGTGGCTCGATGTCACCGGCATGATGTTGAATGGGGCCGATGACGGCGAACTGGCCAGGATCCGCAACGAATTGCCCATGTTCCTGCTTGGCGGTGGCGCTGACCCGTGTTCCAGCCTTGGCTCCGCCATGACACGCCTGTCCACTCGCCTGCGAAAGGCGGGCATCACCGACGTGAAAGACTTGGTACTCCCTGAAACCCGCCACGAGACGCTAAACGAGATCAATCGCGATGATGCCACGGCAATGCTGATCGAATGGCTCAGCCGGCACGCATGAGGGAGCAGGCAAAGTCTACCTTCAACATCGCCTGTTCGGATAATCGATAAACTTGCGGTCACGAACTTAGCGTAGTGTTAAATTTCTCATGTGAGACTTCCGAGGTTCGATTCCCCGGGAAACAATAAATGTCCGCTCGCAGCCTCGTCTCACGCTTCCTGAGTGAAGAAGGCGGCAATTTTGCGCTGGTCTTCGGCCTCACCCTGCCGCTCCTTGCGGGATCGGCAGCGGTCGCCGTGGAAACATCGAATGTGTTTCGCGAGCGTGCAATCCTTCAGTATGCCGCTGACGCCTCTGCCCTCGCCTCAGGCAAGTTGCTTTCCCAGACACGGGATCAGACAGAGCTGCAGAATTACGCGCGGAAATTCTTCTACGCCAACATCAAGGGCCGGATGAACGCCGACAACACAACGCTGGCACTTTCTCTCGTCAAGTCAGATGAAGACATAGTCAAGGGTGTGCGGGTCAACGTCGACTACAGGTATCCGACCTATCTCGCGCCAATCCTGAAGATCTATCACTTCGACATGGACATCGTTTCGGAGATATCTGCCGGCAACCGTTCGATCGAAGTTGCCATCGTGATCGACAACTCGGGTTCGATGGACTCCTATACAGGCGGCACGAGTGAAACACGGCTCGAAAAGGCAACCACGGCCGCAAAACAACTTGCCGCACAGCTTCATTCCGTAGGCGCCATGTCCACCAAGGCCGACCCCGTGAAGATTTCAGTCGTTCCATTCGCGGCCTCCGTCAACATCGGATCCGGCAACCGGGGCGAGACCTGGATGGACATGAACGGCTGGTCTTCCATCCACCATGAGAACATCGCATGGGATGCAAGCTCGAAGCGCGGCGACAGCTGGGGTGGCTTTGTGGAGACTGGCGGCGGATACAAGGGCATCAAGGGCTACAGCCAGGACGAGACCGGTACCGAGGTCGACTGGCTGACCCGCTGGACGCTGTTCGATGCCATCGACGTGGCATGGGCAGGTTGCGTGGAAATGCGGCCGTGGCCCTACAACACGACCGACGACGAGCCCAACGACATGGTAGCTGACACCCTGTACGTACCGATGTTCGCACCCGACGAACCCAACGAGAAGGGCAGCAACGAAGACGACGACTATTCCAACAACTATCTGGATGACTACGACCGCAATTCGTCTTCGGGTGCATACACCTTCGGCACCTATGTATCCGGTGAAGGATACAACTACGGAAACAAGTCCCGCCAGCACGACCGCCAGTGGTGGTCCATGAAGTACAACAGCGAGTCCGCCTACTCGAAACTGGGCACGAAAAAATCCCGGGACTATGGCTACTATGGTCCCAACCTCATGTGCACCACGACGCCAATCACGCCACTCACGACGAGCCTGACGACGGTCGATGACGCCATCGACGCCATGCGCGCCGGCGGGTACACCAACGTTCAGGCTGGAATTGCATGGGGATGGCGAACCCTGTCGGCAGCGGAGCCGTTTACTGCCGGACGCGGCTACGACGAATACGAAAACGACAAGTACATCATCGTTCTGACCGACGGCAACAACACCTATCCCAATCAGAGCACCTACAACGATTCCCAATATTCCGCCTGGGGATACGAGAAGGATGGACGTGTCTTCAGCGGGTTGACAGAGAGCATGAGTCTCGTCGAGGCAATGAACGCACACACGAAGACAACCTGCGCAAACATCAAGGCCATTCAGGATGCGGATCAGGAACCGGCATACACCGTCTTTACGATCGCCTATGACGTCTCCGACGGCTCAAGCGTGAAGGATGTGCTCTATGACTGCGCCTCCGAGGGCAAGAACGGCAAGCGCTACTATTACGACGTCCAGGGCGATGCCATCGCAGGCGCGATGCAGGCCATCGGAACCGAGATCTCGCAGCTTCGCCTGTCGAAATAGCCTTTCGCGTTGGTAGTGCGAGCCAGTCAGAACCATGCCCGACGCGCCTTTACCTGGCTATTGCGGGCAAGGAAACTGATCACCCGCCGTTAACCCTGAAACCTGATTTCCGGCTCAATGATTAAGATTTGAGCCAAATCCGCAAGGGCGTTAAGCCTTGTATTAATGCATCCACGATAAGTTTTCCCAAAAGCAGACCCAAAAAAATGCAGGGGAAACAGGGCGTGAGTGGAAAACTGACCGTGATGGCGGGGCTGGCCATCGTATTCGGCGCAACATCCTATTATGCGGGCAACCAGTACCTGGAAAACAGGACCCGGGAGCGCCTCTCCGAGATTGGCGACAACGGTCCGGTGGTCGAAGTTTCCCAGATCGTTGTCGCCAACCGTGCGCTTGCCTTCGGCGACAAGCTGACCAGGGAAGATCTCCGTCTAGTCGATTGGCCAAAGGATTCCCTTCCCGAAGGAAGCTTTTCCTCAATCGACGAAGTGGTTGGCAAGGGCGAGCGCAAGGCCATTCAGCCGATCGAGGCAAATGAACCTCTTCTTGTCGTCAAGCTGACCGGCGACAATCGCCGCGCCAGCCTCGCAGGCATCATTTCCGAGGGAATGCGCGCAGTTACCATTCCGGTCGACACGGTGAAGGGCGTCGGCGGCTTCGTCATGCCGGGCGACCGGGTCGATATTGTCTTTGCCCAGCGCGATCGCAAGACCGGCGAGCAGACAGCCAATATCCTGCTCGAAAACGTCAAGGTCCTCTCCATCGACCAGGTGGCCGGCTCGCGTTCCGAAGGCCCGAAGGTCGCGCAGTCGGTGACACTTGAAACGGACGCCGAGGGCGCTCAGCGCCTGGCACTCGCCACCAATGTCGGCAAACTTTCGCTTCTTCTGCGCGGAGCTGGCGATACCGACACGGTCAATGCTTCTGCAGTCTCGTTTGGTGCCACTGGCTCCGGCGAAGTTGTCGAAGGCGAGGAAGAAAGCCCAGCCGAAGACAAGGGCGGCCTTTTCGGCCTGTTCGGCGGCTCCCAGAAAGGTCCGCGCTTCACGACCGTGAAAGTGACAAGCGGCATGGAAACCAGGCAGGCATCCGTACCCGTCGAGGAAAGCCTCGAAACGGAAAAGCAGAATCAGAAAGTCCAGTGAAGGGGATGACCGGAAATCCGGTCTCACAGGAAGGATCCAAAGGGTGGACGACATGAAGATCACCAGGAAACTAGCGGCAGCCGCACTCATGGGGTTGGCCCTGTTCGCCACACCGCTGGCGGGCACCTCCCCCGCCCACGCCGATACCGTGATCAGGCTGGCTTCCTCGACAAACACGCGCAGCGTGTCCGTTGCGGTTGCCAAACCCACCACCTTCCGCACCGATGCAACCTTTGCAGAAATCGTCGTTGGCGACCCGGAAGTTGCCACCGTATCGCCGCTGACCGACCGCTCCTTCTACGTGGTCGGTGTTCGTCAGGGCACCACCGGCATCGCGATCTACAATGAAGCACGCGAACTCGTCGGTTCGCTTGAAATCGAAGTCGGTCCGGACACGGACAATCTCAACCGCGCGCTGAAGGAAAACCTTGCGGGTTCGGACATCAAGGCAAAATCCGCCAACGGCCGCGTCGTATTGTCGGGCAAGGCAAAAAGCCCTGTTGCAGCCAGCAAGGCTAAGGCCATTGCCGAGAAGTTCGACAAGGAAATGGTCAACAACGTCAAGGTGGAAGCCTCCACGCAGGTTCAGCTTGAGGTCCGCTTCATCGAGGCGCAGCGTTCAAGCGGCAAGGAACTCGGCATTAGCCTCGGCGGCGGCAACAGCCGCTGGTCTGGTGCTACCGGTGGTGCCGTCGCCAACTCATCCGGCATCATTGGCGCGACAAATGCCCTCGTCAGCGGCAGCACCCCATTTGGCCAGGTGCTGGGCAACCTCATCTCTCACGGCGCAAATGTCGATATTCTTATCCAGGCGCTAGAAGAACGCGGCGTGGCACGCCGTCTGGCCGAACCGAACCTGGTGGCTCTGTCGGGCGATACGGCATCGTTTCTCGCAGGCGGCGAATTTCCGGTGCCGGTCGGTACCGGCGACAACGATGTGAAAATCGAGTTCAAGAAATTCGGCGTTGGCCTCGAATTCACGCCGACCGTGCTTGATGACGGCCTCATCAATATGCGTATCTCGCCGGAGGTCAGCGCGATCGACACCACGAACTCCGTCAGCTTCGGCAATAGCGGAATCCAGATTCCGGGCCTCGTCGTCCGCCGCGCATCGACCACCGTCGAACTTCGCGACGGGCAGAGCTTCGTCATGGCGGGCCTGCTGCAGAACACCGGCAACTACGACATCCGCAAGTTCCCCTGGCTTGGTGATCTGCCGATCCTCGGAGCCCTGTTCCGCTCCACCTCGTATCGCAAGAACGAGACCGATCTCGTCATCATCGTCACACCTCACCTCGTCAAGCCCTATGCCCCGAACGAGCAGAAACCGGCAACGCCTCTGGATGCATCCGCAGCTCCCAACGATGCCGACCTGTTCTTTGCGGGTCAGGCCGAAATATCGCGCGCACAGTTGCGCAAGCTGGCCAAGGCCGACAATGGCACCCTGCCAACCGGTCACATCCTCGATTTCTGAACGACGGAGAAAGTTGAAATGCACAAGACCCTTCTTTTGGCTGTTTCCCTTCTTCCGCTCGCAGCGCTTGCCGGATGCCAGCAGTTCGCGGAAGAGAACTATCTGATGCGCAGCGACAGGATCTCGCGCCATGCCGGTGATGCACAGGCAGCGAACATCTCCAACCAGATGGTCGATCCATGGAAACGCAGCGCTTACGACCGGGATATCGAAACCAGCGGCAACCGACAGGCTACGGCCTACGATACCTACAACGCGCCAGGCGAGCAGACCACGGTAATCGCCTCGCCGGTCGCGGCGCCGATAACCCAATAAAACCTCGGCCATACCGCCCAGACGAAACTGAACGCAGCGCAAGGAACAATAAGAATGTCACGCTCCGTCAAGGATACCGGCACCAGCTACATCGTCATGGTCTCGACCGACGCCGAACTGGTGCGCATGGCCAAGGGCGCCATTGCCACCGGCGACACTCAGAAACTTGAGATCGTTGGCAAGTCCATCGGCGAACTCGGGGCCGAAGTGCGCGAGTTCAACTGTGATGCGCTGATCATCGACATGGACGCATCGAGCGTTGCCGATTTCGAGACGCTCCAGAAAATCAAGCGCATGGTCGGACCTTCTGTCTCGATCATTGTTGTTTCCAGCAATTTCAGCCCCGCTGCGGCACGCATACTGATCCAGTTGAAGGTCGCGGATTTCCTGGTCAAACCGATGGCCACTTCCGATTTCGTGCGGTCGATCAACAATGCGGTCAATGCGGGAGGTGAAGATCACCAGATCGAACCACAGTTCCTGGCATTCATGCCCGCATCGGGTGGAGTTGGAAACACAGCCATCGCCCTTGAAACCGCTGCGATCCTCAACCGCTACGGCCGCAAGCTTGGCCGCACCACCTGCGTTGTGGACCTGAACTTCCAGCACGGCTCCTGTGCCGAATACCTGGATATCGAACCCCGTTTCGACATTACCGAGATCGAGAATGCGCCGGAGCGCCTGGACCGCCAGTTGCTTGACGTGATGCTCTCGCGCCACGAAAGCGGCCTTTCGATCATTGCCGCGCCGAACCACCCGAGTGAGATGCGCACCTTCAAACCGGCGCTTGTCATCCGGCTTCTTGATCTGGTTTCTGCCTATTTCGACTACGTGGTGATCGATCTGCCTCGCATCTGGTTCCCCTGGACCGAGACGGTCATCATGGGCTGCAACCGCTTCTTCATCGTTGCCGACATGACGGTTCCGTCTGTCCGTCACGCCCGCCGCCTTCTGAAGGTGGTAGACGAAAAGGTCGGCAAGCAGGTCGAGGCAAAGATCATCGTCAACCGCATGGACCGCCGCAACAACAATGCCGGCCTCAACGCTTCCGATGTGGAAGAGGCGCTGGGCGCAAAGCTGGCCGGCTCGATCCCCAACAACTACCGTCTTGTACGTGACGCCGTGGACCGCGGTGTTCAGTTCGACGAGATCGAGGCAAACAACAATGTGACCTCGGCCCTGACGGAAATCATCCTTCCAGGTGAAGCCGAATTGCAGAGCAGCTCCGGCAGGCCGGGTTCGGGCCTCCTCTCGATTGGCCGCAATCTTCTCAAGCGCAAAGCCGGCTGAGAGGAGCCAGAACATGACCAATCGCTTCTCAGCCCTGCAGACACAGCCCTTCGACGACCTTTTCGATACGGAATCCGCACCGGCACCGGCCAGGGAGTTGCGGCCGGAAGACGCCGCTTCGACTGCGGCTCCCGCAAAGGCAGTTGCCGGTACAGAACATGATATTCCGGGCGAGCGTCCGGCATCCGGTTCGCGCGAGCGCATTCTCGAAGCAAAGGTCATCCTGCATCGCCGCATGCTGGAAGAATTCAACCTGGTTGCGCTGGAAAAACTGCCCCGCGATCAACTCGTCGGTGAAATCCGCAAGTTCGTCACCGATTACGTCAACAAGGAGCGCCTGGCGCTCAACAATGCGGAACTGGAAGAGTTTGTCGGCACGCTTGTCGACGAGATGACCGGCCTTGGTCCACTCGAACCGCTGATGCGCAACCCGGAGATATCCGACATCCTGATCAACGGCCACAAGAACTGCTATGCCGAGATCAAGGGTGTTCTGCAGCCGGTGGTCATTCCATTCAAGGACGAGGCCCATCTCCTGCGCGTGGTCAACAAGATCGTCGCAGCCGTTGGCCGCCGCATCGATGAATCCAATCCGATGTGCGATGCACGCATGGCCGATGGATCGCGCTTCAACGCCGCCATTCGCCCGATTGCGATCGACGGGCCGCTTGTCTCGATCCGAAAGTTCTCCAAGAACAAGTTGTCCCTGGAAAAACTCGTGGAGTACAACGCGCTTGCAAAGCCAATGGCCGAAGTGCTGCAACACGCCGTGAATTCACGGATGACCACGATCATTTCCGGCGGTACAGGCACCGGCAAGACGACGATGCTGAACGCGCTTTCAGCTTTCATTGACGCCAAGGAACGTATCATCACGATCGAGGATGCGGCGGAATTGGCGCTTCACATTCCGCATGTCGGCAGAATGGAAACACGCCCCGCCAACAACGAGGGTGTCGGCGAAATCAAGCAGCGCGACCTGGTCAAGAACGCCCTCCGCATGCGTCCGGACAGGGTAATCCTGGGCGAGGTTCGCGGCGAAGAGGCCTTCGATATGCTTCAGGCCATGAACACGGGCCATGAAGGCTCGATGGCCACCATTCACTCCAATACGCCGCGCGATGCGATATCCCGACTGGAACAGATGCTCGGCATGACCGGCATGCCGATGACGGTGAACTCCATCCGCAGCCAGATCGCCAACGCAATCCACATCATCGTCCAGCTCACCCGTCTTTCCGACGGACAGCGCAAGGTCACCTCAATCGCGGAGGTAACGGGCCTGGAGAGCGACATTATCCAGATGCAGGAGATTTTTCGGTACCGGAAAACCGGCCGCACCGAGGAGGGCAAGATCATCGGTCACTTCGAGGCAACGGGTGTGAGGCCGCGCTTCCTCGAACATCTTGTCGCAATGGGCGTCAAGCTCCCTGGCGACTTCTTCGAACCCGGGGTCGAACTCAAATGATGACCCTGCTGAAGGACGTCGCCATCAGTCCCGCCGTTCTTTTCTATGTCACGCTTGTCCTGTCCGCAGTACTCGCCGTCGAGGCTGGCTACATCCTGTTTGCCACCAACAATGCAACGAAGTCCCGTATCAACCGGCGAATGAAGGCTTCGGACGGAAAGAAGAAGATTTCCCAGCGCGACATTCTCGTGAAGCTGCGCAAGGAACGCGGCATGCGGGAGGACGGAAGTTTCGCCTTGCCCGTGACATGGCTTAACCAGTTGATCGTCCAGGCAGGCCTGACCACTGGGCTCAAGAAGTTTACGCTCTACTACCTGATCTACGTGATATTCATCACGGCGCTGATTACCATTCTGGCCAAATCCGCAATTATCGGCATGGTAGCGCTTCCGGTCACGGCAATTGTCGTGCCGCTCTTCTGGCTCAAGATGCGACGCAACCAGAAGCTCAACCTGTTCGGTAAGCAGTTGCCCGAAGCCATCGATCTCATAACCCGCTCGTTGAAGGCGGGGCATCCTGTGCCAGTTGCCATATCGATGGTCGCGCGTGAGATGCCGGACCCGATCGGAACCGAGTTCGGCATGGTCGTGGACGAGGTTACCTATGGCTCCGACCTCGTTACCGCCCTCGCCTCGCTTTACGAGCGCGTCGGTCACCCGGACCTGCCCCTGCTTCTGTCGTCAGTATCGATCCAATCCGCCACCGGGGGCAACCTGCGCGAAATTCTGGAGGGCCTGTCACTGGTCATTCGCAACCGGCTCAAGATGAAGTCCAAGATCCGTGCCATTTCGTCGGAAGGCCGCATGTCTGCGATGTTCCTGTCGGCCCTGCCGCTGGTGCTATTTGCGATCCTGCTCTTCCTCGTTCCCTCCTACTACGGCGGAATTTGGGACGAAACGCTGACCTATTACCTGTTCGGCGGCCTAGCCTTCTGGCTGTTCCTCGGCAATCTGCTGATCCTCAAGATGGTCTCCTTCCGGTTCTGAGGATGCAGCAGATGAACCCGGCCACCCTTTTCGATCCGATGCTTCTTGCGGCAGTCACCGCAGGGATAATCATGTTCGGCCTGATCTTCTATTTCTGGCAGGCACGCAGCCAGTCTCAGGCGCGCTCGGAAGTGCGCAAGCGGCTTGATATTCACCGCAAGACTGGCGCTGAAAAGAGCGCCAAACCTGTCAAGGCTGCTGGGGCTGTCGCGAGTCGAATGGCCAAATCGACAGACAGCTTCTATTCCGCCAGCGATCCCAAGCAGAAGCGCAAGCTGCGAATGCAATTGATACAGGCAGGTTTCTATCACGACGGCGCAGTGGGCTACTTCTTCCTTGCGCGGTTCGGCATGGCAACCCTGTTCGCCTTTTTCGGCCTGCTCGCGGCCACCGTCATGTATCCCGACATGGCGCTGACGTCGAAGCTCCTGACGGTTCTGTCCCCTACCCTGACCGGATATTTTGCTCCAAACAAGTATCTGGATTCCCGCCGCAAGAAGCGCGAACGCGCCAATCGCGAGGGTTTTCCTGACGTGATGGACCTCATGGTGGTGGCAGCCGAAGCCGGTCTAACGACGGAGGCCTCGATCGAACGCATTGCGCATGAAATCCGCAACACTTATCCCTCGCTAAGCGAACAACTCCACCTGGCGTCGATCGAGATCAGGGCAGGACGTCCGCTCGATGAGGCGCTGCGATCCTTCGGCGAACGTGTCGGGCTTGAAGAGGTCCAGGGGTTCGCGACCATGATCCAGCAATCCAAGGAACTGGGCACCTCCGTCTCCGACGCCCTTCGCGTCTATTCCGACGAAATGCGCCACAAGCGCATGATGGCGGCCGAGGAAAAGGCATATGCCTTGCCTGCCAAACTGTCGGTTCCCGTCACCCTGTTCATCCTGCCGATCGTCATCGGCGTCGCGGTCGTTCCGACAATCGTTCGCATGACGGCAGGCTGATCGATCCACCGCCCGGCGGGAAACCGCTGCATGCCGTTGATAAAGCTGCATTTAGGTTAAGAAAACTTCGCGGCAAAATACGGCATTGAACACATGAGATGAAACGCATCTTAAGAGTTCCCCGGTATAGTGTTCCCCAATAAGAATAAAAAACCCAAACGGGGACGGCTATGAAATCACTTCGCAAAATGGTTCCGCTCGCGCTCGTCGCAACGCTGGCACTTTCCGGCTGCAGCACCACCGGCGTATCCTCCCATGGCAGCAATCCGGACACGCGCATCCGAACCGGATTCGTCCCCCATCTGGGTTCGAGCGGCGAAACGCTTTCACTGCCTAAGTCAGATCACGCGCTCACAACTGAAGACCGGTCCTCACGTTTCCTGCAACTTGCCAGGGAAAACTTTGCCAATCAGAATTTCGGTCTCTCCGAGAAGTATTTCCGCCAGGCCGTCGAATTGCGTACGGACAATGCCTCCGCCTGGGCCGGGTTGGCGGCATCCTATGATCAGCTCGGCAATTTCGAATTCGCCGACCGCGCCTACCAGCAGCTTCACAAGCTCGCCGGCGACTCGCCCAAGTACTGGAACAACATCGGCTACTCCTACCTCTTGCGCGGCAACTACAAGAAGGCCCGCCTGTATTTCGGCAAGGCCCAGTCGGCCGACCCCTACCTAGACACCGTTCAGGGCAACCTGCATCTCCTGGAAAAGACCATGAACGGCTGACGGCAGCAACGTATATGGTTTGAAGGCCCGCCATTCGAGCGGGCCTTTTTGTTTGCAGTGATAGGCGTTCGATTATCGACGACCGCATGAAACAGGGCTCAATCCAGACGAACGATCTCCAGGCGCACGCAGCGGCTCTCAGGGACATTGCAGAGCTCGATGCGCCGCTTCCGCGAAGCGCCGATGCTGACGACCAGCCCCTCAGCGCCGCCAGGCAGCGTCACTGCTCTTTCGCGTACCATTGCGCCACCATCCATCGCCCTGACCGTGTAGACGGATGCGGCACCCTCCACAGGCAATATCACGCTATCCGTGAAAACGGCCAAACGCGCGATATGAGCGATACCTGGAGCCTGGCCGGAAACACGCTGCGGCACGTAACCAGAAAATCCTACCCCAGCCTGTCCGGCAAAGGCAGCACCGGAAACCAGCGCACAAATGCATGCGGCTACCACTACAGCAACCGGAAAACGCGGGAAGATACGGAATTCTGTTTCGGATCGGGACATGACGCAGTCATTCCCGCAAGAACGATGCCAGCGTTAACGGCTTGGTTACCCTGAACTCCGAATAGATAAAATCTGACTGTTTTGGAGTTTGTTAACCCTCCGGTTAAACCGAGTTCTAACGCCTCTCCTGTAGAAACGTGCCTGACCGAACAAGAGACAAGAACCGTTTTGGAGCGTTACCGAAGCAGTTCACCAGATCTCGAAGCGGCATAAAAAACGAGAAGACTAAACAGGAGTGTTAATCATGAAAATGTTTGTAGCAGCAGCCGCTGTTGCGGCCGCTGTAGCCGTACCGCTGTCCGCATTTGCCGCCAAGACCGGCGACAACAAGGGCGTCAACTTCCAGGGCACGGTTACCCATACCTGCTCGATCACCGTCGACAACGATGGTGAACTGGGCGTTTCGACCGACTTTGCCACCCTCGCTTCCAACGTGGGCGCAGGTTCGGCAGGTGCAGCAACGGTCGCAGCCACCGGCAACACCTTCAAACTTTACGTTGACTCCCCCGCATCCTGGAGCGGCCCGACCTCGCCGACTTCGGTAAGCGCGAGCGTGAGCGGCGACATCTCGACCAGCAGCGCCAGCGCATCAGGCGCTGCCGTTTCCAAGGGCGAGCATTCGGTTTCCGTCAACATGTCAGCAACGGCAGCCGACTTCTTCGAAGAAGGCGACTACTCGGCGACTGTAACGCTGCGTTGCGAATAACTTCAGTGAGCGAAAGGCACAGAAACGACATGAAAACCATCTCCTCGAACACCTTCAAGGCGATCACTCTGGCTTCATATCTTGGCTGTGCCGTTACAACTGCGCTGCTGCCTTCACAGGCAGCAGCGCAGGCGATGTCTCCCATGCGGGGAGAGGTGAAAAGCTTCACGGATTCGTTTGCACTGAAGGTTTATCCGGCAAACCCCTACAAGCATCGTATTCGCATCGAGGTGAAGGTCTACGACCAGGACTTCCGCGAAGTAACCAATGCCAGGGTTTCTCCGGCCAACTTCACCCTCGGTGGAAACTCCGACCGTCAGGTCACCGTCATGGTGCCGTTCGACGGGGCAAAATCCCGCAAGGTACGCGTCTGCACAGAATCAATCCCGTTTCCAGCGGGTATGGGCAATAAAAAGCAAAACATAAAGGCTCAGATATGTGGCAAGTTTCTCGCGGAGCGCTTGAACTAGCAGGGATAGCAGCGCTCATGCTCCTGGCCTTTCAAGGCGTCGAGGCTCAGGCAGCAGACACCAACATCATCAACCAGAACATCTCCGGTTTCAGCCTGCCCGGCGTATCGCTTCCCTCCGGTTCCGACGAGGTGCGCGCTGCAGACGGCACGACCTGCCGCTCGGCAGTCGGTGGAAACGGAGCCTATCTGGATGTCGGCGTGATCGGCAATCCGGAACTGGAAACAGCAGCCGCGAGTTTCTCGGCTTACGGACGTATCGTCGTCCCGCTCGGCAAGATGCCGAAGCGCCTCGATTGCACGCGTCTGTATGATCTGGAGATCCAGCGCATGGAGATGGAACTCAAGCTGGCACAGATGGGGCTGGCACAGGGGATCTCACCGGTGATCGAAAGCGGTGTCTCCACCAGCGAAGCCACGGCCGGGGAAGAACCTGCCAAGACTGCCGGCGACGACTGGGTAAACGACGGCTGGACCACGGAAGGCAAAAGCGAGTAGTGGCAAGATGAAATGCGAACCGGAAATCCAGAACGCAAGGGATGTTCCCATCCGTCACGGGAAACCGGTACCGCTATGCCTTGCAGCTCGCAGCCATGCAAGACTGGCGAGGTTGCGAAGCCTGATTTGCGGTTGCGTGGCACTTGTGCCCGCTCTTGGAATACCGCAAGCCACCCTGGCTCAGGAGGTTCCATCCACCGCACAGGAAATCATCGACGACGCGATCGAGTCTGCCCTGCAGAGCAATCAGAAATCCCGCGGTCACGGCGGCGGCGTTTGCATCATCGTGGTCACCGATGACGGCGCAATCTACAACATGCCCGGCACCAACCGCCTCACTTCCTCGGGTTCTGGCGGAAGACCTGGGCGCGCCTCCGTCTACGCTTCCCGCAAATCCTACCGCCTGAGCATCGATCCACCACTTGGATTCCGCTCGGCTCCTGCAGGCGGAAACAGCGGCGTTGTCTTCAGTACCAGCTTCTCCGGCAATGGCGCGACGAGCTTCTCCCGCCGCCCGGGCAGCAGTGACCAGAAACTTCGCGAAGGCGTCACGCGTGTCGAGGTCGACTTTGTCGCCGATCGCGGCAACGACACCTTCCCGGCAGGTAGCTACCAGGCCGAACTCAACCTGCGTTGCGAGTAGGCACCGTGAAGCTTCCAATGTCTTGCAGGGTCAAAACACCGCCATCAGGCTCCAGGTTCTTCAGCCTCAAGGTAGTCGTTTGCCTGTTCTCGGCGGCAGTTGGTCTTTCGCTCGGTTGCGCATCCGCCAATGCAGGACAGGCCAATACGGGGCGTGCAGGTGTCGGCTTTTCCGGAAATGTCGCAATGGGCAATACTTGCGTGATCGTCGTCGACAGCGATGGCGAATTCGTGCCCAACGCAGGAGCAACGCTTCTCAGTTCACGCCTGCCCGGCGGAAGGTCGGGGACGGCAACCGTTTACTCGCTACTCAATCATGAACTTTCTGTCGACACGCCAGGAAACTTCGCCAATCCCACAAACGCCGGAACCGGAACTTCCTTCTCCGCCTACTTCTCCGGCAGGAGCATTCTGCTTGGAAGGACATTCGGCGAAAGGCCAGGATCGAATTCGATACGCCTGCGCAGGGGAATATCGATCACCCAGATCAGTGTGGATCTCGAAGCTGCCAACGCCAGCGGGTTCGAGGAAGGTGACTACTCCGCACAGGCTGTGATCCGCTGCGAATAGGACCTGATCAAGTTCTCGCCCCCAACAGTCATCGACCTAGCCGATCAGGATCCATCCTCAGAAGTTTGAACTTTCTCAAGTATTTGCGTCCAGTTCATCGCTCCGTTCCCGATCTGCTCCTTCACCGTCACGCCCAGATCTGGAGCAAACCAGACATAGTGCGTCATTCCTCTGGGCATATCGGGTGGCGAAGGAAGCTTGATCTTGAGGGTTCTGAACTTGCCGGAGGGAAGTTCCAGGTCTTCGAAACCGACGGCTGTTACGACCCCGCCACCCTTGAAATCCTTTTCCTGGCGGTGGTCGCGTGACCGCCATGCAGATACCCACCGGTCACCCGGCTGCATGGGAAACCTGTAGCGCTCTTCCACCGGATTGTAGGTCACGACGGCCTTGTCCTTTTCGTCGCGATAACCCTTGAGAGCGAAATTCCTTGCATCGTAGTAGGCTGATATCTTCTCGCCCATTCCGCGTACTGCAGTCATCTTCAGATATTTAGCCTTGCCGAGAGTTACCGTACCATCAACCCTGTAGGTTATGACCGGCGGCAGGGAGGCCCAGTTATTGCGGAAGGTGAACAGCGTTCCCTTTTCGGGTGCACGATAGGCAGCGACGATGTTGGAATCTTGAATGGAAGACGCTTCGGCGCCCGGATCCTTCTCGCTATCTACCGGTCCTTCTGCCTGTACACCAGGTTCTGCCCCGGTTTCGGAAGCTGCAACCACATCAGCCGTTTCGGTTCCATTGTCTGAAACAGCATTCAAGGCAGTGTCGGATTTCGTCTGGCAAGCGCCGAGCGTTAGCGACAGCACAATCACCGGCAATATCCTGAAGTCAAATTCACGCATGGGTATTCACTCACCGGGCCGCATGCCCTCAGAATTGATAATCGGATTTCATCGTTAAGAATTCATTTAGTGCCGCAATTTTCGGCAACCCTGCACAAATAGCCAATTTCCTTATTAAGTATATGATTTATATATATTTTTTTGGAAAAACCAAAAGCAAACGGGAGACAAGCGCGCAGCAACCCCTAACAAAACGTCAATATTTTCATAAACTTGCAACCCACCGATTTTACCTTTCCCGAACAAAGCCTCTCTATATTTGAACGTTAAATACAAACGGAAACCGTCATACCGGGGGGTAAGGCGAATGATAATGCGTCGCATGAAAAATTTTCTGCGGAACGAGTCCGGCAACTTCGCCGTGATCTTCGGCCTCTCGCTCGTGCCACTTGCCATGCTGAGCGCCATCACGGTCGACTATTCAAACTACAAACGCATGGAAGGCGTTGCGATCAACGCTGCCGAGGCTGCAATTCTCGCCGCCGCCAAGGATGTAACCCGGGAGCGCGAGCAGGATTTTGCCGACGACCAGGACTACGATCTGACAAAAGAACAGGTCGAAGCAAAGCTTGCGGCGAAATTCCGGCCCTATTTCGAGACCAACCTCGAACTGGCTGGCTACGAAACTTCGCCGGATGACTACACCCTTACTTTCGAGAGCAAGGAAGATACCGGCGGCAACGCGGACAAATCCACCGCGAAGCTGAACATGGAATACAAGAACAGCCTCCTCCAGCTGGTGGCGTTTGGAGGCCGTGACTCGTTCCCGATCACCACTGAACTTTCGGTCAATCTCAAGTCCGAACCCGAAAATTACGCAATCGATATCGTGATGTGCATCGACGCCACCGGCTCGATGCAGAACACGCTCAACTCCGTTACTGCCAATGCCAAATCCTTCAACAAGGATCTGCGCACACACTTGGGCATCAGTTCATCGAACAGTTCCATCAAGATTCGCACCAGGCCAATTTTCTACCGCGACTGGGAAGAAGGCAGGGATTCGGCGACCGCTCTGTCCGCCTATAACACCGCCTACGCCGCCTATCTGGAATCCTATGCCGCTTGGGAAGCCAACAACGGCATCATGACGACACCGATTTCGAACGCGGAGCGCAACGATCTGCGCTACGAATTCAACAACAGCAAGTGGTACTACCACGTTGATTCCAGCGATAGCTGGGTCGAAGGAACCACACCCGGCTCCTCTTCCGGTGGATCGAGCTACTGGTGGAAGAAGGGACCAGGCCAGAGCTGCGATATTTGGGATTACGCCGACGGATACGTCGATGGCGATGTTTCCGGAATGAATTCCTGGAACGATCTGAAGAGAGCCCGCGATGGAATTTCATGGGGAAACCTCAGGAACCTGATCAACTACAACTACTTTTGGAACTTTGGTCAGTTCAAAACCTGGGTTGGAGACTGCGAAGCTGCTTCCGGCACCAACGGAACCCACAAGCGCGTCACCTACAACGGTGAAAACTTCTACTTCGAGAACAATAACCAGCTGGAAAGCTGGATGGATACGCTCAGCACCACCGGCGCAACACCGGCCCCCACACCACCTTCCAAACCGGCCGGCATACTGGGTATCAACGACTATGGCAGCTTCATCGACCTGGACCCGAACCAGGGCACTGGAGCAACGGCAGACGCAAACTCGACGAAGTTGAAATCCTTCCTCGGAAGCGAATATGCTACGGGTGGTCACGATTTGCCCGAAGGCGCCGGAGCCTGCCTCAACGAGGCGATCCGCTCGGACTGGTATGACACCCAGTCGGACGAATCCCGCGAGTTCTTCAAGGTACCGGAAAGCCACAAGGTGATTTCGGCCTATGACAAGATCCCGGCTCAGGCCTATACCAAGGTCACACAGGTACCGGTCATCGTTTTCTGGTCGGATGCTGCGGTCAACAGCCTCCAGCTGAGCCGGGACTACCTTTCGGCCTCGACGCCGCCCACCTACGAAGCATTCGAAAACTTGTGGGACAACAAGACCAAGATCGATCAGGACACCAAGCTGATGATCCGTTTCGGCCCGGAATATTCCAGTGGATGGAACACTATCAAGGATTGGTCCAACTACTACTACGGCGGCAGCCTGCAGACCGGCAACGACTCTGCTGCAGAGAAGATCGCCGAGAAGATCAAGGATCGGATGAAGGATATTCTCTACGTCGCGAAATAACGAAAGAGACCTCGAGAAAATGCGAACAGGGCCCGCTCCAACGAGCGGGCCCTTTTATTATTGTTCCCCGGCAAACCGATGACGTTACGAGCGGACGGCAGGACGCGATGCAGGTTTCTTCATCCCGTAGGCGATCGCGGAAATGACCAGCGCCATGCCGGCAAACTGTACCGGCTGCAGGGTTTCGCCGAACATGACCCAGGCAATCAGTGCCGTGAACACGGGAACGAGATAGAAAAGCGTCGCCGTGGAACCGGCACTGTCGCGGCGGATGAGAAACATGAGCAGGGACACCGCTCCGATGGACAACACAATCACCAGCCAAGCCATGGCAATGACCAACTCCAGCGTCCATTCCACCTGACGCGTCTCGGTCAGAAGCGACAACAAGCCAAGCGGAATGAGCGAACCCAGGTACTGGGCAAGTGTTGCTACGCGGATGTCTATGCCCGTGGCAAATCGCTTCTGGTAGACCGAACCAAAGGAAATTCCGATAACGGAAGCAGTGACAGCTGAAAGCGTTACCCAGCTAAGGCCATGGAGAGCCGTGCCACCGAAGATACGGGGGGAGAGCACCAAAATGACCCCGGCTAGTGCCACTATCAGACCTGTCACCTGACGGGCGGTCATTCGTTCGCCAAGCATCGCACGCGCGATGAAAACGGTGAGCAAGGGTTGCAGAGCAACCACTAGTGACGCCACCCCCGCCGACATGCCCCTTGAAATGGCAAAGAACACCCCACCCAGATAGACGGCGTGAACGAGAATTCCCACGATCATGGAGTGCATGAACAGGGCCGGGGTAGTTCGTTTCTTCACGAAGAAAAAGACGACGGGCGCCAGGATCGCCACCACGATCAGCATGCGCAGCGAGAGGAATGTGAACGGCTCGACATGCGGCAGGCCAAGCTTCGCCCCGATAAAACCCGTCGACCACAACAACACGAATATCGCCGGAGCGAATTTCTCCAGCAGCCTGGCAAGAACTTCCAAGACCGCACTCCTCCACTTGGTAAACCAACGTGCAGGGTTTGACCGGGGCAGACATCAAAAGGCAACCAGAAAATTGCCACCCCAACAGGCTTTCGCACAATGCCGGGCGGCAATCTGACACTGGATCAACCGCACAAGCGCCGACATTTCCACCAGCATCGGCGTTTTTTCCACATTCGATACCGCATCGAGGCTTTCTAAACCCGGCATTGGCGCATAAGTCATGAAGCCACTCAAACTGATTATCCGCGACAGGATTGCCATGCTCAGCCAGTACAGTATTTCCCCGCTATCCACAGAAGCAATCGCTGCTGCAAGAGCTGCCGTCGATATCAAGACAAAGCCACCTGGCTCGCTTGGCCGCATCGAGGATCTGGCCGTCACCATCTCCGCTGCCCAAGGAACCCTGAAACCATCCGCCGATCCGGCCCGCCTCTTTCTCTATGCCGGCGACCATGGTTTGACGGAGGAAGGCGTTTCGGCATGGCCGAGTGAAGTTACCGCACAGATGGTGCTGAACTTTCTGGCGGGTGGCGCTGCAGCCAACGTGTTTTCCCGCACCAACGGCATCGACATCACCATCGTTGACGCTGGAGTAAAGGCACCCCTACCCGACAATCCTGCACTTGTCCGCGCCGGCATACGCAACGGGACGCGCAACGCGATGAATGAGGATGCGATGACCACCGAAGAAACTGCGGCGGCGCTCGAATTCGGTGCGCGGCTTGCCGCAGAAGCCGTCGAGGCCGGAACCAGAACGGTGCTGATCGGCGAGATGGGCATCGGCAATACTTCAAGTGCCACGCTTCTTGGCCATTCAATTGCCGGACTGGACATTGATACCCTGACCGGGCCCGGCGCCGGGCTTGATCGCGAAGGTGTCAGCCGCAAGGCCGAAATCCTCAAGAAAGTTGCAAGCCGTAAACCCGGCAAGCTTGCTCCGATCGAAGCGCTCTCGGCTTTTGGCGGTCTCGAAATTGCAGCCATGGCAGGAACGATCATCGGCGCGGCCAGCCGCGGCGGCATTGTGCTGGTCGATGGATTCATCGCCTCGGCTGCAGCGCTTTGCGCGCTCTCGGCAAGGCCGGAAGCTGCCGAATACACGATCTTCTCGCACCGCTCGAAGGAACCGGGTCACCGCCTGATGATGGAAGCCATTGGTGCCGATCCATTGATCGACCTGAACCTGCGCCTTGGCGAAGGTTCGGGCGCTCTGCTTGCCTTCCCCCTGCTGCGCAATGCTTGTTCAATGCTGTGCGACATGGCAACCTTCGAAAGCGCTGGCGTTTCTGGCAAGGAATAGGCGTGGATAACGGATCTCAGTTCCCGCAAGGCATATGACGGAGTAGACCATTGGCCGGATTGGCAGCCAGTTTCCTGCAGGCGATGGGCTTTTTCACGCGCCTGCCCGTCCCGGCTACAGGCAATTCGGAGTTGCCCCGGCTCAACGACTCCGCAATCATGTTCACCTTTGCAGGCCTTGCGATCGGCCTGGTAATCGGCCTGGCATGGTTCGTTGCTGCCCATCTTCTACCGCCATTGCCCGCCGCCGGCGTGGCAATCGCAGCCGGAATGCTGCTGACCGGCGCCTTGCATGAAGACGGTTTGTCCGACACCGCCGACGGTCTTGGCGGTGGCCATGGCAGGGAGCGCGCGCTTGAAATCATGCGCGACAGCCGCATTGGCGCTTATGGCGCTGCCGCACTCATTGTCTCAATCGGACTGCGCTGGACTGCTCTTGCCGAATTCACGCCGCTTCAGGGCCTCTTCGCGCTTGCAGCCGTACACATGACGAGCCGGACCGCCATTCTGCAGGCATTGGCCTTTTCGCGTTATGCTCGCGACAAGGGACTCGGCAGCACGGTTTCCGATGGAGTGTCACAGAGCACCTTCTGGATTGCCGCTGCCGCCGCTGTGCTGCTGTCGGGAGCCATCACCGGACCTGCAGGCTGGATTGCCGCCGCAATTGGCCTTTTTGCCGCCCGCATCATGCTGGCATGGTTGGAAAGGCGGCTTGGCGGCTATACGGGCGACGGGCTTGGAGCCATGGAACAGGTAGCCGAGATCACAACCCTTCTCGTCATAGCCGGTTTGGCCGCATGATCTTCCTGCGCCACCCCACGCCAGAGGTCGCATCAGGTACCTGCTACGGCCGCACCGATCTGGACATTGCCGAAATCGGCCTGGAACAGATTGCATCGGCGCTACGCGACACTCCTCCTCTTACCCGCATCATCGCCAGCCCAGCGCTACGATGCCGCAAGCTTGCCCTGTCGCTGGCCGAACGGGACGGGATCGAGCCGGTATTCGAGGAGCGGCTGTGGGAAATGGACATGGGCGAATTCGAAGGCATGCTCTGGAAAGACATACCCCGCGACAAGTCGGAGATATGGTTCACCGACCCGGAAAACCTGCCCACGCCCGGCGGCGAAAGTTTTGCCGACGTCAGGCGGCGCGTCAGCGAGGCTGTTGAAGAGCATCTCGGAAGCGATACCGCAACCACGGGATTTGTCTGCCACGCAGGCCCGATACGTGCCATGTGGATGCATTGGGAAGGACTGACCTTCCGCCAGGCCTTCGACCGCACGCCACAATATGCAACTCCCGTTCGGATCTTGCCGCCTGCCCGGTAAAGGCACAGGTGAAACGATCTATGCAACGATCACCAGCAAGGCTACGGCGCCCATCCCACAAAAGCAGGCAACACGGAAAAGACCAAGAGCGGCCTCAATGTCATTTGCACCAAGGTGTTTGCGGCCACCTGCATTCAAATGCGCCTGCGAAACGGTTTCGCCCGGGTAGATTCGCGGGCCGCCCAGCGCAACGTTCAACGCACCGGCCATCGCCGCTTCTGGCCAGCCCGCATTGGGTGAACGATGCAGGCCACTGTCGCGGAACGCCACTGCAAGCGACCTCCATGCGGCATCCGTGCCGCGCCAGAACAAGGCACCTGCAGCGATCAAAAACGCCGAAATGCGTGCCGGTATCCAGTTGGCCAGATCATCCATCTGCGCCGCAACCTTGCCGAATTGCTCGTAGCGTTCGGTGTGATAGCCGATCATTGAATCGGCCGTGTTGATCATCTTGTAGGCGAACATCCCCGGAAGGCCGAACACGGCGTACCAGAAGGCAGGTGCCACCACGCCGTCCGAGAAATTCTCGGCCAGGGTTTCGATTGCCGCGCGGCTGATCCCGGCCTCGTCCAGACTGGCGGGATTTCGTCCAACGATTATTGCCACAGCCGCCCGTCCACCCGCCAAACCATCTTGGCGAAGACCAGTGGCGACTGCGCCCACATGGTCGGCAAGGCTTTTTTGAGCCAGCAGGGCGAAAACCACGAAACCTTCGAACAGCCAACCCAAGGGACCGAGCAGGGCAAGAATTGCGTGCAGCGCCAATCCGGCCAAAATGGCGGCCAGCATCAACAGTGAGATCGCAACGGCACCGGCCTTGTAGCGGTAGTTCTCGCTCCTGGCCGCGTCGTTGAAGCGCTTGTCGAAGAAGGAAACCGCCCTGCCAAAGAGGACCACCGGATGCGGTAACCGGGACCAGATGGCCTCCGGTTCACCGAATATCCAGTCGGCCGCAAGGGCCACGAGAAGGACGAGGAGCGCGACTTCCATCAGGCTGCCGCCATCGCATCGCCAAGTGCGCTTTGCAGGCGCGCAAAATCAGCATCGGATTCAGGTAGGCCGAAACGAAGCCTGCCGGGCAATTCGGGGAATGGCCTTACCAATATGTGGCGCGCCGCCAGTCCGCGAAATATCTCCTGTGCCTTTTCGTGTTCCGTAAAAACGAACAACGGATTTTCACCCGTGATGCGAAGCCCTGCACTCGACAGCGCTGAAGCAAGCCTGCCGCTTTCAGTTGCCAGACGTGATCGCGTCCGTTCGATCCAGCCGGTATCCGACAATGCCGCGGCACCGACCTCCAGCGCCGGGCCGGAAACCGCCCAGGGTCCAAGCCGCTGCCCAATCGCTCTGCACACCCCCTCGGCACCGATTGCAAAACCCAGCCTGATCCCGGCCAGCCCAAAAAACTTGCCGAGAGACTTGAGAACGAGCACGTTGTCCAGCAACTGCCCGGGCGCTAGCAGCGACATTTCAGGCTGGGAATCCGCGAAGGCCTCGTCCACGATCAGCCAGCCGCCTCGCTGCGCCAGCTTCTCTGCCTCGGCAATCAGCAATTCCGCAGGCCAGATGCGGCCATCCGGATTGTTCGGGTTGACCACAACGAGCGCTTCGCAACCACCTGCATCCGGCTCCGATACGGCATGAACCTGTGCTCCGGCCTTGCGCCAGACATACTCGTGTTCGCCATAGGTTGGTGAGACGATGGCAACCGTCCCTGCCCCGAGTATCTGTGGCAGGATCTCCAGGAGAGCCTGCGTTCCGGGAACTGCGATAATTCCCGTGTCACCGGTTTCATAGAATTTTCGTGCGGCGCGCAGAAGAACATCCATGGCCGCGCAGTCCGGCAGTCGCGCCCAACTCTCCCGCGAAACATTGCCCACCGGCCATCCGTTCGGATTGATCCCGGTCGACAGGTCGAGCCAGTCGCTTCGCTCACCACCGAATTCAGCAATCGCGGCATCCAGCCCGCCGCCGTGATAAACACCTTCCTTCATGCCGTGTCTTCCGCTGCAGACGGGCCGATGACATGCATGTAGGAGCCCATGACATTTCCGTTGCGCAGCCCGGTTTTGCCAAGTTCCGCCCCAAGCGCATCGCGGGCGCTAAAAAGGGAATTCCCCTCCTCGCGGGTCGGGCTGGTGTAATGGAATTCATGCGCCATCAGCTTACGGCCCATCGCAAAATCACTCAGCGCCTCAAGCCTGCGATAGCCCAGATGAAGCTTGCGTCTCACGAAACTGGTCTCAAGCGGCAGCAGACCGAGCATGGCATGACGGACGCCGTCTTCATCCTCGATGCCCTCGCCCATAACCATGTAGCCACCGCATTCTCCATAGATGCAGATACCGCGTCTTGCCGCATCTGCCATGCCGGATCGAAACCGCTCCGCCGACGCAAGGCGCCCTCCGTGCAGCTCGGGATAGCCGCCGGGTAGATAGACCGCATCGCAATCGCCAGGCGGTGCTTCATCCGCCAGGGGAGAAAAGAATGCCAGTTCGGCCCCGGCCTCGCGCCAATCATCCAGCATGTGCGGATAGATGAAGGCAAACGCCGGGTCCCTGGCAATGGCGATCCTTTGGCCAAGAGGCAGAACCGCCTGCTCGCGGGCGGCGGTTGACCGGGACAGCGGTGCAAACGCCCCGGCAAGTGCCGCGATGTCGCAACTGCGCTCAACTACTGAAGCAGCACCATCAATGAACGCATCAATCGCTTCATGCTCACCGGCCTGCACAAGTCCCAGATGCCGTTCGGGAAGAAAGAGTTCACCAGCACGCGGCACGGCACCAAAGACGCGAACCTCTATTGCAGACAGTGCATCGCGGAGCATTGCCTCGTGGCGGGGACTGCCAACCTTGTTCAGCATCACACCCGCGAAATCCAGGCCGGGCCGGTGATCGCGAAAACCGCGCACCAAGGCAGCGACGGAGTGCGATTGCTTTGCTGCATCCACCACCAGCACAACGGGAAGCCCGAGCGACAGGGCCAGATCCGCAGCCGATCCCGTGCCGTCGGCTGCGCCATCAAACAGCCCCATCATCGCCTCCACCAGCAAGTGCGTGCCCTGCTGCCTTCCGGCAAGGTGTTGCAGGCGCGCCGCTGTCATCGCCCACGGGTCGAGGTTTGCCGACGCCCGCGCAGCGGAGACTTCATGATAGGCAGGGTCGATGAAATCCGGCCCTGCCTTCGCTCCCGAAATCTCAATACCGGCATTGCGCAGCGCCCTCAGCAAGGCCAGAGTCAGAACCGTCTTGCCGGAGCCGGAGGACGGCGCGGCAAGCATCAGACCATATTGCGGATTTGCGGCATTCTCAGGAGGCATGGACGGTGTACCCTTTCGCTTTCCGGTCGCATATAAGGCTGACATGAGCAAGGTGGAAAGAGCAGACAAACCGGAGGAGAACGGCACGTCCCTTAGGCGCGGCTGGACGACCGGCGCGTGCGCCACCGCCGCCACCAAGGCGGCGATCACGGCGCTCCTGAGCGGGCAGTTTCCCGATCCGGTTTCCATCACCTTGCCCAAGGGCGAAACGCCAGCCTTCTCTCTCACTAAGGAGCAAATTGGCGACGGCATGGCGACCGCCGGGATCGTGAAGGACGCCGGCGACGATCCCGACGTTACCCACGGAGCGACGATCATCGCCAAAGTGCAACGCAATGCGCCGGGAGGGGGGATAACGTTCCACGCGGGCGAAGGTGTGGGAATGGTTACGAAGGCCGGTCTGCCGCTTGGCATGGGCGAACCCGCGATCAATCCGGTTCCCCGCGCCATGATGCGGCAGGCAGTAGAAGAGGTCTGCGCCGCGCATCAGGTTTCCCCGGACTTTTCCATTACGATATCGGTTCCCGGAGGCGAGGAAATGGCGCGTCATACCTGGAACCCGCGTCTCGGCATTCTGGGTGGGATATCCATTCTTGGCACCACGGGCATTGTCCATCCATTCTCTTGCTCGGCATGGATACATTCGATCCATCGCGGCGTGGATGTCTGTCGCGCCAACGGCATTGCCCATGCACTTGCCGCCACCGGTTCCACCTCCGAGGAGGCAGCTCGGGCATTTCACGACTTCCCTGAAGAGGCGCTTCTCGACATGGGAGATTTTGCCGGGGGGTTGTTGAAGTATCTGCGTGCCAACCCGATACCTCGCATTACCCTTGCAGGTGGCTTCGCCAAATTCGCCAAGCTGGCAAAGGGAGCCATGGACCTGCACTCGGGACGAAGCCAGGTGGACATGGACTGGCTCGCAGCCATCGCCGGGCAGGCAGGGCTTTCACTAGAGGAAGCAGACCGGATTCGAACTGCCAACACCGCCATGGAAGCACTTGAAATTGCGAAGGGCAAAGCCGATTTGCCCGGCATGATTGCCTCGCTTGCGCGTGAACAGGCGATTTCAATCCTGCGCGGCGCACCCGTGCAGGTCGAGGTCATGGTATTCTCGCGGACCGGCCAGTTGCTGGGACGCGCCGGAAACATCGGGCATGCCGATGCCTGACAAGATCCTGATCCTTGGCGGCATAAGGGAAGCATCCGAACTCGCGGCCCGTCTGGTTGCCGAAGGCCACGACGTAACGACATCGCTGGCCGGGAGAACGCGGGAACCGAAACCGCCTGCCGGCGAGCTTCACATCGGCGGGTTCAGCAGCCAGACAAGGAGTGGCGCCGAAGGTCTTGCGGAATATTTGCGAACCAACGGTTTCACCAGGTTGATCGATTGCACCCATCCCTTTGCCCACAAGATCTCGCGCAACGCTTCGGCTGCAGCCCGGCTTGCCGGGGTTCCGCTTGAAACGCTCACTCGCCCCGCCTGGGAAAAGCGTGAAGGAGACGACTGGACAGAAGTCGCGTCGCTCGAAGAAGCCAGCGCCGCCATTCCTGCAAATGCGCGGGTCTTGCTGGCGCTTGGAAGCCAGCATGTTCGCGTCTTTGCAAACCGGCAGAATGTGCATTTCGTTGTGCGAATGGTCGATCCGCCAGATAACGAATTGCCGCTGAGCGACCATACCCTTGTCCTTGGAACACCTCCAAAGGATGCCGCTGCCGAGATCATTCTACTCAAGACACACCGTATCACCCATGTCGTCTGCCGCAACTCCGGTGGCACCGGTGCCTATGCCAAGATCGAAGCAGCCCGCATGCTGGGCATTCCTGTCATCATGGTCGAGAGGAACTAGATAGTCTCATCTTATGGTGGAAACGATTGCTCTCGGCAAACAGCTGAATTCATGGATGCATTTCGATATCTCCGATTCCGTCAAATTCGAAAATACTCCAAAAATATTCCGCACAATCAATACCTTACCCTGCATTCCGGAATCAATCCGACACCTGCCGAATGCCGGTTTTCGGGGAAATGACTGTAGGATTAGAACGCACGGCTACGAAGCGGCCTTCTTCTTCCCCCGGTTCCTGAGCACATGGGAATAGTCGGGATTGTAGAGATCGCTGTCGCGGAACTCCACCTCGCCAAACACGGGTCCGACCATGATCAGCGCCGTGCGCGTGATCTTCGCCTGACGGACTTCGTCCTTCATCCCGGCAAGCGTTGTCCTGATATAGAGTTCGTCGGGCCAGGTCGCACGGTAGGCAATAACGACGGGGCAGTCCGCACCGTAGTAGGGCTCCAGCGTGCGGCGCACGTAATCCAGATTGCGAATCGACAGGTGTATGGCAAGCGTGGCGCGCGACTGCCCCAGCACTTCAAGGGTTTCATGTTCAGGCATGGAGGAAGCCTTCATGCCGGTACGCGTGACGATGATGGTCTGAGCGATCTCGGGAAGCGTAAGCTCCGCCTTCAGCTTTGCCGCAGCTCCTGCAAAGGCGGGCACACCGGGAACGACCTCGTAGTCTATGCCGAGTGCATCCAGCCTGCGCATCTGCTCGGCAATCGCGCCATAGATCGAAGGGTCGCCGGAATGGACCCGCGCCACGTCCTTGCCCTCGGCGTGCGCCGTCTCGATCTCTCGCATGATGGCGTCCAGATGCATGGGCGCGGTGTCCATTACCCGCGCATCGGCAGGTGCAGCCTTGACAATTTCCTCCGGCACCAGCGAACCCGCATAGAGACATACCGGACAGCGCTCCACCAGCCTCTGCCCACGCACGGTAATGAGGTCCGGCGCGCCCGGCCCTGCTCCGATGAAATACACAGTCATGCAGAAATCCCCGTCCCTTCCTTGGCAGCATAGCCGCGTGGCGTGTAAACCCAGGTCCTTCCATCGCAAGTGGTTACGGTGCGCGTTTCCGAAGAACCGACCACCACCACCGTGAGCATGTCGACATCGTCCACCTGCAAGCCAGAGAGCGGCACAACGCGCACCTTTTCCTCCGGCCGTCCAAGGTTCGAAGCAAGAATGACCGGCGTATCCGCCGGGCGGTGTTCCAGAAGCACATCCCTTGCATAGGAGAGTTGGGTACGACGCCGTTTTGAAACCGGATTGTAGAAAGCAATGACGAAATCGCCTTCGGCTGCCGCCTTCACACGTTTCTGAATTGCACCCCACGGGGTCAGCAGATCGGAAAGCGAGATTGTGCAGAAGTCATGCCCCAACGGTGCGCCCGCGCGTGCCGCGGCGGCTTGCAGGGCGGAAATTCCCGGCGACACGGCAATGCCGATTCGCTTGGCGCTGTCGGAGAGATTGCCCTTCTCAAGAAGCTCGAAAACCAGTGTCGCCATCGCATAGATGCCGGCATCTCCCGAGCAGACAAGCGCAACCTCCCTGCCCTCGCCCGCCAGTTCCATGGCATGGCGCACACGGTCTTCCTCCTTACCGAGATCGTAGTCGTGGCGCGTCTTGCCAGCCGAAATGTCGGCGACAAGATCAAGATAAAGCGAATAGCCCACCAGATCGGACGCCTCCCCAATCATCCGGGAGACTTCCGGAGAGCGCCAGCCTTCCTGGCCTGGTCCAATTCCGACGACAAAAAGTGTTCCGCGAGCGCGGCCAGTTTCCATGATATCCGTTTCCTTGAGGAGTTGCGGCGCGCAGGCTACTGCCGCCGTCACCCGTTTCGATTTCCGTTTCGGCACGGCCAGCCAGCTTTCTTTACCTGCCAGCGCAAGGGCTGAATTCTCGGCCACACCGTGGGTGCCAACCTCCTTGAAAACGATCTCGGAGGGCGTTGCTGTTCTTGGTGTTTCAGCCTCCAGCAAACTCGCCGGAAACAACCGCAGCGGAACTCCAAAATGCCCGGCAACGGCGTGGATGGCCGCCTCATCCGCCTTTACATCAATGGACGAAATCCCGGCAACTACATGTGGTGACAGCCCCGCGTCTGCCAGAACGCGTTCAGCCAAGTCAATTGCTTCCGAGACGGACGCGCCTCGTTCGCAACCTATACCGAGCACATGACGCACCGGATGGTAGACCAACACTCCAGGTATTGCTTCGACTTGTCGCTCGGTAACCATCAGAGCAAGCTTTCCATCGGCAGAGAACTCAAGGCCGCTTTCATCGAGCCAGCCCGCAATCGATGCTGCGTCACCTTCAAGGCGCAGCGAAGCGCCGGCCAGCAGGTCTGCCATCACCTGCTTGGCATCCTGGGGATTGGCCAGCCGCCAACCCGGTGGTGGCGCATCAAGTGCAATTCCGAAACGGATATCGCCAGACGTGGTAATGGCAGCATGGCCGTCCAGCATTCTGGCAAGTTCACGAGCAAGATCATTGGCACCGTGATGTCCGCCCAGAAGCGGAACTACCGACGCTCCATCCTCGCTGATCGCAATGACAGCCGGCTCCGACTGCTTGTCCTTCAGGTTTCCGGCAAGTATGCGGATGAGCGAACCGGAGGCCATCACCCCGAAGATCGCGCGACCGGCATTGAATGCTGCACGAATGGCGTCGCCGATATTCGCAACCGTGCGATTTACCCCACCCCGACCAGTTTCGACGCGGCCTTGCGGCCCCACGATCTCACCGCCCGAGACTTGTTGCAGCTTGCGTGCGACCGGCAATGCCGCATGAGACAGCACCAATATCAGGGGAATGGATCGCGCCTTCATGAGCCGGTCCCGGCCCTCTTCTCAGCGGCATCGTCCGCAGAAGTGCCAACCGGCAAGTCCAGCACCCAGCCTTCCTGGCCCTTGTAGATGAGGATCAACGAGAAATAGGGTGCCGTTTCATCCTTGACCTCTGACAGTGGCAGAAGCCGCTCGTTGCCAAGCGTGACCCGCTCAACATAGGCACTCGCACCGGTCAGACCCAGTTCGTCGATCAGTCCTCGGATACGCGAAAAATGGCGCCCCACCTTGATGATGGCAACAGCATCTGCGGCCTCCAGTTGGCGCCGCATCTCGGCGGTTTCCATCGGCCCTGGAATGACCGACAGCAGATCGTTGCGCGCTGCCAGCGGACGCCCAACCGCTGCGCCTGCAGCCATCACGGAGGATATGCCCGGCACCACCTCGACCGGGAAATGACCAGCGAGGCGTTCGAACAGGTACATGAACGAACCGTAGAAGAAGGGGTCGCCCTCGCAAAGAACGACGACATCCGTTCCATCGTCCAGATACCGGGCAATCTCTCCTGCAGCCCGGTCATAGATCGATTGCGCAGGAAAACGCTCGCTGCGCATCGGAATGACGATCGGGAACTCTGTCTGATCCGGCCTCAGATAGCTGGCGACGATGGAACGGGCAAAGCTTTCGCCCGTATCCGGTGCCGGATAGGCAATCACCTTCGCTGCAGTAAGAATGCGATGGGCCTTGAGCGTGATGAGTTCCGGATCCCCCGGCCCAACCCCTATGCCATAGAGTGTTCCGCTCATCGTTTGACCACCGCCCACTGGGTAACGGCCATGCCCGGACGCATCGCGTGATAGCGCCCGATCTGAACGGCATCGCTGGAAAATATCCGATCGAGCGTTCCGCCAAATTTCTCGTAGAGCGAGAACAGTTTGGACTCGCTTTCCAAAGTGACAGCGTTGGCCACCAGCCGCCTCCCCGGTTTCAACGCCTGCCATGCGGTATCGAACACGCCCTCGTCCGTCAGTCCGCCGCCTATGAATACCGCATCAGGCTCGGGCAGGCCTTCAAGCGCATCCGGCGCACTGCCGGCGATGATCCTGAGCCGTGGCGCTCCAAGCTCCAGGGCATTGAAGGACATCATCTCCATCCGCTCGACATTTTCCTCGATAGCCGAACAGGTTGCCTCGCGCGCGGCGCGCATCCATTCAATGCCTATCGAGCCGCAACCGGCTCCGATGTCCCACAGATGTGCGTGCGGAAATGGCTGCAATGCAGACAGCGTTGCGGCGCGCACCACCCGCTTTGTCAACTGTCCGTCATGGCGGAATGCATGATCTGGCAATCCGCCGATGCGCGAAAATGCCTCTGCTTGCGGGTCTGCCACGCATTCGACCGCAAGAAGGTGGAAGTCCGGCACTCCGGGATCATTTTCAGCCCAGTCGGCCGCCACCCCGTCAAACCGCTTTTCGCGAGGCCCGCCAAGCGCCGCGAGAGCAACCATTCGGCTTGCGGGAAAACCACGGCGAACCAGCAACTGCGCAACCGCACTCGGGCTTGAGGCATCAGCGGTCAACACCAGGAGCCGCACGCCCGGCGCGAAATGCGGAATGATCTGCTCTGCCGGACGCCCATGCACCGTGACCGTTTCCACATCTGCAAGACTCCAGCCCATTCGCGCCGCCGCCCACTGGAAGGAGGAAAGCTGCGGAAAATAGCGGATTTCATCTGCAGGCACATGGCGCTGGATAAGCGAGCCGGCGGAAAACCAAAGCGGATCTCCCGAAACCAGAATTGCCGTCTTGCTGCCGCGAAACTTTGTGACCAGTTCGATCGCCTTGCTGAAAGGCGATGGCCACACCACCCGTTCCGATTTCAGTTCGGGAACCAGTTCGTGGTGGCGTTCGCCGCCTATCACGACATCCGCTTCGTCCAGTGCCACGCGGGCATCGCGGGACAGGCCGTTGACGCCATCCTCGCCAACCCCGATGACGGACAGCCAGACCGTGCTCATTCGGCCATGCCGGCAAGAATGGTGAGCGCGTTGACGGCGGCAGATGCCATGGCGCTACCGCCACGCCGTCCCAACACCGATATCACATGGCACCCAAGCTTGTTGCGCGTAAGCTCATCCTTGCTCTCGGCAGCGCCGACGAAACCAACCGGCATGGCGATCACGAGCGCCGGCACGCCAGCGCCATCCTCCATGCGTTCCAGCAATCGGTAGAGCGCCGTTGGCGCATTGCCGATGACACAGACCGAACCCTGAAGATTGTCCCACAGGTCAACAGCATTGGCGGAGCGGGTGTTCTGTTCCTCGACATCCCCCAGACGCGGATCATTGAGGGTACACACGACTTCCACATTGGCAGGCAGATTGCGCCGGATAATGCCCGAACGAACCATCTCCACGTCGCAGTAGATCGGCGCACCGCGCTTCAGCGCCTCGATACCCGACATCGCTGCACCGGGCGTAAAAGCGAAGTCCTTCATGACATCGACCATACCGCAGGCATGGATAATGCGCGTGGCAACATGTGCCATCGGCTGCGGCAACCGGTCGAGTTCGACCTCGCTTGCAATGATCTCAAAGGATTTGCGGTAAATCTCGGCCGGGTCTTTGATGTAATCGAAAGGCATCTCGCTCACTTCCTGGTCATTGAACGCGGACCGAGCGGATGATCGGCTTGCGGGTATGGGTGATGATGGTGGCCGCCATCGCTGCCGTGACCGTGGTCATGATCGCCGTGGTGATGGTGGCCGTGATCATGCCCGTGGGAATGGTCATGATCATGGGAGTGGTCATGGCCGTGCGTATGATGCCCATGCCCCGCATCGTCATGATCGTGACTGTGCAAGGGCGTCCAGGGCAGGCCGTGTTTGCGGCAGAATTCCTCGTCGCGGCAGGAGGCATCGCAATCGCCGTTGCACGGGCAATTCTCAAGCCCGCCGCCAATGCCCTCGACATGGTGGTGATGGCTTGCCTGCGGCAGTCCGATTTCGTCTTCGAAGCCAAGCACCTGCTCGCGGTACTTGCACATCTGGCAGTTCATCACTGCCTTGCCGTCGATAATCTCCTGAAGCCGCTCCTCGAAGGTATCGAGAACGAGATCATGATTGGAGAGATAGCCTGCCTTGACGAATTCAATTCCGGGGTGACGCGCCGCCACTTCGTCCGTGAAGGAATAGATCCGCTTCACCAGAACGCCGGTGAAGAGGAAATACGGAAAAACGATGATGCGTTTGTAGCCAAGCTTCGCCGCATGTTCGAGGCCAGGCTCGACCAGCGGAAAGGTTACGCCCGAATAGCAGGTTTCCGCCCAGCCGAAACCCATGCCTTCCCACAGCATGCGCGTGATCTTGCAGACGTTTGAATTCGCATCGGGATCGGACGATCCGCGACCGACCACCATGAGGAGCGTCTCGTGCCTGTCAACACCGGACGCTGCACCCGCAAGCGCTTCCTCGATACGGTCCGAAGCTGCGCGCAGCATCTTCAGGTCGACGCCAAGCTCGCGTCCGTATTCGACTGTCATGCCCGGATTTTGTGCCTGGTAGGTATTCAGAACCGACGGAATGTCATTTTTGGCATGACCGGCCGCAAACAGCATTCCAGGCACCGCAAGCACGCGCTTGATGCCGCGTGCCTTCAGCCTGTCCAGCCCCTCATTGATCACCGGATCGCAGAATTCAAGATAGCCATACTCGATCGCGACGTCGGGATGGCGTGCCTTCAACCCTTCCGACAGGGTAGCAAATTCCCTGGCGGCATTCTGGTTGCGGCTTCCATGCCCGCAGATCATGATTCCGGTATCGTTGGTCAAACCGGTAAACGCCATGCCCTGGCTTCCTTCCATTGGTAGTCGTGGAACCGTTCAGTCCGGCGAAGGGCCGGTGCAACACAGATCAGGCGGTCTGGCCTTCAGCCTCGGCCTCGGTCTCTGCGCCGGTCGTCTCTTCGGCTTCCCCGCTGGTCTCGTCCTTGCGTCCCCGGGCCTTGGCAAGCAAAGCCGCAATCGCTGCAGCGGAGACACCGGCTCCGATTGCCAGCCAGTGGCTGTGTCCAGCCAGTTCGCCCACATGGCCCAGATGGGCATGTGCCGTGGCAGGAATGAGCAATGGGATGGCAAACACAAGCGCGCGCATGTTGTTTCCTCTCGAAACAGTCGGTTTCAAGCGCCCCGGAACTGGCAGACAGGCTGAGAAAACAAAAGGCCACCGCGTTCTAAAAACGCGGCGAAATTTCGCCAAACGGCTGCGGGCTTGTCTCCCTGATTGGGTCAGACGCACCGCACTCGGTCTCAGCCTCTTGTCACAAGCAGAAAGCCGAAAATGGCCTGAACCGCCCGATCGAGGCACCGTCGATCATTGCCGAAACTAGTCCCTGCTTGGAGGGACGTCAAACCCGAATGCGCCGTTTCCTCCAACATTTGCGCCGCCAGCGGACAATGCCGGCAACCGCAAGATGGCAGGAGGAAGACAGCCCGCCATCCGGCTCACTTTCCGTCCCTTATCGCGATGATTTCCTGAGGCGTCATGCCCAAGATTTCAGCCGTGTGACGGATCAATGCTGTTTCGCCGGAGTGCAGCTTCTTGTCCGCCTTTGCGATGTCGAGCATGCGAAGGAGCAACCTGCCCTTCCGCTCTTCATCCATGCCCTTGAACATGGCAGCCGCATCCCAGGATGATGTTTCGTAGCCGAACTCCTTGAGATACTTCACAACAGCCGGAATGTCCTTCTCGGCGATCCCCAGATCCTCGACACAAATCTTTTCAAAACGCAGGGCCTCTTCGGCCTGCATTTCTCCATCCGCGAAAATCATCCGTATCAGCAGCAACAGTTCCGACGTCAATTGCACGTCTTCAGAGACCTTCTGTACCGAAGGATTGCCGCCCAGGAAGCGGTTCAGTCTGTCTATGATCGTATCTGCCATGGCTGCTACTCCCAGTTGTTGGCAGAGTCTATCAAATCAGGCGGAAAACATACAGATTGAAGGAAGGCATCAAATGATGTCGAAGCCACATGGGATATCCCCTCCACCAGGAAGTTGCCAGATGGAATTCCATACGGCGCGAATTTGTTTAACGCCTCATTCAGGTGTTGGAATCTATATTTCCGCACCGGCGTGGTGACCTTGGTCAACATGGGTTGCCAAGTATGCATCCTTGGCTCAGCAGGCAGCCGCCAAGAGACAGGCATTCCTGCTCCATCTTCCGGAATGTTCATATCGTGGCCTGCTTGAACAGGGACAACACCCTGAATTGCCTCAGACAAACCAGTCAAATTCCATCCAGCAGGCACTCGTTGCAAGGATACCCAATGTCTAACGGCAAAATTATAGATGCGATCCACGATGCAATGCGCGCGCACGGCATCTGGAAGATGAGACTCATCACAGCGATCGAAACACAACGCCACAATCACGTTGTTGCCGACGTAAGGTGCGACCACAAATGTGAGTTCGGCCACTGGCTACATGGACCCGATATAGACGCGGCAATGAAAAATGGAAAACCATATCAGGTCATACGTCGCCTCCATGCGGAATTCCATGATTGCGCTGCCGATGCGCTGGAATGTGTTCAGTCTGGCGAGATAGAAAAGGCGAAGACCATTCTGGACGGCGAATTCAGATTCAGGTCTGAGAAACTTGTGATGGCGCTCAACAAATGGAAGCGCGAACTGACCGAGCATTCGCGGGCAGCCTGAGGGCGACTGTCCATGGGCACAGAAGCCTGAAGAGTGTTTAGAAGTCTAGACCTGATCTGACAGTTTGCCGTTTTGGCGATGGTGATCTGTCAGGTCAGATTTGGACCACAAACTTTTCCTTCGAGATTTGTTCCCCTCTAGAAATCATCCCAGTCATCGATTGCCAGCGCCGCATTGCCTGCAAATGCCTCTACAGTCCTGGCTTGCAGCCGGCTTGCACCGGAGAGTTTGGGGGCCTCTTTCTCCCTTGCAGTTCCAGCCACGGGAGCCGTGAATGTATCAACCGTGAACTGAGACAGCACCCTGTTGATCTGGTTCACCTCGACAGCAAGGGAATGACTGCTGGCGGTCAGTTCCTCGGATAGGGCGGCGTTTTGTTGCGTTCCATTATCCACAGATGAAACTGCAGTGTTGATTTCCTGCAGTGCTTCGGACTGTTCGCGGGACGTCTCGACGATTGACGACATGTTGATCGAGATATCACGAACCGACGCAACTATCTTTTCGAGTGCCGCTCCGGTCGCATTTACCTGGGAGACGCCAGACTGAACTTCTTTGGCCGAAGTGGTGATGAGTTGCTTGATTTCCTTGGCAGCCTTGGCCGACCTTTGTGCAAGTTCGCGAACTTCCTGTGCGACCACCGCAAATCCTCTGCCAGCCTCTCCTGCTCGCGCAGCCTCAACGCCCGCATTAAGAGCAAGCAGGTTGGTCTGGAATGCTATCTCATCGATGACGCCGATAATTCTTGATATGTCTTCGGATGACTTGGCGATACGTTCCATGGCTACAACGGTGGTTTGGACGATCTCACCGGAATTTTCCGCATCCAACATGGTGCTGCCAACCAGATTCCCAGTCAGTTCCGCACGCTTGGCAGCATCCTTTACCGCCGAGGAAATTTGCTCGACGGCGGCAGCTGTCTCCTCTACGGCAGCAGCCTGTTGCTCCGCTCGGCGAGAAAGGTCATTTGCCGCTGCCTGGATTTCATCAGAACCTGTATTTATGGCGCCTGCTGCATTGCGAATGGACTCCACCGTAGCTGCGAGCGCTTCAAATGATGCATTGAAGTTGTCGACCAAAGGAACGTAGGACTGGGGCACCTCTTCCTTGATACGGTATGCCAGATTGTTATCCGCGATTTCTTTCATTGCCTTGCCGAATACATTGACGACCGAGGCGCGCTCGTTGTTGATCGCATCTTCCTGAGCACGCCTTTTTGCGTTCTCCTCCTCATCGATATAAACGGAAATCGACAAGTCCATATCAAGCAGTACTGCCTTGATGAGTGAACCAAGCATCTCTGCAGTCTCTTCTGCAGACGTTGGCTTGCCTAGCAGCCCGGACCGCCGCGGCCATTTCTCTTCAAGAATGGCGTGTACCAGTTTTTCGATGATCTGCGCATAGCCGCCAATATACCAGCGAGGACGCAAGCCCAGGCGCGCATGAACCGAACCGATCCGCTGCACCCTGTTCATGTACCGAGTGTCGAAATCTCCATCCAGAATCGCATTCCAATGAGAAATTTGCGCTTCCCTTGCAGTGTCCATATGTTTTGAGTCCGCGAAGTAGCGGGACACTTCAGGTGTTGTTGCAACAAGCTGATAGAAATTTGTCAGCGCTTCCGGCAATGTGGATCTAACAATATCCTTACAGAGGTGCAGTTTCTCGACAGATTTTTCGTCAAGTCCGATAAACGCTAGTCGCTTCTCAATTTCACGATCTTTTTCGACCGGCGTTTTGAAGGTGCTATTCATAGGAAAATCCCCAAGCTGAAAATATGCTTTCCCATCCGTTCAAACCGCACGAAAATCCGATCTTTCGGGTAAAGTCCGGTTCGAAAAATTTTATATGAGAAGTGTCATACTTCAGCCGGGTGGGGCAGCAGCAAGCAAAAAATGTGCACTCAAATTAATCACCCAAACCGGTTAAACATTTCCTAAGCGGGACCGCAGCTGAAGGCACATAAAGAAATATTTTTTACTCAACTTTATTCGCTTCCACCACAGCCTTCGACATGGACGCCATTGAAACGCTTCTTTTACCAAATTGACGGCATCATGCGTTCCAACGTGGCGGCATCCAGCCGGAGGTATGACACCCGACCGCGTTCGGACTGTTTGTGTCCTTGTGTAACTTTCTGAAAATTCATCAACTCGATGCGATGGCAAGGCTCAAACGGGCCTGTTCATTTGCACCTCTGTACGGATATCAGTATGAGCGCCAACCCCGCCCCCGCCCAACCGATAACCTCCCTTTCCGGGGAAGGCGCCCCAAAGGAACGCCAGCCGGCATCGGCAGGCGGAGACTCCGCCTTTTCCAGAACGATCAAGCTGTCGCAATCTTCGCTCGAAGCCGCACGCAGACACGGCAATCCGCCGACCCCAACTGTATACGACGTTTGGTATAACTATGCTTCCGGCGAAAACCGCGAGATGATCGACCAGATAAACCGGCTCATTTCCTCCGGCCGGACGATTGACGAGTACCTGCTAGGTCAGCTGCATGACCAGTTCCTGGACAAGTCCGGCGAGCGCAACGAACTGAGTGCAGCAACAGCCCATTTCGACGAGCAGGTTTCCCGTATCCACGCCACCATAGATACGCATTCAGATGCCTGCCGCGAATTCTCGGAGACGCTGGAAGTCACCAATCAAAGCCTGACGAATGTTCGATCGGCCCAGGGCATACGCGAAGCGGTAACCTCGCTCATTTCCAAGAGCAAGGCGATGGATGAGCGCACCCGCGACATTCACCGCATGCTCGATGAGTCGCAAAAGGAAATCGAGTATTTGCAACGCGCACTTGAAGCTTCGCAGCAGCGCGAGCTACTTGATCCGCTTACGAACGTTCTCAATCGCCGCGGATTCGAACGGGAGCTGATTGCTGAAATCCATGAAAGCGAGGCAAGCGCCACGCCGCTGAGCCTGATGATCGTGGACATCGACCACTTCAAGAACATCAATGATACCTACGGACACCTGATCGGTGACGAGGTTCTGAAGTTCGTCGGCAAGCTTCTAAAGAGCCACGTGCGCCCGGACGATGTTGTCGCACGCTATGGCGGCGAGGAATTCGCCGTGGTCTTGAAGAACTGCGAAGTTGGCAGTGCAGCCGTCAGAGCAGAGAAATTCAGGCGCGCCTTGGCGGCAACGACACTCAAGGTAACGCGAAGCAACTCGATATTGTGCCAAATCACGGCTTCGATCGGTCTTTCGCAGTTCCGCAAGAACGACGGCATCAACGATCTGGTCGAGCGATCCGACCGCGAAATGTACCGCTCAAAAGCCGGTGGCCGCAACCGCGTGTCTTTCTGAACGGGACCTTCGGGATCAATGGCTGGCGAGTGACCAGATCCCGCCGCCGGCAGCCAAGAGATTTTCAGTTGAAACAAAAAACCCCGGTTTCCCGGGGTTTTTCATTGTCTTCAACAGCTCATGGCCGATTTGGATCCAGATTGCCCGGACGCTCAACCAAGCTCTTCGATATGGTGAAGCGTGTTTTCAAGTACGATGCACGAGCACAGCTCCCGTTCGTCGATCCTCTTGTCTTCCAACAGAGGCTTGAGCACCAGAACCACCTGATGCAGGTCCATCAGTGTTTGCCGGGAGGCATCGATGGCTTGCAGTGCCGTGATGTCCTCTATGCTGTAGGCATGTCCATCGACAATGGGAAACTGCTCGATCTGAACCGCTATGCGGGCAAGCTCGCGCGAGATCCATGTCATGACTGCCTTGGCGGAATGGGTTTCGCTGTACGTTTCCGTTGTCATTTGCTGTGCTGCATTCATCAAAAAAGTTCCACTTCGCCTGGCCTTGTTACTGTTGCGGGCGGCGGCACGAAATCTTCCTTGGTCTCCGCCATGAACTTTTGACGGCTTCTGCCACTCACAGGAAAGAATTCGATCCGCCTTCCGCGAAGACCACCAAGGCTGCTGGCCATCACGGGTAATTTCTCATCCGCGAGAAATCGCAGAATGAACTCGGCATTGCGTTCTCCGGTGTCGAAACATGAATTGAGCATACATGCCCCGCCAAAGAGCTTGATCTGCAGGCGTTCACGTCTGGCACCATTCTTGTAAAGCTCGTTCAGCAGTAGTTCCATGAGATAGGAACCGAAAATGGTATTGCGGCGGCCACCATCCTGCTCTCCCTTTTCAGGCAGCAGGAAATGGTTCATTCCGCCAATTCCCGCAAGCGGATCATAGGCGCATACAGCGATGCACGAACCCAGAACAGTTGTGAGCACCATTTCAGGATCTGAACTGATCTCGTACTCGCCTTGAATGACCGTGATCCTCTTGGCACCCTCTTTCAATTCAATCTTCCCACCACTGCCTCAATGGCGCGCTTCAACTGCGCAACATTGAACGGTTTGCACATCACGTTGTTGGCGCCAAGCTGGCGCGCTTTGTTCAGGACGTTCTCGTCATGGCTCCCGGTGATGATGATCACCGCCAGTTTCGCCGTCGTCTTGTAGCTCCTGATCGCGTGCAGAAGCTGCAGTCCGTCGACTTCGGGCATGTAGAGGTCCGAAAGCACAAGATGAACGTTTGCGCTGACCGATTTTGTGAACCCTTCCTTGCCATTCTTGGCAATATGGATGTTCTTGATGTTGAGCTGCTGAAGCGCCTCAACCGTTAGCATGCGGCTGGTAACGTGGTCGTCGACCACCAAAACCTGTAGTTGATCGCTAAGCGGCATTTTTTTCGCCCCTGTTTTCTTTGTTGAGCAACGATCTTGCTATTGCGGAAAGCGGAAGTACCTTTTGCGCGGCCCCCAGTTTTATCGCGACGCGAGGCATTCCGAATATGAGACTGGTCTCCTCGTCCTGGGCAATTGTCTTCGCTCCCGCGTTCCTCAGTTCGAGCATTGCCTCGGCACCGTCGCGGCCCATTCCGGTCAGAATCGCAGCCGTAATGGACACCCCCTTGAGGGCAGCTCCCGATTCGAACAATTCGTCCACGGAAGGCATGTGACCGCTGCGTGGCTGCCCCATACGCACCCTGGTGCGAAGTCTGTTACCCTCCATGGTTACCGTGGTGTGTCCGCCACCTGACGGGGCCACATAGACATGCCCCTTCTGCAAAATCTCGCCGTCCTGCGCCTCGCTGACTACGGGAGCGCAGGTGCGGTCCAGATGTTCGCAGAAACTCTTGGTGAACCCACTCAGCATGTGCTGGGCGATTACAGTCGGCGGGCAGTTGCGCGGAAAATCGGAGATCAGCCGCGACAGGGCCTCGACGCCGCCCGTGGACGCTCCAACCAGCATCAGGTCAGGATGCGATATAGTGCTTTCATTGCCGGCGCTACCTGCCAGCGGCGATGCCGTTGCTTTCACTCGGGCGATTGATTCCGGCGTTTGTCTGCGCACGCGTGCGGTCGCAGCCTCTTTCACGGTAGCCCGGATTTCAGCCATTGCCTGCTGATCGTCGAGGCGCGGCTTCGGAAGGCAACTAACAGCGCCCATGGCGAGCGCCTGCACTGTTGCAGCCGTTCCCTGCGCCGTCAGCGTCGAAATCATGACGACCGGCATGGGTCTCAGTGTCATAATCTTCTCAAGAAACTCCAGCCCGTTCATGCGCGGCATTTCAACGTCCAGGGTCACCACATCGACAGGCAGAGCCTTGATCATGGCGCGCGCCTCAAGCGGGTTTTCCGCCGCGCCCACCACTTCGATATCCGGATCCTCCTCAAGAATGAACTTGAGGATTGCCCGGATCGATGGTGAGTCGTCTACGATAAGGACGCGAATACCCATTGCCCCTTCAGCTCCCGTTGTACTGGTATATCGTGTTGCCAACCGGTTTCAGCAGGCTGGCAGCCGGACCGCTCACCCTTTCGGAATGACCGATGTAGAGAAGCCCTTCCGGTTTCAGGCACGAAACAAAACGCTGCAGGAGCTTTTCCTGGAGGTCCCGGGTGAAATAGATCATCACATTCCGGCAAAAGATCGCATCGAACTTGTGGCGCATGGGCCAGTCCTGGATCAGATTGAGCGTGTTGAACGTTACCAGTTGGCGCAATTCCGGTCTCACCTGGTAGCCCGATGCATCGGACTCAAACCATTTGCGCATGCTCTGTTCCGGCAAGCCTTCGACATACTCCCTCGTGTAGCGGCCCGAACGTGCCACTGCGAGCGAGCGTATATCGATATCGGTTCCCAGAATCCTGAAGTTCCGGCGCGCAGCATCTGGGCACTTGTCGAGAATGACGCCCGCGATATTGTAGGGTTCCGAGCCGTTGGAACAGCCGGCGGACCAGATCCGGACCGGTTCTCCCGCAGCACTTGAGCGCATCAGTTTGGGTAGACAGATCTGGTCGAAATGTTCGAAATGATGGGATTCGCGGTGAAACCGCGTCACATTCGTCGTAAGTGCCGAGATCATCTGGTCGAATTCATCGCGATTGCTGCCGGAGCCGACAAACTCGATGTATTCTGCAAAAGTTGCCAGGCCGAATAACCGCAAACGCTTTTGCAACCGCGAATGCACGAGGTCCATTTTGCTTTCGGTAAGATTGATACCGCAGGCATCGCGGACTATTCGCGCGATTTCCGCGAACTCGCCCTGCGACAGAACCGCCGTGCGGACTGCCGTGCCGGTCGAACCAGCTGCAGATGCCAGAGCCTGGTTCATGCCACTTCCGCCTCGATTTCCGGAAGTATCCAGTCCAGAGTGATTTCGCAGATGATGCGGCCGTCGAGAACCACCACCTGGCGGAACATGTCCTCGGCGAGATCGGCGTTGATGTCGGGAACAGGACGAAGCTCCGAAGGCCCGACGTTGAGAATGTCGGATACCGAATCCACCAGCATCCCGAAACTCTTTTCGCCAACCTGAACGACGATGATGACGTGGCGTTCCGACGGCCCTTCGGATTTCAGTCCCATGCGCTTGGCAAGGTCGACGATCGGCAGGATCGTTCCACGAAGGTTGATCACGCCGACCACATATTCCGAGGAGTGGGGGAGCGGGGTCGACTGTGTCCATCCCCTGATCTCCTTGGTGCATCGAATGTCTATGCAGAATTCCTGGTCACCGGATTTGAAGACGATGAATTCTTGAAGCTGTCCGTGTTCGTTCATGCTTTCCGCTCCTATACGGCGATCTTGTAACGTTGGGGAAGGGATACGCTTTCAACTGCCGAAGCAATGAGGCCGTCCACGTCCAGGATCAGAGCAATCCTGCCATTGCCAAGAATGGTGGCGGCGGAGAACGCGGCTCCCTGGCCGTAGTTTCCATCAAGGCTCTTGATGACAACCTGTTGCTGCGCCTCGATGCTGTCGAGGATAAGGGCGTAGTGAGCCTTGTCGGCACCCTCGACAACGACGGCAATGCAATCGGTGAAATCGGTTCGCTGCGACGTGAAGCCAAGAACATTGGACACGTCCACGATTGGCACGAGTTCGTTCCTGAGCCTGATGCAGCGATTGCCCGTGCCATAGCTCATGAGCTCATTGGCACCTGGAATGAGAGTTTCAATGACATTCGAGATAGGCAGCACGAAGACCTGGTCGCTGGACCGCACGAGCATGCCGTCGAGGATCGCCAGCGTCAGTGGTAGACTGATCGTGAAGGTCGTGCCAAAGCCCGGCTCGGAGGAAATTGCAAGACGGCCACCCAATGCCTGGATAGACTGGCGCACCACATCCATGCCGACACCGCGACCGGAAACATCAGAGATCGTCTCTGCGGTCGAAAAGCCTGGCGCCATGATGAGTTGATCGATATCTGCATCGCTCATCTCGTCGGAAGACGTGATGATTCCCAATTTTCTGGCTTTCTCGGATACCCTGGCACGATCAATGCCCTTGCCGTCATCACTCAGTACGATCGTGATGCGGCCCGAACCGTGTGAGGCAGAGAGCTTGACCTGACCATGGTCCTCCTTGCCCTTCGCAACGCGCTCGTCTGCCGATTCGATGCCATGGTCCACTGCGTTGCGGATCATGTGCGTGAGAGGGTCAACCAGTCCTTCGATGACCGTGGTATCGACCTCGGTAAACTCACCATCCAGATGGAGGTTCGCCTTCTTGCCGGTCATGGAACAGGTTTCGCGAAGTACACGCGACATGCGCATGAATACCGGCTTGATCGGCTGGGCACGGATCGACATCACGCTCGACTGGATTTCGCGCGTCAGGTTCTGCAACTCATTCAAGGCCAATGCCGAAGGAGCGGTTCCCTCGATGCCCGCCTCCGAGATTCGTTCTGCGAGCATGGATTGGCTGATGACCAGTTCGCCCATAAGGTTGATCAGACGGTCTACCTTGCCCGATTCCACGCGAATGCTCTTGGCATGGCCCTTGTCCTTACCCTCCGCATTGGCGGCATTCTGGGCTGCTGGTTCAGGAGAATCGGCAGCCTTGTTCTCTGCAGCCTCGTGCGCTTCGTCCTGAATTTCAGCGTCATCCGGCTCTGCGGCTTCGTCTTCCTGTAGCGTCAGCCCGGCGGGAAGGGAAAGACCCGAAATCCCTGGTGCAGCTTCCTGCGCTTCATCCTCTGGAGCCGCGCTATCGAAATCCGAAAGGCTGCTGAAGAAGCTGTCTACATCCAGCATTTCCTGCGGGTTCCCGCTATCGTCCACCGCTTCGATCTCTAGGTCGCAAAGACCTTCCACCCAATCGAAAATCGCTTCAATTTCGGTAATGTCGGATTCGGTCACCAGATTGAGCGTCCAGCCCAGATAGCTTGCCCTGCTGTCGAACTCGTCCAGCGGCGGTATGGCGGAAGTGTCGCAAACCACTTCCAATTCACCCATTTCGCGAAGGTCGGCGAGCAAACGCTGAGCGTCATGCCCGTTGAGATACATTTCGTGCTTGGGCTTGAAGTAAATTCTGTATCTGTAGCCAGACAGTTCTTCGTTGCCCCCCAGATCGTCGAGCGAAATCGCGACCGGCGTAAAATCGAGTTCGGCTGGCGCCTGCGGCTCGGATTCTCCCGAACCGCCACTGCCACCCTCCAGCGAAAATTCGCGAGCAAGGCTTTCCTTGAGGGGAGCAATACCTTCAGTGGGGCGGCCTGCCTCGGAATTGGAAACCAGGTCCGAGAGCTTGTCCGCACACTGGGAAAGCAGGCTCACTCGCCCTTCGGAAAGAGACGAGATATCCTTTCGAACGATATCAAGGCCGTTTTCGAAGGTGTGGGCGAATTCTGCAATCTGGTCCAGACCGAAGGCACCTGCCCCGCCCTTGATTGAATGAACCGCGCGAAATATCGAGTTGACCGTTTCGATATCAACGTCACCGCTGGAGATGGAGAACAGGCCATCCTCAAGATCGGCCAGTAGGTCCGCACACTCCGCGAAGTAGGTCTTTCTGATTTCATCGATGCTCATTTGAGTACCTCGAACCGGTAGAAGAATGCAGATCAGCTGGCCGCAGCAGTGTTTTCACGTTGCTGGCGGGGAAGCACGCGCTCGATGACCTTGATAAGACCGACAGGATCGAAAGGCTTCACGATCCAGCCAGTGGCCCCGGAATTACGCGCACGTTGCTTCTTCTCGTCATCGGATTCCGTCGACAGGACGAGAATCGGAACCCGGCTGTGACCTTTGAGAGCTCGGACATTGTCGATGAACTCGAAACCGTCCATGACCGGCATATTGATGTCCGTGATGATTGCGTCCGGCGGAAGCTCGGCAAGCTTTTCCAGACCTTCGGCGCCGTGCTCGGCTTCGACAACCTCATAGCCTGCGTCCGAAAGGTAGTGTTTGATCAAAGTGCGCATGGTCCGCGAGTCGTCGACGGTAAGAATTCTAAGCATCGTCCGTTCCCTTACTTTCGAAATCGGTCAGTTCAATCTGCAGGCCCGCAATGGCATCGCGGAAATCCGAGGTCTGGCCGGCAATCGTCATTGCCTTCTCGTCGCGCTTCCACAAGCGTGCCGCAGCGATCAACACTTCCAGATTGGGCGTGTCGATTCCCGTCACGCCTTCGGCATCAATTACGATGTCCTGGCCGCGAAGTTCCAAAATTTGAGTTTTGAGATTTTCTGCTTGTTCGCCGTAACAGGCACCCGTCAGGCGCAACTCGGCGGTTGGTGCTTCAGCCATGAAAAATATGCCGTGATGTGAAGAATGAACATCCGGCAAAACCGGCACTCGGGTGAAGCATCATGCGGCGGCACAAAACATGCCGACCCAAGTAGCCCGTAAATTAGCCTTGGAATTGTAAACAAACGGATAAGAGCGCAACTTTGCGCATCAAATCGGCGCAGACGGACCTGGCACGACTTTGGAATTCACTGTGCCGACAAAGCCTCTCCCCGGCTGAGATGAAAATTGGTCCTTGAATGGATTAGAAAATGATGCCCTTGCGAGTAGCCAGGTAAACCGCATGGCTGCGGTTCGTCGCATCAATCTTGCGGCATGCGTTGTTGAGGTAGTTGTTGATGGTGTGTTCCGACAGATCGAGAATGATCCCGATCTCGGCGCTTGTCTTGCCCACCGCAGTCCAGCGCAGACACTCCCTTTCGCGCGGTGAAAGGGTTGCCAACTTTCCGAGGCCAGTATCCAATTGCAATTCGCAATACTTGTCGAACAACAATTGCGCCGAGAAGCTCAAGGTCATCAGCTCCAGCGACGTAACGCTATGCCGGTCACCTGAAAACATGAAAATGGCAGGCGAGGAGACCGGGGTCTGAACCTTGAACATCAGATTCCGCCTCAGGCCGAAGTCGGCGAAGCCTGCACCTATGGCTCCATCTTCTTCGGATACTGTCCACTTCAACGGAATTGAATCGCGCAGAAGCTGATTTTCGGCCGTGGCCTCCTCGGTATCGAAGATCGCGTCAAGCCAGTCGACGAACTTGCCGGGCCAGTTAGAGAGCAGCAAACGATCACTGAATTTCTTGGTGGGCCAGTTTCCGGAATAGAAGATGCAGAACCACTTGTATCCGGCCTGACTGCCTGCATCGGCGCAGAGCGTCGAAAGATCGTCGATCGAGCTGCACTTGTCGATCAACTGAAAACTGGCAGAACTGATAAGCGCGGCAGGTCGTGCCATATTCCGCGAGAACATCCTGTTGGACCCCCCCGAATTCGTATTCAAGAACAGGTGTTGATTTCAACGTAGTGCGATAGTTGCCCTCTGGAAAGATCACGAAGGGTAAGATTCTGAATTCACTTGCTCAACATGCCAGAAAATTAATATTTGAATGATTCTAGAACAGAGCATTTCGATCGATTTTCTAAAATTTGATTGCGCATCACTGCAGGCGGTTTACAACAACAGGAAAACACTTGGACAGTGTATCAGATTTACCGTTTGTATTGCGCTTCATACAGATTGTGAATTTCTGACTTGGATCTTCTCCAAGTGGAATTTTCACAACCGCATACATCTGGCTTCTTGCCGGAATGTGGAAAGTTTCTTTCCAACCGCCGCCGATGGTTTCCGACATGTCATTTTTCAACTCATAGGCCATTTCAACAGGATTCGAGGTCCGATTCACAGTAAGCGGTGTTGCGATCGCACGTAATCAGGATTTCGCTTGCGTGAAGTTCCACGGCAGCAAGGCATCGATGTCCGATTGCCGGTGACCATTGACGATAGCCCGTAATGTGGCGGTCAGCCATGCGAACGGATCGATGCCGTTGAGTTTGCAGGTTTCGACCAGCGAGGCGATCATCGCCCAGTTCTGCGCTCCGGCGTCATGACCGGCAAACAACGCATTCTTGCGGCCAAGCGCGATCGGACGGATGGAACGTTCGACGGGATTGTTGTCGACCTCGATGCGGCCATCCTCCAGGAACAGGCACAGGCCGCCCCAGTATTTGGCAATGTATTTCAGGGCCTCGCCAAGCGGCGACTTCGAAGAGACCCGGGCGCGATGATGATCGAGCCAGACCTTGATGGAAGTAATGACCGGCGCCGATTGTTCCTCGCGTGCGGACAGCCGTGCTTCTGGAGCAAATCCGCGGATAGCGGCTTCGATCCGGTAAAGCTTGCCAATGAGGCGGATACCTTCTTCAGCGATTGGCGCATTGCCCGTTCGCGTAATCTCGACCAGCTTTCGCCTTGCATGGGCCCAGCAATAGGCAAGCCGGATCGATGGCCGGATATCCGGATGATCCAGCTTGGGAGCAATCAGCCGGTTATAGCCGGCATAGCCGTCCACCTGAAGAATGCCGGCAAATCCGTCCAGTATCTCCTCGGCATGTTTGCCACTTCTTCCTGGCGCATAGGTGAAGGCAACACAAGGTGGTGAAGCACCCGACCAGGGCCGGTCATCGCGGGCAAGCGCCCAGAAGTATCCGGTCTTCGTCTTTCGCCTGCCGGGATCGAGAACCGGAGCACTTGTTTCGTCCATGAACAGTTTGGAAGACCGCTTCAGATCGGCAATCAGTGCTTCGTGAACCGGACGCAATTCGAAGGCTGCCCGGCCAACCCAGTCGGCAAGCGTCGACCGGTCGAGTTCAATCCCCTGACGGGCAAAGATCTGTGCCTGACGGTACAATGGAAGATGGTCGGCATACTTGGAGACAATGACATGGGCAATCATCGCTTCCGTCGGCAAGCCACCCGCAATCAGGTGTTCCGGCGCCTTTGCCTGGACAACACCCTGTGAGCATGACCGGCAGGCATATTTGGGACGGCGTGTCACGAGCACCCGCAACTGTGCCGGGATGACATCAAGCCGTTCCGAGACATCCTCGCCGATGCAGTGCAAATCTCCGCCGCATGAGCACGTCAGGCTTTCAGGTTCGATGATTTCCTCGATCCGGGAAAGATGCTTCGGCAACGCGCCGCGATTGGTCTTGCGAGGCTTTGCTGTTTGTTTCCCGTTACGCGGATCGGCTTCATCCTCGGCATGGATGGCTGCAATCGCGGTTTCGATGTCTTCCAGGGCAAGATCATACTGGCCGGGATCGGCCTTTTCCGACTTGCGTCCAAATACTGCCTGCCTGAATGCCGCTACGAGCTTTTCCAGACGTTCGATCCGATCTTCCTTGTCCCGGATCAGGGCGTCCTTGCCTGTGAGCAGAACATCCTTTTCATGGAGCTCGGATTCCTTCTGGCGAAGCGCCTCATCGCGCTCGGCAATCCCGGCCTGCGATGCCAGGATCATGGCCTTCAGCGCTTCAACGTCATCGGGAAGATCGCTCTCGCTCAACATGGCAAACGATTACCATATTACGGCCAATGCCGCCGCCAAAAGCTGTTGCCCGAGTCACCATGACGCAGCGTTTTGGGATCACGACAATTCCGTCAATCTCAGGCGACCGCTTGCGGCGCACGCGCTGTAACCGCACGAACCCGGCGCCAGTCCAGCCCTGCAAACAGCGCCTCGAACTGCGCATGGCTCAGCCGCATTACCCCGTCGCGGATCGGCGGCCAGGCAAAGACATGTTCCTCCAGCCGCTTGTAGGCCATCACCAGACCGGTACCATCCCAATAGATCAGCTTCAGCCGGTCCGGCCGTTTCGCCCGGAACACAAATACGGCACCGGCAAATGGATCCCGGCGAAGCTCATTCTTGACCAGCGCGGTCAGCCCGTCATGTCCCTTGCGAAAGTCCACCGGCTTCGTCGCTACAAATATCCGTACACCACCAGGTGCCAGCATCACGAAAGCGCCAGCATCGAGCGGGCAACCGATGCAATGCGCTCCGCCGGTGCGCCACCTTCAAGGCGAACCACTATCGGTCCAACGCAAATCTCGGGACGATCGTGAACAGCGGAGCCACCAATGTGTTCATTCTCCGCAACCACCTTGCCTTCACCACCGACAATCAGTGCCGCGAACTCGATCTCATCAGCCGGAGCAGGAAGCACAAGCTTGCCCTTGCGCGCCAGAGATCGCCACGCCGACAGATGATTGGGCTGCAACCCATGACGCAGGGCTACTTCGCGAACCGTGGCGCCCGGCCGAAGCGTCTCCGACACTATTTGCGCCTTCACCTCATCCGGCCACCGGCGCTTGTGACGCCGGCTACCATCCGCATCCAATTCCTTTGTGAGAAACTCCAATGTAGCGTCCATGTAGAAAATCCATCCCAAACAATGGACCTACAAATCCCACATCAAGCCAATACGAAAAAGGTGGGGTCAAAACAGCGCATACGATTCACAGATATCATCCGAACACCGGCAATATCACCGAACGCTGCAATTTCATTGCGCTCGATCCGAATCACTATGTCGCCTCTGGGAAAGACCTTGCCCGAGAAACCCATGCCAGATTTCGACACCGCATCCGCCTCACCGGGCATCATCGACGCCATTGAAGACACTATACCTATCAATGCCAAGCTGCCGACTTTCTTGCGGGTGGATTGAATGGCCGCCGTATCTACGGATTTATTCCAGAACAGACGCACTTAACCGCTCTCATGACAAGGTCACTGAAAGATACCGAGCAAGCGGTGCGGCAGTGCATCATGCTATTCGCCACACAAAGGTGGTCGAGCGCCGAACCTGCAACATAGCCGGTGCATACGAAAATCAGGTGAACTGGAAGGATAAAACTCTATCGAACTCCACCCGGCACGGAACAAACCAGGGTGGCAAGAGAGTTTCTCGCCGTCAGCTCTTGCGCATGAGCATGTCTCGGACGTCTTCCTTGCTGACAAAGTTGATGTCCTGAATCAGTACCTGCTTCAGGAGATCCTTGCCCATCTTCGCGTTAACAGACGTGACCAGTCTTTCTGCGAATGCCTTGATGTCAAACTCGTCAAGCTTGAAGATATCGATGGATCTGTCTTCATGCAGCGATTCGATGATACGGTCGTTGAGAACAAGTTCCAGCGGCTTGGTCATGTCGTCGGAGGCATCCGGGTCCATCGCAAACGATAGTTCGAGAATAATGTATCCCCGAACCTCGTTGTTGCGAACAATCGCGACGGTCATCGGCTGAAGGCTGATATAGTCCAGTTCCTGCTGGGCGGCGGCAGCACCCTCATCGACAGCCGGCGTCACGGGCGCGGTCGAGAAATAGTACATCGAGCCTGAAAGCAACCCCATGAGCCACAGGCTTATCATCACCGTCTTGAGCATGAGGATCAGGCACCATACCGGTGAAGTGCCACGGGGTCATAGGTTCCGTCGCTTTGCGCCCGGTCCATTGCATCCTCGATGGTCTGCGCAAGTTCGCTGATCGCGGTCGCCCTGAACTTGAGCGACTTCATGTTTCTCGCAAGCTTCTCCTTGAGTTGCCTCAGTTGTTCCGAGTGATCTTCAAGGTCCGTCTTCAGCGTTCCCGATATCACGCTCTCCAACTGGCCAAGCAAACGGTGCTTGTCAGCAGCAAGAGCTTCCATCTTCGAGTACTCGTTGTCCAGAAGAAGGCGCTGCTCGTATTCGAGCAGCATCGCAAGGTTCTGGATCGTCTTGCCGAGATGACTTCTCACTCCGGCAGCCATGGCCGGGCTGGGAGAAACGGGCTGTGCCGCAGTAGGGAAATGAAGTTCATTCATGAGTCACACGTGTTGTAGCAATCTGTTTGGCAATTCCGAATCCACCCGCCTTGACGATGTCCTGGGCAATGGCATCGGCGAACATCGAAACATACTGATCTGCACCCGCCCCCTTGCCGAAGGCGCTTTGCATGTCGCTCTTGATGACATCCTTGATCATGAAGGAAACGACCATGGCCTCGAACTTCTGGGCGACAGCCGGAGGTTGGCCTGCGTTTGCGCTGCCTGCACTCTCGCCTGCTTTCGCTTGCACGCTGCCAATGGAAAAGGTTTCGGCCGGACGCGAACGTTCCAGCACTTCCGTTGGCACATTTGCCTGGGAACCAGTAACCGGCAATACGGACATACTCATTTCCGAAGTGCCTCCATCGTTTCAACTGGAGGAAGACTAGGGAATTCAGCTTGCGCGAAGCTTGATGTAACTGCCTTGCATGAAATCAGAACATCTTGTCGATCAGTTCTCCAACGGCGACATTGAAATCGAAGATGATGTCCTTGCCGATAAGCACGAAGACATAGAGCCCGCCAATGATCAGGAATGGAGTCGAAACGAAGTAGATCGGCACCTGGGGCGTAAGCTTGTTGACTATGCCTGCGATCAGGTTGACCACCACCGAATAGACGAGGATGGGCGCCGTCAGCCGCATGGCAATATTGAAGAAGGTCGAAAGCTCTTCCGAAAAACTCTGGACGATGCCAGATGCATTGAGAAATTCACCGGGAGGAAACAGGTCGAAGGAAAGCGCAAGACCAAGAATGAATTGCAGGTGAATGCCCGTCACGAAGAACAGCACCACGGCGGTGATGTTGAAGAATGCGGCGAGCGTCGGCATTGGCTGCGTATCGCCCACCTGGCTTCCAGGTATCGGGTTGAGACCGATGAACTGCGTCGACATTTCGCCCGCAAATGCCAGCGAAAGAAACAGAAAGCGAACCGGCAGCGCCAGAATTGCCGCGGCCACCATCTCGCTGATCGTCACTTTCAGAAACCATAGTGCATCCGGCGTTTCCCGAAAAACCGGCAATTGCTCCTTGCCGTTCAGAAGAAAGACGATGGAGACAGCAATGCCAAGAGCAACGAACAGGCGCGCACGCATGGGAACTTGCGTCGCAGAAAATCCGGGAAGCAGCATGATTGCCGTGGTGGTGCGCACCGCAACGGCGAAGAGCAGCAGAAAGAACGGGCTACTGATCACCATTGCCGATTTCCCCGAGCACCTCGATATCGAGCCCGCGGGCGATCTCAAGATTCGAGATCACCGGCTGCGAGGGGAACAGGCGTTCGACGATCATCCGCACATAGGTGCGTGATTCAGGAGAGGTGGTGACCGCGAACTGGTGGCCTTGGTCAAACAGCTCCTGAATCCGCTTCCTGGCGTTCCTGCCGAATTTTTCCAGTTCGGCGGGCGCCATCTGGAACTCCGAGATCTCTCCACGGGCATCGCGAGTAAGAGCCTTGTTGAAGGCCTCATCCCAATAATTGCCGAGTCTCAGGATCTTCAGCTTGCCGTCCTGGGCAATGGATCCGCATATCTGCTGCGAGAGACGCATGCGAACATGCTCGGTGATCTGCTCCACCCGCTTGGAATAGGGAGCGATCTCGGCAACTGCCTCAAGGAGCTTGGTAACATTGCGCACGGAAACACGCTCGGCAAGCAACAGCTTGAAGACGGCCTGAAGGCCCGAGAATGAGAGGTGGTTCGGCGTGATCTCCTCGACCAGCTTTGCATACTCCGCGTCCAGACTGTCGATCAGCCGGCGCATATCCTTGTAGGAGAATACCTGTGAAAGGTTGTTCCTGACGATTTCGCTCAGGTGGGTAAGAACCTGCGACATCGGGTCGATGACCTGGAACCCCTGCGCCTTCAGTTCGGAGGCATAGATGTCGGGCACGAGCCAGGCCGTGCTTCCGAATGCGGGTTCCTTTGTCTCCGTCTTGGAGACGGGAATGGTCTCCGGCCGGCCAGTGATAAGCATGACCTCCGACAGGCTGACCTGGTGCTGTGCAAGTGGGGTACCGTAGACGCTGATGCGGTAGGAGCGCGGTGGCAGCGATGGATCCTCGTTCACCTTCACTTCCGGGATCACGAAACCGAACGCCGCAGCAAACTTCTTGCGCATGCGCGAAATACGGTATCCGATCTCCTCGTTGTTCAGCATGATCTTGATGGCAAGCTGCCTGCCAAGCGCCAGTTCCAGCGCCGGAACCTCCATCGATGACTGGATGGAATCCGCCTTGCGTTCGATCTCCTTTTGCTGCTTGGCATCATGCACAGCCTGTTGCTGTTGGGCGTAAGCCGCGCGCCGCCGTGGCAGAATGTAGCCAACGGCTGCCATCGCCACCGCAAGCAGCATGAACGGGAAGAAGGGAAGACCCGGCGCCAGCCCGAGGAATGCCAGCAATCCTGCTGCCACCATCAGCGCCTTGGGATAGGCGGCAAGCTGCTCGACCACGGCCTGGTCGGCGGACCCGCGCGTTCCGCCCTTCGACACGAGAAGGCCTGCAGCAAGAGACACGATCAGAGCCGGAATTTGCGAGACAAGACCATCGCCAACGGACAGCCGGGTGAACACATCGGCGGCTTCCGTGATGCTCATACCGTGGCGCAAGACGCCGATGATGATGCCGCCGAAAACGTTCACACCCGTGATGATGAGACCGGCAATCGCGTCGCCGCGAACGAACTTTGAAGCACCATCCATCGAACCGAAGAAGGAGCTTTCCTCTTCAAGTTCACGGCGTCTGAGTTGCGCTTCCTTGTCGTCAAGCAGCCCCGCCGAAAGATCGGCATCGATCGCCATCTGTTTGCCCGGAATGGCGTCGAGGGTGAAGCGCGCGCCCACTTCTGCGATACGCGTCGCGCCCTTGGTGATGACGACGAAGTTGACGGTGACCAGAATGACGAAGACGATGACGCCGATGACGAAATCGCCACCCATTACGAAGTTGGCAAAGCCCTTGATGATATTGCCTGCCGCGGCCTCCCCCAGGTGACCGTTGGACAGGATCATGCGTGTCGTCGAAATGTTGAGCGACAGGCGCAGCATGGTCGCGATCAGCAGGATCGTCGGAAACGACGAGAAATGCAGCGGTTGCTGGATCCACAGACCGACCATCAGGATGAGGACGGAGAATGCAATCGAAACCGCAAGGCCGATATCGATGATCGCCGGCGGAATCGGAAGGAAAAGGATCGCGAGGATGATCAGGATTCCGATCGCGAAGATCACATCGCGGCTCGGATTGGCCGGCATTGGATCGAAGGATGTCTGACCCGTCATGGCCATCGCGAAGGAACTCTCTTTGTCATTTCAGGCTGCTCAACTGCCCCGTCAGGGCAAGTAGTCCGAAGCCAAGTCTAGAAACCGGTGGAAATCCTGCCATAGGCAAGCGTCGCGAGAATGCTGATCTGGGATGCCATGTAGGGAGCGGCAATCGAGGCAACCACGAGAACCGCAACAATCTTCGGTATGAAGGTCAGCGTCATTTCCTGAATCTGCGTCAGCGCCTGCAGAAGCGCGATCAGCGTACCAACAACCATTGCCGTTATGATCATCGGCGCGCTCGCCTTGATCAGAACGCTGAATGCAAACTGCATCAGCTCCATCGCTTCGGCTTCATTCATGACGTCACCCCTTCTGCCCGCATTTCATGAGCACGCTGGAACTCAGCTTGCGAAGACCTGCGTGCCAGCATCCAGGGTAAAGCTCTGTCCGCTCTCCAGATTGACCTTCGGGCCGTTAGCCCCAAGGGTGACGGAGGAAACGACGCCTGCCATAGAACCGTCTGGCGAGACCACGAAATTGCCGACGAGCTGGGCTGCATTGCCTGCCTGCGTCAGCGCAATCAGAGAGGCAAGCTTGTCGTTTGCCTGGATCTGCTGCTCAACGCCGGAAAACGAAGCCAGCTGGGAGAGGAACTGGGTGGGATCGGATGGATTTGTCGGGTCCTGGTTTTTCAACTGCGTAACGAGCAGGTTCAGGAAGGTGTCGTAGTCCGCGGCGTTCGAAGCCGAAGACGAGGCCGTCGTGGTCTTTTCCGTGGTCTGTCCGTAGCCTGTGGTGGCTGCAACTTCGGTCATCTTTGAAATCTCCGCGATAACATTCGTGGATTTGCCGGCGGCTTTATTCGCCCGCTGCTATTTCTGCTGTCTTGCGCGCTCCGGCGAAGTTGGACAGCTCAATCGGATTGATCTTGCCGTTGTCCATCACCATCAATTCGATGTCGTAGAGACCGCGAATGGTCTTGAGCGCCTGGAAGGCCTTGCCCGTGGACACGTCGATATCCACGGACTTGACTCCCTCGATCAGGTCGCGATTCTCGAGCGTGCCCAGAAGGTTGGCCACCATTTCCTTGAATACGCCGCGGGCATCGCCCGCAATCGCCGGATCCATGAGCATCAGCTGCACGACGTAATAGAGCTGCTTGAGCGGTGTGTTCGCGTCCTCTTTCTGAAGAACATGGTTCTCCAGAAGAAATGTCGCATCATTCATCAATTCCAGGGAAACTTTCCGGTCTGTCCGGATCACCGCCCCGTTGATGAATATCCTCTCGTTCGGCCTAAGATAGATTTTCATTTTCTCTCCCCAGTCCCGCCAGAATGGTCTCGTTGATTTCCTTGACTGCGGTAAAATCGAGCTTCGGATCGTTGCGCATCGCCTGCAGCCTCTTCAGCACAAATATGCCGACAGAGATGAAACCTGCCTTGAACTCCGCCGCGCAAGCATTGTCCGGTCTTGCCAGGTCTTCCATGAAGAACGACCACATTCGGATATTGAAGTGTATCGCTTCAGACCTGGCTCCGATGCTTGCTTCTCCGCACTCGGCCTCGTTGATAAGGTCGAGCGCTTTTTGATAGATCTGGCGTTCACTGTCGCGCGCACTCGACTGATCATCTTCGAGGGCGTCTAGATAAGCAAAGTTCAACATTTTTCTGGCCCTACAGGTAGTTCATCAGCGATAGCGACTGAATCTTTGAAGAGGCCGCATATGAGGCCTCAAGGTTAATGACGAGCTGGTTAAGGCGCGTCGCGACTTCGTATTGGTCAACTCCGATCAGCGAATTGAGCTGTTCATTGAGCAGGTTTTTCTGGATTGCTATCCGGTCCTGGGCATCCGAGACGCGCTGCTCGATCACACCGAGCCGCCCCTGAGAATTTGCTAGATCGTTCAGACCGTTTGCCGACTGCGTCATCGCGCTTTCCGCTGCCGCGTTCAGTGCGTTGCCACCCGCGGAAGTACCGGCCATAAACTGCAGGAGGACGCCGGCCGAAACCACCTTGCGGAAACCGGCATCGTTTGCCGTAACCGGATTTTCCACGATCTCGCGCGAAGAGATGCGCGAGCGAACCCCGCGGTCGGAAGCGCCGCTCCACATCTGGTTCCAGTTGGTGTCGTTGAACAGATCGGCATACGGGCCGTCGATGAAAGTCTCCATATCAGTCTTGGTAATCGTTGCAGCCTGGGCATCGCTGGAGGCGAAACCGAAATGCGCCTGGAACGCGTCCTCGATCTCCTGTTTGGCGGCATCCCAGTCGGCGCCTTGAAAATCGATGACTGCCTTGACGTCGGTATTGACGCCGGAGAAGACATACTCGCCGTTGAAGGTGGCATTGGCGAACTGCGTGACGGTGCCGAGAAGCTTGTCGCCAAAACCCTGCAACACGCTGCGGTCCATGTGACCGCCAATTGCAGCACCCATTTCGCCCATGAAGCCGTTGGCACCATCGACGATCGAGTTCATGGCATCCTGCATGGTCGTCAGGCGGTTGGTCAGCACACCGTTGAAGGACTTGATCTGATCGAACAGATCGATCTGCGCTTCGAGATTGACGGAGCGCGATGTCTGGTAGCCGAGCGCACTTCCGATGTCCGCAACCCTGCCGGTAGCGAGTTCGGTCTGAACCTTGGAAAGCTCGCGCTGGAGACCGGCAGAATTGACCTGTAGGCTCCTGTTGAAAGCGTATGTTCCGACGAAATCAAGTTTCATGTCTCACCTCACACCGCATCCAGCAATCGGCCAAGAAGCGAATCGACCGCACTCATGACCTTGGCCGAAGCCTGATAGGCCCGCTCGACCTGAAGCAGCGCGGACATTTCGAAGTCCAGATTGGGTCCCGTTTGTTCCCGCAGCGTCTGCCGCACATGTGTTGCAAGATCGCCCTGATAGGTGGCCCGGTCGTTCATCTCGGAGCGGAGCGTATGCAGACTGTCAAGCGATGCATCGGCGAAACCGGTCAGGGAATAGCTCGAACCGAGCCCTGCCGCGGCATCGAACTGGATATTGCCGTCCATGTTCGCAATGAGCTCGAACAACCGGTCGGAAAATCCGGGACCGCCCGTGGAATTGGCGACATAGTCGGCATCGCCGTTGATACCGCCATCGCGAAGCAGTTTGGCATCGCCGCCCGCCTGCGGATCGACCAGTTCGTTCACCCGGAAGCTCATCGCAATACCGGAAACGAGAGAACCGGAAGCAGGAACTGCCGGACCACCATTCCAGGTAAACAGGCCAGCCATCGGCGATTTCCCCGGAATGTTTCCGCTCTGGTCTGTCTCCGCAAACACCTCGATTGCTCCCCGAGCGATTTCATCCAGCTGCTTGAGCTGATCGACGATTACCTTGTCGCGCAGGCTGACCTGCCCTGCCAGGGCACCAGTGGTAACCGGGAACCCCGCGCCGTCGCCGGTGATCGGCACACCATCAATGGTGATTGCGTTGCCGGTCGTATTGGCGCCATAGATCCTGGTCTGCTCGAAATTTACCGCCCGCGGCTGCCTGTCGAAAAGTACTGCGCCATTGGACGCAACAAGCATCATGTCGTTGTTGTCCCGGCGCAGAACCGAAACACCGACAAGTTCGGAGATCTGGCTTACCAGCGCGTCGCGCGTGTCCTCACTGGTGAAATCGTTCCCGCCCGACTGGGCGGCAATGACCACTTTCGAGTTTGCCTCGTTGAAGCGATCGAGAAGCTCGTTCAGCTTGGTAACATTGCTGGCAATGGACGCATCGGCGTTCTGCCGTTCGTTGAGCAATTGCTGATACGACGTGTTGATCGCGCTGGCAAATTCGCGCGCGTTGCCGACCGAGAGTGAAAGTGCCATTTCACTGGACGGATCGGCCGCCGCGAGTTCAAGGCTCTGCCTGAGAGTCTGCAGCATGGTCGTGGGCGCAAAGATGAAGTTGTCGCCGCCCTGAAGCGTGGCAATCTGGTTCAACCCGTCCGCCATGGCCTGGGTGGTAGCCAGTTTTGAACTCGCATCGATCGACGCCTTGAAGACCGAGATGTTGACCTCTCGGGTAACAAGTGCCTTCGTTGAATAAAGTGAATCCGAACCGATCTCGACATTGCGCCGCGAATAGTCGGCGTTGTTCACTCCGGTGATGTTTCGCGAAACCGTGGACAGTACATTGGAGTATGTACTGAGCGAATTCGTCGAGGTCCGGAGTGCGTCGGTCAGTCCCATCTCAAACCATTACCGCTTGAGTGAGATCAGAACGTCCATCAAATCCGAACCAGTCTGGAAAACCTTGGAGTTGGCAGTGTAACTCCGCTGGGACTCGATCATGATGGTAAGTTCGCTAGCCAGGTCGACATTCGATTCCTCCAGTGCACCGGCAACAACCGAGCCGAAGCCAAGGTCCGCCGGAAGGCCGACCAGCACGTCGCCGGATTCAATGGTTGCGGAATAGGCGTTACCGGAAAGCGGGCGCAGCGAATCGGGACTTGGCACCCGTGCCATGCCGATGCGGTAGAGCGCCTCGGAGTATCCGTTCTGGTAAATACCGTACACGGTGCCGTCCGTGTCCACCTCGAACCGCTCGACGGAAGTAGGCGGATTGCCGTCAACCGAGGCTGCCAGATAGGTGTAATCAGAACCCAACTGGGAAATGCCTGTCATGTCTATCGTGAAGGAATCGAGGCCCGGCACGGGCACATCGAGTATCGCCTGCGTGTTATCCAGAAGCTGACCGTTGCTGGGATCGAAATCCAGTGTCGAGGTCAGCAGCGCCGGAGAGCTGTAGGGAAAACCGCCATCGGTTGAGTCGGCCGCCGAATAAATCGACACTTCCCATGTGTCGTCCGCGCTCTTGGCGAAGTAAAGGTCGACGGTAACCTCGTTGCCAAGGTTGTCGTAGAGAAGGAGTGAGGTCTTGCCGGCGGCCTCGGAGGTCAACGCGTTGTCGGAAGGCAGGTTTCCAGCCGGTATAATGTCGGAGTTGACCGGCAGGTTCGGAACGAATTCACCTAGCGAACTGGGTGTCGCCTTGAGGGAGGTCATTCCCTGGGCAACATTGACCGGGATAAGCCCGGCAAATCCGTTGGCAACCGGTACGGTGGGCAGATCGACCAGATCATATCCAAGAAGAGTGAAGCCGGCCGCATTGACGAGATTGCCTTGGTCGTCCGGCACGAACGACCCTGCCCTCGTCAGAAGAAATTCGCCCTTTTCATCCTGAACAACGAAGAATCCGTCGCCATCGATCGCCAGGTCGGTTCCCGAAGTTGTGCCCCGCAGAGGTCCCTGCTGAGAAACCGCCGTTCGCGCAACGCTGCTTACTCCGCCGGAGTTGTAGCTGGAGGTATTGAAATCAAGCACCTGCGTCTGGAATTCGACTGCAGTGCGCTTGTAGCCGGTCGTGCCGACATTGGCGATATTATCCGCAACAGTCGACAGGCGGTCGGCCTGCACCGACATGCCCGAAACGCTGGTGCGCATCATTCCGTACAAGCTCATGGCTAAACCCCCTGACTGCGTGTAGTCAAAACCTACGAATCCAATCTTGTCCGAAGCTGACCACGGTCCGATCAGGCCACCTGGACAACAGCCTTGCGGCCGCCGAGAATCTTCACCAGCTGCCTGTCGAGCTGGTAACCGAGGTAGCGCTTGGAGTTGATCGGATCTTCGCCCAATACACTGCGCAGCTTCTTGCGAAGCTTGCTGATATGGCTTTCGATGACGTTCTCGTCGATGTCTTCGTCGCAAAGCCCGTAAATGGCATTGAAGAGCTGCGCCTTTGTTACGCGCCGGCCGTTCACGCTCGCAAGATATTCGAGAATGCGCCGCTCTCGCCTCGGAAGATTGAGGGTGCTGCCGTCGACGATGGGGTCCGATCCGTCGAATGCCAGAACGATGCGCCCTCCCGCCTCTTCTTCGATCTCGGAAGTCGCCTGCCCCGGCGTCGGCACCTGCAGCATGCGCTTCTTGATCGCCGCAATCCGGACCACAAGTTCTTCGCAGTGAACCGGCTTGTTGACTACATCGTCTACACCCTGCTTGTAGAGCGCAATCAGCTTCTGCAGATTGCGTGCATCTAGCAGCGCTATGACCGGAGCATTCACCAGTTCTCGAAGTCTTGCCATGTCGCAGGAACCGCACACGGTCTCGCCCACGAGTATTGCCTCGACCGCCGAAACCTCCGGCTGGGTCGCCATTTCAAGCCATTCAATCAGTTCTTCATCGCGCAGCTGAACAATGGTTTCACCCACTCGCTCAAACTGTTTGCGATAGCTGTCAACTACCAGTCCCCTGGAATCTGCAAAAAGGATCATCGCCGCCTCGAATCACTTTTTTTCCCTCGTAAACAAAGGGTTAAAGGACGCGAGTCATTGAGACCAATACGCTATTTTTACCCTATTAATAGCATCCAAAAGCGCTAATTTCGGGGCTTTCAAAAAATGAATAAATTAAATTTCACCTATCAAACACATGACTCCATATGAATCCGTGGAAAACTCGCCTCCCACGATAATTTTGCCGCATTTGTTTTTAGACGTAGAGCGTTTTTCCAAGCGCTGCCAAAGGAGAGTCCGAGGGCCGATTCTCGGGCACCACAATCTCGCTTAGGGGAGCGTTTTTGGTGGAGCCTGAAGAGCCTCCAAACAGTCCGCCAGGGTCTCCTCCGCGAGACTGAGAACCTCCCCCCGCAGCGCCACCAGCAAAACCTCCCATACTGTAGGATTGGCCCGAACCGTTTTGCTGTTGACCAGAACCGGCCTGGCTACCCTGCTGTGCGTTCGAGGGCTGGCGAATTTCGGTCAACCGTACCGTGATGTCATCCATGGCGATTCCGAGCGTCTGAAACGTCTTTGCAACATCATGTTTGATGCTACCGAAGGCCTGGCTCGCTGCCGCCGATCCGGTGACGATCTCGATCTTCATTGCTCCGCTTTCATGCGTCACATTGACGGAAATAGTACCGAGATGGCGAGGCGTAAGCTGAAGACTGAGCGTCTGGGCATTCTCGTTGCGCAGCGATTGCTGCTTGACGATCATGTCGCGAATGATGGAGGGAACCTGATCAAGCGTGGCCGGACGTGTGACCGGACCGGCTCCTGCATTGCTGCTTGCGCCAGTCAGGTTCAGCGGCGATGCAGTCTGTTGCCCGGCCGTGGGCGGCTGATCCAATGCAACGCCGCCTCGCGCGGTCTTTTCCGCGACGCGGCCAACCGTCCTGTCGATGGCGTCTCTGGCGCTGTTTTCAAGGCGCATCCTGACAACTGCATGGTCAGAGCCGGCAGAATTGGCTTTGCCGAATTCAAACCTGGTTACATTCAAGTCACCCCCCTGCGGCGCAGTATTGGGTTCGCCTGCAGGCTGGAAAGGTTGCCGCGAAGCATTCACTCCCTCCTTCTCCACCCGGACGGCACTGCCAGAGCGCAACTGGCGCGCCGCCTTCAAGCCATCGGCGTTCACCTCCACGGGCGTGTCTTGCATCTGCGCGTCAACACTTGCGGGGCCTTCCGTATTTGACGGCACCTTCAAAACGGTTTGGGGAACTTTGATGGACTGTCCCGCTTCAGCAGCGTCCGGCTGCATCGCAGCGGCCAATGCCGCCGCCCCTGCAAGCTCTTCCTGTACCTCGTCCTGTACCTCGTCCTGTACCTCGGCCTGTAAGACTTCAACGTTCGCAGACAGTGCTTCGTCATGCCCTTTGTGATGAAACTTGAGTTTCAGGCTGGAATGGAAATGAAACGCTGTGCCGGGCGTTTCAGCGTCGGATTCTTCCATGGAATCCGCCTTCGAGGGCGTTTTTTCACCGGCTGATATTAGCTTTCCGAAACTGAAAACCTCATCATTGTCCGGTCTTGATCCCTTGCGATCGACCGCGACCGGAAGTACGCCGGCATCGAGACTGTCGAGTTTCATCAATTCTGGTCCAGCTTGTCGATTTCGGAAAGAAGCGCGTCGCGCTTCTGCAAGGTGTCGCGAGCCATCTCGGGATAGTCCGCAGGATCGGGTGTATTCTGCGAACCTTGCGGCACGCTTTCGCCGGATGCTTCGCGCGGAGCATAGGCCGCACTTTCAGGCGCGGCATCCACTCCGGAAAGCGCCCCAGGCGATGCCGCCGGGGGAGCTATCACGCCTTTTACGAGATAGGTCAGTGCGTCGAACAACTGTCTGTGATCCTGGTTCAGACGGTCGCGCTGGATTGTATCGAGCAATGCCCGCCCCTCATCGAACGTTTCGACGGTCGGAAGCTTTGCGGCAGCCAGATAGAGCCGCAGGCGTTGCTGGCGCGCACTGTTGTCCCGTGCCAGCGGCAATGCACCGCCAGCAGCCCACATTGCAAGCTTGAGCCGGCCAAAGCCCACCGCCTTTTCAGCTATCACGGTCATGATCTCCAGCCGCTTCTCGTCCGGCAGCCTGTCGATCACAAACTGTAGCTTCTCTTCAACCTTATCGAATTCCGACTCGGGCATTGCAATCGCCGCGAGATAGAAGTTTCGTACGAAATCGCCATAGTAGGGCGAATTGGCAAAGCGATCGGTATACTGGCGCGCGATTTTGCCAAGCTTTTCGGCATCGTGGTTGAGGCCGGCAATCGCCATGAGACGTCGCAAGGACGCCTCTTCCACGAGCGTGCCAGGCGCAAGCAACGCAGCATTGTCAAATTGCTTCTCCGCAGATTTAGCATCCGAGTTGCCGTACACCACACCAGCGATGAATGCGAACTGAGCGCGCATCGAAGGCGGCAGGGTCTCCAAATTCAGATGGGCAAAATACTTCGAAGCATCTCTGAAGTTGCTTTGCCGGTAGTCGACGGCGGCCTGCAACGGGGCCTTGTCCATCTCGCCCAGTTGCGTGTCATGAAGCGCCCTCCTGCCCACTTCGACATCGCCTCCGAACATGAGCAGCATCGCCGCAGCGTCGAGATTTCGTTGCACCTGCCATACCTGCGAACCGGCATTGGACAGAATGCGGCCAACGCGGTTGATCTCGAAGCGGTACTCATCGACCTTGCTTGTTTCACCACCCGCAATCCCGTCCTGGAGACGTTGCAGATTTCGCACCAGCTTCCAGGGCTGATCGTCGCCCTGCGGCAAACTTGCATAGGAAAGTTCCCGCTGGACCGTATGAGCTTCGCCGCCACTGGCGGCGTCGGCATCGGTGCTTCCATGACCGGTAGCATCGCCGCCTGAATGGGCAGGCTTAGCCGCTTCGTGCGAGTTTGCGGCATCTACGGATGCATGATCCGTCTTCGGTTCCGACGCAGAGATGCCCGATGGCGAGCCCAACTGCGCCGCTCCCGCAATCGCCGTCAATGCTATGAGCCTGAAGACCGTGTTCATGGCTGCTGCCCGTCCCGGCCGTCAGCCGTCCGAGAGGATGATTTCGATGCGCCGGTTACCCGCCGCAAAGGGTTCGTCGGGGAACTTCAATTGCCGGTCCGCATAACCCTCGACGCGCTTGAAACGATCCTCCGTCAATCCGCCGCTTTCAAGCATGTACATCGCCATGTGCGCACGAGCAGTTGAAAGCCGCCAGTTGTCATAGGTGTCCGACTTGAAGGGCCTTCCATCCGTGTGCCCCTGTACGGTAACCTTCTTGTCGGTCTCAAGAATGGTCGCAGCAATACGCTGCATCGCCAGCACCATTGCACGCGATGGCCGGGCCGAACCGATCTCGAACATGGCTGTCTTGGCATCTTCCATGATAGATACCTTGACGCCACCGTCCGCCACATCCTGGACCTCGAAGTTCAGCTTCTGGCCATCGGCCGGTGCGGCAAGAGCGCGGTTTATCTTTTCGGCGAGTGTTTCCTCTTTCGTTGGTTGAGGCTCCGCCTTCACAACGGCTTCCGGCTGTCCCTCGGCAGTGGTTGTTTCCACCGATTGGGGCTTGTCTTTAGTCGCAGGCGACGCATCCCGTTTCGCTGCGAGCTTGTCTTCCGGGAATGGCTGTGTCGCGCCTTCCTCGCCCACATTGTCGGACGTTCCGTATTTGAGGTTCCACGCGCTGGGATCGAAGGGATCCTGGAAGGAGCTCCCACCACTCAGGCCCTTGCTGTCCGATCCTGCACTCTTGCCTTCCTCTACCACATTCTGCTTCGAGAGATCCTCTCCGACGCCGCCTGCAATCTCCGAGATCAAGGCAAGTGGATCGACAAAAAGCGCCTGTTCCGAGAAACCTGCAGACTTCTCAATGTCTTTCGCGACTGCGACCTTGTTTTCGGAGGTGACCGTCGTGGAATCCGACTCGGATGGCACCTCGTCCTCGGGAGTGACATCACCATATTTGGGGTTCTTTACACCGCGCGGGTTCGTCGTGGTGTCCATGAGTTTGACAGGATTGAAGTAGCTGGCAACTGACTTCTTTGTCTCTTCGTTGGCGGCATTGATGAGCCACATGACAAGGAAGAACGCCATCATGGCTGTCATGAAGTCGGCAAAGGCGATCTTCCACACGCCGCCATGATGATCATCATGATCGTCATGTCCCCGGCGGACGATGATGATCTCGCCGTGCTCGTGGGCGCCTTTTTCGTTATTCACTTTGGCCTCCTTGCGACAGGACCATCACGATCCTGCTTCCGTTCCGGGATCACTTCGCCCCTCTGGTTCAATAGCTTGCCGGCATTCTTATTCTGGCTTTCAGCGGCAGGGTTCAGGCTCCGCTACCGGCCAGTTTCTCGCCTTGTTTGAGCCACAGGCGTATCGCCATGGCGGCGCGCTGCTCACCCTCAGAGACGTACTCCTCAAGCCTGTCCCTCAACTCTTCTTCCTGCCGGGAAATCGCGCCAAACGAGCCCTGGTTGCTGCTGTAGGAAGCACCGGGCAAACCGCCCACCGAGGAGTCAGAACCAAGACCCGCCGGAAGACCGCTGTTGAAATCACCGATGGCGTCCGGAACCCTGTCACCCAACGACGGAAGTCCTCCAAAGTCCCCTCCCCCGGACAGAGACGGCAGGGCGTCCTGCTGCTGCACATTGCCCTTGTTCAGGAAGGCCAGCAGCGGCCGGATGCCGAGGAAGGCAAACAGAAGCGAAGCTACGATGAGGCCAAGTGCATTGATGAGCGCGCTCGAATGCTGCGCCACCAGTTCGCCGAACGAGAATCCCTGCGGCTCCGCATTGTCATCCGTCACAGGCATGAATTGAACCATGCTGACCTTGATCGAGTCGCCCCGGACATCGGAAAGGGAAAGAGCAGAGCGTGCAATTGCTTCAAGGTCGGCAAGCTTGGTATCAATGTCCTGCTGGGTCGCGCCTGGGCCCAGTATCTCTGCTATGCGGTCCTTGTTGACCACCAGCGCTACCGCCACCTTCTCTACCGTGTAACCGTCGGAAACCACCTGGATTTCCTTCTTGTTGATTTCGTATTGCGTACTTTCCTCGCGCCGCTCATTGTTTTCCAGTGAGGACTGCCCGTTCGCTACGCCAGTGTTTGCGTTCTCTGCTGGCAGCGTTTGGTCGACCGTCGTCGGCTGCGACGATTCCTTGTTCTGGCTCGAACCCGCTTCCCGCACGATCTGTGTGGAACGCTCGACCTTGGATTCAGGGTCATAGACGGTTTCAGCCATGCGTTTGACGTCGCCATTGAGCTTGGCGGTAACCGTGACGCGGAAGTTCTCGAACCCCAGATGCGCTCCAAGTGCGCTGGAAATTTTGGCAATTGATTCGTTCTCGAAATCACGTTCGAGTTCGACAAGCTTGTTGCTGCCCGAAATTTCGGCGGTCGTAAGCAGGATGCCTGTGGCATCGACGATCGTCACCTCGTCCACTTCCAGGCTCGGAACGGCCGCCGCAACCATGTGCCGGATGGCATAGATGGAGCGTTCGGCAAGTTTTCCATGGGTCTTGAGTACAACAGAAGCCGTAGGCTTACCTGCCAGCGCACGCCGGTAGACGTTCTTTTCCGGCATCACGATGTGGACACGGGCCGAATTGACGCCGCTGATCATCTGAATTGTACGGCCAAGTTCGCCTTCGATGGCCCTCTTGTTCGTGATGTCCTGCATGAAAGACGTCAGCCCAATGGTATTCATGCGGTCGAAAAGCTCGTATCCGGCTTCCTGGCTGGAGGGAAGGCCTTGCTCGGCCAGTATCATGCGTGCCTGCGCCACTATCTCAGGAGCGACGCTCAAACCGCTGCCATCCGTGGTTTCCGTGAAGGATATGTTGTTTTCCGACAGAACACGGCTCATCGCGTTGACGTCTTCGCGGCTCAGGTTGGTGTAGAGGGGCTGAGTCGTCGGCTTATTGATGACGGCACTGATCGATATCGCTGCAACGATAGTCACCAATATCCCGAGCACGATCGCAATCTTCTTGCGATTGTCGAGGCCATTGAAGGTATTGAGAATAGTGGTGAGGCGCGCCTGGATGTTCATGGTCCCTCCGGTATGGCGAACTTCCACCAGCTACCTTGTCCGAAGGTTGCGGCATGGCGGATTTTTGTCATTCCCGAAAAAAAAGCGCCCGCGGAGCGGACGCTTCAAGCTTGCCGGGAGGAGGATGGCTTACTTGAACAGTGACAATATGTTCTGGCTGTTCGAATTCGCGATGGAGAGCGACTGAATGCCCAGTTGCTGCTGGACCTGAAGCGCCTGAAGGCGGGTTGATTCCTCACTCATGTCGGCATCAACCAGTTGGCCAACGCCGCGCTCGATCGCGTCCATGAGGTTCTTCACAAAGTCCTGCTGCATTTCGATGCGCGACTGCACGGAACCCAGGCTGGTGGCCGTGGTGGTCATCTCCAGCATTGCGCTGTCCACTTCGGAGATCATGTTGTCGAGCTTGGTAACATCATCGTCCGAATAGGTTAGTGCAGAGATGTCGAGCGTCGCAATCGTGATTGTTCCAGTGACCGTTGTCACGCCGTCAGATGAAAGGAAGGAATAGTTCCGGTCCTTGTCGATCAGGCCGGACTGGTCGTTGGCATCATAAAGCTTCATTTGCGAAACATCGATGGTAATGGTGCTGACAGATACGCCCGAAAGGTCCCTCTGGAAGGAGGATACGACTTCCTTGGTGGTATTGTAGCCGGGATCTGCTGAATCAACGGAAAGCCAGTTTTCCCCTGAGAAGGAAGCAGAGTCCGCGTTGCCCCCTAGCTGGTTCTGCAATTCCTTGATTTCCGACTGGATCTTTGTCCTGTCGACACCTGGTTCGCGTGCTGCAACCAGTTTCGACTTGATCTCGTCCATCACCTTGATGCTTTCGGAGACTGCCGTGTACATGATGTCGATGGTTGCGCCGCCGAGCCCCAGAGCATCCTGCACCGTGGAAAGCGCCTTGTGATCCGACCGCATGGTTGTTGCAATCGACCAGTAGGCCGCATTGTCCCTCGCAGTACTTACCCGATATCCGGTGGAAATCGCATTCTGCGTCATCTCCAGCCGCTTGTTTGTTGCGTTCAGCGATTGCAGCGCCGTCATCGCCGAAGGGTTCGTGTTAATACTGCTCGACATGTTTCCACCTCGCTTTGGTTGCGAAAAGCAGGCGGCTCCCGCAGGAATCGCATCAAGAAACTTTTCAGGTCATGATTTCCTAACCCGCGAACCTTGCGTGAAAATGGAAAAAGGCCACCCCCAATGGAGGCGGCCTTCAATTTCAGGAGGAAATTTGCTCTGGGATCGTTTCACCTTCAGGTCGAAACGACTGCTCTCAGCAATAGCTCAACTCATTCATGCATTTCGATTTCGCCGATTCCGTCAAAATCGAAATTGTTCTAGCGGAACAGGGCCAGGACGTTCTGGCTCGCGGAGTTTGCAATCGAAAGCGCCTGAATGCCCAGCTGTTGCTGTGTCTGGAGCGCCTGGAGCTTCGTGGACTCTTCGCTCATATCCGCATCGACCAGCTGTCCGATGCCGCGGTCAATTGCATCCATCAGATTGCCGACGAAATCGGATTGAAGATCAACACGTTTCTGGGCCGAACCGAGGTTCGATGCCGCGGTCGTCATGCTCTTCAATGCCGTATCGACATTGGTGATCATGTTGTCGATGTCGGTCGTGTCGACATTTGCGGCAGTGATATCGAGCTTGAAGACGCTCGTCGTCACCGCACCTGCGCCGGTGGTGGTGAATTCCTTGTCGAGAATGCCGTCCTTGTCGGTGCTGGAATCGAGCAGCTTGACCTTGCCGGTATCAATCGTGATCGTGCTTACCGAGACGGCACCCGTGGAGGAGCGGTTGAACGAGGCAACCAGCTTTTCTGATGCAGTTGCAACAGCATCGTCGAATTTCAGCCAGTTCTCGCCCGAGAAGGTTGCCGATTCCGAAATCGAGTTGAGCTGGTTCTGCAGCTCCTTCACCTCGGCCTGGATCTTGGAACGGTCGACGCCTGGTTCGCGCGCCGCTACCAGTTTCGACTTGATCTCGTCGACGACATCAATCGCGGCATTCATGCCGGTATAGGCGGTGTCGAGCTTGGCAGCACCTAGGCCCAGAGCATCCTGGACTGTGCCAAGTGCCTTGTTGTCCGATCGCATTGTTGTCGCGATCGACCAGTAGGCAGCATTGTCTTTAGCGGAAGAAACACTGTAGCCCGTCGAAATCGCGCTTTGCGTCCGGTCCAGTGCGGCATTGGTCATCTGAAGCGACTTCAGAGCCGTCATTGCAGCGGTGTTGGTATTGATACTGGTCATTTCAGTTTCCCATAAACGATACTAGTTGGGAACATTCCGGCTTGCCGGCCTATTACTTCTGGGCTTCATGCCCTCAAATGTCTCGATCAGCCTAGCCGAATGAAATTAAAGAAAAGAAAAACGGGGCGAAAATCGCCCCGTTTGGTTTATGCTTTCTTACCGGAACAGCGAGAGGATGTTCTGGCTGGAGGAGTTGGCGATTGACAACGCCTGGATGCCAAGCTGCTGCTGTGTCTGAAGCGCCTGGAGCTTGGTAGATTCCTCGCTCATGTCCGCATCGACCAGCTGCCCGATACCGCGGTCAATTGCATCCATCAGATTGCCGACGAAGTCGTTCTGAAGATCCACACGCTTCTGCGCCGAACCGATGTTCGAAGCGGCTGTTGTCATGTTTTTCAGAGCGGTATCGACCTGCGAGATCATGTCGTCGATATCGACATTGGTCACGGTCGCTGCGGAAATGCTGAGCGTTGCAACCGTTGTGGTGATGGCGCTACCACCACCGCCCGAAGCAGTCGTCGTGAACTCGGTATCGAGAAGACCGTCCTTGGCAGGTGTCGAGTTGTTGTCGAACAGCTTGATGTTGCCGATGTTGATCGAGATTGTGCCGACGGAAACCGCACCAGCGGCCGAACGGTTAAAGGAAGCGACAAGGGTCTTCGTGGACCCGATCGTTCCCTCGTCGAACTTCAGCCAGTTCTCACCCGAGAAGGAAGCAGAGTCAGCAATTGAAGTCAGCTGGTTCTGCAGTTCGGAAATTTCCGACTGGATTTTCGAACGGTCGACACCCGGCTCGCGTGCTGCAACCAGTTTGGTCTTGATCTCGTCGACGACATCGATGGCGGCGTTCATGCCGGTGTATGCAGTGTCGAGTTTCGCCGAACCAAGCCCAAGCGCATCCTGAACGGTGCCAAGTGCCTTGTTGTCCGAACGCATGGTCGTTGCAATCGACCAGTAGGCGGCGTTGTCCTTGGAATTGGAGACGCTGTAGCCGGTCGAGATTGCGTTCTGTGTTTTTTCAAGCGAAGCATTCGTCATCTGAAGCGACTTCAGAGCGGTCATCGCTGCAACATTGGTGTTGATACTGGTCATTTTTGTCTTCCCATAACCATCATTACATCGGGAACATGCCGCAATCGCGGAGAATATCTGCAGGCATCATGCCCGGACTGGCCGTTTCGTGTCAGTGATGACCGGCCTTGAATTCAACCGGACGGGGCTGAACCGCCCCGCCCTATTGTCCGTCATTAACGGAACAGTGACAGCACGTTCTGGCTGGAGGAGTTGGCGATGGAGAGCGCCTGAATGCCAAGCTGCTGCTGCGTCTGCAGTGCCTGGAGCTTGGTCGATTCCTCGCTCATGTCGGCATCGACGAGCTGGCCTACGCCGCGATCGATTGCATCCATGAGGTTGCCAACGAAGGTGGACTGGAGTTCGACGCGTTTCTGCGCGGAACCGAGGTTGGAAGCCGCAGTGGTCATTTCTTTCAGCGCAGCATCGGCACCCTTGATGTAGGCGTCGAGCGTGGCGAGGTCAGCCGTTGAATCGGTCAGCGAAGAGATGCTGAGTGACGCAACGGTAAAGGTAGCTGCTGTCTGGTCGGCATTGACCGAACCGTCCGTGGTGGAGCGGTTTGCATCGAGAATGCCGACGCCGCCAGTAGCAATACCGCCGGTGGCAGCATTGGCCTTGGCGTCGAACAGTTTCGAGCTCTGGATGCTGACCGAGATTGTGCCGACCGAAACTGAACCGTCCGAAGCACGTGTGAACGATGCAACGATGCTCTTGGTTGCAGTGTAGCCGGTTGCGCCACTGTCCTGGTTGAGCCAGTTTTCGCCAGAGAAGGAGGCAGAGGTGGCAATCGAGGTCAGCTGATTCTGAAGCTCGGTGATTTCCGACTGGACCTTCGTGCGGTCAACGCCCGGCTCGCGGGCTGCAACCAGCTTGGTCTTGATCTCGTCGACAACGTCGATAGCGGCATTCATGCCGGTATAGGCGGTGTCCAGCTTCGCGGCACCAAGACCCAGTGCATCCTGAACGGTGCCGAGTGCCTTGTTGTCCGAGCGCATTGTCGTGGCGATCGACCAATAGGCGGCATTGTCCTTGGAATTGGAGACGCTGTAGCCGGTCGAAATTGCATTTTGAGTTTTTTCAAGCGATGCATTCGTCATCTGAAGTGACTTCAGAGCGGTCATCGCTGCTATATTTGTATTGATACTGGTCATGGAGGCCCGTCCCTTCACGTAACCGCAATTGGGACATTCCGGTCTTACCGGCTCACACGCGCATAGTCATCATGTCGCAGGCCAAAACGGCCCGATGCGCGGAGGTACAAGCCGGACAGTACAAAGCAAACAATAAAGAATGATTAACGGAGAAGCCCGCGCCGGGCTTTTTTGTCCCGAAAAACTAGAGGACGAAGTTGACAGACTTGAGCAATTCGCCAACGAGCAGGTTCCAGCCATCGATCAGGACAAAGAAGAGGACCTTGAACGGCAGAGCAACCACCGTGGGAGGCAGCATCATCATACCCATTGACATGGTGACGGTTGCCACGACCAGATCAATGACCAGGAACGGCAGAAGGATCAGGAAGCCGATCTCGAATCCGCGCCTCAATTCAGAAAGAAGGAATGCGGGCACCAGGGTGCCCAATTCGACTGTTTCCGCGAGCCTGGTATCTTGCGCCTCCGCTTGCGGAAGTTGCGGCACCGGCTGTTCCTGATTGCCGTCCTGGGCATCGCCCTGTTCCAGATTACCTGTCCGGAAGTTCTCAAACAGGGCCACCTCGGTCGGCCTCACATTGGCGACCATGAACGCCTTGAGCGGCGTGACGATTCGCTCATAGGCCACGTCCTGCTCGATCTGGTTTTCGACCAGCGGCATGATGCCCTCGTTCCACGATTTCTGGAAAACCGGTTCCATGACGAAGTAGGTCATGAACAGGGACAGCGAGATCACGATCAGGTTCGAGGGCGTGGATTGCAGGCCGAGACCGCTTCTGAGAAACGAAAATGCGATGACGAAACGCGTGAAGCAGGTAACCGTAACCAGCAGGCCGGGTGCCATCGACAACACGGTAAGCAGAATGATGCCCTGCACGATCCTGCCAGAAAACGTGGCCGAACCGTCCGGAAGGAGTTCGCGCAGGATATCGCTCTGCTGTGCAAAAGCACTTGCAGGCATCAGCAACAACGCTGCAGCAATGGCCAGCGCCAGCAAGTTCTTCGCGAAAGGCGTCATCGCCTACTCCGCCACGAGACTGAGAATGAGCACCTCGGAAACCGCTCCGTCAGTGACCCGCCTTGCGATGTCGAGTATGTCCTCATGCAGATGCAGATAACCGCTGGGGCCATACACCTGACCCATGTCGGTCGTGCGAAGATAGGCCGAAATCTGTGACAAAATCAGTGCTTTGGAGGCTTCGCTCAGCGACGGCTTGCCTTCACCCGTCACTACCGCCGTCTCCAGCCGCAGCCAGGAATTGTTGCTCTTTGGCAGAGTTACGATAATCGGCTCCATGATGATGGTCGCTCCGGCTCCACCACTGTCACCGTGATCTCCGCCACCGTGATCGCCTGCGGCACTCGCCTCACCATGTCCGGCAACCTTGGCTTCCTTTTGGGCTGCAGCGCCGGCATCCACCTGGGAACCATCAACCGTACTCTGGGCGCGGATCATCCCGCCCACGAGATATCCGACCCCGATTGCAGCCACGGAAAGCCCTGCCACGGCAGCGAGCATGACCACGATGGAGCTCTTCTTCGGCTCTTCCTGCGCGAGCAGCGGATTATCCTGAGTTGCGTCTACCACCTTGGCCTGCTCCGCGTCATGCCAGCCAGAAACGGCTGGGGCGTGTAGGAACCATAGGCGCGCGTGTTGCTGCCACCGTAGGAGATTCGCGCTTCGGCGATCTTCTCGTAGGGAATCGAGTTGTCAGGCGAAATATCCTGAGACCGGACGACACCGGTTACCGTCAGTACACGCATCTCGTGATTGACCCTGACCTCCTGAGTTCCGCGGATGAGGAGATTGCCATTGGGCGCTGCTTCCACCACGGCTGCAGCGATCTGCAACTGGATGCGCTCGGCGCGGTTCACCGTGCCGCCTTTTTGCGCCTCAGTTGTCGCGTCAAGATTGCCGCCAAGGGCCGTTTCCGAGACGCCGTGTCCTGCCACGGTTCCCGAAAGGTCGACGCCAAGAGAACCATTGGCCTTGGTGTCGACAGCGGACCGGTTGTTGAGCTTGGCACTGTCGTTGATGTAAATGCGGACAGTCAGGATATCACCGACCTGGTAGGCACGCGTATCACGAAACAGAATGGCATCGGTCTTGTTCCAAATGCCATTGTCTTCCATTTCCCTTCGATGGCTTGCCTTGATGACCTGCGGCTCGGGATCGATGAGAATCTGCTGCATCGACATGTCGTAGGCCGGCTCACTCATCGGTGGCGGTGTGCCCATGTCGTGAAATGCAGTGTTGCAGCCACCAAGCACGAAAAGCAGCAAGAGGCCGGAGATCCTACTGGGTAAGTTGCGAAACATTGCTTGACCCTTCGAATTCCTTGGCGCTTGCCAGCAGTTCGGTTATCCGTGCTGCAGCTTCCGGTTTCATTTCCATCATGATGCTGCTGGCCGTCTTTGACGGCAGCTTGGCCACAATCGCGGCAGACAGGAGAGGATTTAGCTGCATCATTTGCGACGCAGCCGCATCGGAACGCATCTGCTTGTAGACATCGACGAGAGTTTCATTGGCAAGCGCCAGAAATTTCTCGCGTTTTTCGAGCCAACTCTTCAGTTCCTCAATGCGCACAGCCAGTTCGTCGAGCTTGCCATCGACCTCTGCCTTGGCCTCGTTCAGCCTGGAGCGAACCATCTGCTCACGCAACTGTTCGGTCTCGTTGGAGACGTTCATGCAATAGGCAAGCAGTTCGCTCTCGGAGATGATTGCACTGGTTGGCGTACCATCCACTGGCCTGACGTCTCCAGGCATTGGCGCGGGAACCGCGACAGAGCGGACCTGTGCCACTGTAACGTCTGCCTCCGAACCGGCCTGTTGTGCAAAAACCGTACCCGCAACGCAGGGCATCATTGCTAGAACAAGGAGAAATGGCCGGGATGATTTCACCATTTGCGAGATCATTGTACAATCAGCTCCGCTTGCAGTGCGCCGGCAGTCCGCATCGCCTGCAGGATGGCGATGATGGCTGCGGCATCGGCACCCATTACGTTGAGACCGTTGACAAGTTGCCTTAGGTCCGTTCCGTCGACGATGTTCAGTTTGGAGGGGTCCTGGCCGGCATAGATGTCCGTGCGCGGCTCTTCAGCGGTAACCCCCTTCGAGAAGGGATTTGGCTGTGAGACAGTGGGCCGTTCCGAAACACTGACGGTTAGACCACCATGCGTAATGGCAACCTTCGAGACCTTGACGGCCTCGCCAATGATGACGGTGCCCGTTCGCTCATCCACGACGACGCGCGCCGGTGTGTCGGGTGTTACCAGCAGTTTACCGATGGCCGCATAGAACCGTGCTGGCGTGGTACCATTCGGAACCTTGACTTCAACCGAGCGGTTGTCAACTTCCCTGGCAAGCTTCGTTCCGAAACTGCGACCCGTATACTCGTTAATGCTGTCGGCGATTTCGACCGCCGTTTCATAATCGGGATTGGAAAGCGCCAGAACCAGCAATTTCTCGTCGGAGAAACTGCCTGGGGCCGAGCGTTCCACGATACCGGCATTTGGAATGCGTGCGGCTGTGGGCGTATTCGAGGTTACACTGGCTGCATCTCCCTCCGCCTGGAAGGAACTCACGATCAATCCGCCCTGCGCCGAGGCATAGATCTCGCCATCACCGCCATAGAGTGGTGTGAAAACCAGCGTGCCGCCGCGCAATGAAGTTGCATCGCCAATCGACGAGATGTTCACGTCGATGCGCGTTCCCTTGTTGGCATAGGCCGGAAGATTTGCCGTAACCAGAACCGCAGCAACATTCTTCGTTCGAATGTCTCCGCTGCTGATGCCGATACCAAGCTGATCGAGCATCGAGCGCATGGACGCATCGGAGAACGGTGCGTTGCGCATGCTGTCGCCCGTACCATTCAATCCAATGACGAGGCCATATCCGATCAGCTGGTTTGGCCGCTCGCTCTGGATGCTGACAACATCCTTGATGCGAACTTCGGAATGGGCAGGTACACAAAGCGCGAAAGCGATCAATACAGCCGCAGCCTGCAAGGCGCGGACGGCACTGAAGACGGCATTGCGGAAACTTGCGAACATCATGCCACCGCCTTACTGCAAGCCCGCGCGGATCGTTCCATCCTTTTGGGCAACACCTGTGACGACCGATTTGGAAAACCTGGTTCTCACGCGGACGATCTCACCCGCCTTTGCCGAATTGAGTGGCTGGACTTCCGCCGTTATCGTGAGCGCACCATTGGCATAGCGCATCAGTGTAGGCTGGTTGACCTTGATCACGTCCGGCTCGACAACCTGATTGAGACCTATCGGCTTGGCCGGCATGAGTGTCGTGCGGGCCACCATGCCGACCAGCATTGTGCGGTCGGCGAAGACCCCCGCCATCTCCAGATAGCGCAGCGGAACCGTTCGCGGCCTCAGCATCGAGGAAGAAATGACCTGTCCCGGATAGATCACGCCCGTCGGCACGGGAATGTCCGCGGTTTCGGGCTGCGCGCTTTCCTGCCCCGCCAGCGATGGCGCAGCCAGAGCCACGAGCATCATGGGAACGATCACGATACTGCGGATAACGCGAAAAAACATGTTACCTGATGCCCTTGGTCACGACGCTGCTCATATCGTCTGCAGCCTGGATGACCTTCGAGTTCATTTCATAGGCGCGTTGCGCGGAGATCATGTCGGCAATCTCACGCATCGGATCGACGTTGGAAGCCTCCAGATATCCCTGGCTGAGCTTTCCAAACGAATCCGTTCCCGGCAAACCGACGATCGGAGTACCCGATGCCTCGGTTTCGCCGAACAGGTTGTTGCCAAGCGGTTCAAGGCCCGTTTCATTCACGAACTTGGCAAGAGAGATTTGTCCCAGCTGCTGCGGGGCAGTTTGTCCTGGAAGATAGGCATAGACAATGCCCTCATCTGAAATCGTTACCTTGGTCGCCTCCACCGGAACGGTAATGCCTGGCTGCACGAGATTGCCACCGATCGTGACAAGCTGGCCCTGCTCGTTGAGGTTCAAGGCACCGGCGCGAGTGTACTGGGTGGATCCATCTGCAGCGGTGACCTGAAAATAGCCCTCGCCATTGATCGCCACGTCGAAGTCGTTTCCAGTCTGGTTGAGAACGCCCTGAAGGTGAATATCGCGAATCGCTGCAAGCTTGACGCCCACGCCGAGCTTCGCGCCTTCGGGGATGATCTCCAGCCCGGCTTGCCGTGCGATGCCCTGCGCCTGGATTGTCTGGTACATGATATCGGTGAACTCGGCGCGTGCGCGCTTGAAACCCGTGGTGTTGATGTTGGCGATGTTGTTGGCGATCACGTCCAGGTTCGTCTGCTGGGCTTTCATGCCCGTTGCCGCGATAGCAAGTGCGTTGATAGTCATCCTTAACCTCCTGCTGGGCCTTTGCCCGATCAGATCTGCATCCGGCTGATTTCAAGATAAGCCGAAACCACCTTGTCGCGGATAGAGACCGCCATTCTGAGCGCCTGCTCTGCATCCATGACTGCGGATGCCACCTCGTATGCCGTGGCTTCTCCCTTGATGCCCTTGATCGAGGTGGCTTCAGCCTTTTCCAGGGTTGCGACGAAATCCTTGCCAACCTGGCCGATATCGGAAGCGATGCTGCCGGCACCCGCGGCAGTCGCGGACGATGCCGCGTCTCTGGCCGCCAGCACTTCCTGAAGCGCACCCTTGGTATCTATTCCGAAAACTACTGGAGAAACGTTCATCGCCATCTTCAGCCCTTCATCATGCCGATTGCCATGGTGATCATCTCACGCGCCTGGCGGATCGCGTTCAGGTTCGCCTCATAGGAGCGGATAGTTTCGCGCATGTCGGCCATCTCGGTATACATGTCGACCTTTGGCATCTTGACCATTCCGTTCTCGTCGGCCGCGATATTGTCAGGATCATTGATGAGCCTGAACTCACCCTTTACGTGGTTTATGTCGTTGAGCCGCACGCTCGTGATACCGGACTGCCTGTCGAGAACGGAGGCAAAACTGACATACTTACGCTGATAAGGATCGTCGCCGGGCTTGCTCGGAGTAACCTGGGCATTGGCCATGTTTTCCGAGATTACGCGCATGCGCAGACTTTGAAGTGCAAGGCCGGTTCCGGAGACCTGCATAGCTCCCTTGAGCGGATCCATGTGCTAACTCCCTCAGCTTCCGAATGCCGAAACCACCATGCGGTGGAACGACTTCATGACCGATGTGTTAAGATCGAGAGCAGAAACGGTCTCACCTGCCTTGATCATCTCGTTGGCCAGGTTAACCGCAGTGCCCGAATGCAATACATCCCATGCTGCGTCCTGCCTTACGGCTATGCCCGCCTTTGTGCTGCCGTCGAGATTCGAAGCTTTTGCCAACGCGCTTTCAAACGAGACCACGTCGGCCGCCTTGTAGCCCACCGTGTTGGCGTTCGCGATATTGCCAGAGATCACTGCCTGCCGGTAACTCGCCCAGTCAGCCTGAAACAGGGACAGCTTTCCAAGATAAACTTCACTCATGCCGCACCTTGCCCCCGCCGCATCACATTGCGGTTTTCCCGGAACTCAGGCGGCACGAACCACCGCGACTCCGGGCCATGCCAAAAGGTAGAGGGGCAGTCTTGCGTGAAACTTGCAGCGTTCGGCAAAGCGGAAGATGATGGACAAACGTGTAACCGAAGTCACACTTCAGGCTGGTTGCCTCGCGGTCTCCAATGCCAATCTCAATCTTTCAGTATTGGCCTCTGCTGATGGCGCTTCACCGGCCCCTTCGAAGCTGAACGCGACATGATGCATTTCCACACTCTCGGTCGTCTTGGTGACGATGAGGCGGAAGAAAAGAAAGATATCCGCTGCACTGAACTCCAGGTCGACAGCGACCACGGGCTCGACGCCCCAGGAGATCAGGGCGTCGCCACTGCAGCCGAAGATCATCTGACCACCCGGAAAATTGCGCGACACAATCGCGGTGATCTCATCGTAGGTCTGCTGCGATTGAGCGAAGTGGAAGAAGTTCGCGTATATCAACGGATCTATCAGCCGGAATTCCCGGGCAAGTGCCGTGCAGGCGGCGCAAATGATCTTCTCCCGCTTCGCGGTGATATCCGTCGGGCAAAGTGGCATCAGTTGGCCAATCTCTTTTCGGCAGCCATCACGTTGCGGATGATTGCCGCAACCGGAACATAGAACTCAACTGGCAGTTCGGCATTTACTGTAACTGCCTTGTAGAGCGCACGGGCGAGAGGCTTGTCCTCGATCACGCGAACGCCGTTTTCCTCGGCGATCTGCCTGATCTTCAGTGCGAGGAGGTCCTGCCCTTTTGCTAGAACTTTCGGCACGCGGTCTTCTCCGAACTGGTAGCGAAGCGCAACAGCAAAGTGCGTCGGGTTGGCAATAACGACGGTTGCTTCGGGAACCTGCTGCATCATCCTTGTGCGAGCCCTGCTTCGCGCAACGGACCGGGTTTTCTGCTTGATGTGCGGATCACCTTCGGACTGCTTGTGCTCTTCCTTGACCTCCTGCTTGGTCATTCGAATGTCATCGAACCATTTGTTCTTCTCGTAGAAGAAGTCGGCAACGGCCAGTATCAGAACGAATACGATCAGCGTAGCGAGCACGTTGATGGATATTTCGGAGATTATAGCGGGAATACCGATAATGGCCTTCTGGTGCAGACCCAGCACCACATCCTTCCACTTGGCGACGACGATAGCCGAAATGATCGCTGCCGCACCGAACTTTACGAGCGATTTGGCGAGTTCCACCAGCGCCTGCTTTCCGAACAGGCGCTTGGCACCGTTGGCGGGCGAGATTTTCGAAAAGTTAGGGGCGATGCGGGACAGAACGAAACGTGGCTGGTTTTGCGCGAGCGACGAAAGCAGTCCTGCGAGCATCAGCGGCAGAATCACTGGAGCAAGACCAAGGATTACTGCAAAGAACACCAGCTTTAGCAGGTGTTGCGCATCAGATGGCGTATCCAGCGGCCACTCGCGCAGATTGGCGAAGACCGATTGCAATACGCGTGTCAGGTCCACAACGAATGAAGGCAACAGCAGCATGAAGACGGCCAGGATCGCTGTTACGGAAGCAAGGGCCGTGATTTCGCGCGAAAACGGAACCTGTCCCTTCTCAAGCGTTTCCCTCAGGCGTTTCTCTGAGGGGTCTTCACTTTTGTCTTCGCCGTCGGACATCTTCGCCTATTCGCTCTGAAGTCACTTGCTTGGGAGGGCCAGTACGCCATCCTTTGCAAGGCCAATGACAATGCCCGCGATCTTGCGGCGTGCAACATCGGTCTTCTCCGCGGAGATACCGCCGCGTGCGAGTTCAGACTCGACGATCTTCCGGTTCCTCTGGCTGAGCGGCGTCATGATTGCCTCCAGAATTGCGGCATCTGCTCCGCTGAGTGCTGCCGTGATATCGTCTGTCTCCAGTTTGTCGACCACCTTGGCGATGGCCTTACTGTCGAGAAGAGCAATGTCGGCAAACCGGAATATCGAACGCCGGATGGCCGCAGCCGTCTGCGGATCCTGGGCTTCAATAGCCGCAAGGAGCGCTTCGCCATCATCCTCGTCCATGAAGGTAATGACAGACACCGTCTTTTCGATTTGCTCGCTTGTCTCGCCCGCCCCGGCATCAGCGGCGACAACATCCAGGATGCTTGCCTTGAGTGCCGCTTCCAGTTCGGGATCCAACTGACGCCGAATGAGGAACGCGTTCATGATTTCGCTTCGCTTCTCCGGCTCAAGCTCCTTGAGAGCCTGGGCAGCTACCTCGTCATCCAGTTCGGAAATGAGCACCGCGCTCATCATTGCCGGTTCGCCCTCGAAGAATTTCAGCGCGGTGGCCACATCGATCACGATCCGCTCCTCACCGGCGCTGCCTTGCTCCTCGCCATCGTTCTTGCGTGGGGTGAACAGGCTTTCGAAATCGCTGGCTCCCACCGAAATGCCGCTTCTTTCAAAGTTCTGCTCGAACTCGTCCAGCAACGATGAAACATCGTGAACGGAAAGCCCTGGGAGTTTCTTCGCCGCATCGACCAGCAACCGCATCTCGTCGGAACTGAAATGCTCGCTTACCTTGCGTGCGTTTTCCTTGCCCATTGCGAGCAACAATGCGGCAGCCTTCTGCGGCCCGTTCAGGCGATGCTGATTGTCACCATGGTTCATGTTCATCGAATTTTCCGGCTATCACAGGACATCGATCACGTTTTCCAGTCTGACGCCGAAGGTGGGTGGATCGCTTTCAATGACTACGACCTTCCCCTGCCCGATTACCTGTCCGTTTGCGAGAATCTGTACCGGATCGCTGATCTTCGACGTCAGTGCAACCGTATCGCCCTCGCGAAGCTGTGCCAGCTGCGCCACGGACAGGCTGGTACCGCCGAGCATGACCTGGACCTTTACCTTGATGGACTGAATTCGGTTGTCGTCAATCAGGGTTCCCCCCTTCGAGCCCTGCGCGGGAGTGTCATTTATGACGAAGTCGATTTCCGGTTCCAGTTCTGACATTTCGTCGGTCTCGTTGAATTGGGGCAAGTCGCCGCCAAGTTGAGGCATCTCGTCGCCCGGTCCTGCTCCCAACCCGGCACCCGGTTCGCTGCCCAGACCCGGCGAACCGCTCAGACCCGCACCAGGGTCACTGCTGAAATCCATGCCTTCACCCGGGACCGGACCGAGGCCACCGGGCATTTCCGGCAACTCTCCAAGTCCACCGGACTCAGGAGACAGTTCCTGCATTTCAGGCAAATCCGGCAAAAGCGTCGAACCGCCAATTTCCTCGTTGTCAGCCATTAGCTGCCACCCTTACCGGCCTTGCGGCGGAAACATCCTGCTCCCTCACCGCCTGTTCGGCCGTCCTGCCTATTTCGTCAACGAAGCGGTCGAACCGCTGGCTCATGAGTTCCACCGCTCCCGCCGGTTGACGACGCGGCGCCTCGCTTGTCCGTTCCGCATTTCGAGATCTTGAGATCCATGCTTCCAGCGGCACAACACCGACTGGCTGGTCGCTCGTCCCGCCAATCACCCGCGACCTGGTCGTTCCAGGCGCGATTGCCGCCACTGCCACCGGACGGTGGTTCGCAACTGTCTCACGGGCCGCTGGCGGCGTACCGCCACCTGAAGTCACCAACATGTCCGCGATACGCTGGGTCTGCAGGTTGAGCGAAGCAAGGAGAACCCTTTGATGGTCATTCGCTTTCTTCTGGAATGCCAGTGTCTCCAGCCCGTTTTCGTGCACATGGCGAACGGAGGTTTCCAGTTCTCGCAACTGCTTCGTGTTGTGGCAGCTCGCCTTGACCAGCAAGGCACCGCTGCTCGACAGCTGATCGAACCGTTCGGAACCCCTGCGCCAGATAATGTAGATCAGAGCGGTGCAGGCCAGCGTTACCATCAGGCTTGCCGAGACCAGTGCGAGTTCGATTATCGGAAAATTCATCGGACCACCTCTCCATGTGCGCGGTCACGATCACGCGCCGCGATGATTTGAAGCTTGTTGTTTCGGGCCGGAACCAGCCGGCCGGCGAGAAAGGGCGAGCCATCCGCATCGAGAAGCCTGACATTGCGTATTGGTGTCTCTACCGGCAGGAGTTCGCCGGCCTTCAGCCGCCGCAGTTGAGACAGGCTGAGCTCGACAGATACCAGTTCGCATGTCGAAGAGGATGGAACCAGTCCCAGATCGACGCCACCGCGCACCACATGGCGGTGCACCGGGGTTTCATCGTCCGCCGACTGCGTGTCGCGCGCAACAGGCTCCACCGCCGGCTGAAGAACCTCCATGGCAAACAACAGCGTCAAACGGAAGCTGGCCCCACCGCAGCTGGTATCGACAACCAACTGCACCAGTTCCTGTCCGGTTTCCAACTGGTCAAGTGCCTGCACCGGCTCACACGCGCGCGCACTGCCAGGAAGCGGCATGGCCTCCAGACTATCACGTGAAGTGTAGAGCTTCTGTGCCAGGCGGTCGGCGACGATGCAAAGTATCTTCTTCTCGGATTTGGTCAGCGGTGTTTCGTTCTTTGATGCACCGGTCGGGACGCCGCCCAACAGCAGACCGGACAGCACCCGCAACTGCTCGTTGCGCATGCCAAGATATAAGAACGGCTTGCCGCCCTTGGCTGAGATCGTAACACAGCCCTGATCATCAGTGGCAGGCTCCAGCCAGGGGCCGTCCAACAGTTGGACCGACCTTACCTTGGCGCTCAGACGCTGGCCAAGCATGGCCGTGATCATCTCTTTGAAATGAGCTGAGACCTTTTCCACCGCCTCATTGACACCGAGTGGATCCTCCTGCTCAACCGGGCTGGCCTCGTTTGCCCGCAGCAGGTCGAGCAGCATGTTAGCCTGCGAGGAATCGACGAAGATCTCACTCATCGCGCGCTGCCTCCCCAACACCGCTCAGTCCGCGAGTTTCCTGCTCATTCGTTGTCATGATCATTCTGCCGCCTGGGGCATTGGTGAATTGAGCATTTGTTCTTCCACTGTTTCCAGTGTCGGCCGATCTTTTTTCGAGATTGTCTTGCGTCCGTATTCGACGGCCAGATGCGGTGTTGCACCGTTCATGAACGCGATCAGCGTCTGTTTAACGATCACGTACCGGCGGTTCTGCTTGTCGCGCACCGACTTGATCGCAGTAGCGAAAGGACCTGCCAATCCGTATGACATCAGGATGCCCGCAAATGTACCGACAAGCGCGGCACCGATGAGTGCGCCAAGATACTCTGGCGGCTTGTCGAGAGATCCCATCGCCTTGATGACGCCAAGCACTGCTGCAACGATGCCAATAGCAGGCAGACCGTCCGAAACTGCCTGTACCGCCTGGTAGGGCTTCATCTTGTCACGCGAGATGGTGTGGATTTCCTCCTCCATCAGCGCCTCGATTTCATGCGGCCGCGCATTGCCGAGAATGATCAGGCGCACATAGTCGGCGATGAAGCTCAGCATTTCCTCATCTTCTAGGATGTCGGGAAATTCTGAAAAGATGTTCGAGTTTTCAGGGTCGTCGATATGGGCTTCGACTTCGGCCCGTGTACTGGAACGAATGGCCTGCATGAGCATGAAGAGCAGGCCGATGATATCGAGGTATTCCTGTCCCTTCGGAACCTTGTTCTTGAAAACCTCAAGCAGGGCCTTGCCGGTATCCTTGATCACGGACATGGGATTGGCAACGATGAAGGTTCCGATGGCGACGCCGCCGATGATGAAATATTCCCACGGCTGCACCAAAACTTCGAGATGCCCACCCATGGCGGCGAAACCGCCAAGCAGGCATCCGAACACGACCACAAGTCCGATAATAATCGTCATGTAAGTTTAGACCCCCGCGGACGCAGCGCATCGCCATTATTCAGAAACACTGTCTCAGGAGATAGGCATTGCAGCTTGCGCGAAGCTGAACAGGAGGGCTATTGCGGCTTCCAGCTACGCGCAAGCCTGCCCGTCAACAATGCAGATGAACTCAATCCGGGAAATCAAAGCCGTGATGCAGGCCGTCTCAACCTACAAGCTGTTTGCCGCGAATTCCGAACGCGCGCTTTCCGACATCGCCAACCGGCCTCAGGTCAGCCGCGAAACCGAGAATTACCTTGCCCGGATCGACAACATAAGCTCCGCCGAGGAACTCGTATCGGACACAAGGGTGTTCAACTACGTAATGCGGGCCTACGGCCTTGAGGAAATGTCCTATGCCAAGGCCATGGTTCGCCGTGTACTCGAAGGAGGCATCGACGACGACAAGGCGCTCGCCAACCAGCTGACCGATTCGCGCTTCAAGCAACTGGCGACAGACTTCAACTTTGCCCGTTATGGCGAGACAACCACCACCTTTGAACGTACGCGAACGGGTGTTGTCGACAAGTACTACCAGCAGACCATGGAAATCGATGCAGGCGAGCGCAGCGATGGTGCACGGCTTGCAATGTATTTCAAGCGCAAGGCAGGAGAGGTCGAAAACACATATTCGATCCTCGCCGACCCAGCCCTTCTCAAGGTTGTGCAGACAGTATTCCAGCTTCCTGCTGAAATGTCCTATCTCGACATCGAGAAACAGGCGGAGATGATCAACAAGCGCCTCGACATCGAGGATCTCTCCGATCCTGAAAAGATTGACAAGCTGATATCGAGGTTCCTGCCGCTCTGGGACATTTCGGGCGAGGAGGCGGTTTCCGTGCCGCCCCTTGTGACCCTGTTTTCGAACACGAATACGCTGTCAGTCGATCTCTTGACTTCAATCCAGAACATGAAGAAATTCTAGGCACATGGATACATCAATTTCGGTCGCGCTTTCTGCGCAAAGGGCACTTCTTCACCAGCTGGATGTGGTGGCCAACAACGTTGCAAACGCCAATTCGGTGGGTTTTCGAGCCGAAAAGGCGGACTTCTCCACCGTTCTGTCCAATGCCACACCCGACCGGACCAATTTTGTCGAAGTCACGAAAGTTCACGTGCGCGAGGCAGAGGGGCCGAAATTCCAGACGGACAATCCGATGGACGTTGCCATTTCAGGAGAAGGATATTTTTCTCTCCAGACACCGGCCGGACAGATCTTCACCCGTGACGGCCGCTTCAAGGTCAGTCCTTTCGGTGAACTCCAAAGCCTGGAAGGGTTTGGCGTTCTAGACGCGGGCGGCGCGCCAATCGTGCTTGAAAAGGGTGGATCCGATCTGACGATCCATCCCGATGGCCGGGTGCGGGAAGCAGGAAAGCTTGTCGGCAATATCGGCGTGTTCAATTTGCCCGAAGACCAGATCAGCGCGCGCTACGGAAATACGGCCTTCACGGCCAAGACGCCCCCCAACGCAATTGCGCTCGGCAGCTCGACCAGCCTGACGCAGGGTTTCCTGGAAGGTTCCAACACCGATCCGCTGAAGGAACTGGCGAACCTGATCACCGTGCAGCGGTCGTTCGATTCGGTTTCGAGCATGATCGAGAAAGCCGACGCCGCGATGGAGAAATCGATCACCGAACTTGCCAGGCGTGGTTAACCATATCCAAACCGGTTCCCTGAAACTGGTACGGCAATTGCTCCGTGACTTCCAGATGTTCTGGGAGTCCCGAAATGATCAGGTGGAAAAACCGGCCGATCGATCAACTTAGCGAAAGCGAACTGCGCAAGGCTCTGGCCGAGCTTGCCTATTCCACGCTGAGCCGTACCGCAGAACCGGAAAACCTGGCGCTCGACAGTTTCTGGACCGGACTTTTTGTTGGCGCGACCGCAGCTCTTCTGGGTTTGGCAGCCTATTCCCTGGTACTCCAGTAGGGATGGCTGCCCGCATGCCATCCGTTATGAAGATGGTAACCTTCCACTGATACCAAGTAGCGACGGTGCAGGTCCCGGAGGATCTGGTGCATGCCGCACACGCACCCTCGGCTACCCGAGATGTTTTCCTGTTGGATCCGAAAACTTGAACAGACCTCGCCAGACGGAATATGCCGCTGGCGGGCCGACACGTGTAAGGGGAAGCATCATGGCAAAGAAACCTGTAGCCAAGGACAAGAAAGGCGAAGGAAAGTCGCGCAAGCCGCCAGTCAAGGGATTGCTTTCGGGTGTTTCACTGATCGGGATCATCGCCTCCTCGACGATCGTTTTCGGCGCGCTTCACGACATGCATCTGGGCGACTTGCAGCACACGTTCGAAGGTCTTGCCCTACCCGCCTTCGCTACTGGCATTGTCTCCCTCCTTATTCTGTTCTTCACTTCGCGGCCCGGCAAACCGACCGAGGAACCCGCTGAGCAGCAGCAGGCACCGTCAACAGCGGAATTCGAACAGAAACTCGCGGCAGCGCTGGCAAGGGTCGAGAAACTTGAATCGAGCGCTTTCGAAATGCTTGGTGCCGAATTCGCCGCCCTCAAGGAGGCAAATGAACGCCTCAATGGCGTGATCGAGCAGAACAAGAAGGTCGAGCAGGAGCGTATTGAGGACGAACTTGCGGCACTGAGGGCGGAAAACGCCAAGTTGAAGGAAATGCTTCACGGCCCGGAAAACGCTGCGCCGCTGCAGGTCGCATAAGCCAATTCCTCGGCAGGCGATGACGCCTGGACACTCTGATATTTACACTCCAATAACAGAAAGCCGGTTTGGCCCGTGCCAAACCGGCTTTTCCATGAATGGCTTATCCAGGCCACCTTTTGGACAGGCTTTCGACAGCCAGGCTCAGCCATCAACTTGTCACCCTCAAAAGGCCAGCCGAAGAAAAATGTGCGTTAGCTCAATTTTTACCAATCGGATCAAGACATCCTAAAGAAATTTGTTGCAGGGTGCAGTTACCGGGAGGAACGATCCCTTTCGCATCGTTGTCCTCCGCATGACGCGATCCCGGACCTCATCGAGGAATGTTTGCTTTGTAGTCGCCCGGCCAACAACAGGCCAACGGGCGCGGTGGCATCGTTTCGTCCGGACTGGCAGAAACGCCTCGACGGTCTCCGTCGAGTGTCGGAACTGACACAACATGTTACCAGGAATTTGAGACACTATCTGCGGCTACCACTCCTGCCGCCTTCTCGTACAGTCTCGAAATCCCAACAAAACGCTAAGCCGATGGCCACGGCTTGGCGTTTTGTCGTTTTTGTAGACGACTTTCACATTCATGAGTGTTGCGGTATGCCTTGGCAGGTGACCTGCGTCTTCCTGGCACGCCCGGCAGGCTGCTCAGAACTCGATTCCGACCTGCGCCTTGACGCCGGAGCGGAACGGATGCTTCACCATTTCCATCTCGGTCACAAGATCGGCGAACTCGATCAGCTCATCCTTGGCGTTGCGCCCGGTTATGATGACATGTTTCATCTCGGGCTTGTTCTGGAGAAACTCGATGATCTCGCCGAGGTCGAGATAATCGTATCGAAGCACGATGTTCAATTCGTCGCAGAGAACCATGTCGAGCTTCTCGTCCATGATCATCGCCTTGGCCTTTTCCCAGGCCTCCTTCGCCGCCGCTATGTCGCGCTGACGGTCCTGGGTTTCCCAGGTGAAGCCCTCGCCCATGGTCGCCATCTCCACCTGGTCGGGAAACGCTTCCAGAACCTTGCGTTCGCCGGTACCCCACTTGCCCTTGACGAACTGCACGATACCCACCCGCATGCCATTGCCGATCGCGCGGAAAACCATGCCGAAAGCCGCAGTCGACTTGCCCTTGCCCTTGCCGGTGTGAACGATCACCAGCCCTTTTTCGACCGTCTTGGTGGCAATAATCTTGTCGCGCGCAGCCTTCTTCTTCTTCATTTTCTCGGCGTGGCGGGCATCAAGCTCCTCCTCGCTCATGTTCTTCAGCTTTTCCGATTTCTCGGCCATGGAATTTACCCTCTCATTCATCTGCCGCTTGATCTGGCGCGGATTTGCCTTCTTCAATCAGGCCTTCCAACAGAAACTTCGCCGAATTGGACCGCGGTGTCCACATCCCCCGTTCGGCGGCCTCCAGAAACCGTTCCGCCATCTCGCGCAATCCGGCCGGGTTCGACTGTCCGATAAATGCCCTAACGGTCTCATCGCCCAGATATGCCTCGTAGACCAGGTCGAAATGGTGGTTGCGCACGGCACCCGTCGTTGCCGAAAAGGCAAACAGGTAGTCGACGGTAGCGACCATCTCGAACGCTCCCTTGTATCCATGCCGCATTACGCCATCGATCCATTTGGGATTTGCGGCCCGCGCCCTTACCACGCGGGCGATCTCGTCTTCCAGCGCCCGGACGACTGGTCGTTCGGGCCGTGAATGGTCGTTATGATAGACCTTGGGCCGTGCACCCGAGACATGCTCCACCGCCGCCGTCATGCCGCCCTCAAACTGGTAGTAATCGTCGGAATCGAGCAGGTCGTGCTCGCGGTTGTCCTGATTGTGCACGACAGCCTCGACGCCGGACAGGCGCTTGCGGAAGGCCTCCCCTTCTGCCCGGCCTTCATCCCTTGCGCCATAGGCGTAGCCACCCCAGGCAAGATAGGCCTCTGCAAGGTCGCCTCGTTTTTCCCAGCCCTTCTCGTCGATCAACGCTTGCAGGCCAGCGCCATAGGCGCCCGGCCTTGAGCCGAATATGCGAAAGCCCGCCCGGTGGCTTGCCTCCGCCTCCTCGACGCCGCTTGCCGAAAGTTGTCTTGCCTCTGCCACCATCCGCGCTGCAATCGGATTATCCTCGGGCGGTTCATCCAGCGCTCCAACCGCTCGAATTGCCCGGTCGAGCAATTCGATCTGCGCTGGAAAGGCATCGCGGAAAAACCCCGATATTCGCAGCGTGACATCGACCCGCGGACGGCCAAGTTCGGCAAGGGTGATGATCTCGTATCCTGTCACGCGCCGCGAGAGGTTGTCCCATACCGGCTTCGCCCCGATCAGCGCCAGCGCCTGGGCGATGTCGTCGCCGCCGGTTCGCATGTTTGACGTCCCCCATGCCGAAAGGCCGAACGAGGTAGGCCATTCACCATTATCCTGCCGGTAACGGCGGATCAGCAGGTCGGCTGACTTGCGGCCGAGTTCCCATGCCGCCGGGGTCGGAACCGCGCGGCTGTCGACGGAAAAGAAGTTGCGTCCCGTCGGCAGGACATCCGTTCTTCCGCGCGAAGGCGCACCGGACGGACCGGGTTCAACGAAACGGCCGTCGAGTCCCGTCAGCAGCGCATCGATTTCCCGTGTGCCGCATACGGTGATGCTGGGCAGGATCTCCTCATTTGTCCGTTCAAGGACCGCAGACACATTCGTCCAGTCCGGGGAGCACACCGCCCGTCCGGCAACCAGTTCCGCTGCAAGCAATTCGATGCGTTCAATGGTATCGCCCTGCGTTCGCCATGGTCCATCCAAGAGACGCGCCAACACGTCCGGCCTTTGACCTTCCCATGCCTTCGCCATGTCGCAGTCAAGCGGGTCGAACGCTGCAGCGAGCAGGTCAACGGCGATTGCCCGATGCAGGGAAGCATCCCCGCCCACGCCAGCACCGCGCGGCACACGCACCAGCGAAACGGCGAGATCCGTCAGCAATCTGCCTTCGGGCGCCTGGCCGAAGATATGAAGGCCGTCGCGTATCTGCATCTCCTTCAACTCGCACAGATAGCCGTCAAGCTTCTCCAGTTTCTCGTTCTCTCCATCGCCTTCAACGATGCCCGCATCCTGGTCGAGGCCTATGTCGCCTATCAGTTCGAGTATCTGTTTCTTGAGCAGCACCAGCCTGCGCGGGTCATTGCCGGAAGCCTCGTAATATTCATCCACCAGCGCTTCCAGATCGCGCAGCGGGCCATAGCTTTCTGCACGGGTCAAAGGCGGCGTCAGGTGATCGATGATGACCGCCGACGTTCGGCGTTTCGCCTGTGACCCCTCACCCGGATCGTTGACGATGAACGGGTAGAGATGAGGCATCGGTCCCAGCACCGCTTCGGGAAAACAGTGCTGTGAAAGCGCCAGTGCCTTGCCCGGCAGCCATTCAAGATTTCCATGCTTTCCCATATGCACGATTGCATGTGCACTGAATGCGCCGCGCAACCAGGCATAGAAAGCGAAATAGCCGTGCGGCGGAACAAGGTCGGGCGAGTGATATGTCTCGACCGGATCGATATTGTAACCGCGTGCAGGCTGGATGCCACAAACGACATTCCCGAATCTGGCAAGCGGGAGCGCGAATCCGTCGTGCCCTGCCAGAAAATAGGGATCGCGTTCCGGCTCACCCCATTTGTGAACTACCTGATTCTGAATCTGAACCGGCAGTTTCGCGAAGAAGTCCTTGTATTGATTCAGGGAAATTACTTCACGGATCACCCGTCCGTCATTGCCTGCATTGGTCGGCCCCTCGGAAAGAAACCGGATGAGGCTGTCACCATCGCTCGGAAATTCTCCGGTTCGATAGCCTGCATCGCGCATGGCGTTGAGCACATTGACGGTGCCCGCCGGTGTGTCGAGACCGACGCCATTTCCCAGCCTTCCATCCCGATTGGGATAGTTGGCGAGTATGATCGCGACCTTGCGTTCGGACGCAGGTGCGGCGCGCAAACTTGCCCAGTTGGTGGCCAGATCGGCCGCAAAGGCAATGCGCGTCGGTTCCGCCTCGTGGCGAACGATGTTGGCTTCCACGCGCTCGTCGAAACGCGATGCGTTCTTGAAAGCGACTGCGCGGGCGAGGACCCTGCCGTCGACCTCAGGCAGCGCGACATTCATTGCGAGATCGCGCGAGGAAAGCCCCTGGCTCGATGCTGCCCACGCCTCTTGCGAACCACCCGACAGGATGATCTGGAGCACCGGAGCTCCGGTTTCATCCAGAGCGGTTCCGGCATGTTTTCCGGTGGGAGAGGAGACGGCAAAACCCGTCGTGTTCATGACCACGGCTGGCGCCGCATTGGCGAATAGGCCACGCACGGTTTCAACGCTGACATCATCCTTGAGCGAGGAAACGAAAATGGGCAGCGCATTCATACCGCGTTGCGCCAGCGCCTCCACGAGCGCCTCGATCGGCTGTAGTCCGCCCGACTGGACGAGCGCCCGGTAGAAGCAGATCGCAGCAACGGGTGCGCCTTCGCGCCAGTTACGCTTCACCCGTTCCAGCGAGGTTATGCCTGCACCCGGATACCAGAGGCCTGCCTTCAAGAGAGGTGCCGGGTCAGCCGGTTCCTCGCAAAGGCCGAGCAGGTGATTGCAATAGACCAGAAACGCCCTTGCGTTTTCAGGTCCGCCTTCGATCAGGTAGGACCAGAGTTTCAGGCACGCTTCCTCGGATAGGGTGGAGGCTGAAAATAGGTCGGGATCCGGCTTGTCATCTCCCGGCAAAAACGCAAGCTTCACGCCGTTTGCCTGAGCGGTGGCGATCAGCGTTTCCACCCCGTAAGGCCAGTACGACCTTCCGCCAAGCAGGCGCACGACAACCAGTCTCGCTTTCGAGATCACCTTTTCGGCATAGACATCAACCGACATCGGATGGGCCAGCTGCATCGAATTTGCGAGCCGCAGCCGGCCGGTAGAAAGGCCGAGTTCCGATGCGGCCTGGGCCAGCGAGGCAAGCTCGGTATCGGCTGCCGAGAGCACGACGATCTCGCCCGGCGTCTGCCCGAGGTCGACCGCCTCGTCGCCCTCGTTAATCGCGCCTTTTTGTGCCAGCAGCAGATGCATGATGAACCGTGACGGCGCGCACTCAGGCGAGCGCTGCCATCACCGCCTTCTCGATCTTCGCCCGATCAAGTCCTTCGAGACCGATCACCACGAGGCGGCTGCCACGCGGTTCGTCGTTGCGCCACTCACGGTCAAAATGGGTGTCTATTCGATTGCCGACAGCCTGAACGACGAGGCGCATGGGTTTGCCTTCCACCTCGACGAACCCCTTCAGCCGCAAAATGTCGTGATCCTCGATCACCCGCTTCAGTCCGGCAGCAGCGGCTTTCGCATCCCGGACGGCAGGTCCGCCGACGACAAAGCTCTCGAACTCATCATGATCGTGGTCATGATGATGGTGGTCCCCATCATGGTCATCATCGTCATCGTGATGGTGCATCTCGTGGTGCGACTTGCGATTGATCACATCAGCTTCTGTGGCCGATTCCAGTCCCAACAGCACGGATGCCGGAAGCGACCCGTTCGAGGCCCGAACCACCTTGACCGCACGCTTGATCTCGCGCTCGACATCGCCCTGCACCTTGTCGAGCAGCGCCTCGTCCACCAGGTCTGCCTTGTTCAGTACGATCATGTCCGCGCAGGCCAGCTGGTCCTCGAAGAGTTCCTCCAGCGGGCTTTCATGGTCGAGCGCCTCATCGGCCTCGCGCTGTGCGTTGACCCTGTCGAGATCAGATGCAAAGCGGCCATCGGCGACTGCACGGGTATCAACCACGGTGACCACCCCGTCCACCGTCACACGTTCGCGGATCTCCGGCCAGTTGAAGGCATTGACAAGCGGCTGCGGCAGCGCAAGCCCGGAAGTCTCGATGACGATATGGTCGGGCCTGCGATCACGCTCCAGAAGCGCTTTCATGGTCGGCACGAAGTCGTCGGCCACCGTGCAGCAAATGCAACCATTGGTCAGTTCGACGATATCGTCTTCCGAACAGGTTTCCTCGCCGCAGCCTTTCAGCACCTCCCCATCGACACCCAGATCGCCAAACTCGTTGATGATCAGGGCGATGCGCTTGCCGTTCGCCGTTGCCAGCAGGTTGCGGATGAGCGTGGTCTTTCCGGCTCCCAGGAAGCCGGTTATCACGGTTGCCGGGATTTTGGTGCCGTCAAACTGTTCGGACATGCCAATGCTTCCTGTTGCGCGCTCCAGGTCGAAGCGTTTCATTGTTCACAGAAGATGTGAAACCCGCCAAACATTCGAGCCTGTTTGCGCATCCGGTTTGTTCGTTTCCGTCAAACCTGGATGCAGCTCCAAACGCGCGGTTTCGAAGCAGAAGCAATAGCCGTTCAGCCGGCTTTCTTCAACACGGCTTCGGCAGCAGGTTCCTTCATCGCAAGCGGAAGACCTGCCGCCACGAAATAGACGGCTGCGGCCGCTTCTGCCACATGCTGATGGATCACGCCCACCTTGTCGCGGAAATCGCGTGCAAGATCGTTGACCGGAACGATTCCCATGCCCACCTCGGTGGAAACGAAAACCACCGGTACACCGGCCTGCGAAGCCGTTTCGACCATCAGCTTGCACTCACGCACAGGGTCTGCACCGGCAAGCATCAGGTTGGAAACCCACATCGAAAGGCAATCGATCAGGATTGCGCGGCCAGGATGCGCGCACTGGCTGATAGCGTCGGCCAGCGCCAAAGGTTCCTCGACAAGTTCCCAGGCGTCTCCACGGCGTTCCTGATGGATGGCGATACGTTCGCTCATCTCCTCGTCGCTCGCTCGCCCGGTGGCGATGTAGACCGGCTTGAGACCGGAGGAAAGCACCAGATTTTCTGCGATGCGGCTCTTGCCGCTGCGAGCGCCGCCAAAAACGAAAGTAATGCCGTTTGTCAGTTTCATCGTATCCAGCCCCCTGCTGTGAGCCCCTCCGCAGCCAAGATGTGACACAGCAGCCACCAGTTTGCCAAGCGAGTTGGTTGCGACATATCATTGCGCCTGCGCCAACGAGCGGGCTTGGCGCAACTCCTGCCGAGGTCCCGTGGCGGCTCAAGCGCGAAATCAGACCGGCTTCACGGTCTCGATGAGTTCGAGGATATCCTCGCGCACTTCGTCGGCCATCTCGCTATTCCACATGGCGAATGCCACATTGGCCTTGATGAAGCCCGTCTTGGATCCGCAGTCAAAGGTGCGGCCGGTAAAGGTGAAGCCGTAGAAATCCTGCTTCTTGGCCAGCGTCAACATGGCATCGGTAAGCTGGATTTCGCCGCCTGCACCTGTGGTCTGCGTTTCCAGAATCTCGAAAATCTCGGGCTGCAGTATGTAGCGGCCATTAATGAACAGGTTCGACGGCGCTGTTCCCTTTGGCGGCTTTTCCACCATGCCGTGAATGCGGAAACCACCGGCCACTTCTTCGCCCTTCTCGACAACCCCGTATTTGTGGGTCTCCTCCCAGGCCACTTCCTCGGTGGAGATGATGTTGCCGCCGGTCTGGTTGTAGATTTCCATCATCCGGGCGAGGCAGCCTGGCTCGTCTTGCATCAGCATGTCCGGCAGCAGAAGGGCGAACGGCTCATTGCCAACGATGTCGCGCGCGCACCAGACGGCATGACCCAGCCCGAGCGGCGCCTGCTGGCGGGTAAAACTCGTCTGGCCGGCGGTTGGCAGCGCGGCATTGAGGATGGCCAGAGCCTCGGTTTTGTTGCGCTCTTCCAGCATGGACTGCAATTCGTAAGGGATGTCGAAGTGGTCCTCGATGACACCCTTATTGCGTCCGGTTACGAAAACCAGATGCTCAATACCCGCAGCCCGTGCCTCGTCCACCACATACTGGATGACCGGTTTGTCGACCACGGTCAGCATTTCCTTCGGAACCGCCTTTGTTGCGGGAAGAAAGCGCGTTCCAAGTCCCGCCACCGGGAAGACTGCCTTGCGAACACGTTTGCGTGGAGTTGAGTTCATATGCTGCACCTTGTCGTTTTCCTGAGGGGCAGGACCGGCGAAGATTCGAACCGGCCTGTGATTCCGTTCAGAAGTTAGGGCAGGACCGGGGATTTCGCAAATGCAGCATGCCGATTATCCGCTGCGCGGCATCTCAACGCTGAAGTGTTTGATCGCAGTCAATACAAACTTGGCGAAGGGCTAATCCTATCGCCAAGCAGAAGGAGTGGCACGGGCCAGCAACGCCTCAACATCCAGATGCTTTTCGATAGCGGCCGCCAGTTCGTCGAGCGCGCGCTCCACTTCGCCAAGATGGTTCCGGGCCGTTACTTCAACGCCCAGCCTCTCCAGCATTCTGGCGCGGTAGGCATCGCTGTTGAAAAGCCCGTGAAGGTAACATCCGCGCACATTGCCATCTGCAGAAGTCGCGCCATCAGGGCCGTTGATGGTGCCGATCATCGGCCGCGCGCAATCGGGGCCTGAAGTCTTGCCCATGTGAATTTCGTAGCCATCGAGAGGAAGATCAAACTCCACGGAAACCGGCTTCGAATTGCGCACGATCTTCTGCCTGTCCATCCTGGTTTCGATATCGAGGAGGCCAAGTCCGTCCATTTCGCGGACATCGCCTTCGATTCCATCGGGATCCAGGACACGCCGCCCGAGCATCTGGTAACCGCCGCATATTCCGACGACCTGCCCCCCGCGCCGGGCATGAGCCGTGATTTGCTCTGCCCAGCCATTGGCGCGAAGCTCTGAAAGATCGGCGATGGTCGATTTCGATCCAGGTAGAATGATCATCGCGGCATCGTCCGGAATGCGCTCGCCCTTGCGCAGGAAGACAAGATCGACACCTGGTTCGAGCCTCAAGGGATCAAGGTCGTCGAAGTTGGCGATCTTGCCCAGCACCGGCACCACGATCTTCACCCCACCCGCACCAGAGCCGATAAGCCGTTCAAGTTGCACCGAATCCTCGGCCGGCAGGCTGCGAACGGCATCCACCCATGGCAACACCCCGAACGAGGGCCAGCCCGTGAAACTCGTGATCGCTTCGAGGCCGTCATCGAAAAGCGAAACATCGCCGCGAAACTTGTTGATGATGTAGCCGCAGATTCGTGACCGGTCCTCTTCCGGCAGGATTGTGTGCGTTCCCACGATGGAGGCAATCACTCCGCCGCGGTCGATGTCGCCAATCAACACGACAGGAACATTCGCCCTCTCAGCAAAGCCCATATTGGCGATGTCGCCGCGCCGCAGATTGATCTCGGCGGGCGAGCCTGCCCCTTCGACCAGGATCAGGTCCGCCTGGCTGGAAAGCCGGTTGTAGCTCTCCATCACGGCATCGAGCAGTGTCGGCTTCATCGTGAAGTATTCGCGCGCCCTTGCCGTTCCTGCCACCCTGCCCTGCACGATGACCTGGCTACCGTTTTCAGACTGCGGCTTGAGCAGAACAGGGTTCATGTCGGTGGAAGGAGCGACACCGCAGGCAAGTGCCTGCAGCCATTGGGCACGGCCCATTTCCCCGCCGCCATGTCCGTCGGGCCCTGCATCTGCCACGGCGGCATTATTCGACATGTTTTGTGGTTTGAATGGCAAAACGCGAATGCCGCGCTGCCGCGCCGCCCGGCAAAGCCCCGCGACAAGCACGGTCTTGCCGACATCGGAACCGGTTCCCTGGAACATCAGTGCCCGAGCACCGGCATCCGCGGCCATGCGGGTTTTCTCCGTCACGCCCTGAACAGCTTGGCGGCGCCTTCGCGTCCGAGAGCCGCGAAAACGGTCTTGACGATGCCCTGCGCGTCCAGCCCCGCCTTGTGATACATCTCTTCAGGTGATGCCTGGTCGGTAAACTCATCAGGCAGCGACATCGGCCGGATTTTCAGGCCGTTTTCCAGCATTCCCTCGGAAGCAAGGAACTGCAGCACATGCGATCCGAAGCCTCCGACTGCGCCCTCCTCCACGGTGATGAGAACCTCGTGCTCGCTCGCGAGACGGCGGATCAGATCGTGATCCAAAGGCTTGGCAAAACGCGCATCGGCAACCGTGGTGGACAGGCCCGCACTATCAAGCATCTCAGCTGCGGAAAGAGACGCGGCAAGGCGCGTTCCGAAGGACAGTATGGCGACCTTCGACCCTTCCTTGACGATCCGGCCCTTGCCGATCTCCAGGAAGCTGCCGCGTTCCGGCATTTCGACACCCACACCGTTTCCACGCGGATAGCGGAACGAAACCGGCCCCTCGTCGTAGACAGCAGCCGTGTGTACCATGTGGCGCAGTTCCGCCTCATCGGCGGCAGCCATGACGACGAAACCCGGAAGATTGGCGAGGTAGGCCGTATCGAATGCACCTGCATGGGTCGGTCCGTCGGCACCGACAAATCCCGCCCGGTCGATCGGGAAGCGAACCGGCAGGCGCTGGATCGCCACGTCGTGCACCACCTGATCGTAGGCGCGCTGCAGGAAGGTCGAATAGATGGCACAGAAGGGCTTCATGCCCTCCGAGGCAAGCCCGGCTGCAAACGTTACCGCGTGCTGTTCGGCAATGCCGACATCGAAGGTTCTGCCGGGAAACTCCTTGCCGAAAATGTCCAGTCCCGTGCCGGAAGGCATGGCCGCCGTGATGCCGACAATCCTGTCGTCTTCGCGCGCTTCCTGTACCAGCGTCTCGCCGAATATCTTGGTATAGCTCGGCGCGTTTGCCGGGGCCTTTGCCTGCGCGCCGGTAATGACATCGAATTTCGAGACGCCGTGATACTTGTCGGCAGCCTCCTCCGCGGGTGCATACCCCTTGCCCTTGCGGGTCACCGCGTGAATGAGAACCGGCCCCTTGGCGTTGTCACGCACGTTCTTCAGCACCGAAAGCAGGGTTGGCAGGTCGTGACCGTCAATCGGGCCGATATGGTAGAAGCCGAGTTCCTCGAACAGCGTTCCGCCGGTAACATAGCCTCGCGCGTGCTCGACTGCGCGGGTGATTGCCCGGTCCACCGTCTTGCCCAGATAGGCCGTCAGTTTCTTGCCGATTTCGCGGATACCCATATAGGTGCGCCCGGAAGCAAGCCTCGCCAGATAGGCGCTCATGGCGCCGGTTGGTGGCGCTATCGACATATCGTTGTCGTTGAGGATGACGATCAAACGGGCATCCATGGCGCCTGCATTGTTGAGCGCCTCGAATGCCATGCCCGCTGACATCGCACCATCACCGATGACCGCGATCACGTTGTTTCCGGTGCCCTTGAGGTCACGGGCCACAGCCATGCCAAGGCCGGCAGAGATCGAGGTGGAGGAATGGCCTGCGCCAAAAGCATCGTATTCGCTTTCGGCCCGCTTTGCGAAGCCGGAAAGCCCGCCTTCCTTGCGCAAGGTGCGGATGCGATCCCTTCGCCCCGTCAATATCTTGTGCGGATAGCACTGGTGGCTGACATCCCAGACAAGCCGGTCTTCGGGCGTGTTGAAGACATGGTGAATTGCCACGGTAAGCTCGACAACCCCCAGTCCCGCACCAAGATGGCCGCCGGTTACCGACACTGCGTCGATCATCTCGGCACGCAATTCGGCAGCAAGCTGGATAAGATCGCTTTCTGGCAGCTTTCTAAGGTCGGAAGGAAGCTTGACCTTGTCCAGCAGCGGTGTTTCGGGCGGGTTGTTCACGCAGCATTCCCGGTTTGGCAGTTCCCGATTTCCTATACCCATCGGCGGGAAATCACAATTGCCTGAATCGACAGTTTCACCCGGCGGTTGGCGCAAAAACTACTGCTCTACCCCGCCGGAAGCGGCCAGCTGGATCGTTTCACCTTCAGGTGGAAACGATTGGTTTCGGCAAACAAATGCATTCTTTCGTGCATTTCGATTTGGCCGATTCCGTCAATATCGAACATGCTCTGCCAGTCAATTCAGGCGTTTTCCGGTATGACATAGTGCGCGTGAGGCGATGCAGCTATGAAGAACGGATTGCGAAAATCCTTTTTCGCATATTCGAGCGGCGAACCGTCGAGATTGATCACCTCGCCGCCTGCGGCCAGAAGCACTGCGTGTCCGGCAGCGGTATCCCACTCCATTGTCGGACCATAACGCGGATAGACGTCGGCTTCTCCTGCCGCGAGCAGGCAAAATTTGAGCGACGAACCTGCATTGCGCGTGCCTGCCACCGGATTGGCATCGATGAAAGCCTGGGTTTCCGGCGTCAGGTGCGAGCGGCTCGCGACGACCATCAGGCCATCGCCTTCCGGCTCGCCAACCGAGATCGGGGTCACTTCCCCGGTATCGAGCGCCACCCTCTGCGCAACCTCGCCAACGATGCCCAGATAGTAGACGCCTAGCGCCGGCGCACCAACGATACCTGCAACCGGCGAGCGGTTCTCGATCAGGGCCACGTTGACGGTGAACTCGTCGCGCTTGTTGATGAACTCCTTCGTCCCGTCAATCGGATCAACCAGGAAGAACATGCCGCTGCCCGCATCAAGATCGTGGCTCTCGGCCCGCTCTTCCGTAACAACCGGTATTGAGGGGAATTCCTTCTCAAGCACATCGCACAGCAGCGCATTCACCTCCAGATCTGCCATCGTCAGGGGACTGTTGTCGTCCTTGGTGATGACTTCACCCAGATTGCCATAATGCTTCAGCGCAATCGTGGCACTTCTTGTCATCAGGTCGGGCGCCAGTTCCATGAGGCGCGAGGCAACCATGCTGCTGTTCAATTCATTCACCTGAAAAATCCCTGTCTGGTTCTGGAGGTATCCAAGAGGCTGGATTGCCGGACGAGACCGCTATTTCCCGCCAAATATCATGGCATCCTGACGTGCTCGGATGTCTGCGATCAGCGAGCCCTCCGGTGGCCGGGCATTTGCCCTTGTTATGAGTTCACCCTTCGAGATTGGAGCGGTGACCGTACCACCGGCCAGCAGTCCGCACGGAATTGCCGATACAGCCCGCGCTTCTTCCACCGTCATCGTCCAGGAGCGGTAGCAATATTCCCCCACCTGGTCGAGCCTGTCGCCCGGTCTTAGATCGCGTTTGGCAATAGCACATACCTCCGCCACCGGCCTTTCCATTGGCACCATGTCGGGCTTTCCGTGCAGCACGATCCGGGCCGCTGTCAGCGGCACTTCCAGAGAGGTCAGGTGATACGGCCGGTGGAAGGCGTAGTACGGCCCCTCACCCATCTTCAGGTCGGCAAACCGCTCGTGGATACGGGGATGCTCCGCCTTCACAACCACGAAGATGCCGGGCGACACGCCCTTGCCGATCGAATAGTCGACGCAGCCTTTCTTCGACAGTACACCGCCATCCTCCCGCGGGATAAGGACGCTTGCCAGTTCGCTCACCGTTGCGCGCGGACCGTGCATGCCGGGAACATCGGGCACGAGGCCGGTGGCATTGGCAATCGCCGCCATCTCGACCATGGTCTTGGACCCGTCGACAAATTCGACCAGCATCCGGACATTCATGTTCCTGCGGTCGGCTTCCTCGCGATAATCGTCCGGCACGGCATCGAAGTTGAGCGGATTGTTCTTGCCCTTGCCCGCGCAGACCACGTCGTGACCCATGGCTGTCACGAATTCGATGATCTCCATGGTCGACGAGGGTTCATCCCCCGCACCGATGGAATAGATCACGCCCGCCATGTCGGCCTCGTGCTTGAGATAGGGTCCGATGCACACATCGCATTCGACGTTCATCATGATCAGGTGCTTGCCGTGGGAGATGGTACGAAGCCCGATATCGGCACCGGCTTCCGGAACACCGGTAGCATCGATCACCACGTCCACGAGCCCGTGCGACAGCGCCAGGTCCAGATCGGAAGTGACGGCGATCTTGCCACTCTCGACAGCGGAAGAAATTGCATCATGGCTTTCGGCATGGCGGATCATCGTGTCGTCGCCATAGGCAATGTTCGCGGCCTGCGATGCCCGGCCGGGCGTACGCTCGAAGACAGTCGCGAGTTCGATACCGTCCATCTGGGCAACACCGGTGAAGATGTCGGTTCCCATTTCGCCCAGGCCCACAAGGCCGATGCGCACGGGCTTGCCGCTTGCACCGCGTTCGGCAAGTTCGCGGGCAAGGCCCGTCAGCCTGACATTGGAAGCCATTTCTTGTCTTTCCGGCCGCTCAGCGGCTCTTCTTGATGACCATCACAGCAGCACCGCCCCTTCTGCTGCCCGGCCCCGCTGGTTGTAGACCGCTTCGAGGAAATTCCACAATTCGATACGCATTTCCAGTGGTGCGCCCTCGCCATTGCGCGCAACGAAGCCTGCAAAGGTGAATTCTGGCTTCTCGATGAAGTTCGCAGCTTCGATGGACAACGCCGGCATGGAAAGGTCACGCGCATTCTTGATCTGGGCGCGTATCCGTGCCGCCTCCGGCAACGTCAGCACATTGCCGACCGCCTCGTTGCGCACCAGCACGAAATCGCTCTCATGCAACATTTCCCCGATGCGCCTGGCAGACTGCATGGTGGTCATTGCCCGGTCGAGGATGAAATAGACCGAGAGATTGAGACCCGCCTCGCGCGCTGCGTGCTCGAAACCGATGTCAGAGAAAATCCTGAAGAAGGCATCGAGTAGATCCGATTGCAGGTCGATGATGTAGTCGACACCCGTTTCGGCGAGAATGGTGTCGAATATGCGTACCTGCCCCTGCGTCTTCGCCAGATCGACGATCTCGCTTGATTCGGGAAAATAGCCTGCAAGACCTCCCTCGGGAAAATCCGTATCGAAAATCCGGAAGCTGTCTGCACCCGTCAGCGATAGCCGGTCGGCAATCATTCGCGCAAGCAGCGTCTTGCCGTTGCGCGGCTTGTTGGAACAGACAATCGTGAGCGTGTTTGCCATGGCGGCCGGTAGCGGCCGGCCTTACTGGCCGCCTTCCGATGATGCGGAGTCCGTGGAAGGCGCAAGAAGCCCCTTCACCAGTTCCAGCTTTTCGAATTCCGTGTTCAGGTCATTCATCCACTTGCGCACATAGCCCCGCAGAACGAACGAGAAATTCGCATCTGCGCCCTTTGCCGTCTTGTTGTTGACGAAATCGGTAAAGGTTACGCCGGCCAGGTCGACCTGTTCGTATGCCATCTCGTTCAGTTTCGGGATTTCGATTTCGCGCGCGTTGGAAAGGCCTGCGAAATATTTCTTGAACGTGGCTTCGTCCCACTCGAAGAAATTGGTTTCGTTTATGAAGTTGCGGGCCACGATGTAGTCCATGCCCTTGGTGTACTTCGCCACTTCGCCCATTTCGTCGAGGGACGCGATGGACGGCCCGACCACGTGGAAAAGAGCCAGATCGAAATCGCCGGAACGGGCAGCCTCCAGCACACCGATCTTCTCGAAGATATTCAACGCGGTTGAAAGATTGCCGGCCTTGAAGTCAACCACGGTCACCTTGACTGCATCGGACTGCAAGGTGTCGAGCACCTTCATCTGGTCGCGAACTTCGCCAAGATCGATGATCTGCGTGATGTTTGGATAGAAGCGGTGCAGCGTACCGCGCGGATTTTCGGTGTCGAAGGCGCGCGCCAGAATGTTCTTGCGGGCAAGGAAATCCAGAAGCGCGCGGGCGGTTGTGGTCTTGCCAACGCCACCCTTGTCGGCGCCAACGAGTATGAGAGTCGGTTTCATAGCCAAAATCCTCGACAATCTGCGTTAGGAAACATCTATTTCAATCAAGGCTCCACCGCAACCGAAAGAACCCCCGCCTTGCGGCACTCACCCCGATTCGGCACAAATTTCCCGTGCGTAACCTTCAATTACACTGCCGGTTGGGCGTCATAACTGGGAGCGGGCAGCGACAACACCGCACACGGTGCGCTTCTTATGATGTTGCGGGTCGTTGATCCAAGCAGGGTTTCGCGTATCGAACTGGGCCCTGCAGTCGTGACGATGATGATGTCTGCCTGCATTTCGGCCGCCTTCGCATTGATCGTATCGACCGCGTCGCCATCGCTGTCGATATGCTCGAATACCGTCATGTCCATCGACGCTGGCGCTACCGGCCTGTTCCTCAGCGCACTCCCACAATGGAGGCTGACCACCTTGCGGATTTGCGCCCCCACAAGGCGCGACAATTCTGGCAGATAGTCGAAAGGCAATTGCGGATCAGGATCGTCGTCTACGGCGATCAGGATGTTGACACCCTCTAGTCGTCCATCGGGAGAAACAAAGCCCTTCACACCCTCGCGAAAAAACAGTGTCGGGCGCGATATCGCAGCAGCAAGTGCAGTGGAAACCGACGGGCTTATGATTTCGGCAAGACCGGACCTTCCCTCCGTGGAGAGCACCATCATGTCGACCGGATGACGGGCAATATGCTGGCTCGTGGCCTCAACGACGTTCGATCCCTCGGCGCGCGACTTGCGGACCTTGATACCGGTTTTCCGGGTCAGGTCCTCGATCGTGAAACCTTCATGCAACAGTCCCCATTTGTGCAGCGTTTCGCGAACATGCGGATACTCCGACCATCCGATCGCTTTGCCCTTCGGTGCCACGTGGAGGATTTCGAGACTGCCGCGCGTAACAAGCGTCATGCGCATGGCATGGCGGAAGGCAACATTGGAAGCCTCTGAAAAATCGGTCGGATGGAAAATGTTGGTCACCGGCAACCCCTCCCTGCATCTGGCCCGCTTCAGGAATATTTCTACATGCGTCGTAGCCAAGCATCGCAGGTGACACCAGCAAAAGACGACAAATTCAAGTGGCAATTTCGATTTTGCTTGTGGAACCCCGACGCGTTACGCCTTAGCAAGGCGTCTTGCTTCCGCTATCCAGCCGCGACTGGCGTCCGGTGCGTCTAGGGGCGTGTATTCGCACCCGATTATCGCGTCCTCGAAATCCTGGCTGATGAAATTCAGCGCCGCGCGGGTCGCAGTGCCCGATAAATCCGGTTCATTGCGGCCCGGAGTACCAGCGATCTGGAAATGCCGGATATGGTTGCCGCACATCCCGATGGTTGCGACCGGATCAAGACCCATCATCGCGCAGTGAAAAAGATCGAACTGGAGGCCGGGCGCGATGCCGCAATCAACCTCGACCGCCTGAATTATCGAAAGCGCCTCGTTGAAATCGGACAGGAAATAACCGGGCACCGAAACCTGATTGATCGGCTCGACCAAGACCTCCACCGCCATCTTGCGGGCTTCTGTCGCGGCATGGGAAAGGTTCCGGCAGAAGGTATCGCGCATGAGTTCCCGATCGGCACCCTCGGACACAAGGCCCGCCATGCAGTGCAGCTTGGCGACACCTGTTGCACTGGCATATTCCAGCGCTAATGCAACACTTTCACGAAACTCCGCCTCGCGGCCCGGTATCGCGGCAAGTCCCCGTTCACCCGCCTCCCAGTTGCCGGGAGGCATGTTGAACAATACGGCTTCCAGGCCAGCAGCCCCAAGCTTCTTAGCCAGATCGGTTAGAGCCATTTCGTAGGGAAACTGGAACTCGACAAGATCGAAGCCAGCGTCACGCGCAGCGGCAAACCGCCCGGAAAACGCCTGACTGGTGAACATCGTGCTCAGATTGGCCGCAAAGCGTAGCGTCATCGCAATGTTTCCCGCCCGCCGTTATCTGTCCGCGGGCCGTTCAAGGTTGAAAGAGTGTTTCAAAGCGATAGAACCAATGCAGACATGCGGCAATGTCTGGATGCATCGTCCGCTGCAAATTTCATCAGTTCATATTTCAAAAGGAGAGAAATCACATGGCCGGTCTGGAATTCTTCCAGTTTCCCGTACTCTCGGACAACTACTGCGTTCTGATCCATTCTCCCGAAACGGGTGAAACCGCTGCAGTCGATGCAGCCGACGCCACCACGATCCTGGCAGCGGCGAAGGAAAAGGGCTGGAAACTGACCCACCTCCTCATCACACACCACCACTGGGACCACACCGATGGTTTGGCAGAGATCAAGCAGCAGACCGGCTGCACCGTGATCGGTCCGAAATATCCTGGCAAGGGAAAGGACGGCCCTGTCGAAGGCGTCGACACCACTGTCGGCGATGGTGACACATTTACCTTCGCAAGCTCGACGGTCGAGGTTCTCCATACACCGGGGCACACGCTCGACATGGTCAACTATCACTTCCCGGAAGAAAAGGCCGTCTTCACCGGTGACACCCTGTTCGTGCTGGGCTGTGGCAGGGTTTTCGAGGGTGACGGCAAGATGATGTGGGAAAGTCTCGAAAAACTGGCTGCCCTGCCTCCAGAAACCAGCCTCTATTGCGGTCACGAATACACGCTGTCGAATGCCCGGTTCGCGATTACCGTAGATCCGTCCAATGAGGCGCTGAAGCTGAAACTCGCAGAAATCGGAGCCAAGCGTGAGCGCGGCGAACCGACCGTGCCCGGCAGGATCGGCGAGGAACTGGAAACCAATCCCTTCCTGCGTCCGGCAGATCCTGCAATCCGCAAGCATCTCGGAATGGAAACGGCTAAGAACTGGGAGGTTTTCACCGAAATCCGCAAGCGCAAGGACAACGCCTGAATTTCCGCCCTTCCCGGCGGCCAGACCGCCGGGCGGGCAGAATTTTCAATGTTTACGGATCAGCCTTCCAGAATGCCGCGCTTTTCAAGTTCGACAATGATGGCGTCGGCAGCTTCTTCTGCCGTCATCTCTACCGTGTTGACCCGAATTTCCGGGTCGAGCGGCGGTTCGTAAGGTGAATCAATACCGGTGAAGTTCTTGATCTCGCCTGCCCGCGCCTTCTTGTAGAGCCCTTTGACGTCGCGTTCTTCAGCGATGTCGAGCGGCGTATCCACGAAGATTTCCAGAAACTCGCCTTCATCCATCAACTGACGCGCCATACGGCGCTCGGAGCGGAACGGCGAGATGAAGGAAACCAGCGTTATCAGGCCGGCATCGGCCATCAGCCTTGCCACCTCTGAAACACGCCGGATGTTTTCCACCCGGTCGGCATCGGTGAATCCCAGATCCTTGTTCAGCCCGTGGCGAACGTTGTCACCATCCAGCAGATAGGTATGCCTGCCGATTGACGAGAGTTTCTTCTCGATCAGGTTTGCAATCGTCGACTTGCCAGAACCCGACAGGCCAGTGAACCACAGAACAGCGGGTCTCTGGCCCTTCATCTTCGAACGTGCCTGCTTGGAAACATCCACCGACTGCCAGTGAATGTTCGACGAGCGGCGAAGCGCGAAACGGATCATGCCGCAGCCGACCGTTGCATTCGTCAAGCGGTCGATCAGGATGAAACTTCCGGTATCGCGGTTGTCGTCATAGGGATCGAAGGCAATCCTGCGGTCGAGGTGAAGATTGCACTCGCCGATTTCGTTGAGGTCGAGTTTCTTTGCCGGCAATTGCTCAAGCGTATTGACGTTGACCTTGTATTTCGGTTCGGCCACCGTCGCCTGCGCCATGATGGTACCGGTCTTGATGATGTAGGTACGGCCCGGAAGCATGGCGTCTTCCGCCATCCACAGGATCGTTGTCTCGAACTGGTTTGCCACTTCCGCCGGGCGCTTCGCCTCGGAAATGACATCGCCGCGCGAGATATCGATCTCGTCTTCCAGCGTCAGCGTCACGGATTGGCCGGCAATTGCCTCTTCAAGGTTGCCATCCATCGTTACGATGGATTTGACCTTGCTTTCCTTTGCAGATGGCAGCGCCTTGATCTGGTCGCCGACTTTCACGACACCGGTTGCGATCTGGCCGCAGAAACCGCGAAAATCGAGGTTTGGCCGGTTGACCCATTGCACCGGCATCCGGAACGGCTTTTCGAGTTGCGCCTGTTGCACCGGAACGGTTTCCAGATATTCCAGCAGCGTCGGGCCGTCGAACCATTCCATCCCGGCGCTTTTCTCGACGATGTTGTCGCCCTTGAGGGCAGAAACGGGCATCGGCATGATCTCGAACGGTATCTCGCCATCCTTGCCAAGATGGGTGGCAAATTCCCGGTAGTCGGCGACGATCTTGTCGTAGGTTTCCTGCGAATAGCCAACCAGGTCCATCTTGTTGATGGCCAGAACCACATTCCTGATGCCAAGCAGAGACACGATGAAGGAATGGCGTTTCGTCTGGGTCAGCACGCCCTTGCGCGCATCGACGAGAATGATGGCAAGGTCTGCGGTAGAGGCACCGGTTGCCATGTTACGGGTATATTGTTCATGGCCCGGCGTGTCGGCAACGATGAACTTGCGCCGGTCGGTCGAAAAGAAGCGATAGGCAACGTCGATGGTAATGCCCTGCTCGCGTTCGGAGGCAAGCCCGTCGACCAGCAGCGCGAAGTCGATATCCTCGCCCTGGGTGCCAACCTTCTTCGAATCGCTTTCCAACGCAGCAAGCTGATCCTCGAAGATCATCTTCGATTCGTAGAGCATGCGCCCGATGAGCGTGGATTTGCCGTCATCGACACTGCCGCAGGTCAGAAACCTGAGCAGGGTCTTTTCCTCGTGCGCCTTCAGATAGGCCTCGATGTCGGTGGCTATGAGATCGGATTTGTGGGCCATCAGAAGTAGCCCTCCTGCTTTTTCTTTTCCATGGATGCAGACTGGTCGTGGTCGATAACCCTGCCCTGCCGTTCGGAAGTGGTGGTCAGCAACATTTCCTGAATGATCTCAGTGAGATTTGCGGCTTCACTCTCGATCGCTCCTGTCAGCGGATAGCAGCCCAGCGTGCGGAACCTGACCATCTTCATCATAGGCTCTTCGCCTGGCTCAAGCGGCATGCGCGCATCGTCAACCATGATCAATGTGCCATTGCGCTCGACTACCGGACGTTTGGCCGAGAAATAGAGAGGCACGATGGGTATCTTTTCCAGATGGATGTATTGCCAGATGTCGAGTTCGGTCCAGTTGGATAGCGGAAAGACGCGGATCGATTCACCGGGCGCCTTGCGCGTATTGTAGAGCTTCCACAATTCCGGACGCTGGTTCTTCGGATCCCAGCGGTGGTCGGAGGTGCGGAACGAGAAGATGCGCTCCTTGGCGCGTGATTTTTCCTCATCGCGGCGCGCACCACCAAAAGCAACATCGAACTTGTACTTGTCCAGCGCCTGTTTGAGTGACTCCGTCTTCATCACGTCGGTATGGACGGCCGAACCGTGAGTGAACGGGCCTATACCCCTGTCGATCCCGTCCTGGTTGATATGGACGATCAGTTTTGCCCCGAGTTTGCGGGCCATCTCGTCACGAAACGAGATCATCTCCCGGAACTTCCAGGTCGTGTCCACATGCATCAGCGGAAACGGCAGCTTGGAAGGATAAAAGGCCTTCTGGGCCAGATGCAGCATGACGGCACTGTCCTTGCCGACGGAATAGAGCATCACCGGGTTTTCGGCTTCCGCCACGACTTCGCGCATGATGTGGATGCTCTCGGCTTCCAGCTTTTGCAGGTGAGTCAATATTGCGTTCACGATGTCCTCATTCGCAGCATGGATTTGTGGCAAGGCTCTATCGCGTTCACCAGGATGGGTCCAGTGTCAGCGAGGCAAATTAATGCTCATATCGTACGTTAGACGGGAAGCAGCTTCCCGTAATAACAACAGTCGCAGAATGTCGACCACGCGCGGTAATGGCGCTGAAATATGGCCCTCTGGAACAGCTTTCTGCCTGTTGATCCGAGAGGCCAGGAGGAGAACCTGTTCACCGCAACCACAGCTCGGCATTTGCAACCTGTTAGTGTGCCATAAATGCTACACATCAAAACTTTTGACCTGGCGAACTCAAAATTTCAGGCACCGAAAGCCCGTTCAGGGTTGATTGCAACAATGAAGAAAGGCATATCGAAACGAGAATGATGAGAGGTATATCGAACAGGGAAGTTTGACTAACTCTCCCACCAATTGGACGAGGGCGTAACTATGAAGTATTGGATTTCAGGATTGCTGGCGGCGATGTCGACTGCAATTGTACCCGCGAGCATTGCCAATGCGCAAACTCCGGATCCCTATTCGGATTGCACCTGCCGCACGGCTCCTGTGTCTGGCGCAGCGAATGCGGGCAGCATTCGGCTTCCGAGTGGTGAAGTTGTTCTCATCAACTTCGGATCGTCGACGCGGCCGGATAATGGTGCTGCGGTAGATGATGGCTCGGTCATTGCCACGGGCAGCGGCTCGTTCGGCCTTTCCGTCGGCTCCTCCTGCCAGCTGGCAATCGGATCGCAGCGCAAGGTCACAATCACTCAGCCGACCGGTTCGGCAGGAGATTATTGCGTCAGGGTCGAAGAAGATGCCGGCGCTTATCAGGAACTCGCTGATCGCGCTGGATCAGCAACAGATTATGCCGCTTCAGGCAGCGGTCCGGACGCAAGCACCGTTATTCTTGGAGCAGCAGCTGTTGGCGGCGGAATTCTTCTATACAACGTCACGGTTGACGATGACGATGATCAGAAATCGCCGAGTGGCCAGTAAACGTTGATCTGACCGGCATTAAGGTCTAGGTGATGGCCGCACGAAATTCGTGCGGCCATTTGGCTTTGTAGGGCATCTGATCCTCAGAAGAATATGTGTGGCACATCACATGATCGACATACACAGCCATATACTTCCCGGCATCGATGACGGTGCCAAGGACATCGCCATGTCTTTGGAGATTGCACGTCTGGCAGTAGCGGACGGCACAAAATTCATGGCATGCACCCCTCATTTCATGCCTGGAATGTATGACACGAGCATTGAGACATTGCATTCCGGCATACGGCAACTGCAGAAGAAATTGAACGAGCAAGCCATTGATCTCACTCTGATTGCAGGTGGCGATATTCACGTATCTCCTGATCTTCGGCAGAAGCTGGATCAAGGGGAAGTACCTTCCCTGGGCGGAACGCGATATTTTCTCTTCGAGCCGCCTCATCATGTATTGCCACCAAATCTTGTGAATCTCTGCAAGCAGTTGCTGGAACATGGATACGTGCCCATTCTCACGCATCCAGAACGCCTGACCTGGATAGAAAACCACTATGATGTGATGTGCACCCTCGATGAAATGGGCGTCCCCATTCAATTGACTGCGAAGTCCATTACGGGCGAATTCGGCAAACGCCCCAAATACTGGTCCGATCGCATGCTAAACGAAGGGCGAGTTGACCTGATTGCAAGCGACGCGCACAACCCTACTTCGCGTCCTCCGGGATTGAGCAAGGCCCGCGATGAAATCGATCGAATTCTTGGACGTCAGGCAACAATCACCATCGTTTACGATAACCCGGCACTTTTACTTCAAAACAAACCCTTGACCGCAAAATCGCCAAGGTTGACGGACAAGAAGTCGCGGGAACCGGGTTCCGGTTTGTGGCAATCCTTGAAACGAAAATTTCATGTCCAGGGCTGATCTCCTGTTCGCCGCGGCCAATTTGAATTCGTGACCGTTCTGGGTCACATATCAATGGATACGAATCACATCTACCAATTCAGGACTGGGGCGGCGTAACTTGGAAACAATTTCACGAAAACTTGTGTATTTGGCACTGTGCATTGCGTGCACGGCACTTGTTTCATGCACGAATTCCAGTTCCTCATCGTTGAGTTCGTCAGTTGTGCCTTCCGCCTCTTCGGGCGGTTCGGATCTGAGAGTTGTGACGCAGCTGCCTCCACCTGCAAATACGAACAATGGCTCGGAGATCTTGCTTGCGGAGAACGACCTGCTTGAGGTTGACGTCTTTCAGGTGGATGAACTGGACAAGGAGGTGCGGGTCGAACCCAACGGCAATGTATCCTTGCCGTTGATTGGGGCAGTTCCGGCAAAAGGAAAGACGGTTACCCAGCTGGAGAAAGAAATCGAGCGGCGCTATGGCGCCAACTATCTCCAGTCTCCGGAGGTGTCCGTGTTTGTCAAGGAATCCGCAGGGCAGCGGATCACGCTTGATGGCGAGTTCATCAAGCCTGGGATTTATCCGGGCGACAGCAGTACGACCTTGTTGAAGGCGACTGCGCTCGCAGGCGGGCTATCGCAAGTTGCCGACGAGAAGAAGATCTATGTCTTCCGCCAGGTCGGCGCGCAGCGGTATGTTGCAAACTACAGTGTGAAAGCCATTCGCGAAGGCAAGATGTCGGATCCGCGTGTCTATGGCGGCGATATTGTGATAGCATTCCAGTCAGGATCAAAGGTAGCTACTCAGAATCTGAAAGAAGCTCTGGGCATCGCTGTAAGCGCCTCCAGGCTGGCAGTAACGCCGCTATAGCGGGCGACTGAAGTGGACAGAATTAACACGGGAAACGTGGCGCCGCTTGGGGTGGCGACGGTTGAAATATCGTTAGTTGTGAAGAGAACAGCTGTGCACAAGGATGCCAGGCTAGTTCTGCAGCCAAAACCCATTGAGGGATGAGTGATGAACCATAGTCAGCCTCCAATGCCGATCGGCGCCTATTCGGGACAGGTTCCGGGTTTTCCCGAGATGCAGCGACAGTTCGGCTATGCGCAGCCGTTCGAGATCGAGGAAGATCGCGACAGCATCGATATTCTGAAACTGTTCTGGTATGTGGTTCATCATCGCTGGCTGATTGCTGCCTTTCTGATGGCGGGGATAGTCTGCGGCTTCTTCTTCACGATGATGCAGACGCCCAAATACCGCGCAACGGCTCAAATCGAGATCCAGGCTGCAGGTGCAAAGGTATTGCAGGAACTCGATACCATCGCCACCTCCACGGATTTTCGTGTCTACGAGACTGCCAAGGAAAAGATGAAGAGCCGCGACCTTGCGCAGCGCGTTGCCTATGAGCTCGATCTTTCCAACAATGCAGACTTCCTAGCGCCCGCTCCGACGTTCTCGCTCGGCAACGTATGGCGAAGAATTACCGGCGCTACCGCTCAGCGGGAAATGTCGGATCTGACAGATGAAGAACGCCTGTCACTTGCCGTCAATACGATCCGGGACAATCTCTCGGTGGATCTGAAGCGCAATACGAGCATTCTGGAAGTGAGCTATTCACACCCCCTGCCGAGATTCGCCGAACAGGTCGCCAACCAGATCGTCCGCAGTTTCATCGACCAGAATGTCGACAAGCGTAGCGAAACCTCCAATCTGGCCCGTCAGTTCATCGAAGACCAGGTTCGCGAAACCAAGCAGAAACTGCAGGAGTCCGAAAAAGCCCTGGTGGATTATGCCCAGCGCGAGGGCATCACCATCACTGGCAGTGAAAATTCGCTGATCGCAGACAATATTGCCGACATCAACAAGGCGCTTGCCGAAGTCATCCAGGAGCGGCTCGGGGTCGAGCGCCTGGTGAAGCAAATCGAGGAAGGCAATGCCAATACGCTTCCCGATGTCTTCAAGAGCGAGTCGATCCAGACGACGAAGCAGAAACTCGCCGAGCTCGAAGCAGAATACCAGCAAAAGCTGGCTACCCTGAAGCCAGGCTTTCCTGAAATGGTGCGTCTTCGTGCCCAGATCAACGAGCTGAAAAAGCAAGTCGCTCTGGAGGTCAGCGCGATCGCCAGGTCCACCCAGATCCAGTTTGACCAGGTCAAGGAGAAAGAGGCATCCCTGAAAAGGGAAATGGCAGATCTCGAAAAACGCCAGTCCGAGTTCCAGCAAAAGAACATTCAATACACGATCCTGAAACGCGAAGTGGATTCCAACCGGTCGCAGTATGAGAGCCTGATCGGCAAGCTGAACGAGGCAGGTGTCGGTGCCGAAATGCGTTCCTCCAATGCTTCGATCGTGGATCCCGCAATCGTCCCTGAAAAGCCCTATACCCCTCGTCTGTCGCTCAATCTCGCAGCCTCGATTGTTCTGTTCCTGGCTTCGGCGGCCGGCGTAATCTTCATCATCGAATTGCTGAACAATACCTTCTCCGTTCCCGATCAGATCGAAAAGGATCTCAATCTGACGGTGCTAGGCATCATTCCGTCGACGGCAGATGAGGAAATCGAACGGGAGTTGCAAAACCCGAAGTCCAGCCTGTCGGAAGCCTATCGCACGCTCAGGACATCGCTGCAGTTCTCGGGAACAGACGACGGAACCAAGATTATTGCTATTACGAGTTCGGAGCCGTCGGAGGGAAAATCGACGACGAGCCTGCAGCTCGCGAGGGATTTTGCCTCGCTTGGCAAGCGCGTCCTTCTCATCGATGGCGATATGAGAAAGCCGAAACTGCACAGGCTTATGCAAACGCACAACGCCATTGGGCTCAGTAATGCGCTGACCAATGTTATCAAGAATGGTGATATCCGCGAGATCTTTCAGCCGACCCGGTACACGAACCTCACCTTCATGTCGTCGGGAACGATACCACCCAATCCGGCTGACATTCTCATTGCCCCCAAGACAGCGATGATGCTTCAGTTCTGCAAGCGCAAGTTCGACCTCATCATCATTGACTGTCCGCCGGTTATCGGACTTTCGGATGCACCAATTATATCGCGCCTAGCAGATGCGACGCTGCTGGTGGTTGCCTGCAAGCAGGCAACGCGCAAGTCGGCAGTCAGTGCCTTGAAGCGCCTCAAATCAGCCGGCGCCAACGTGGTTGGCGCAGCATTCACGAAGTTTGAGGTCAACAAGCTTGATTACAACTATGCCTACCGGTACATGCAATATAATTACTATTCCTACGATGGCGGCAAACCTGCAACTCCCAGCCTGCAAGACAATCGTGTGACGCGGAATGACAACGCTTCTTTCAAGAACAAGACGAGTTCCGCTCTATCTGGCATGCTTGATCGTTTTGCTAGCCGTTTTGGCTAATTCTGCCAGTCACTGGTACGAGCAGAATTATCCAGGCATCGCGATCGGGTTCAATCCCTCGAATTCGGAAGCCCGGATACGCAGCACCGAGATTGCACTTGCCAAGTCTTCCGAAAATGCAGATTTCCCTGCCCTGATCGAAACGATCAAGGCAGGGATTTATTACGAACCGTACAATCCCAAGCTATACAGCCTGCTTGGAATGCTCAGTATCAGTGCAGGAACGCCCCCTGAAGAGGCGCAAGATCTGTTCAAACATGCACTGGCATTGAATGGCGCCGACATCCGTGCCCTGCTGAGCCGATTTGCATTTACCGCCTCTCAAAACCAGATTGAAGAAGCTGTCCGGCTGGCAGAATTGATTTTCCGCGGATGGCCGCAGCAATGGCAGCTGGTCGAGCCCTATCTGCCTGTCCTTCTGGAAAACAAAGCCGGATATGCAGTAGCCAGGACGCGCTTTGCGGCACTTCCAGGCGGTCCCTCCCGCATGCTTGCATCGCTTTCGAAAACGGATACCGGCTTGTATTTCGCCCGCAAGCTGCTGCTCGACTGGCGGCAAGATGGCGTTGAGGATCTGCGTCCCTCCATCAACATCATCATCGGGCGTCTCCTGGCTGCAAAGCAGTACAATGAGGCCTTTATTCTGAACAATCTGACCTTGAATGAAGCGGAAAAAGACGAGGCCGGTTACATCTTCAACAAGGATTTCAACCTGAAGCCGAATGGCAGCCCGTTTGACTGGTCTCTTCCGAAAATCCCCGGAATGAGTTTCGCGATGGTTACCACGTCATCGCGATCCTCCGATCCTGCCAAAAGCGCCACCGACCAGGCATTTGAAATCAAGTTCCTCAACAGCCCGGTACGCCTCGCGACAAGGCTTCAGACCTTGAGACTTCCCTCGGCGCGGTTTTCCTGGTCCCTGTCCTATTCAACGCGCAACCTCAAGGGTCCCAAGCCGGTCGAGCTCAGGATCAGGTGCCTGCCCGGCGGAAAAACCCTGGCGAGCCTCGTCCTCGATCAAAGCGAGGGAAAGGTCTCGACTGCCCAAACCGAATTCTCCGTGCCCGATCGCGACTGCCCACTGCAAGACATTCTCGTGACCAACAACAATATCGTCGAAAGCTGGCAGAACCGCTATTCCGGTTCTGTCTTCCTGCATGCAACAGCTGTGAGGCTTGTTCAATGACGGTTGATGCGCGTCCGAGCCATTTCTGGACGGTAAATTACACAGGATTTGTGATCCTCACTGCCTCCATCCTCGGTGGAGGCGCAGGCCAGGGATACTGGACCGATCATCTCGTCGAGATCCTGATGCTTCCAGCCGTGTTCATTGGAATCACCAACATTGGCCATTCCCGTTTCGAGACTGCAGGTCGTGCCTTTGCGCTCTTCGTATTGACCTTTCTTGCCCTGCAGTTCTTGCCCGTTTCAACACCGAAGTCACTTCCGGTCTTCGCCGGACTGGATCATCTTAACCTGTGGACCGCCTCTCCGGAAAAGAGCCTGAACTCGGCTACCTTCCTGGCGTGTCTCGTGGGGTTCGGACTGTTTGTGTCGCTTATGCCCGACGAACAGCATCAACGCCTGGTCAAGTTTGTGTTTCTCGGCCTGGCTATCCAAATGTTGATAGGCCTGATCCAGCTGTCCTACAGTGCCAATACTGAAGCGGACGGGTATCTTCCCTTCATCATCCGTTCGGGCCTGTTCTCGAACGAAAATCATCTGTCAGCCTTTGTTTTCGCCGCTATCCCGCTCGTGGCATGGCGCTTCCTCTCCCTTGAGGCACGGCCCCTCGTCTACATCGTTGCGGCCCTGTTGATCGTGGGCTTCCTGTTCGCGGTCGGATCTCGGGCGGGCATGGCATTGTCGGCAGGTCTTTCGGTGTTCTGCCTGTTCTGGTTCATGCTCGCAAGGCAACCCATCAGCTATCGTCTCGTCTACGTTGCACTGGGTGCCGCGATATTTCTGTTCGTCATGGCTCAAAATGGCATGGACACTGCCCTGGAGGGCGATCTTAGACAGGTGTTCTTCAAGAATACGCTGAAAGCCATCCAGGATCACTGGCTCTTTGGGACGGGTATTGGCACCTTTACTCTTGTCTATCCCTACTACCAGCCGGATTCGGAAATCATCAACGTTTACGCCAATCATGCCCACAACGACCTTCTCGAATTCTATCTTGAGGGGGGAGTGTTGGCCGGATTGATACTGGTTTCAGGCGCCGTCCTCGTGGTGAAGAACATGTTCCGTTCGCCGCTCGCACAGGCGGGAGCGCTGTCGGTGTTTGCCCTGGGGATTCATTCGATTGTTGACTATCCTCTTCGAACATTTGCCAATGCAGCCACTCTGACGGTGCTGTTTGCAATCATTCTTTCGGTAAAACCCGCTCCCAAACCGGATACAAACAGTATCGGTTACTGACCAGCCAGCATTTTGCGTCCCCGGCAGAATATGTTCATGTGCAGGGCAAGAAAGGAAATCCCTTGAAATGGACAGGCTAAAGGAGATGGAGATCTTCGCCCAGATCGTTGAAACCATGAGTTTCAAGGAGGCAAGCGATGCCCTTGGTATTCCGCTTTCCACCGTCACTGCGGCAGTAAAAAAAGCTGAAGAACGCCTGGGCACACGGTTGCTGGCACGTGCTACCGGAACCGTCGAGCCAACGGTTGAGGGTGTCGCCTGGGCCAGACGGTGCAGAGCGGTCGTCCAGCAAGTAGAAGATGCGCAGGCCATATTCATCGGCGGTTCCCCCGCCGGAAACCTGCGAGTTGACATTGATCCTGCGCTTGCCAGGCATTTCGTAATGCCGCAAATGCCGCACTTCCTCACCGCAAATCCCGGTCTCAACCTGGATTTTTCGAGCGGCAATCCTGATGCCGAGTTCATAAGTGCCAATCTCGACTGCGCAATTCGCCTGGGAAATATCAAGGATGAACGGCTGAGTTCGCTGGATCTGGGCGGGGTTCCGGCTGTGACGGTTGCTTCTCCCTCCTATCTGGAACGCTACGGAATGCCCGCCACCCTGGACGATTTCAAAGGTCACAGACTGATTGGTTCATCCGCCGATCCTTCCAGCAACAGCGAAGCCATTGCCTTTGAGGTTTATGGAACACGCGTCTATCGGACAATGTCCAAGATATTCGATTCCAGCTCCTGCGAGATTCGGCTTGCAGGCGCACTTTCCGGACTTGGCATAACCCAGATTCCGAGATTCATTGCCGAAGTCCACATAAGAAGGGGGGATCTCGTGGTTTTATTTGCCGAGGCACCACCATGGCCAGAGACGGTAACCGTCAGCTATCCATTGAATCGCCATCTTGCCCCACGGCTTCGCATTTTTCTGGATCTGCTGTCACGCATCGACTTCAGCGGGAAAGATCAGTCGCTCGCCCCCTAAAGCGGATTACCTGGCAGTCGCGTTGCCGGATCAGTGACACTGTCGGCTGACAAGATAGCACGAATTCATTGCGATGAAGTATGGCCATGCGCGGCCGACGTCGGCCAGCCTACTGATGCAGCCCCCATATACCGGCACGATCGGATTTCGCGCGTTGCTGCTCGGCACTGAAGTAAGTATTTTCAGACAAGGCGAGACCACTGCGCACCAGAACTGCGGCAATATTCTTTCCATCAGTGGTGAGGCATTGGGCGAGAACCAGGCCATAGCCGGTATCGCCCATTGGTTCGCACGAGATTTCGGCATTGGTTCCCAGTTGCGACAGAAGTTTCACAGCAAGCTGATCGCAGGGTTCAAAGGCGTCCATTTCAGCCTTGCATTCGCGCCCCTCCGGTACCGAATTTATTCCAGAAAGGCGGTAGTAGGCGCCATCGACTGAAACAGTCGCACTGTCAATGACTTCGAAGTTCCCGCAATGCGCTGCCAGCGGGCTTCCAAGAAAGGCCAGAACCAGCAATCCAAAGCCGGAATACGGTCGAAGGCCTGCAATTTTCAACGTCCAGCGGCTTGCCTGCGGCAAACCCATGGCATTCATGGCCATATTTGCACCCATTCATCTTCATTGCCTTCCTGACCGGGACCAAGAACCCTGACGATCCGATGCCCGTCCCAAAGGCCGCGAAATTGGCCAACCAACCGGATATTCCGAAGAATATCGGTCCGGAAAAGAGCTACACATTCGCCACCCGGATCGCAATTGCTCTCATAGGCAATTCCCTGACTATCGATGTGGCGCAAGTTTGAAACCAGTTCCTGTGCGGGACCGCGATCATCTGCATTGAACAGTTCGGGGAACTCATGCCTCCTGCCGCGCAAGTCGTGCAAGTTGCTCACCAGGGTGGCCGCGTAAACGGTCAGTTGAATATCGCCGGGCGCCTCATTCGTTGCAGCCAGAAACCTTTCCCGGTAGGGGATGGATTCCGCGATTGCTGTCACAATCGAACTGCCACCATACCAAACACCACAGGCTTCATCGTCGAAGCGTGATCGGCTGTCGCGAACCAGAATTAATGGAAGCTGGGCCACGAAAGCCAAGTCTTCGTCAGCCTGAACAGCTTCAGGCAGCAGGCGAACCGAGCCTGAGCGGAAACGGGAGAGTGGATTGGTCAACGCCTCGATCTTCGCCAGTTCTTCCAAACCCGACGGATCAGCAAGCCTCGCAAACAGACGTTCGTCATCCGTTTCGCCGGGTGTCGCCCGATAGCAGGGAAACCAATCCACCCGGCTAACTGAAAGTGATGGTCCTGATTTACCCGTTGAGTTCGGCATCGAGGTAATTGCGTACGACATAGAGGTCAGAAACATTGCCTCCGAGCATGCGGTCCAGCGCAGAACCGCCTGCAAACAGAGGAGCGGAGTTGGGTTTTCGAAGCCAAGCATCGGCAGACCGCTCGCCAGGAAGCAGTATCTGAAGCGCCTTGTAGATGCCGAGGAGATAGGAGACACGCTCAATTGTATCGCGCGATATGTGAATGTCCTGATTTTGCTTCCACTTGTAGAAGGTCGAGCGCGCCGTCACTCCCAGCAGCACCATTTGCTCCTTGGGAGTGAGATCCCAGATATCGGCCAGCCTGAAAAAGGCCTGCAAGGCCGGCCCGCCAAGGCCATCCAACGAAGCAGCATCTTCCTCGTGGTCCATTTCCTCTCCCCAAGCACCCATTTTACCTGCCAGGTTTCCAACCTGTCATTGCAGTATCGTACCCCATGAAGTTTCCCAAGTCAGCGGTCAGCAGCAATGACCGGAAAACGCGCCTGGAGTAGCTATCGTGCCAATTCACGGATAGCCTCAACAAGCAGATTTAGAGGTCGCTTTCGCTACCTTCATCCTGCAGGATCAAGCATAGGGCTAGCCATGCTTGAACGGAACGGAAAGCTTTGGCAAATTGCCTTGAATTCGCTGTCGACGGCATGTTGCGGGAACGCGTCATGTTTCAACCAAGGTCACCAGGATCGGAGCTACAGTTCTTCATGGAAGCAAAATTCCCAAAGATCAGTGTGCGCTCGATTTCAGGGTTTCATGCCGGCGAAGATGGCTCCGTATCGTTGAAATGCACAAGCGAACCGGCGTCCGATTTCGTCCTGGAAATTGGCAAGGATGATGTCTTCTCCCTGCTCCTTTCCTGTCTTGCGGCAATGCCGAAGGCCGACAACAGTCTGGGCAGCTCCGGTTCGGTACGCACGATCAAGGCAAGCAGGTGGGAGATCGGATTTTCGAAGGAAGGAAACCTTGTATTTGCCTTCCAGGCAGCAGTCGGTGGACAACTCGGTTTTGTCATCAATCCGGACCAGCTTGCCGGGATCAAGACAACGATCGACATGATGGCCAATCGCAATTCCGTCAACCTTGAGCGGCCTCAGAAACTGAATTGAGATCAGGCGGATCGTGCACAAGACCAACCGAACGCACTACCGCGTGACGTTCTACAGTCTTGAAAGCCGGCGTCAGAACTTTCCCGTCTTTTCGGCCGGTTTCGAGCGGCCGCATTCCTGACGAACGCGCCGGCCTTCCCGGATTGCGTTCTTTATCTCGCCCATCGTTTTTTCGTCGACCTGGACCCGCTTGGTCAGAAGTCTTAGCGGACCATACTTGATCTTGATCTTTGAGCGGCCGTTATGGGATCGACCGAACAGGATTTCGTCGCCCCTTTGCAGGTGATGCAAAATGATTTCAACTGAGTCCATTTCAACTGAGTCCATTTCAACAAACTCCAAGACACAACCCTTGCCGCAGCGTTAGGTTAATAGTTTGAGTATAAATATCAACATGAACTGATTATTATGATTAACGCCAGTTTCTAGATCAGGATCAATTATCAAAATCAACAATATTTGATATCGATCAAGCTTTCACGCTGTTCCCACTGGCCGATACTTTCAGATCCAGCCTCGTCTTGCATGACCCGAATGGGCTAGGGGCGATATGCCTGGTCAGACCAGCCGTTTCCATCATGGCGTTTGAGGCAGGGATCATGTGATCGGCGGCGCCACCTGGCATACCTTTCTAAGAAGGTGCACCCTGGATCTGCAGCCAGCCTTCTGAAGGACAGCACGGACCTGGTTTTTTGCTGTATCCAGCCGCACCTGGCGGATTTCGGCGATTTCGACGGTGGTATGCCCGCGCACAATCAGTTCGCAGACCTCCCTTTCAGCGGGCGTGAGGCCATGGAGATCGCCAAAACGCAGCGGGTCGAATGCCAGCGGCCGGTCCGGGTCTGTCACCGCGATAAGGCATCCTTGCAGCGCGTCTCCCAGCTGTTCGCCGGATTCGGCGATCGGCGCAATATCCAGCAAGATGTCCGAGCCGCCAGACCGCTTCGGGATCTGCATCAATTTTTCCCGAAGGCTTCCCATGCCGGCGGCAGTTAGACTGACCTTGGAAATTGCCTGGCGAAGTTCGCGTGTCTTGTCGCCATCGCTACACCTGAGATACCCGAATGTATCCGTACCAAGTCCATCCGCAGCCTCCAGCAGCTCGTCGGCAAGGTTGTTGGCGATGAGCACCTCCCCCTTCGCTGTGAGGATGAGGATCGGGATTGCAATCCGGTCGAGTACAGCAACAACGGCCTGGTAGCGCGCCCTCAGCATTGAGAAGGTACGTGAAAGTTCCAGCGATTTGGCCAGATGCGGCCATGCATCGTTCATGGTTTCGAAGGCTATCGGGGGAATTGACAGGCATTCCTCGCCGAATCCGAGCGTGATCGTATCGAACCAGGCCTTGTTGTCGTTCAGCCTGAAACCGATGCGCCGGGCGACATTGATATGTTCGCGCATGCAGGCCACGTCTGGCCGCGCATAGAGCTCAGCCAGGGAACAGCCGAGGTCGGTGTCGACCCACACCTCGCCAGGAGATAGGGCGGAAATGCCTTGCCATTCGGGCTCCTCATATCTTGACAGTTCGGCAAGGTAGTGCCTGCCGGCTGCGGTCTGCGCGAAGTTTTTGTATCTCGTGCACAACGAGGAGACTTCGTAGGGAAGCTCGGGACTTCCAAGTTCGCGCATTATGAGCGCCGCGCCCCGCGCGCCTGCGGCGTTTGCGAGTTCGTCCAGAACGCCCTGCCACTTGGCGGCATCCAGAACAGCCTCATAGGATTTTCTGTGCAGATCATTGATCATCAACAACCCCCGGTTATCTGGCGCTATCGCGATGAGCCGTTTCGATGCCCGCCGGCAAAATCCCGGATCTCATCGCACACATGCAACTTTGACGCATCAAGCTGGAAAAATCTACCGAAAGTTGGCTTGCGGGATTGCCGGCGGGGCTGTCTGCCTGCCTGTCCAGCGCTGTCCGGTATCGATCAGCCTGTCCGGTATCGATCACCAGTCAGGCACGGGTTTGTTGCAGAAAGTGTCTTCAACCCCTGTTGCCCGGGGCCGTCCTTTCTGAATTTTATGGCGAAGAAGCATGGCGAAGCCAGCCTGGCCAGCTTGGACAGTTCGGCATCCGCCTCTTGCAGGCAGGGGCCCTCGCCTGCCGCTCAACCTTCACCGTTCTGGACATCTTGTCTGGGTTACCGCGAATTGGGTTTGTCGGGCGCCATGACCTGCTAGATGGACAAACTGGAATGTCCGCAAATCGGCGTTATCCGCGCTTTGTACCCGAACATGACAGGACCGGAACAAAATAGTACCAGATCTGGGCCGGCCTGCCGGGGACGCAGGCAATGTTGCAAGGCAGCTCTTGGGGCCGGATTGCCAGCGGATATTCAGCGGAAGTTTCGTAGCAAGATTGCAGCCGCATTCGGATTTTCCGAATGCGGCGTCCGCTGACCCATCGCCTGCAAATCGATCGTACAATCAAAAGCGGACTACATATCGGGATATTCAACACGACGTTTGAACACTCAATGGCCGACCAGCGCGGATTGAGCGGCTTCGTCACGATACCTTCACCGGCACTGGATTCAGATCACCCGTTTGGCGAGCCTGACCACCGGCATCACCAGCAGGTTAATCAGGAACCCAAAGATCAGGCCAACGATCGTCAAGACGAGGAACTGAACAATCAGGGACATGTTTCCGGTCAGGTGCAATGCATGGTCAAGCAAATGCAACCAATCCTCAAAAACTGGAACGCCGTGGACAATTATCCCGGCACCAACCCAGAGCATTGCAGCGGTACCGATATAGGAAAGCATCTTCAAGACAACCGGCATGGTCTTGACGATCCCGCGGCCAACAGTTCTGGTGAAGTTACCATTGCGCTTTCTGGCGAGCCAGACACCGATGTCGTCGGCCTTTACCAGAAGTCCCACGAAACCGTAGACCGCCAGCGTGATTCCAACACCGACCGTGAAGAGAACCGCGATCTGGCTAAGAAGAGGCATCCCGACGACAGTCGAATAGGTTATTGCGACTATCTCTGCAGAAAGAATGAAATCGGTTCGCACTGCACTGTTGGTGCGAATCCGCTCCAGTTCTTCGGGTGATATCTCCTGGATATCCCCTCCCTCCGGGTTCTTGTCTCCATGACCCGAGAAGATGGAGTGAACTTTTTCATATCCTTCAAAACAAAGGAAAGCGCCGCCCAGCATGAGCAACGGCGTGATTATCCACGGCGCGAAATAGCCCAGCAGCAAAGCAAGAGGAGCAAGGATTAGCAGCTTGTTGATCAGCGAGCGCTTGGTGATGTTCCATATGATCGCGAGCTCACGTTTTGGATCGAGGCCCACGACATATTTGGGTGTCACTGCCGCATCGTCGATAACGATACCGGATACCTTGCTGGTTGTTTTGGATACCTGGGCGGGCAGGTCATCGAGCGACGCCGCTGTCACCTTGACCAGAGCGGCCACATCATCGAGCAGTGCCAAAAGTCCGCTTGCCAAAATTACCACTCTCTACACTGATCAGACTGCAGAAATTCTAGGTTATTCGACCGCAAGGGTCCATCACGACATGGCAGAAATCTGGGCATCAAATTCTCGCATCGCCAAACGCGCAATCGTCAGCCGCATTGCGGCAAACTGCATCGCCGCAATGTGCACAAAGCTGTTCCGTTCTCGCCAAAATCTGCCCGGCGGCCAGGGAGCGTGTATGAAATTCCGTTCCCGGCAAGCCTAAGTCAAGTTACCGCCGGCCCTGCCTTCATGCATTCGGTCTTTCGGAGGGGCGCGCGCGATTTGTCTCGGACCGTGATGTGAAGCCGCGTGTCCTGAATGCCGTTGGATGCCGGCATGAGGAAAGCCTTGTGCACCAGACGGAAAGTGGAGGCCGACAAAAAGAAAACGCCTGCCGGGTCCATTTGTGGGTGGGTTCAGCAGGCGTTTGCATGCGGAACGATCAAGCGTTCTGCGAGCAGCATCAAATTAACCCGGAACTTTTTGTCTGGCAAGAGAAATTGGCGGCGGCTGCTCGTGTCGAAGAACAGCCGCCATTCGCCGACACTATGAGGGGCAAGCGCGCCGGCGTCGCTCAATTTGCAACCGGGTATCTGGTTGCAGAAAGAAACTTAAACTCTAAATGGTTGCAGTGAAGTTAAGAAGCGGGGCTACCAGGACGAGATTTTTGGAATTTTGTGCCTGAGGCCGTCTTTGGTCATTGGCCGACGAATCTGTTCGCAAATACGACGGAGAATTGTGTTTTCATCCCCCCTTTCAAGCAGCGGCCATTTCCGATCGCAGTGGCCGGACTTCTTCAACAAAAATGTGCAGTGGTCGTGTGTATTAACCTTACCGTGGGTTAACAACACCGCGGGGATGCCAGTTTGCCTGAAGGGCGTTGCAGCATTGAGGCTACGGATGTGCCATGTGATTCTACATTCGTGATTGAAGCCCGCCTAATGAAAAGTGGCTGCCCTATATCTCCACCACTCGTGACGGGCTGAACAGCGGGTTCTGCGAACCGTAGCCCTTGGCATTGCTGACAATGCGGGTTTTGCCGTGGCGGATATCGAGGCTGATATGGGTATGGCCGAATACCCAGAGATCGGGCTGTTCACGCTCGATAAGATCGTTGAGATTGGAGGCATAGGCCGCCGAAAGAATGTCATGGGCGAATTCAGGGTTGACGCATTCGAACAGCGGCGCGTGATGGGTGATGACAATGATCTTTTCGGTAGGTGATGATGGGCTGGTCGCCGATGGGTCCTGTTCCTTTTCCTGCCCGATCTTTCGAGCCATGCGCAGGAACTCCATTTCGGTTTCAAGGAATTTCCGCGAAGCCTGATGGCGGGCAAGCGTGTGTTCAGGGCGAATGCGCCGTCTCCTGCCGCTGGTTTCACCGCGCCGCTTGATGGCGCGATAGTCATTCATGCCGCGCTCGCAAAGAAACACGACGTTTTCCTTGGGATATGACGGAAACAGCTGGAAATCGGTCCACAGCGTGCAGCCGAGAATGTGTACATCGTCGAGCATGACGTGATCATCTTCGAGGAAGGTGACATTTGGCGACCGGGCGGCCCGCTCCCGGGCCTCGCCGATCATCAGATTCCAGTCCTGATTGTAGTACTCATGATTGCCCGCCACCATGAACACGGGCTTGTCGGTGAGCGTTTCTGCGTAGTCGATTGCGGAGGCGGAAGGTACATGAATGTCACCGGCCAGGATCAGCGCATCGTGCTCGGGGATGATTTTGGGCTTCCACGCAAATTCGGGGAACTCCTGATGCAGATCCGAGAGAATCCAGAACTTCTTCGGCTTACGTTGGGTAGGTGCAGTGTTTCCGGCGGCGGCATCGCGCTGCTGCGTGTGGTGTTTGGCATTGCTGTCCTGCTGGGTCATTGGGGTTCTCCATTACGGGATACTTGAAAGAAGAGAGGTGGCAGCGCCGGTCATGCATCGAGCGCTGCGTTCGGTATTTTCGTGGGTGCGTTCCGTCAGCGACGGGCCTCGTCAGTATTGAGGTTCGGCCGGCATCGGGCCCGTATCGGGGTGTCGGCTTCAGTACCCCGGCCAGGGTCTGGCAGGTGCTCGGTTCGCTAGCATCGGCACCCCGTCAGCGATGGCGTTACGTCATCACCGGCCTGCTTCAACATCGGGCCATGGCCTGTTCCCTTGCGTTGAGGACACCCTCCACATAGCGGCGCAGATCGCGGATCGAGCCGCAGGGTTCGGGCTTTCCCTTCCTGCGTGCCGCGTCTCTGTCATTTTCGCCCGTGCCTGAGCGGCGGGCCGAAGACGTTGGGTTGTTGCTCCCCCCTGCGTGGGGACTGTTTCCGGGTGGCCAGTATTCACCGATTGCTGCCAGTTCTTCCCGGGTCAGCTTTTCGCGCCAGACCTCCGGTGTGTTCCGTTTCTCGTATTCAGCCGTCAGTAGCTGCTGGGCAATCGGTTCCAGATGTTCTGCCGTTGGCAGCGGACATGGAATGACCCGCATGCGGTTTCGAAGCGGCATGGAAAGCGGATCGACGGAATTGGCGGTCGCAATCCAGCTGAAGTGGCTCATGACAAGCGGGGTTTCGAGGAAGGGATCATACCAGTTCCCGGCACGCCTTGGTTCGAACGGCCCCAGCATGAGATTGAGCGGATTGGTATTGCGATAGCCATTCCCGACCTTCTCGATCTCATCGATGACGATGGCAGGATTTGCAATCCGGTGCTCGATCAGCATATCCAAATGAAGGCCCGGTGCTGCATTACTCCATTTGCGGGAGATACCGAACACCATTCCGTCATTGTTGCCACCGGCATCGAAGGTGGTGTTAGGAATACCAAGGAGGCTGAAGATATCTTCTGCCAGGCTGGTCTTGGCGGAGCCCGGAGGACCGACCAGAAGGGTTGGTTCGATCCGAAGGAACGGCTTTCCGGCCAGTCCGTTCAAGAAGGCATCGATTGCACTTTCAAGATGTGGGTAACGCAACAACAGCTCTGAACGTACAAGAACCAGATCTGGAACCGGAAGCAGGGGCAGTGGCTTGCCACCGATTGCCTCCCTTATGCGGGTATCGGGATCCTCCTTACGCTCATGGTTGTGCATGCGCTGCTGGATCAGCCGCTCGTTACCCAGCAGGATGACCCGGTTCTCGCGGACCTCACCGATCCGCATGGGAACCGAGCGCCAGACACGAACCGTGACAGCCGGAAAGACTTCGTCCCCGGCACCGACAACCTCCACTGAAGCACCATGTGGACCGGACTGCTCGGCATTCGGGCCTTGCGCTGCCGGTTGGACTGCAAGCCTGGCGATTTCGCCGATCGGATCGGTACTGTCTTCGGGAATGGCATCTGCCGGAACAAGCAGGTCTGTATGGTAGAGTTCGGGATCGGCAACATCCTTTCGGTTTCCGGGAATGAAGCCGAGGACTCCCTTCTGCAGCGAGAGATAGCGGGTTCCGCTGTCTTCCTGCCGGATGACAGACGCCATGCGGACATGAACCTGTTCCGGTCTGGAAGCATCCGGAACCCTGTCATCTTCTGCCACAATCAGCATGTCGATGGGTTCGGCATCGGAAGTGTCCGTCGAGGATTGCCGTTCATCAAGAGCAGAACCGCCACCACTTCCCGATCCAGGATCCGGTTCGGCGCCTGCAGTACCTTGCTGGCTTTGACCAATCCTGTCGGTCTTCTCGATCTCCCGATCGACAAGTTCCTGCAGTTTCTGTTCTGTTGCCTTTGTCCCGGCAGGGTCCGATTGATCCAGTCTGGCCAGGAGTTCGTCCACCGATATGCGTGCCACTTCCGTCAGGACAGATTTGGCCTCGCCGATGTTCGCCCTTGTTGTGTCAGTTCCGGACCCTTCAGGTCGAAACCCTTCGGGTCGAGAACCATCCGATCCGGTTTCTTCGGATATGTGGTGTTCAGATCGGGACGCAACCTTGCCGGCTTCCGCCTGTCCATTGCGGGCTGCTGCCTGTTGTCTTGCTTCCTCCAGAAGCTGTGCGGCAGATTTGCCGCTCTCGGGCGCCCATTTTTTTGCAGTCTCGATCTTTTCCCTGCTGCCAAATGCCAGCATCGGAAAGGAGGTCGCGCACAGCCTGCCTGCCTTGGCGATCTCGCGCAGAAAGGCCTGTTTCCCAATCCGCTGATAGCTTCCGATTGAGTTCTCATCGAAGTGGACCTTTCCGCCATTGGATGCGGTTCTGATGCGCGAAACCAGCAGTTCGGACGTTGAACGTTCGATGATTGCATCTGCCCAGAAGCTGTTTGACCCGCTGCGGACCAGGGAATGCTCAAAGCTGTGGATCGCACCTGCCATCCGGTCTTCATGGATCCGTCTTGCCCCGTCGCTGTAGCCCCAGGCGATCTGGCTATGGAGTTCAAGATCAAGCATGCGCTGAAAGGGCTGCAATCGCTGCCACATAGGCAGAAGAGAAGTCAGGGCTTTCAGTTTAAGCGATCCCGGGAGCTCTCGCATCAAATCGGGCATGGATTGCCGCTTGCTGGCAGAAGGCACCTCATGTTTGTCTCTGGCTTCAGGAGATGCGAGGGATGGATCCCCTTTGGCCTCGTCAACAGAAGGTTCGCTGCCGGGCTTCTTCTTCCGGCCGGTACGCTTCTTCCCGGATTCGTCCTTCTCTTCCGCGCAATTCCCACTGGTTTTGGCCCGCTCCATCAACCGCAGCAATTCTGCCTGGATCGCGACAATGCGGATTGCCACATCCGGAACGTCCGATTGACTGATCTCGTCAGGCGCCTCGGAATCTGCAGTATTCGAATGTCCCGGCTGCTCCGGCAAAAGCGCTCCGAGACTTGCAAGCACAAGCTCTTCGTAAAAGACTGCCTCGCGCAGCGCCTTGATCCGGCGATCGCGATATTCCGGATTGCCGTAGTTCTGCAGACCGATATCGGGTCTGACCAGTTTGAAGAAACTTTCGAGGAGTTCTTCAATGGTCTCTGACGGGATTGTGGCAAAACCTTCCAGACCACAGGCAAGTTGCAGCGGGTAAGGTGCGGTCAGAAACGCCCGCCGTGCTTCCTCGGGTCCGGCAAAGAAGGAAAGATCTTCGCGATACAAACTCTTTGCTTTGATCGCATCGGCCAGTTCCTCGATTGTCCGATAGCCAGCCTCGTGTGAACCGGTCGCCTTGCTGTTTCCTGAACTGCTCATGGCCGGTCTCCTTCCATGAGGCGTTGAAGACCGGTCGAAAAGCGCATAGGCGAAGCGCCTTCTTGTTCCGTTTCCGGCAGACAGACACAGGCAAGCATCATCTCGCAGGCAGCATCGCCCTCAATCGCGTGGCGAAGCAGAAGGTCCCGGATCACCTCGGGAAACGGCGCGGAATTCAATGCTTGCAAAGCTTGCTTTTTGGATGACAGGCAGAGCGAAATTGCCATGTTACCAAGGACCATTTTTGGTGGCGAACAGTTGCCGTTTTTGCCGGGATTCGCGTTCATTCGACTATCGACGGTGACATTGCCCCCAGATGTTGCATCGGAGTTGGATTCCGGCATCGCTCTAGCCAGTTGGACCGACCGGATTTGCTCCCTGTTGTACGGCTCATTTCCGGCCTGCCCTTTGAAATTAGATGTGAGTCTGATGTCGACGGGTTTGCCCATCGTTCATATCCGTTGTGGGATTGGAATTCGGTCGGCTGCTTGTGTCCGGCCCGTTTCATTGGAAAAACGGGCCGGTGTGCAACATGGTAGTCGGGTTGCAAAGCCGGGACTTTTGAAAGCGCGCACCACCATTTGGGTGTGGCGATGAGGGCATAGAGCCCTCGCCAATTCACCTGTCAGTGGATTGTATCGCCCAGGGGATGCGTGGAGCGCAGAAATGCCTTCAGTTCGCGCGCAGGGTCGCTTTCCTCGTTTTCTTCACCACTTTCCTCGCCCGGCTTGAACGGCCGCCAGATCTGCTTGTTCTGGACGTATGTTCCGGAAAGCGTGTCCGCTGCGGCACGAGACGACGCGAACACATAGGGTTGGGTGAAGATTTTGTAGTCACCGTTCCGCATGTCCGGCGCGAGGATGTTCAGGTTCTCAATCTGCTGCCGGCGATTGGTGCCATGAACGGTATACCGCTCACGCAGGTAATAGCGGGAGCCTGGAAGCACCACGAACATGCCTTCGCAGACATCTACACCGGTAGCGGTCAGATGCGGATAGTCAGTCGTCCGGCCCGGATTGAATGCATAGGCCTTTCCCAGTAAGCCCTCTCCGGAATAGAGGAAGCGCTTCCCGGTCTCGTATTTCTCCGCAAGCCTCGCCTTGAGGTTGGGCGGTTCAAGCTTGGGAAAGCCTGCAGCAAACAGCAATTCCTGCCATTCGTTGAAGACCTCCAGAAGGAACGGAAAATCCCTGGCGCCAGAAACCCTCAGCCTGGGCGGGATGGACAGCAGTTCAAATCCCTTATGGGCTGCAAAAAGATCCATCATCATGGATTCAAGCCGCACAACATCGTTCTTCGTAAGGATGCGATTTGGCGAAGTCAGCGCATAAAAACTGAGCGCCGACTGGTAATTGTCGTCATTGCGATGTGGCGCTAACCGCGTTGCCGCCTGTTTGCTTTCGCCAACATATACCTGCTCGCGCTTCCCGTCCTTAGCTGGAAGTAGAATGATATAGACAGTCGGCGTTTCTCCTAGATCCTTTTTCAAGATCTCGGGCGTGACAAGCGAATAGACGAGGCGTGTGAGACGCAGTTTGGAAACAGGGTTTGCAAAATGTTTGCAGATGCCCATCGTTCCCTCGGTGCTTTCATACACACGCTCGTGCGGTGCAGGATCCAGTTTGCCGATCGGTTTGAGTACGCTCATCTCAGGCTTCCTTTCCGAATGAAGACGAAAGGAAACCGCCCGGAACGAGCAGCAAACAGTTGGTGGGATTATCAGTGAAGCCGGCCAAGCCGGTATTGACGCGCAAATGCGCGATCAGCATGGTGTGAACAACCATTGTAGCTTCCTCCTCAATAGGAAGTTTCGTGGCCAGGCGTTGGAGTGGACTGCAATCCCTCCTGCGCCGCTTCATTTGAAGCAGCCGCCCGGACGCAAGATGCGCCTTGCGTATCGTTGAGGTTGTCACGGCTTGCTTCAAATGCAAGCTGAATTGGGACTTATGGTAAATGCGGGGTGGAGTGAGACGGGCAGAAACGTTACACCGTTCAATCATTCGCAGGAGTTACGGCTTCGGCAATTGGATAATTTCCTCTTGTTTTCCGAAGCACCCAACTTGATGAAAACAAATTGGTTCTAAAACGGTCAAACAGTATACTCAAAGCTCAACGCCGGGCTGGATGTCCCGTGGCGGACACATCAAAAGGTCCAGGCTGAATTGAACCGCGATGCAGATGAGAGGCAACAGAAGTCCGGCGAGAATAACAGCAGCTGAATTGCGCGACTGCCGTGAATTAAGCGCAGACAAGGCCCCTCGAATCGCAGAAGCGCCCAATGTCAGGAACTCCGCCGTGATCTGAAACAGGATTTTCTTTATCTCAGAAACCTGACCGGTTTTTGATATAAGACTTGTGTAAGGCTGCTTTCTGACATAAGAGATTCCATATTGCAGAAACTTGGATGCTTTCTGAGATATGGATTTGAGCCTCTACAAAGCAGGCACGCTTGAACAGCATTATGAGTATCGGGCATTTCTGCCCGAACCGATACACCATGCATGGATCATTTCCGATGCAGAAGTGCTGCAATTGCTCAGCCAGGCCGATCGCGCACTTGGCGAACTGAATGCCTTCGCTCAGCTCATTCCCGATATTGAATTTTTCATATCCATGTATGTTGCCAAAGAGGCAACACAATCCAGCCGCATCGAGGGCACGCAGACCAATATCGAAGACGCCTTCAAGGAAGCTGAGGATCTCGATCCGGAAGAGCGTGACGACTGGGCGGAAGTTCAAAACTACATTCAGGCGATCAATCACGCCATTGCACGGTTGAGTGAACTGCCGCTTTCAAACCGCCTGCTGCGCGAAACCCATGCAATCCTCATGCAGGGTGTACGAGGCGAGCACAAAATGCCCGGCGAGTTTCGCGAAAGCCAGAACTGGATCGGCGTCAGCCTGAAGAATGCAGTCTTCGTTCCCCCCCATCATGATCATGTTGCCAGTCTGATGAGCGACATGGAGCGTTTCCTGCATGATGATGGCACTATGGTGCCGCCCTTGATCAAGATTGCCATTGCGCACTACCAGTTCGAAACGATCCATCCGTTTCTGGACGGAAACGGCCGCCTCGGGCGCTTGATGATTTCGCTATACCTTGCGTCGGAAGGGCTGCTGGTCAAACCGGCGCTCTATCTGTCCGACTATTTCGAGCGAAACAAGACCGCATATGTTGACCATCTCATGGCTGTCAGGCAGGGCAATCACATGCGGGACTGGCTCATTTTCTTCCTGCATGGCGTGGAGCAGACGGCACGCGCTTCTGCTGAAGTGTTCCGTTCGATCCTGCATTTGAAGGAAAAGATCGAGCGTGAAGTGCTGCCACGTTTCAGCACACGCCGTCAGGACAATGCGCAGACACTCATGCGCCATCTGTACGCACGGCCTGTCGTTGACATGAAAGCTGTCGCCAGGATCCTGGAAACCACGCCGAACACAGCAACCTCGCTCGTAAATGACATGGTCGCTCACGACGTTCTGGTCGAGATTACAGGCCAGCGCCGGAACAGGCTGTTCATGTTCAAGGACTATGTCGCGCTTTTCAGGCGATAACGGGATAAACACGAACCCTGATTGATCCATGGCCAGAAAACCAACACTCACCACCGGCAAGCTGGAAGAACTCGGTATCGGCAAGCTCGCACAGCTGGTGCTGGACGAGGCAGACCGCAATCCCGGTTTTCGCCGTCAGGTAAAGGCGGCGTTGGCCGGAACCTCCGGACCGGAGGCGGTGGCAAAGCTGATTGACCGGAGGCTTTCCGGGCTGGAACGGGCAAGAGGCTTTGTAGATTGGGACAAGGCACGGTCAATTCGCGATGACCTGCGCAGCCTGATCGATACCATTGCTGCTGAACTTGGCCCCACTGCCCCCGAGCTCGCCATCGATCGATTGCTCAGATTCATCGCCACGCATGAACATGTGTTCGAGCGCATCGATGATTCTTCGGGCAGCGTTCAGGACGTTTATTATCAGGCAATCGAAACCGTCGGAGAACTGGTGCAAAGACTGTCCGGCGAGGATATCCAGCAATTGCCCGGGAAAATCATGGCTTCGCTTGGTGAAAGCACGCATGGCTATCTTTGCGACCTGACTGAGACCGTGGTGCCGCATGTTCCAAAGGAAACGCTGGCCGATTGGGATGCCGAACTGGCAAAAGCCATCGAGCAAAGGCAGACGGAAGAAGCGGATCGCAAACCGGATCGCTGGTTCTACTCCATGACCTCACAATGGGAAGACATGCGCCAGACCATTGCTTCAGCGCGCGGTGATCTGGATCTGCTTGTCGCCCTTGAGCAAAAGAAGCCGCCTCATATACAGGACACACTCGGCATCGCTTCACAATTGCTGGATGCCGGGCGCGCAGCAGAGGCACTTGATTGGGTGCGCCGGCCAGGCCGCCGCGAATTCGGAATCCCGCAAGACGGTGTGAACCCCAGGCAAGTCAGCATGGAAGCGCGCATACTCGAAGCACTGAACGACAAACCTGCCGCACAGGAACTGCGCTGGCGCTGTTTCGAGAAAAGCCTTTCCGTCGACATTCTGCGCGAATATCTGAAGCGCCTTCCGGATTTCGAAGATATCGAAGCAGAGGACCAAGCGTACAAACTGGCAAGTGACCACGCTGAGCCCGAGCTTGCATTGCAGTTCTTCCTCGATTGGCCGCGCCTCGATCTCGCTGCCCAGTTGATCGTCGCGCATCGCAATCATTGGGATGGCCGCGACTGGCACACCCTGCCCGGTGTCGCCGGATTGCTTGAACATGAATATCCGCTTGCTGCGACCATCCTGTACCGGGCACTCCTCGACAACATTTTGGAACAAGCTCGTTCCAAGGCATATTCTCACGGCGCGAAATACCTCAGGCAACTCTCCCTACTCGCCAAGGAAGCAGACAAAGATCTTCCAATTGGCATGATAGATCACGCAACCTACCTCGTCGATCTGAAGAAAACCCACGCACGCAAGTCCGGCTTCTGGGGACAGGTTTCTTCACAGTGATACCGATGTGTTGATTTTCATTGAGAACTGACCCGGGATTTCCACTGAGAAGTGGCTCTGACGCACATTTGCTGCACTGTAAAGTATTGCACCCCAATAAGCCGTGCCTGCAGCAGGTCGAGTTTTGCGCGTGTCAATCGGCATTGAAGTTTGCCCCCCTATAGGCGTCCAAAATTGACCCCCTTGTTTCGATGGTAGCTGGCCCGAGTAGCGAAGCCGCCAAATAGCGTAGCGAGCGAGGGTCAGCGGTTGGGTGGTTTACCCCCGGTTTGTGAAGCGCCAGCTTTCGTTGCCGGTTTCGACGATCTCGCAGTGATGCGTCAGGCGGTCGAGCAATGCGGTCGTCATCTTTGCATCCCCAAACACGCTGGGCCATTCACCGAATGCCAGATTGGTCGTGACAATGATCGAGGTGCGCTCGTAGAGCTTGCTGATCAGATCTGCAGTTCGACACTAATAATTGGGTTCGCTATACAGAGGCACTTGAATGGTTGCTGGCATGAAGGTTGGGGGATCCGATCCACAAATACTGCTTGACAGTTTCCGTTAAGCGGAACACACTATAAGTGTGATAAAGACCTACGCTTGCAAAGATACTGAGAAACTCGCTCGCAGGGAGCGGGTGCGACGATTCTCAGGATTCGAGCAGGCGGCACGGCGGAAGCTCGCAATACTTCATGCCGCCGAGACATTGGATGACCTGCGTATGCCGCCAGGCAACCGTTTAGAAGCACTAAGGGGTGACCGCTTGGGACAACATAGCATACGCATTAACAGCCAGTGGCGCATCTGCTTTGTATGGCGGGATGGTGCGGCTTGCGATGTTGAGATTGTAGACTACCACTAAAGAAAGGAGAGCGACCATGGGAAAGAAACTCGCCCCAATTCCACCGGGAGAAATCCTTTTGGAAGAGTTCATGAGACCGTTGAACCTCACACAACGGCAACTGGCGGGAGATTTGGATATCCCGATAAGTCGGGTGTCGGAAATTGTGCATGGCAAGCGGGCGATTACGGCCGATACTGCTTTGAGGCTGGCCGAGTATTTTGGAACTGGCGCCAGGTTTTGGCTCAACCTTCAATCGGAATACGACTTGCAGGTAGCTGAGGATACGGATTGGCCAAAAATCAAGGTACGGATTCGACCGCTTAATTTGGCTGAGGCTACACTCTAGCTGTCCGGTCAAGCCACTCGGCCTGCCTGGCGATTTTCGTTTTGCCGCCACCCCACAATGGCGCAAGCTGCCTGCTTTTGAATGTCTTGATCACGTAAGCAGAATACTGACACGACGGCTGGATGTATACATTTAGCTTACACCGCTTCTGGGCACATCCCATTGGCCCGTATTCCCGGCCTCGTTCGCCGTCAATGAAACAGGGCGTGGTCAACCGATTGTTCAGTGGGCCCATAAAAACCGTTACCCGATCTCTGTCCCGCAACGGATCACATTTGGCCAGTCCCGGTTTCCAACGCGCCGTCTGATGCCGGCAGCCGGCGGGACAGCCGGACCACCGCGATGAATGCAGCCTTCTGCTGGTCCAAATGACCAGCCGCATGATCCCTCACCGGATCGAGACCCAGATGGCATAGCCGATCAGGATCAGAACAAGGACGAAGATGACGATCCCCTTCCAGCCCGGATCAGGCCCGCCATAATCGGGAGATTTCTCGTAACCTGTCATCCCGCCTCCTCAACCAGGCTGATGCCAGTCGGGCAGCATGCCGTAAAAGCGATCCCTTCCTGATACGGATTAACTGCCAGCATAGCCGTCCGGATTTTGCCGTTGCCAGTTCCATGACGAAATACACATTTCGTCCAGCCCGAGCTCTGCCTTCCAGCCGAGCAATTGTCTCGCTCTTGTTGGATCGGCATAGCTTGCCGCTACATCGCCTGGCCTGCGGGGTGCAAACGCATGGGCGATTGTCCTGCCCGAAGCCTTTTCGAAGGCGTGCAGGACATCGAGCACACTATAGCCCTGCCCCGTCCCGAGATTGACCGGTTCAAACCCATCAATTCGAACAAGCGCGTTTACCGCTGCAACATGCGCTCGCGCCAGATCGACCACATGGATATAGTCGCGCACACCCGTACCGTCATGCGTATCATAATCATTGCCAAAGATCTTGAGGCGCTCCCGCTTGCCGACAGCTACCTGGGAAATGAACGGCATGAGATTGTTCGGAATCCCGTTCGGGTCCTCACCGATACGGCCGGATGCATGTGCGCCGACCGGGTTGAAATAGCGAAGCGCAATAGCCGATTTATGCTTATCCGCAGCACACCAGTCCCTCAGCATTTCCTCAATAAAGTATTTGGTCTTGCCATAGGGATTGGCAGGCCGAAGCGGATGGGCTTCATCCAGCGGCAGGTAATCGGGTTCGCCATAGACGGTGGCGGAGGAAGAAAAGACGATATCGCTGCATCCGTTGCGATCCATCGCTTCAAGCAGTGAAATGGCACCTTCGATATTCTGCCGGTAGTAAAGCAGCGGGTTCATGGTTGATTCACCAACCGCCTTTAGTCCGGCAAAATGGATAACCGCATCAGGTTGGAACTCGGCAAAGATGCAGGAAAGATTTTGGGTATCGAGAATATCGGCTTCTTGCGCCGTGACCCTGCCATTGCTCAATTCGCGAACGCGCCGCACTGCCTCGGGCGACGAGTTCCGGTAATTGTCCAGGATGAGCGTTTCGTGCTGCTCGGACAGAAGCTCAACAACAGTATGGCTGCCAATAAACCCGGCACCACCAGTGACCAGCACCTTCATTCACTAAACCTCGTTCAAATCTCGCATCTAAAAAAGTTGGCCAGGACCACGTCTCCATAGGTCATTCATATTTGCAAATCGTGTTGCCATCAATCCGGCGCTCAAGATCACTCGATGAGACACTGCGGTGCGTCTACTCGCCAGGCGGATTTAGACTGTGACATGACCTGTGCGGCACACTTGTCGCCGGCCCCCGTCGGCGCCCTCTGTCTCTTCGCGATAATGATCTTGATCGAGATCATGGAGATGCTCGCAAAAATTCTTGGCCGAGATAGTGGCGGTCAAGGTGGCGGTGGCCCGATACGCTTGGCCTACTGAGAAATGGTCAATCGCGGTGATCGTCACGAACATCGTGATCGGCACTAACCACCTATCCAATGATGAGCGCTCTGGCGTCTTCGAATGCTGCCGCAAGTGCCGCATGCTCTGCCGCAAGACCTTCGACGCAATAGGCATTCAGGAACTGCCGGCCGGCCAAGAGTGCGCGATCTGTCAGCGAGAGCGATGCTTCATCGCATACTTCAGTCCAGTTTTCCGCAATCGCTAAAATCTGGCCTTCGATGATCGACATGGCTTCGGCTTCGGTGAGCAGGAAATCCGAAGCAGCGTTGAGGCAGTTTGAAAGTAGGCTATGACGCTCATCGCCCTTGATCAGCATCGCTTGCGTGGCTTCGTTTCCAGCGCGCCCCTGCGGACAAATATCATAGGCCGGCGTCAGGTTCAGCATTTTGCCGTCCCAGAACGCTGCATGATTGCGCGCATGATCATCAGTGTTGCCGCACAGAATGTTGAAGCAGAGGCGTCCGTAGAGTTCTTTGAGCGTCTCCTTTGGTTTTCTGAAACGGTAGCGGATGACCTCGGCGAGGTCCTCATAAGAAGCGTAGCGCGCCATCATCTCGTCAAGTCCGAGTATGGTGAGCGCCGAGACCATCGCGCGGCGCGTCCAGCCGACATCAGCGCGTTCGCGATCAAATCGCTCAATCAGCAGAACGTCCTTGCCCGCAGCACGCGTGAGATCAACATGAGCGACGTTAATACCTGCCCTCGCGGCAAGGCGCATGGCGATGAATTCAGCCTTTACGACACTATGAAGGTCGTTGCTGGCCGAGAACTTTGCGATGTGTTTCAAGTCCCCATTTTCGATTAGCGCCTTCGGTCTGGCGCCGCCAATTGAAGTGCCATGATTGATGGCTTGGTCGAGTGCTTGTGAAAGAGGCAGGCCTTTTTCAATCCGCTCGGCCGCTTCCAAAAGCTCCTCAATACTCGCTTCTGCCGCAAGACGCGGGATATATTCCGTAGCGGATTGCTGGAAATCGAGCGCACCGATCCTGTCGGAGCCTGAGCGCAGCAGGTAGGTGAGCTCGCTCAACTGCGCGACATCTCCAACATCCTGATTCTTGCCCGTCAGCCGGTTGATGATCACCCGGCGACCCCACGCATCCGGCGAGCCATCACGTATGCAGCTTGGCATCATCAAGCCGTTGATCGGTTGGATCAGCCCTTCGCGCAGAGGGAGCTCAGGCTCGTAGATCGCAATGGCGCTCTTATTGCCGCGGTAGCTGGTGCCGTAGGTGAAGGTGAGAAGCTCACCATCGCGCATCAGCCGACCGGCGACAACCGGTTCGGTGTGGTCCGGCAGCCAAATCCAAACGTAGGCCTGATCTGGATCAGCCATATCAGAAGTCATCATCGGCTTCTGTCCTAGAAGGACGCACACTCCTGGGGAGCAGTGTCAACTTCTCATCAAGGTGCCTGTTGTGCATCTGCAGGGTGTGATCATCGTATTCGAACAGGCGCACACCAACGAGAGAGGCGACCTCGAACACGATGCCAACCTCAGATCCTGGCTCGCCATACTCGATCTTGCGCAATGTCTTACGCGTGATACCGGCCCTATCGGCAAGTTCAGCTGCCGTAAGACCACGTTCGGTCCGGCCCACCTTGATGAGTTTGCCCAAGATCGAAAGCGCCTGCTTCGTGACGCGGGAATAGCTGCGTGTCCGTTTCATGTCTCACAATCTCATTGGGCAAGATAACGCCCACAAATGACATTCGTGGATCTTTATGTGCCCAGTATAGGCAGACAAGCCTCAAAGCGTCAATTAGATGGGTATTTTAGTATCCACAAATGATTCTTGCGGATCTTAAAGTGACCAACTTCGGTATAAACTGAAGGCCTCAAGAGCTCACCTGACAAGCAGGTAATGGGACTTGCGGAGGTGGCGGGCCTTGCTGCAGAACGGTTCGCATTCAACCAATCCGAACTTCCACCCCGTCGAATGCCAGCAACCGACAGGCCAGCCGGACCACCGCGGCAATGCAGCCTAACTGAGGTTAGCCAAGTATTTTGGAACTGGCGCCAGTTTTTGGTTCAACCTGCAATCGGAATACGACTTGCAAGTGGCTCGGGATACGGATTGGACAAAACCAAGGCGCGAATTCGGCCGCTTGAGTTGGCAAAGGCGGCACTGCAGCTGTCTACCCAAGTGACTCGACCGGATGCCCCCTAGCCACAATATTGGCCAGAAGACCAAGATCTACTGTTGATTTGGCGCATGCAACGATTCTAACACTACGGTCGATATCCCGGATCATCTGGCTCCTTGCGGTCCACCGTATTCTGAGAGTTCCTGGTGTCCTGAGAAGGGGGGGTGGTGGGCGAATTCCTTTTGCTTGTCAGTTCATCAATGCGAGCTTGGTGGGCATCCATTCTTTCCTGATATTCACTCAACACTTTTCTACTACTGGCTTGCCTGGCAGATTCGAGATCCGGCTTCACCGGCGGATCCGGCAAGCTGAAATTAATGCCGCTAAAGAAATCCAGCTCCTTTGCGGGGATCGGATTTTGGGTCACTACATGCTCTTTGACGAACGGACGTTGCCGCGGGTGCAGCGCCTTTTCGCTGGACTTCACAAGAGCCAAGGAATCGGAAGTAGGTGACAATTGGTGGGCCGGCGAGATAGCAAGCGACGACTTGGATGCACGCTTGTAGTGGTTTGTTGTGGAACGCTGACTTGCATGGCCGGCGAGTGCTGCAGCAGCCTGGCTGCCTGATTTTGATTTGATGGCCGACAGAGAAAGGTGGCGGGGGGTACCAGGTGCGATAGCCGGATGAATTATCGCATTTGCCGACAGGGTTCTGCAGCGGTCCCGCAGGGCTTGATAGAATTTTTTCCACCCGCCCTTTTGTTCGACCCATCCTCGAATCTCAGATGAAACTCTGCAGATGACTTCACGATCACATTCTTTGAGTTGCGACAACTCGAACGACCTGAATTTTTCACCTTCCGGATTGGATACACGCTCTGCCAGCAGTGTCTGACGAACAGAATCCGGCACTGAACAGGTGAGGCCGCGATATTCGTTTGCCTTTGCGGTTTGAATCCATAGTGTGGCTCCATCCATGAGCATTGCACCGAGCTCGATGGGGCGGGATGGAATAATTAGTCCGAACTTTAGGAAGTCGAGGACAAACCGGTCCCAGTCGGCACCGGACTTCAATGCCTCTCGTTGAAAACGTTTCCATTCCTTCGTGGTTATGTTTTTACGCTTGGTTGCGCGTCCCGTCGCAGTCTCGCCCTTTTTGGAATGGGCCTTGGGGCCTGATTTAAGGATCTGCAGAAACTCGTTCAACGCGTGGTTGCTGAGAGCTTGCTCCGCCATGAATGACAGCGATCGACGGTAGGCACGAATCGTACTTTTTGACCAACTATAGTCTTGCTTTGCGAACCAAATGGCGACCTCTCGCCAGGTCGTAGCGCCTGCCTCTTTGTGGGCCGATCTCGAAAGAGATCGTGCGTGGCTGTGGTAGATTGCGGCCGTTGAATTGGCTACTTCAGGTATTGATTTCTGCTCAATCATCTCGTGCCCCTATGTTAGTGTGGCACATGATAACAAACTATATCTATCTGAAAAATATAGGCAAATTAAGGTCTTAGGCGAACAGTTTGCCCACCCCTATCAAATCTAGCTGAAGCTCCCCTCCCGCTAGCATGGTACCATTGACCTCCGTCTCAGCTGGTGCGGGTTTCGCAAATTCCCGGACACGCATTTCAGTAATTCGCGGACACGCGTTTCAGTAAATACCGGACAGCGATTTCGGTAATTCCCGGACACCTTTTTGAGGGTGAAAGGGGTTGGTCAGCGTCTTCAGCGTTGAGGCATTGTGCCGGTCTTTGTCGGACCGGGAGGGAACATGCCAAGACGCAGGCAAGCGAGGCGCATGACAGTGCAAGACATACGAACGATATTGCGGCTGACGCATGACCAGGGGCTTTCGATACGCGAGATTGCCCTGCGTCTGAAGCTGAGCAAGACGACCGTGGCAACCTACCTGTTCCGGGCGCGAGAGGCGGATTTGAACTGCTGGCCGCTGCCTGCAGGACGCGACGATGATGCCACATTGAAGCAGGCGCTGTTTCAGCGTGTCGGACGTCCACCACGTGATCTGAGCGAACCTGATTGGCCGAAGATGGTTGCCGAGATGAAGCGCAAGGGCGTGACGCTCGTGCTGTTGTGGGAGGAATACCGGGCAGCCCATCCCGACGGCTATGGGTACACCTGGTTTTGCGAACGCTATCGGGAGTTCGAGAACCGCATCAATCCCCGCTACCGCAACCGCCATGAGGCCGGTGCTGTGATGCAAACCGATTATGCCGGTCACACCATTCCAGTGATTGACCCGGGAACCGGCCATGTCCAGCACGCACAGATATTCGTCGCCGTTCTGGGGGCATCGAACCATACCTTCGCATGGGCAAGCCTCAGCCAGACGCTGCCGGACTGGATCGAGGCTCAGGTTCGGGCCCTGAAGTTCTTCGGCGGCGCGCCCAGGGCGATTGTCTGCGACAATCTCAAGGCTGCTGTTGCCAAGCCGCTCTGGTTCGAACCATCATTGACCAAGACCTTCTCCGACATGGCAGCGCATTACGACACGACAGTGCTGCCCACAAGGCCACGCAAACCCCGCGACAAGGGCAAGGTGGAGGGGGCGGTGCTGATTGTGGAGCGCTGGATTCTGGCTCGCCTGCGCAACCGGCAATTCTTTTCCGTCGATGCCCTCAATATCGCAATCGCGGAACTGCTTGACGATCTGAATGCCAGGACCATGCGCAGGGTCGGCCGCTCGCGGCGGGAACTGTTTGAAGAGATCGAACGTCCCGCGCTACGGCCCTTGCCCGATACCCCATTCGAATACGCCGAATGGAAGCGCGCCAAGGTGCATCCCGACTATCACATCGAGGTGCTGCACAGCTTCTATTCCGTTCCCCATCGCCTCATCGGCCGTCAAGTGGATGTGCGGCTGACCCATCGCATGATCGAGATATTCCATAACCACCAACGGGTTGCGGTTCATCACCGCCGCGGCAAGCGCGGCGGGCACACCACAATCAGGGAGCACATGCCCAAGGCACACCAGCGTTATGGCGGCATGACCCCCGAAAGCCTGATCCGGCGTGCAGCCACTACCGGCTATCATACTGCCGCCCTTGTCGAACGGCTGATGCGCGACAGGCCCCATCCAGAACAGGGATACCGCTCCGCGCTTGGCATCCTCAACCTCAGGCGACAGTTCACCCCGGATCGGCTGGAAGCGGCCTGCGAACGGGCGCTGACCACAGGCACTGTCAGCTACGGCTCGGTGCGCTCCATTCTGGTCACCGGCCTCGACCGGGCACCTGATCCACCCGATCCCATCACTGCCACGCCGGCCCACGACAACATTCGTGGCCCCGGATACTACCAGTAACCCGAAAGGACAGATGCATGCTCACACACCCCACCTTCGATCAGATGACCACACTCGGCCTTACAGGCATGGCTGACGCCTGGAGAGCACTCAACGAACAGGACCCCGATCAAGCGCTTGACCGCAATGAATGGCTCGGCCTCCTGCTGGATCGCGAAGTCGCCACAAGAGCTGACAAGCGTTTCGCCAACAGGATCAGAAACGCCAAAATGCGCTTTCCCAATGCCTGCATTGAAGATGTCGATTTCCGCACCAGCCGCGGTCTTGACCGGCGCCA
>JACKJU010000019.1 GCA_020637805.1 Nitratireductor sp. | reverse complement strand
CGCGCCAGCCCGCGCCAGGGGAATTCCTGATTGAGCAGCAGGGCTGTCGCCAGTCCCAGCAGAAGCTGTGCGGGAACCGTAAGTGCAATCCAGACCACGGTATGTCTGAGCGATATCCAGAAGACCTCATCGGAAAGCGCGGCAATAAAATTGTCGAGCCCGATGAAATCGAAGTTTTTCGGCCTGAACAGGACATATTCGTGAAAGCTCATCCACACCGCCTGCAGCATCGGCATGAAGACGATCGCCAGTGTCACGAGCACCGCAGGTGACAACATGGCGTAGGGAAGTATGCGGCGCGCAAGAGGGACGGGCGATGCTGCTTCGATGGTCAATGGAAGTATCCCGGGCGAACGGGCCGCCTTGCGGCGACCCGTATTTGCCTTACTTGTTGTAAAGCTTGTCTATCTCGGCATTCATCTCGGCTGCAGTGATTTCGCCGGTCAGTGCACGTTGCATGGATATCGGCCACACGGTGTTGGTGAAATCCGCCGTTTCAGAGACATTGGGCAGCAGCTTGGCAAACGGTAGTGATTCCACCGTCGCATCCACAAAGCGTTTCTCATGCAGATTCCAGCTTGCGGAATCGGTCTTGGTCACCGGCAGCTGACCGGTAGCCTTGTTGAACTCGGCATTGTTGCCTGCAGTCGAAAGGAAGCTGATCCATTTCCATGCGGCATCCTTGTCCTTGGCTGCAGAAAACACCGCAGTGCTCTCGTCTCCAAAGGCGGTCCAGTGACCGCCGCCACATTCGGGCACCGGCACGGCAGACACCTTGTCGCCAAGAGCTTCCACCATACCCTTCGAAGAGCCGATATGGTGAATGGTCATGGCCGTGACGCCAGCCTGAAAACCACCAATGATCTCCTTGAAACCATCATTCGGCGCGGACGGCGGGAAGACCTTGTCTTCGCGGAAGAGATCGACCACGAATTGTGTACCGGCCACTCCGGCTTCCGAGGTGAGTTCTCCCTTGCCGAATCCGACACCTTCACGCGACAGCGTAAACGTCGCCCAGTGATCGTGCCCGCCCTTGCCACCGCGGAACCCGAATCCGTAGACGTCCGGTTGCCCGTCGCCATTGGTATCCTTCGTCAGCGCCTTTGCAGCATTGCGAAACTCGTCACAGGTCTTTGGCGGCTGTAGTCCCGCCTCCTGAAAGTAGTCGGTGCGATAGTAAAGATAGAGGACCACATACTGCACCGGCAGGTAATACTGCTTGCCGTCTGCAGCCTTGGTCAGGTCATACAGGTTAGCCTGGACGTCTTCGCGCCCGGACCAGTTCGATATCTGGTCGTCGATTGGCTCAAGCGCACCCATTTCCAGAAGGCGTGGTTGCGCATTGAGCTTCACCATCGCGGCATCCGGGCCGTTTCCAGCAGCAATCGCGGTGTACAACTGATCATAATAGCTGTTCCACGGAACGTTTTCGGCCTCGACGGTAATGCCGGGATTTTCAGCCTGGAACTTCTCGACCAAGGCCGTCATGGGATTGTCGGCATTGTCGAAATGATACCAGAACCGTACCGTTTCAGCAGAAGCGCTGAACGCGGTCAGCATGGTGGCGCCGGCAAGGCCGAGCGCCATGAGTTTTGTTATCTGTTTCATCATGCATCCTCCTTCTTACGATGATTTGCGGTGCCCAGGCGGCAAAGCGCGCGAAACGCTTCTCCTGCATGGTCAAAAGCCAGACGCGCTTCTTCGAGCTCACTGCTCATTTGCATGAAACCGTGGACCACACCGTCATGCAGCCGGTAGTGATCGCTGCGGCCCAGTGCCTTGAGGCGGGCAAACAGTGCTTCGCTGTCGGATCGCAGGACATCGACTGCAGCCGCCGAAATATAAAGCGGCGGCAGGCCGGCTAGTTGTTCATCACTTGCCGCGAGCGGTACGGCCAGCGGATCGTCGCGCAATTCCGGACCCGCATACCAGTTCCAGTACCGCATCATCTTCGCGCGCGTCAGCCCTGGCCCGTCTGCGTGTGCCACATAGGATGGCGTTTCGAAATTTGCGCCATAGACGCCATAGAACAGCAAGCCGGCATCAGGTAACCGTTCGCCGCGGGCAGCTTGCGCAAGCATCACCGCAATAGCGAGATTGGCTCCGGCGCTGTCGCCGGCAATGGCAAACGGACCTTTCAATCCTTGAAATCCTCCAGCCAGTGCCGCCCAAGCAGCGCGGCAATCGTCAAGACCGCTAGGGAATGGATTTTCGGGTGCCTGCCGGTACTTGCATGACAATACCGGCACACGGCATGCCAGAGCCAGCATCCGTGAGGCACGCTCATGCGTATCCAGATCGCAAAATGCCCAGCCGCCGCCGTGGATATGCAGAACAGCCCCCTCCGGGCCGGCATCAAATGGCCGGTAGAGCCTGCAAGCCGCAGGCTGACCGTTGCCACCTGTTATGGTCAATCTCTCAACCGACACTCTCGCGGACAAATCAGCAACCTCATTCCACCTGCGATTTGCCCTCGCCGCCTGCAACCTTCCTGTTTCCGGATCCATGGTCGTCGGATCGGGAAGACCGGCATCCTCGACTGCGAGCCGTTCGAGAGTTTCCTGCATGGCCTTGGAGGGAACCGGCTGCTTCATTTGCCCTGCGCCTCTTCGCCAACGATCCTCGGCCCGAGATCGACAATCGTCATGACATGATGTGCCAGCGCCGATGCAGCGAGGTCTGCATTGCCGTCTGCAATGGCATCGACAATGCCCTGATGACGATTTGCTGTTTCCATCAAATCGCGCCCCTGCGCCGGGTGCAGGATCTTGAATCTGTGCACATGCACCAATGCCCGTGACAGAACCGGTTCGACAGGCGGCAGGTCGGCAAAGGCATACAGGCGCATATGGAAGGACCGGTCGTGAACGGACAGGGCGTATTCATCGCCTGCTGCTGCAGCGATGCGCATGGCATCCAGCTCTCGCGCCAGCGGCTCCGCCATCTTCCGCCCTGCTCTTGCCATGGCACGGCGGACGCCCCGGCATTCTATGTCGTGCCGGATGCGGATCAGCTCCTCGGCATCATCGGCCCGGCAATCGGCAACGGAAGTACCGCGATGCGGCTGGCGGAGAACGAGGCCTTCCTCCTGAAGCGACAACAAGGCCTCGCGCACCGTACCTTGGCTGACCCCGAAACGTTCAACAAGCTCAAGCTCGCGCAAAACGGCACGCGGAGCCAGTTCGCCCATCACGATTTCGCGCTGGAGCGCCGAATGAATGGCCTGACTGCGCCGCGCACCTGTAGCCAACTGCAGAACGGGCCTCGCGGGAGGTACGTGAAAATTCTCTACTGCCATCTTTGCTTGATTATCGTTATCGTTATCATTATCGATAATTGAACAGATACCGTTCAATCTTGCAAGTCCAAACAGCAAATTGACCAAGCAGGGAAATCCACATGGCCAGCATCAGCCTTTCCGGCGTCATCAAGGATTACGGCGTTGTGCGGGCGATCCATGGCGTCGATCTTGAAATCGCAGATGGCGAGTTCGTGGCTTTTGTCGGCCCTTCCGGGTGTGGCAAGTCCACTTTGCTGCGTATGATTGCCGGCCTGGAGGAAATTTCTGCCGGCACGATCAGGATTGGCGGCAAGATCGTGAACAGTGTGCCGCCGCGCGAGCGCGATGTTGCCATGGTCTTCCAGGATTACGCGCTATACCCCCACATGACCGTCAGCCAGAATATCGGCTTCGGCCTGAAAATGCGCGGCGTGCCACCAGATGAGATCAACTCACGGACCCGGGAAGCTGCGCAGACTCTGCAGATCGAGCCATTGCTCGAACGCAGGCCTTCCGAACTCTCGGGAGGGCAGCGCCAGCGGGTGGCGATGGGACGCGCAATCGTTCGCCGGCCCCAGGTCTTTCTTTTTGACGAACCGCTTTCCAATCTTGATGCAAAGCTGCGTGTCGAGATGCGTACCCAGATCAAGCGGTTGCACGCATTGTTCGGCCGTACGACGGTCTATGTGACGCATGACCAGGTGGAAGCTCTGACGCTTGCAGATCGCGCAGTCATTCTCAAGGACGGTAGGCTCATCCAGCAAGGTTCTCCCATCGAACTGTATGAACAGCCCCAATCGCGCTTCGTGGCGGAGTTTATCGGTTCGCCGCAAATGAACATGCTTCCCGGGATCGTCGAGGGGGACGGCCGGTCCGTGAATATTGCCGGCCGGTCAGAACTACTGCTCGAACCAATTGATGCACCGCGCGGCCAACAGATCCTGGTTGGGATCCGGCCTGAAGGCTTCCATCTCACCGATAAGGAGGCAGGAATGCCAGCTGCCGTCGAAGTCGTCGAGCCACTTGGTTCGGATACAATGGCTATCTGCAAAATCGGGAATGTGACGATCACCGTGCGCCTTTCTCCGGAACATCGGGTACGCACAGGCGATACCCTGCCGCTGGCCATCGATCTGCGAAAGGTTTCAGTGTTCGATGCGCAAAGCGGAAAGCGGATCTAGGTCGTGACCTTGAAAGTCCGATGCGTTTTCGGGCGCACTGACGCTTAGGTGTAGGGAACAAACCCGATGAACACCGGACACGCTGGCATGCGCCTCGGCGTGCTATTTCGAATTACGGATCATAGATGCGGCATTTACCGCCGACGCAATAGGCAAGAAGCTGATCGAACGCCGGGTCTACCGGTTTCGAAATGATGACATCCGGTAACAGTTGCCCCTTCAGCAGGTTTCAATGAACGATGCGATAACATCGTGGATATGCTTGAGAACCAATCCTGCCAACTGCCATCGAAGGGCTGCTTGCAGGAAATGCAAATAAATCTTCGCACGCGCGGCAAATGTCCAGAACCCGCCCGGAGTGAGCGTTGTAAATCCGGCCCATTTCAGTCATTCGTGCAGCATGTAGTGATTGGCAGCTCTCCGTCCGTCATTGACCATTGTTATGCAAGGGTCCATCGCCTCAACTAAAAGGATGCAGCGCAAATTAGGCGCCGCCTCCTGCAGCGATCGGATACAAAGTACCGATTGCGTTGCATAATCCCGTTGGCGAAACCAGCCGGACACAGGGATGAAAGGCCGAAAATTCCAAATCCCGGCGATCTAGAGATTGTTCCCACAGCAACTGCGATTGAGCAAAATCAATTGTGAATTGCGGCGCGCCTGCGCATTTGCGTATTCCGATTGATCCGCCCACTTGTTCCGCTGGCATCCGCCCACCCAAACCGGGCTATCCGCCCACCTGTGGTGCGCCGCGTTGAGGCGTGAACATTTCGCTATCAGTTTTCGGCGTTGCCGTCACCGTTTGTTTTCGTCTTGCGGAGTGACTGGCCATTCAGTT
>JACKJU010000018.1 GCA_020637805.1 Nitratireductor sp. | reverse complement strand
GATCAGTTCGAGGTCGAATTCGCGTTCGAGCCGCTCCTGGATGATTTCAAGGTGCAGAAGGCCCAGGAACCCGCAGCGGAAGCCGAAGCCGAGCGCCGCGGAAGTTTCCATCTCGAAGGAGAACGAGGCGTCGTTGAGGCGCAGCTTGCCCATGGCGGCGCGCAGGTCCTCGAAGTCGGCGGCATCGACCGGGAACAGGCCGCAGAAGACGACCGGCTGGGCCGGCTTGAAGCCCGGCAGCGCCTTGTCGCAGGGGCGCTTGTCCTCGGTGATCGTGTCGCCCACGCGGGTATCGGCCACCTCCTTGATCGAGGCGGTGATGAAGCCGATCTCGCCGGGGCGCAATTCGCCGGTCTGCACCATTTTCGGCGTGATCACGCCAACGCGCTCGACCGGGTACTTGGCGTCCGTGCCCATCATGCGGATGGTCTGGCCCTTCTTGAGGATGCCGTCGATGACGCGCACCAGCACGATGACGCCGAGATAGGCATCGTACCACGAATCGACCAGCAGCGCTTTCAGCGGCTTGTCCGGGTCGCCTTCCTTGGGCGGCGGCAGGCGCTTGACGATGGCTTCCAGCACGTCCGGGATGCCAAGGCCGGTCTTGGCCGAAATCTCAACCGCCTCGGAGGCGTCGAGGCCGATGACCTCCTCGATCTGTTCCTTGATGCGCTCGGGTTCGGCGGCCGGCAGGTCGATCTTGTTGAGGACGGTGACGATCTCGTGGTCGTTGTCGATGGCCTGGTAGACATTGGCCAGCGTCTGGGCTTCCACGCCCTGCGAGGCGTCGACGACGAGGAGCGAACCTTCGCAGGCCGAAAGCGAGCGCGATACCTCGTAGGCGAAGTCGACATGGCCCGGCGTGTCGATCAGGTTCAGCACGTAGTGCTGGCCGTCCTTGGCATCGTACTCGAGGCGCACCGTGTTGGCCTTGATGGTGATGCCGCGCTCGCGCTCGATATCCATGGAATCGAGCACCTGTTCCTTCATCTCGCGTTCTTCGAGCGAGCCGGTGGCCTGGATCAGGCGGTCGGCAAGCGTCGACTTCCCATGGTCGATATGGGCGACGATGGAGAAGTTGCGGATGTTGTCACGGCCGGGATAGATGGATTTGCTCATGCGTGCGGATATAGATGCAGCGAGGCGAAACGCAAAGGGGAAATCTTTGCCTGCACATGCCTTTTGGAGCGGGTATTGCTGCAAATGGTGCGCAATTGCACACCGCCGGATCGGCGCAGCCGGTAAAAGCGGGGCATGATTTTTCTCGCCCGCATCCTTTTGGCCCTGCAAATGGCCGTCATCGCCGCCGCAATCGGCGCGGTCGTCATTTTCTTCGGCATCATCGGCCTTGGATTTCTGACCGGTTCCAGCAACATCAATGGCGGACTTGCCATGGGCGCTGCGGGCCTGGTTCCGGCTGGCGCGGTTGCCGGTGCAATTGTTGGCGTTATCCTTGCCCTGAAATTCGTGCCGCGCATGGATGGCCGCAGTGCCGCCGCTGCCGGATACGGCATCACGCTTGTGGCCGCGCTTTCCGTTGGCGGCTGGTTTGCCATCCAGGAGCTCACTGACGGCAACCCCTATGAAGCAGGAAAGGAACCCGTGTTGCATGTGGAGTGGCGCATTCCCGAAACCTTTCCCCATCAGCACGTGGACCGCGTATTCCGCCATATGATGCGTTCCACCTGGCGCGACTGGACGCTGTCGACATGGTGGGACGAGCCGCGTGCCCGCGACGAGGACGGCCACACGATCCTGCGCTTTGCCGGGGAAATCCGCTGGCGCGAAAAGGGCCGGGTGTTCCAGTTCTGGCGCGCGCCCTATCACGACGACCGCATCACGGTGGAACTCGGACTGCCGGACGATCCGCCGGGGACGGAGGAATACGGGCCGTGGCGCGAGGTCGAGACAGCACCGGGCAACGCTTTCCGCGTGCGGGTGGAACGCTGACGGCAACTGTCCGTCCGTTTTTTGACTGCCGTAGTCGCGCGCTTCGCCTCCCAATCGGTTCGTGCTAGAAGCAACCGTTGTTTCAGGCAATGAAGGCGGTGATTTCCGATGGCTCTCACATCGATCGAGGAACTGGTCCAGCGTATCGACGCGCTCGAGAAGGACATGGAGGAGGTCTTCGAGGCGCGCCGCAAGGAATTCCGCTACCGGCTCGAACGCCGCAAGGTGGTCTTCGAGGCCGAGGCGCGCAGGCAGCAGCGCCGGTTCCGCATCCGCCTTTCCGAATTTCTTGCCCGTGCCCGGCCGATGACGGTTCTCACCGCGCCGGTGATCTACGCGATGATCGTGCCGACCGCGCTGCTCGACCTGAGCGTAACCCTCTACCAGCACATCTGTTTCCGGGCCTACGGCATCGCGCGGGTCCGGCGTTTCGACTACGTGGTGGTCGACCGCCAGGCGCTGGCCTATCTGAACGCGATCGAAAAGCTGAACTGCATCTATTGCGGCTATTCGAACGGCGTCTATGCCTATGCCGTGGAAATCGCCGCCCGCACCGAGCAGTACTGGTGCCCGATCAAGCATGCGTCGAAGGTTTCAGGCGCCCACGGACGCTACCCGCGTTTCGCCGATTTTGGCGATGCAGAGCGCTATCGCGACGAATTGCAGAAGCTGCGCGAGGCGCTGTGGGAGGAAGCCGGGCGCAGCAAGTGATGCCAGCGCCTGCAGCATTGTTCCGGCCATTCAGGGCCAAGGCGTTCAGGATCGTGGCGTTCAGGTGATGTGAAAGCCGCGAAATTCCTTGACTGTAGACAGGCTCAAAAGCGTCTTCATCTGCGAGACCGAGGGCAGCGAGGAAAGCCTTTCGCGGTAGAGCGTTTCATAGTCGCCTGTGTTCCTCGCTGCGACCCGGACGAGATAGTCGAAATCGCCCGATATCATGTGGCATTCCAGGATTTCCGGCATATTCGATATCGCCTCCTCGAAGGCGGCGGTGTCCTCCCGGCGCTGCGACACCAGCTTGATCTCCATGAAAACCTGGATCTCCAGTCCCAGCGCCTTGCGGTTGAGCCGTGCCGCATAGCTGGAAATCACACCTTCCGATTCAAGCAACTTGACCCGCCTGTGACAGGCGGAAAGCGACAGGCCGACCTGCTGGGAAAGTGCCGACATGGATATCTGCCCGTCCTTTTGAAGTATGGAAAGTATCCTGTAATCCAATCTATCCATCGGAAATTTTGCCTCTGTTACCGAGTAATACTCGATCATTTCCGGAAATTTTCCGAATTACAACAAAATTAGGGAAGTTTTTTTGCGGCACTGAAGCTACGCTTTGACTGTGCTGCCGGAATGATCCCGGTGCACATGAAAAAGGAGGGATGAATGTCCAGCAAATACGTCATCGGATATGACGGCAGCGCGGAATCCGCGCGAGCCGTGGAATTCGCGATCGAACAGGCCAAGGCCAGCGGAGCCGCGATCATCGTTGCCCATGTGCTTGAATGGTCGCCCTACTCTTTCCTCACGCCCGAGGAGATCGAGGAACGTCACGCGCGCCGCAAGGATGAACTTGCCCGCGCCGAGAAAGCTGTCATCGAACCGCTCGTCAAGAAGCTGGATGCATCGGGCCTCAAGGTCGAAACCGTGATCAAGTACGGCAATGTAACCGACATTCTTTGCTCGGTGGCAAAGGATAGCGGCGCCAGCCAGATATTCATCGGCCGTACCGGTGGCGGCATTGCCGCCCGCGTGTTCGGCTCGGTCGCCGGCACACTTGCGCAATCCGCGCCCGTACCCTGCACGATTGTGCCGTAAGAGAGCGAAGGGGAAATAACATGACAAAGATCAAGCAACGCGCAGCACTTGCTGCGGCAGGGATTGCTGTATCCGCCAATGGCGCCTACGCACAGTCCTTCGACGAAACCGTGAACCAGGTGTTTTCCGGGGCAACCGGCTGGTTCGTCAACTTCATCTTCAGCCCGTTTCCGGGAACCAGCTTTCCGTGGATCGTGGCCTGGCTCGTCGTCGCGGCGACGATTTTCACCTTCTACTTCGTCTTCATCCAGTTCCGCGCCTTCCCGCATTCGATTGCGCTGGTGAAGGGTGACTACTCCGATCCCAACGATGCGGGCGAGGTCAGCCACTTCCAGGCATTGGCGACAGCGCTTTCGGGAACGGTCGGTCTCGGCAACATCGCCGGTGTCGCCGTTGCCATTGGCATTGGCGGGCCAGGCGCAACCTTCTGGATGATCCTTGCCGGCCTCATGGGCATGGCATCGAAGTTCACGGAGTGTACGCTTGGCGTCAAATACCGCAACGAATATGCCGACGGCACCGTTTCGGGCGGCCCCATGTACTACCTGACGAAGGGCTTTGCCGAACGTGGCCTGCCCGGCGGCAGGGCGCTTGCAATCCTGTTCTCCATCTTCTGCATCCTTGGCGCGTTTGGTGGCGGCAACATGTTCCAGTCAAACCAGGCGCACCAGCAGCTCGCTGGAATTATCGGCGATTATCCGGGCTGGATCACGGGCGTGATTTTCGCGGTCATCGTCTTTGCCGTGATCGTCGGCGGACTGAAGTCCATCGCCCGCGTCACCGAAAAGGTTGTTCCCTTCATGGGCATCCTCTACGTGGCTTCGGCGCTGGTCATCATCCTGATGAATGCTGACAAGATCGGCTGGGCATTCGGCCAGATCTTCGCAGGTGCCTTTACCGGTCTCGGCGTTGCAGGCGGCATGGCAGGTGCCCTCATCCAGGGCTTCAAGCGTGCAGCATTCTCCAACGAGGCAGGCGTCGGTTCGGCGGCGATCGCGCACTCCGCAGTCCGTACCAAGGAGCCGATTACCGAGGGATTCGTCTCGCTGCTCGAACCGTTCATCGACACGGTCGTGATCTGCACCATGACGGCACTGGTGATCATCATCACCCAGCAGCTTTCATTCGATCCGGCAACCGGCAAATACATCGTCGAGAACGGCGCGATCGTTACTGTTACGGGTGCATCGGGTGTGGGGCTGACCTCCGCAGCCTTCGGCAGCGCGTTCAGCTGGTTCCCCTATGTCCTGGCGGTGGCGGTGATCCTGTTTGCTTTCTCCACCATGATCTCGTGGTCCTACTACGGCCTGAAGGCCTGGACCTACCTGTTCGGCGAGGGCAAGTCCAAGGAACTGACCTTCAAGGTGATCTTCTGCATCTTCGTGATCATCGGTGCAGCAGCAAATCTCGGTCCGGTCATCGACTTCTCCGACGCGGCAATCTTCGCCATGGCGGTCGTCAACATCATCGGCCTCTACCTGCTGATGCCGATCGTCAAGAACGAGTTGAACAGCTACTGGTCGCGCCTGAAATCCGGCGAGATCCGCAAGTTCAAGTAATCGCTGGGCAGATAATTGCCAGTATAAAAAATGAGCCCCCGGCGTTGAAACCGGGGGCTTTTTCATGTCACTGCCGACAATGCCATCTCTGCCGGGTGCGTGTCCGTTACGGGCAGACGCCACCAACCGAAAGATGGTCGCCGGAAACCCAGCCCTGCGGCTCAGCCGGTCCCCAGAACGGGTTCATGCAGCCGCCGCCATAGCACTTGATCTCGTACCAGTTGCCCTTGCGGTCCCACACGGCTACCTCGTCTCCTAGGTAGACTTCACCTGTCTGCCGGAATTTCGTGCCGGGACCGTTGCGAACGGCCAGATAGCCGGATCCGGATGCGTGGTTGTACTGGTTGGGCGGACGCACATTG
>JACKJU010000017.1 GCA_020637805.1 Nitratireductor sp. | reverse complement strand
CTTTTTGGCATGATCTGCCCTATCTCATTGAAATACATTAAAAATTTTGGGTTTGTTTTTCAACACAAAACACTCCCGAATCGCGATTTTCCCCGTTTGTGCACAAAACTGTACACAAAACTGTACACGGACCGGCCAAAAGCCGCCGTGACACAAGGGAGAGCGGCGCAAAATCGAAGGGCGAAACAGCCTCAAAACAGGAGATTGACCCGTCAATTCATGACGCTTCCCCTGCCCTTAGCTGCCGCTGAAAAGCGACATGAAAAACCAAAAACACCTCGTCCAACGTGGCTACACTTGGTACTGGCGGGCAAGAATCCCCGCAAAATCCGCGAAAAACAGTGAACAACCCCGATTTCTGAGTGTTTCGCTCAAGACACGTGACCATACTGAAGCGGTCCGCATGGCTGCGAGAATGAGTTTGGAGTTTCAGGAGTTGGTCATGAGTGAAACGATCGAGTTTCTATCAACCGATCAGGTGCGCGACATCGTTTCGCGGGCCGCAGCGAGCAAGCATGAAAAGGCCGAGCGCATCCGCGCAAGCAACATCCGGATGGGCGACCATCTCGATCCCGACGAGGTGGTCGCTGATCTCGCCATGGGCTGCGCCTACAATTTGCTCGCTGAACATGGCGCCTATCGCTTCACCTTCGGCCAGAAATGCCTTGGCAGAAAGCTCCTTGAAGAGCGAAAATTCACCGAGAAGTTCATCGACCATATAGCGGCATGCTTCCGATACGCAACGCAAGAAGTATATGGCGACAAAGCCAAAGCTGACGCGCTCAACTATTTTGAATCCCGCAATGTCGAACTTACACCGCTGAACTTCGACAATTACCACCGTTCCATCGCACGAGGGAAAAGTGTCAACGGCGGAACAAAACCCGACCACTGGGGCGGAGCAAAAGTCGGCCAGTTTGGGGTGCGCGCCTTGGAGCGAGCGGCTCTCAAATAGCAAGCACGGTCCAAGGCGCATTGGCCGTCAGGCCAATTCTTTGAGTTTCAGTTTTGGGCGCTGACTAGGCGGGCTCGGCTTTGGTTGAGCCGATAGCTTTCGCCGTTCATTTCCAGGATATTGACGTGGTGGGTCAGCCTGTCCAGGAGGGCACCGGTCAAGCGTTCGGTTCCGAAGGTTTCGGTCCATTCCTCGAAGGGCAGGTTGGAAGTGATAAGGGTCGAGCCGCGTTCGTAACGCTGTGAGATCAGTTCGAACAGAAGCTCGGCGCCAGTTTTGCTCAAGGGGACAAAGCCCAGCTCGTCAATGATCAGTAGCTTTACCTTGGCCAGTTTGCGCTGAAGCTGCAGCAGGCGCTTTTCGTCGCGTGCCTCCATCATCTCATGCACAAGGGCGGCGGCGGTGACGAAGGCGACGGGTAGTCCCTTTTGGCAAGCAGCCAGGCCCAGGCCGAGGGCGACATGGGTCTTGCCGGTGCCGGACGGCCCGAGCGCAATTACATTCTCTTTGCGCTCGATCCACTCGCAGCGCGCCAGGTCCAGCACCATCATTTTGTTCAGACTGGGGATGGCCTTGAAGTCGAAGCTGTCCAAACTTTTGACCGCCGGGAACTTGGCCGCCTTGATCCGCCGCTCGACCACGCGGCGTTCCCGGTCGATCAGTTCCAACTCCGTGAGCCGGGCCAAGTAACGCACATGATCCACGCCCTCGGCGGCGCAGATGCGGGCCTGCTTATCATGCTCGCGCAAGAAGGTGGGCAGGCGCAGAGTCTTGAGGTGGTGGGCCAGCAGCAGTTCCGGGGTGTCGGTCATGCCTCACCTCCTGCCAGCAGGCTCATGTAGGATGCGGCGGAGGTGGTGGCGATGTTGGTCCTGGGCAGGAAGGGATAGACATCCAGATCCAGCCTCGGGGGCCTTCGCTCGACCCGGCACAAGACCAGGTGCTTGATCGCATCGAAGCTGACCGCCCCCATTCGCAGGGCGTCTTTGACGGCAAGATGCAGCACTTCGGCCTCGAAGCGTTCCAGCAGGCGCAGGACCTGCACATACTCACGCTTGCCAGCCTTGCCTTGCCGGGCTTCCAGTAAGCGCCGCAGCGTGGCGAAGGCGTCAGGCAGTTCCCAGCCTTGCAAAGGCGCGGCCTGATCGAGGGCCATGATCTTGCGCTCGATCAGCGGCAGGTAATGCAGCGGATCGAACACCATGTCGCCGCTGTCGTAGGATCGGGCATGATCGGCAATCACCTCGGCAGCGCAACCGATGACCACGCGGGTCACGAAGCCCTTGATCCAGACCGCGCGGTAGCCATAGGCGACCGGCACCGAGTAGTCGTTGCCGCGATAGCGCACCACCGATGTCGATGTGACCTGGCCGCTTTGCAGATCGCAGGCCTCGAAGGGGGGCGCGGGCAAATCCCGCATCGCCGCCAGATCGGCCTGCAGCCGTTCGCCGATGCTGGCCTTGTGGCCGCGCAGAACATCGTCCTGGCGCTTGCGGCATTGCTCTTCCAGGTGAGCGTTGAATGCGTCCCAGTCCGGAAACGACGGGATCGGCACCATGAAGTTGCGCCGCCCATAACCAACCAGACCCTCCACAGCGCCTTTGTCGTTGCCCTTGCCGGGGCGGCCATAGCGATCCCGGACCACATAATGCGACAGCATCGCACTGAATCGCTGCGTGCGGTTGCGAGTGCCATCCGGCATGATCCTGGCTACCAGGCACCGGTCATTGTCATACAGGATCGACTGCGGCACCGCGCCAAAAAACGCAAAGGCATGCACATGCCCATCAAGCCACGCCTCGGTGGTCGCGGCGGGATAGGCCCGGATGTAGCACGCATCGCTCTGCGGCAGATCAAAGGCGAAGAAGTGTGCTTTCTGCTCGACACCGCCGATCACAGCCAGCGCTTCACCAAAATCCGCCTGCGCATGCCCGGGCGGATGGCTCAGCGGAACAAACATCTCCTTGCCGGAGCGCTTCCTGGACCGGATGTAATCCTTGACGATCGTATATCCGCCATCAAAGCCGCACTCATCGCGCAACCGCTCGAAGATGCGCTTCGCGGTATGGCGCTGCTTGCGCGGCCGGGCCGTGTCCTCCGCAAGCCACTGGTCAATCTGATCTGTGTACAGGTCAAGCTTCGGCTTGCGGATCGGTGCAGTCCGCCGATACCCCGGCGGCTCCGAATAAGCCAACATCTTCGCAACGCTGTCCCGGCTGATCCCAAAATCCCGGGCAATCTGGCGTCCGCTCAAGCCATCTTGGAAATGAGCCTGACGCACCTTCAAATACAAATCCACGGTGTATATCCCCAAGCCCTCCCGAAAACCGAAAGGGCAAAAGTGGACGACTTTTATGCCGCCCGCGACACCACAACGACGCCGCTACCGTGGCCGAGTATTGCTCCGCCGTTTACAGTCACGCTCTTTGACAGGTCCATACCGGCCAATGCCTCATTCATCGGCACGTTGAAGAATACGGTAACTCCGAAGCATCCGATCAGGTAAATGATCCCGGCGAGAAGGATCCAGGCACCTGCCGGATCGTTCAGGTTCTTTGCGCCATAATAGACGAAGAATAGTGACACGGCCGCCATGCCCAGGAACAAGGCCATGAAGACCCAACGGAACACTTCGCGGTTAATCACCTGCATGGCTTCCACTCCGCCATTGCCGCCAGTGAGCGACAGCGAACGCATGATGAAGTCCGAGAAAGCCAGGAAGACACCGGCAACCAGTGCATAGGCGAGGACGGCGAATTGCATCAGGATGAAGATGGAGGGTGACATGGTAGTACTCCTTTCAATGGAAGCTGGGTCGGGTCGAATGGCCAGTCCCGACCCATCGTCATCGGTCAATAGGCCACGCGTCCGGATAATTCGCGGCGTGTGACCGGCCGGAAGGCAATGAGGCACAGCACGGCGATGGCGAGTTCCAGAACCAGCGCGCCGATGATGCCGCTCGACGGCATTCCATCCGCGACCATGCTGACAACGCGGCCTGCCGGGAAGGCAAGAAAGACGGCCAGCGCGGCAATCATGGCTGTCTGGCGTAATGCTTTCCGGAACATGCCGGTCAGCATGATGGCACCGAGAACGGCAAGTCCCGAACCGGGCGCCCGCAACTCGCTCAGGAGGCTGGGATCAGATCCCGGCATGATGCCATAGCTTGCGTAAAAGGCGTGCGGGGCAGCCAAGATGAATGCGCCGATACCAAGCGCTGTGACCCCCGAAATGCCAAGCGCGATCTTCTGCAGAAGTTTCATGGGGTGTCCTTTCCGTGTTTGAAAAGCCATGGAGGTCACGCGGCGGCGGACCACGCGCCTGACTTGGTGGCGTTTCTCGCGAATTCGGTGAAATCGCGCGGCTCCCGGCCGAGGGCACGCATCACGCCATCGCTGACATGAGCGTTGCGTCCGTCGAGCGTCTCGCGTGCGATCGCCGTGAAGACGTCCGCAACGAACTCGCCGCCGGCCTTGGCGATCTCGGCATGGAAATCCTCGAAACTGATCGGAATGTGCCGGATCGGGCTGCCGATGGCCGAGGACAATTCCTGCGCCATGTCGGCGAACGTCATCAGCCGAGGGCCTGTCACTTCGTAGAGTTCGCCCTTGTGACCTTCGCCGGTCAGCGCTGCGACAGCGACATCGGCAATGTCGTCGATATCAATGATCGGCTCCGCGATGTCACCACCGGGCATGGGCAGCACGCCTGCGAGGATCGGGGTGCGCAGGTAACCTTCGGAGAAGTTCTGCGCAAACCATGCGGCGCGGACAATGGTAAAATCCAGGCCCGAGTTGCGCACGACATCCTCACCGAGCCTGGCGTGATGTTCGCCGCGGCCCGATAACAGCACGAGGTGTTCAACACCGCTGTCCCGTGCGGTCTCGCAAAGCGATTCAAGCTTGTCGACGGCGCCGGGAAAGGCCAGATCGGGGAAATAGGTTACGTAAGCAGCGCTGATGCCGCTTAGAGCCGGGGCCCAGGTTTCGGGCGCTTCCCAATCGAAGGGCGTTTTGGAACTGCGCGAGCCGCGGCGGACGGGCAGGCCCTTGGCTTCCAATTTGCTGGCGACACGGCTCCCGGTCTTGCCGGTAGCTCCGATAACGAGAATGGGTTTTGATTGCATTTTTGCGTCTCCCTGTTTCGAATGATGACCAGGGAATAGCCGACACCCGCAAGTGTGGTATTGACCGGCGATGCCAGTCCTTTGTCCGCTGCCGCCAAATATGCCTTATTTGTGCAGGTAATCCCTGCGATAGCTCGCAGGTGTCGTACCCAGCCACCGCTTGAATGCCCGGGTGAAGGAGCTCTGCTCGGAAAACCCCGTCAGGAAGGCGATCTCGGCTAGCGTGTGCTGTTCATCGCGCAAGAGCCCCTCGGCCAATTGCCTGCGGGTTTCCTCGGTCAGCGTCTGAAAGCTCATTCCATGCTCGGAGAGGCGACGATGGAAAGACCGGGCACTGAAACCGAGGCTGCGCGCGATCTTCTCCATATTTGGGGCACCTTCGCTCAGCGACTGCGCAATGGCATCTCTTGTCTGGGCGACGAGCGGAACTGCCTCGGCAATCTCTGCCAATTCGGCATCGAGGTGCGAAATCAGGTAACGCGAAATTCCTTCATCCCCGAGGATGTTCGGTTGTGCCAGCGTCTCTCGCGAGAACAGGATCGCATCCAGGTTTGCGCCGAACCGAACGGGACAACCAAACCAGTTTTCGTGAGCGGCGATGGAATTCGGGGCAGGATGCTGCACCTGGATTTACAGTGGCGTGACGGGCTGCGGGCTGACCTGCCGGGCAATCGAGACGGCACTCACGAGGGTAGCCTCGTTCGACAATCGCATGCC